>NZ_VTAW01000083.1 GCF_008245225.1 Natrialba swarupiae
CTATCGCCAACTACAAACGAGGAGCTAACCCTGGCAAAACGACGATCGAGGTGTGTCAATGATTCTGTGGTACCCTCAGTAGTTTTGACGTTGACACCGGTGAAATCTCGATACCCGACTCCAATTCGGATACTCGAGCAAATCCGGATGGTGCCAGGGACGGTGATTCACGAGAAAACGAGATAGAAAGTCACAGCTCGTACCAGATATCGTTCACTATTGCACACGTTCTTGGGGAGTTCTTCGGATTATATGTTTACTTTGCGATCGGATACGCCGCCATCACTTTCCCGATCATTGTAATATCAAACGTATTTAACTTCCTTTCAGTTACGATAGGGACGTGGATATTTTCAGTTCTGCTTGTGCCCGCCGTACCTGCCATTATCGTCGTTGTGTATGGGTTGATACGCGATGGTATACCAACGCCGGACGGGAGTTGAGTTCATCAATAGAACAAGATCGTGAGATTCGTGTAACTCGTCGGGGCTCGAGTGCTGAAATCCTCGAGTAGCCATCACCTAAACTCCCGGATTACCGGGAATGCTCCCGCATCACGTCGTCGATGTCAGAACGTGGCTCGGAATGTGTCCTGACAGCGCTTGTGTGCCCATCTCCCTTTAACGTAAGTAACCTTTATGTCGAAACGAGGAGCGAGATCCGATACTCGTTGGAGATGCAAAATGGAAGCTTGGACGCCCAGCTAATGCGGATTTCTATCAAATGACTTCATATCAATTCGCTCACGATGTACCGGGAGTCCTGATTTATCCTGAGCAGCGAGAAGAGATGGCTAGTACCCTCCCAACCGTGGACAGCTAGGTTATATCCTCTGGGCACGTATCTCTAGGAATGAGCCGAAAGAAGTACACTGTCGAT
>NZ_VTAW01000084.1 GCF_008245225.1 Natrialba swarupiae
TCCGCATCCGGGTAGTCGTCGGCAATCGCTTGCATACAGCCGATCCATTCACTGGTTCGCCGTCGTTCCGTCACATGAAGGCGGCACTGACCGGTTAACGGCTCAGTCGCAACGTGAAGCATTTGGCTCCCGTTTCGTTCGTAATGATGGTCAGTTCGAGCGACCGCTCCCGGTGATGCCGGGAGCGGGTCGCGGACGTGCTTGCGAAGTTCCTTGCTGGACTCGTCGAAACAGATGACTGGCCGGCTCTCGTCGTACGGTTGTTCGTACAGCGAAAGGATCGTTTCCATCCGATAGACGAACTCGGCGTTCTCTTTGGGTGGAATCAGCCAGTACTCAGAGCGGTGTGGCTTCAGGTCGTTTTTTTAGACGCTGTCGGACAGCTTCCTCGGAGATCGAGTCGAACTCGATCTCCTCGAGGGTAACCAAGCGGTCAGCGAGCAAGGCATAGGTCCAGCGAGTCCGGCCTTCCGGTGGGTCAGAACAGGCAAGGGCGACGAGATGGGCTTCGGCTCGGCCGTCGAGTTTCGGCTCGTAGTCTCGATCGGGCTTGCGGCGATGAATCGCCGCAACCCCTCGCTCTGTGTACGCTTTGCGCGCCCGATGTGGCGTCCCGACCGAACAGCCGACGTGCTCACAGATGGCCGCATCTGTGAGCCCGTCATCAGCCTTCAGGAGGATCCGTGCACGGGTGATGTCCTCTGCTCGGTGTGTGCCCTTCGTAACGAACTCCTCGAGTTCAGCACGTTCTTCGTCAGAAAGATCGACAGTGTACTTCTTTCGGCTCATTCCTAGAGATACGTGCCCAGAGGATATAACCTAGCTGTCCACGGTTGGGA
>NZ_VTAW01000085.1 GCF_008245225.1 Natrialba swarupiae
ACACTCATTCTCGATGGCTTCTTGGACGAGTGCTTTCGAGATGCGGTGCAAGTAGTCCACGCTCCACCCAGCGAACCGTGAGCCGATACTCTTGATCGTGAGGTGTGCGGAGCGAGTGCCTGCCCGTTGCAGGTTGCCGCGCCGACGCTCGTATTCGTCGCGGCGGTGATTGAGGTAGTCTGCGTTACCGAGGAACGCTCCCGTACTGGTGACGGCGACGTATCCGTCCACGTTCAAGTCTACACCGAGAACCACTCCGTTCTCGGATTCTTCATCGCAAGAGGGGTCAACGTTTTTCTTCACGGCGACGTGGAGGGAATACGTTCCATCGCGCTTGTGGAGCGTTGCTTCGGCTTTCTCCCACTCATCCGTCCAGTAGTCCGCGAACGGCGTTCCGTTCTTGTTGACGGGCGTGACGTACTCAGCGGTCACGCGCTTGTCCGTTGTGGCGAGGGATACCGAGTCGTCGTTGTACGTGATGGTTCGACCGTTGTACACGACAACTGTGCCTTTGAACTCGGGCTTGCTCGCCTTCTCACCGTCGAATTTACGGTCTTTGCAGTTTCCGAGTGCGGTGGCCGCGAGGTTTCTCGCGGATTGGACGAGACTGGATTGTAGAGTGAGTTTCTCACGAACGTCAGAATACGTCTCCTCGTGGAGCGTGTTCTTCGTGTCCGTGATGTTATAGGGGTTGTCGTCCCATCCGTGGTCAGCGACGTGTTGCGCCGCTTGTTGGAATTGCTCGAACGTTTCATCGAGGACTTCGGAGTCCTCGTCGGAAACGTCGAGTTTGACTTGGATGTTCCGAACAACCTCCATACTTCATTAGTG
>NZ_VTAW01000010.1 GCF_008245225.1 Natrialba swarupiae
AACCGAGTCGTGAATGCTGAACAGTAATTGCTGAGAAACTGTAGCCCTTCCGCCTGAGCACGTTTCGTCTCTTTCATTCTGTCAATAGACGTGTTCTACGCCGAAAAACAGCTGCTGGAACTAAACCCCGGAAGTACTGCTAGTGCTCTACAATTGTCAGCCGCAGGAACGAGCCGATCACTGTGTTGTATCCCCCCTCACACTTCGCTCTATACTCGATTCTACGACGAAAAATCCTCAATGATCGTCCAGATTTGTCGAATCACAATCTTCAAATCGAGCCAGAACGACTGCCGACGAATGTACTTGAGGTCGTAGTGCAACTTCTCACCCGGATTCGTACTGGTAGCGTCGTTCACTTGTGCGAGACCGGTTAGTCCGGGCTTCACGAACCAACGCTTTCGCCAGGCAGGTGTGTCTTCCTGGAGCAACACCTCTTCTTCGGTCCAGGCGGCTCGTGGCCCCACGACGCTCATGTTACCGATTAGTATTGACCAAAGCTGTGGCAGTTCGTCTAGGTGAGTCCGTCGCAATACGGACCCAACCCGAGTAATCCGACCGTTGTCGGCGTCCTCTGACGGCGTAGCTGACTCCCCTTTGGGAACCATTGTTCGGAACTTGTACACGGCAAATGTTTCTCCAAATCCAGCCGTTCGGTTCTGGCTGTACAGTACTGGACCGGGATTGTCGAGTTTGATCGCAAGCGCGATAACTACGAATAGTGGTGCAAATGTTACCAATCCTGCGACAGCGAATCCAACGTCGAACACACGTTTGAATAGATGATCGAGTGGATCCCACGGTTCGAGATCGACATTGATTATCTCGCCAACGTCACCCTCCGATATTAGCACGCTGTCGGCGAATTTGTGGTGAATCTTCACGTTGACGCCATGTTCGTGACATGTGTCGAGTGCGCCGAAGAACTCGGCCCGGTCGGCGTGACAAAACGCAAGCACGACGGTATCGATGTCGTAATCGATCAGGATGTTCTCTAGTCTAGACAGGCCACCGATCCGATCGAGAGCATTGAGTCCCTCTTTACTCACCGTACTATCGTTCTCGACGGACACCCCACCATCCGCAACTGTTTCAACTGCCATGTGTTCGCCGTTGGCACTACTGATGACTGAGGGACAAAGATAGCCAAGGAGCGGTGTGGTGGCCGAGCGCGAAATTTGATCGATCTGCCCCAGGTCGTCACCGACAATCAACGCTCGTTTGGCATCTTCATTTGGTCGGTTACGGATCCAGACGAACCACAATGGAAGCACGATGCTTAGCACTCCTATGGTCATTACGAGCGTTGCCCGCGGCAGTCGGTGGGACCACTTGAAGTAACCGAGCGTCGCGAGCGCTAGTCCGGCGACGAGTACACGTTTTTGCACGAGAAATACAGTATCGAGAACTCGTCTTGGCTGTGGTTTGTACAGTGGGGCGAGACTCGCAAAGACTGCTAACGCGCTCAGTGTGAGTATCCAATATAGAGACGAACCGGTCAACACAGTCGCCTCGAGTCGGTCGAACAGCGGAACGTACGTCGTGAACAGCAGTTGTGACGTCGGGTGGTTCGCCACCGCGACGGCTCCGGCGGTCAGCACGAAGACGCCAAGCACACTGACCACTCGATACCGCCATCCGGTGACCATTTACCGCGTGGGACATCCACCGTATTCATAACTGATTTGGCTTTTTCTCGAGGTGATATAGCACCGAAACATGATTGGTTCGATACAATTGCGTATTCAGCCACCGAAACCGTATTGTCATCGATACTGAAATACACCCACTGCTGAACAATGCCAGAACGAACTACTGGTGCACAGATCCTGTGTAGCTGGTCTCCGTCCGATATCCAATCCGATCACGCAGTCTCGAAACTGCGTTTTACGTTCTCGACTACAGCGTACTCTCGAGGCAATACGGAGTTATCTATCCGAAAACTATCGCCGACCTCTCACGTATCGAGTGGACCAATGGTAATCCAACCAATCGGCCAGGATCGTTCAATTTACTCTGATCGGTAGACCAGACAACAACAGAGGTAGAGGAACCAACGGGGTCAGTCTGTCAACGACAGGTGATTCCCAAGATGTTGCCGCCATCGGTGTTTCGACTCACTCACGTCTCCACCGAGTCCGGGTCAGACATCTTATTACTCCGCCAAGCGTCGACTGCAGGGTCGAATCACACCACCGAATTCGACCCTGCAGAGCAGGCTTGCCAAAGCACTATAGTAACAACTGAAACGATTCACACACTGATCGCCGATCAGTCTGGCGCTCAGGTGTGCAATGACGTTCAGTGGCTACTATAGTATCGTCCACGCTGCTCACTCGAGTGCGATCGACTCCCCGTCTTCGACTGCCTCGGGTGGAACGTCGACCTCGCGGTCGCCGACGGTGTACTCGCCAGGGTAGGGAACTGTCACGGTGGCCGTTCCGTTCTCGTCGACGGTCACGTCCCGTTCGTAGGGGAACGTCACGCCGGTGACGGTGACCTCGGTCTCGAGCGCCACGGTCTCACCCGGTTCGCCGGGTACGGTGATCGTCGCGCCGGGGACGACGGCGAACGCCGTCGCCTCGCTGCTCACGTAGATCGTCCGGTAGTGCTCGAGCGGTTCGGTCTCCGCACTGCCGGTACCGAGATAGTTGTGCAGTTGCACGTGCGAGCTCTCCTCGTGATACCCACTCGAGCCCGTCATAACGACGTACCCGACGTCGTCTTCGTCGAAGCGCTCGTACCAGCCGTCGGGATCGTCGTCGGTCTGGAACTCACCAAACGTTTGAGAGGCGTACGAGTAGGTCTCCGATTCCCCGTTGACGAAGTAGTTGTACATCCGGTTGTCGCCCCAGTTGCTCAGGACGTAGGTTTCCGGGTATTCCCGTTCGGTCTCGCCCGCGTGCTCGGCGATGGTCGTGGCGGCTTCGAACTGGGCGTCGCCGTGTGCAGTCTGTGCGGTCAGCGCGGGCGCGAAGACCAGGCTCGTTCCACAGATCAGGAGTACGATCCCGACCAGGGCCACGATCGTTCGGAGATCGGTCGGGACGAGGATACTGCGCCTCCGGCCGCCGTCGGCCACCGTCCCGCGATTGGTTGCCGTCTCCGCTCGTCTGGAATCGCTGCTGTGACGAAACGGTCCTGGAACCCGGACGAGCCCAGCGCGGGCTAACAGTGTGAGGAGTGCCAGCCCGCCCAGTACCGAGAGCGGTATCGTTAGCTGCCCCGCGAACCGTCCCTGGAACGCCGCCAGTCCGAGCCAGAAGAGCGCGTAGACGGCGATCACCAGCCATCCGGGTTCGTACCGGCGAGAGGCGACCCACCAGGCCCATCCGAGCGTCAGAATCGCGAGATAGAAGTCGAATCCGAGCTGCATCATCGGCTCGAAGACGTACGCGTTGTCCGCGGCGAATATCGATCCCGACTCGGTCGCCCCCTCCCGGAAGAACAGGGCGTCGGCTCGCTCGGTCAACCGATTCCACTCCGCCGAACGATACGCCCGGAGCGCCCAGATCCCGACTCCAACCAGCGCGACCTCGAGTCCAACCAGCGGCGCAGTCGGCCACTCGAGGCGGTACCACAGTTCTCCGAAGACCGCTACGACGAGTGCGCCGACGACCACGAGAACCGGGACGACCGCGACGAACGACTCGTGCCACCCCAGCCGGAGGTGCAGTGCCGTCGCGATTCCCCACCCGAGAGCCAGGCCAGCGACGACGGGCGCGTTCGCGAGCAGCGGTGAAAGACCCGCTCGAGCGTCGAGTGGGGCTTTCAATCCGGCGTACGCCGCGAGAGGCACGAGCATCAGTACCGACCCACCCCACGCGTGCATGGAGAAGGCGATCGACGCACCGAGGGCGACGCTCGCGATCCAGGTCCACGGGGACAGCAGGTGGCCACGGACGGGCTCGAAACCCCCGTCCGACGAACCAGCCGCCCGCCGTCTCCGCTGGAGGTCGACTGCCAGCCAGGCGAGCGCCAGCATCGTCACGCCGAGCCAGACGTACTGGTGGAGCCGGTGCTCCAGGAAGCCGATACCGGTGTAGACGGCGTGGGCGGGCGTCAACGCGAAGAGGATAACCGACGCGATGCCAACCCGCACGTCGTCGGCGACGACGACCGCGAGCCAGTAGACGACGACTCCCAGCGCCAGCGTCGCGACGACGGGGAGCCAGGCGGCGACCTGATCGGCGGCCCACTGGTCCCCACCGAGGAGTTCGGCGAGAAACCAGTGAACCGAGTGGGTCAGCGGCCGTCGCTCGGCAGCCCCCGGGGGCAGGTTCGCGACGATACCGATGTCCGTGATCCCGTCGGACTCCGCGAGCAGTTCCTCCATCCAGTAGCGGTAGTGATACGGATCGTTCGCGGGTGAGACGACGTGATCGCCTCGCATCACTTCCTCGTAGTTCAGGATCCGCATTCCGAACAGGAACGCGAGCGCGCCGGCGAGCGCGCCGGCAGCGCGCAGATCGAAGGTGGTCGTAAACGGCAATCCCGACGCGCTCTCGCCACCATCGGCGTCGCTCCCATCCACTCCGTCACGGACTGCCGTTCGACTCGAGATCCGGTACCCACCGTCGACGGCCGTCACGATTCCGCGGGAGACGAGTTCGCCGACCGTTTCGGCGTCCACCGAAACGTCGTCGACGGTCCACGCGTCGTACTCGGCGTCGACTGCGAGGACCGACTCGATCGACTGCTCGCCGTCTTTGTACTCCTCGCAGAACGTCGCCGTCGCGTCGGCGATGGTGGTTGGTTCGTCGACCATTGTGATTCTCCGTCGTGTACGGTCCGGACGCCGGATGACGCGGCGCCGAATCCGACTCGAGACGTCTGCCCCTCCTCGCCGGCCTCACTCCCGGATGGGTCGGCCGACGACCGTGGGTGATGGGTTCGGAGTCTCCGGTTCGATTCCTGACGGCGTCTCCGGTTCGGTTCCCGCCGGTGGACTATTGTTTGCGGTTGCTTACGCAGATGTTCGACTGACGAGTCACCACGTCCTCGACCTGGAGGACGCGATACGGGTGCGATCACGCCCGGGTAATCCCGTCTTGACCGGCTCGAGCGACTCCATCTCGGCGAGCGAAGTCTGTGTCAGTCGGTTTCGCCGCCGATCACGCGTTCGGCCTCTGCGTGGACCTCCCCTGGGTCGACCGACTCGTCCTGCAGTCGCTTCTCCGCCCGATCGCGGTCGTCGGGATAGCCGACGTCAACGCGCCATCCTTCCATCCGGATCGCGTCGATCGTCCGACCCGACTGAATCAGCAGGTCGATCGCATCCGGAAGTTCGTACTCGCCGCGGTCGCTCTGCTGGACGAGCTGGCAGGCGTGGAAGATCGCCGGCGTAAACGTATAGAAGCCAGTCATCGCGAGATTCGACGGTGGCTCCTCGGGTTTTTCGACCACCTCGACGATCTCGCCGTAGTCGTTCGTATCGAGCACGCCGTACCGACTCGCCTCCTCGTAGGGAACCTGCTCGACCAGAAACGCCGCGTCGGCCCGATCCTCCCGCTGGCGGTTCACGACGTCTGCGAGGTTCGCTCGAAAGACGTTGTCTCCGAGCATCAAGGCGAAGTCGTCGTCGACCATCGGTTCCACCTGTCGGATCGCGTGTGCCAGACCCAGCTGTTCGCGCTGGTGGGCGTACGTGATCGGAACGTCCCGGTAGGAGTCTCCGTACCGGTCGATGATCTGTTCTTTGCGGTGACCGACGACGACGATCAGCTCCGAGACGTCGAGTGCGAGCAAGTTATCGAAGACGTCTTCGACGATCGGTCGTCCGTCGACCTCGACGAGTGCCTTCGGTTTGTCTTCCGTCAGCGGTCGGAGGCGAGTTCCCTTTCCCGCCGCGAGGACGACAGCTTGCATGTCCTCTGTGGATTCGAATCGGGGCTAAATAGCTGACTCCGTAACTGCTGGTTTCCGAACCGTTTCGGTCCGGAAGGCGACAGACCCGGTTGCGCTGGAACGGTGGTATCGACGGATTGACTCGCCCGCTTCAGACCTCGGTCGACTCGTCTCCTCCGTTTCCGTCAGATGGAGCTAGGTCGGTGAACCACCACTAGTACCAGTAGACCGGGCGTAGAACGTCTAGTACTAGTGCGGAGTCCGCCGTCCGACGAGCGATTCGAGGCTCGAGCGTCGCCGAGACGACCGTCCGTTTCGAGCTACGTCGGTTCCGAATCGCCGCCGACGACCGCCTTCAGGACGCGTAACTCCTCTTTTTCGGTGATGTGTTCGTCACTGAGACAGGCGTATAGAATCTTGTGGACGAGTTCCGGATCGGACGGGAGCTCGGGGCGTCGATTCGTCCGGTGTTCCGGCGGGAATCGCTCCTCGAGGGCCTCGATTCGACGTGAGAGGTGTGTCACCTGTTCGGAGAGCTCCTCGACGGAGTCGGCGAGCGCTCGCTCGAGGTCGTCGTCGGTCGCCGCGTCCCCATCTTCGCCGTCCTCGCGCTCGGGGGTCGACTGCCGGGCTGAGCCATCGGCCAGTACGGGTTTTCGATCGGCGTTCGACGCCCCTCCCTCCGACGTCCCGTCCACGCGGTCGGGTCCGTTCCCGAGGAGATCCGCGACGAACTGTTGGCGGTTCGACCAGTCGAAGCCGTCGATGCCGTTGACGCGCTGGCTGATCGTCGCACTGGTGACGCCGAGATTGTCGGCGAGTTCGGCCTGCGTTGCCTCGGGGAATCGGGCGATCTCTCGGAGAGTTTCCAGTTGCTTTTCGGTCACGTCCGACGGCTCGAGTGACGTCCCGATCTGCGTTCTGGTGGATCGATCCCGATCGCTCGTCGGTGATCGATCCGACGACGCTGGATCGGCCGCGGTTTCGGTGTGGTCGTCGCGGTCGGGTTCGTCGGCGTCTCGGTGGTTGCGGTCGGCTTCGATGGTCGACCGAGTACCGACCTCGGTTTCGTCGGGACCTCGGTTGTCGGACTCGATGGCTGTCGGTTCGTCCACGCCCACGACCGATCCAGTGGGTTCGGCGTCGCTGTCGGCGGTTTCCCCGGACCCGTCCTCGGTCACGTTTTCGGTGGCGTCGCTGCCGTCTTCGCTCCCACTTTGGCCGGCGTCGCTGCTGTCTTCGCCCCCACTCTCGGTGGAGTTTGCGTCGGTCTCGTCGCCGAGATCGGTTGAGCCACCGTCGGTCTCGTCTTCGGTTTCCGCCGGGTCGCCGTACTCCTCGAGGACCCTCTCGACGATCGAGGTCGTCGCGGCGCTTACGTCGTCGGCGATCTCTTTCATCGATGCGTTCGGTCGGGCTTTTGCCGTATCGAGGATTTGCTTGTGGACGACCGCCCGTGGGGAGTCTGCTTGCTGGTCCCGACGTCGACGGGGAGGCGTCGTCGAGTCACTCATAGTCCATCTAATCGGGCATCCATTCACCCCTGACCACCCCGTCTCGTCTGTTATACCTTTTTGGTACCGCCGGTGAATTACGCCGCTCCAAACACGATGGTGGAAGCCGCACCCGGACCTCGTCTTCCCCAGCTGACTCGTTCGCTCGTTGCACTCGCTCACTCCTCTCTCGCGGATCGGCGAGACGTCTTCGCAGTGCTCGGAAATCTCGCGAGCGGGTCACCTGGCCGGGAGTGTGGCTCGAGCACCGCGAGAGTCGAGCGACTCGGCGAAAGAGCAAGCTCTTTCGAGCATCGTGGAAGCAAGCTTCCGCTCGACGGGGGAGGACAGGCAGCTGTGCGGTGGCTGGTGGACTTTCGTCGCAGTATCGAGAGTCGAGACGCGCAATACATTTCACGAAACCAACACATTCTCGGTCGCCCGATCAGGGCACGTCGTAGTTGCAGAGTCGTCTATGTCAGTTGCAGTTTTTAGTTTCAGTGTCGGCTTCAGATGCGGGCCCGAACGAAGGATTTGCGCTACTATCGACTGCTCCCATACCCAGGCGGGGCCACGAGCCGTCGAACGGCGGGGTAGAGAGCGCCGACGAGCCCACCGAAACAGACGATTGCGACCATTCCAACCCGGTGAACGTACGGGATCGGTCTCTCGAGTCCCAGCGCGGTGTCCATCCAGATGGGCGCTGCGAACGCGGCGACCACCCAGGCACAGAGTCCGAGAAGTACGCCCAACACGGCCCCACCGAGCGGCGTCGCTCGGCGCGTGAAGCCACCGACTGCCGAAACAACCAGCGCGAAGGTGGCGCCGCCAGCGAGCGCGACCGCCAGGACGAGAGCCAGCGCTGTACGTCCCCCCTCCCTCCCGACCAGCGTGGCAACCGGCTCGAGACGGCCGGTTGCAGCCAGCACGACGGCGACGGTCGCGGCGGCGAGACCGGCGGCGACGACGACGGCGTACCCGCTGACGAGTAACCGGAGCGCGATCGAGTGGCGAGTGGGTGGATCGGACCGATTCCGACCGTGCGGGTCACTGACCGCGGTGCCGGTCGTAAAGACCGTCACGGAGACGAGAAACACCAGTATGGAACCGGCGATGCTCTCGAGGGGGTTCGTCGCGAACGGTGGCTGATCCAGGGTGTAGTGAAACGCGAACAGATCGGCCACCCACGACTCGTGAAGCGTACGCAACTGCGTCTCGAAGACGGGGCTGACGTAGTGGACGTCCGGAAACAGTCCCCAGAGACCGCCGACGCCGACGAGCCAGAGGCTCCGTCGCTCGGCGCCAGTCCGCAACGCGAGCGGGACTGCGAGCAACACGGCGAGCGACGCGCCGACGAGGAAGTGGACGATTGCGGGTGCCATCGGGGAGACCGGAATCGGTCACTGCGGCGTAGGTCACAGCTCTCTATAAGCGGCGTGCTGGAATCCGTCGCCCGCGAACACCCCACGTGAAAGAGTTAACTGCCGGGTCGGAATAGGAGGGGACGTCACACCCTCGAGCGGATACTGCGATCCCCTCGAGAAACCACCTGGCCACTCTCGACCGGGGTCTCTCGTCCGACTCGAGAACCTACCTCACTCTCTCGAGCGGGACACCTCGTCCCGTTCGGGCGAACGGCTCAGCGTCACCATCATGAACCGTAGTCTCGGCGTGACGGAACTGATTCGACGCCTCCTGCCGGAGTGGACCGTTCCACTTTTCGAACTCACCGCGGTACTCGGCGACGAACTGCTTGTCGTCGCCGTCTTGCTCGGCATCGGCGTCGTGGACGTCGGTCGGTCGATCCGGAGCGACGACGATCGGTTGCTCTCTGCCGACGTCGCGACACTGCTCGGTATCGTCCTCGGCGGACTCGCGCTTACGCTCGCGCTGAAGACGGCGCTCGACTTCTCGAGACCGCCGGCATCGATGCAAGCGGTTCCGCGCGACAGTGCCGGGTTTCCGAGCGGACACACGATGGCGGCGACGATACTCTGGGGTGCACTCGCCGCGTGGATCGACCGCGGAACGCCTCGGGTTCGGCTGCTCGCCGCCGCGATCGTCGTCTCGCTCGTCGGCGTCTCTCGGCTCGCACTCGGCGTCCACTACCTCGTCGACGTACTCGCGTCGGTCGGGGTGGGTGCTGGATACCTACTCGTCGCGACGCGGATCGCAGACGGCGAGCCGACGCGGGCGTTCGCCGGGGCTACGGTGCTCGGGGGGGCGGCGCTTTTGATCACGGCGGGGAGCACCGACGGCTGGCTAGCGTTCGTCGGTTGCGTCGGCGCCGCGGCGGGGTGGTGGACCATCAGCCGCCCGTCCGTCCGGAATCGGCTGCTCGCCGTCACGCGGTGACCGCCTCGAGACCGTCTCACTCCTCGTCCCCGCGGTGTTCGGCGAGCGCCTCGTCGATCGTCAACTCGCCGGCAGCGACGCGACGCGCCAACATCTCGTCGATCGCGCGGTTTCGGTCGCTTCGCTCCCGCGAGCGGTCCTTGATGAGCTGAAGTTCGCCTTTCGTCGGCTCGATCTCTCGCGAGTCGACGACCTCACCCTCGAGACGGGCGATGTTGACGGCGGCGAGAACGTCTTCCATCCCCCGTGCGCCGGTGCCGAGGTAGGGCGTCGTCCCGGTTTCGTCGACGAGTTCGACCCGGACGTCCTCGAGGTCGTTGACGAGCCTCGCACCGTGGAGGCGCGAGCCGTCGCCGATCCGGACGACGGGGGTGGCGGCGTCGCGTACCTCGCGCTCGATGACGTCGACGGCGTCCGCAAGCGGGACCTGGAACGCCGCGACGACGACACCGCCGTTGAGGACGGCGATACCCGGTTTTCGTCCTGGATCGACGCCGATGACCGTTCGGCCGTCCTCGCCACGGATCGTGGTCAACGCTTGGTCGACGGCGCGACGCGGATCGTCGGGATCGGCGACGATCGTCGCCACGCCGTCGAACGTCGCAGCGTTGTCGGCATCGGTGACGACGACGGCCGTTCGGTCGGGAACCGTCTCGTCGGGTTCGACAGTCGTGAACGTGACACTGCGGTCGCGTAGCTCGGTAACGACGCCGTGGTACACCTCGAAGTCCGACGTGGCGACGACGATCACGTTCGACCGTTCGGCTCCGGGGAGAATAAACGTGTCCGACCGCGAGGAGTGCTCAGCGTCTCGGATCGGCGGATGGCTCGATTCCCCGCCCGCGTCGCTTCTCGAGTCGGTCTCTGGCCCGGTTCCGGGGGGTTTTTGCGAGGACGGTACCAACTCAACCCGTGAACGACGAGCCGATTTCGACCGGCTGTGGTCCGGTCGACGAGCTACTCGGCGGGGGGTTCGAGCGGGGAACCGTCACGCAGGTGTACGGACCGCCGGCCGCCGGGAAGACGAACCTGGCGCTGTCGGCTGCGGTCGAGGCGGCCATCGACGGCGGCACCGCCGTCTACATCGACACCGAAGGGCTTTCGGTCGACCGCTTCGAGCAACTGCTCTCGGCTCGGGTCGACGACGCCGATCGACCGACCGCCGACGCCGCGAGCGACGACGCGAGCGGGCGCCCCGATCCCGACGGGGCCGACCCGACAGTCGAGGCCGTCGCCTCGCGGATCGTCGTCGAGGACGCACTGGATTTCGAAGAGCAGGCCGAAGCCGTCCGCGACGTCGAGGATTTCGCGGATCGTGCCGACCTCGTCGTCCTCGACAGCGCGACGGGCTTTTACCGACTCGAGCGAACCGGCGACGGTGACGAGGGGGAGTCGCTCAGACGTGTCGCCCGACAGGTGACCCACCTCCTCTCGCTCGCTCGCAAACACGATCTGGCGATCGTCCTCACGAACCAGGTGTTCGCCGATCCCGACTCGGATCGGACGCGAGCGCTCGGCGGGAACACCTTAGAGCACTGGACCGGCGTCATCCTTCGTCTCGAGCGCTTCCGCGGCGGCAACCGACGGGCGACCCTCGAGAAACACCGGTCGAAGCCGGTCGGCGAGTCGGCTCAGTTCCGGATCACGAACGCGGGACTCGAGGGCGGTGACGAGACGACACACCGCCGATAGGGAAGTGGAAGTCCTCGCGAGCGTACCGGAGTGTCACCCGCCAAAGCAATCCGGTCGTCGAATGTATCCCGGCCCGAGCACCGGGGGCCGCCGTTCGGTCGTCCCCACGGACGGTAATTCTGGGATGGTTTTATTCCGCTCGTCGCCAACCGATACGACGAGATGGCGCGAACGATTCTCGTCCCACACGATGGCTCGCCACACGCCCAGGATGCTCTCGAGTACGTCCTCGAGACATTCCCGCGGGCTGAGATCGTCCTGTTTCACGCGATCGATCCGTTTGACCTCACCGACCAACCCGAGCGCTCGCCGTTGACCGAACGGTGGCTCGACGATCGACGGGAAGACACGGCGGAGCTGTTCGACGAGGCACTCGCCGACCTCGAGATGGGTGACGCGACGGTCGACACGGAGACTGCGGTCGGATCGCCCGGCCAGACGATCGTCGCGGCCGTCGATGACGTCGGTGCCGATCAGATCGTCGTCGGTACTCGCGGCCGCGGGAACGTCGCCAAGGCGCGGGTGGGGAGTACGGCGGAACTCGTCGTCAGGCGTGCGGACGTCCCGGTGACGGTCGTCCGGTAGCAGTTTCGGCCCTCGTCAACCGCGTCGAAACAGTGTCGTCACTCGTCGGGACCCCGGACCACGGTGACCGGAACCGGTGCGCGACGGACGACCAGTTCCGCGACGCTACCCAGGAGGAGTCGGGCCGGTCCAGTCCGGCCGTGACTTCCCATCACGACGTGGTCGACGTCGTTCTCCTCGACGTAGTCGATGATCTCCCGTGCAGGATCGCCGGACCTGTGGTCGGTCTCGAGTTCGGCGTCGTAGTCGTCCGCGATTTCCCGGGCCCGGTCGAAGACCCGTTGTTCCTCCGTGTCCGCGCGCTCGTACCACGCGTCGGAGCCGTGTGGTGGCTCCGTCCGCACGTCCACGTCGGTCGCAACGCTGTATCCCGGGTCCCACGGGTCGACGACGTGAAGCGCGACGACGCGGGCGTCGTCGGTCTCGAAGGCGTGTTCTAAGGCGCGCCAGGACATCGGCGAACCGTCGATCGGGACCAGTAGCGTTCTGGACATCGACTGTCTTTACCGTCCACCGGACCAAAATAGTATCCGTCACCCGCCTGGTGAAATGAAAGACCAGTGATACGTCTCCGACGCGTGTCTTCCGTCCAGTTCGGAACGCAGCGCTCGAACGAATGCAGCGAATCGCCACCCCGAGATTTATACCGTTCTTCGAGGTAGCCCTCCTACATCGGATCCTCCCACGGAGTGGCCCCGCTGCGACCGGTCGGTGTGACACGGATGGTGTGTGGGATCTGATCCAGTCGAATACTGACACGGTACACGATCGATATGAACTACAAGGAATTCGTCGGTCAGGTTCAGCACAGACTCGAGTACGCGCAGTTCGGGCAGGCGGTCCGGGCAACCCGGGCCGTCCTGACGACGCTCGGTGAACGGTTACAGGAGGGAGAGGCGACGGATCTCGCCAGTCCGCTTCCGATGGAGATCGACCGCTACCTGACGGAAGCCGACCACGGCCAGCGTTTCGACTACCAGGAGTTCCTCGAGCGCGTCGCCGAACGCGAGGGCGTCGATCGGGCGGATGCGAACTACCACGCACAGCAGCTACTCGCCGTCGTCGCGGACGTCGTCCCGCCCGGAAACATCGAGAAAGCACACAACCAGTTGCCCGAGGAGTTCGACGGGCTCTTCGAACTGATCGAATCGCCGGAGGAGTGACCGCGATCCGCCCGTCGGCGACGACGGCAGCGGTACGAACTGATGGCAGCCGCGTCAGTCCGACGCGGGCGCGCCTCGAACGAGCGTAACCGTCCGCGGAGACCGGCGTGCGACGCGTTCGGCGACTGATCCCGTGATCAGTCGGGCCGGAAGCGACCGGCCGTGACTCCCCATGACGATCTGATCGGAGCCGTTCGACGCACGGTCGACGATCGCCCTCGCGGGCGAGTCGTTCCCGGTCGCCGTCTCGAGTGTCACCCCACGGTCGTCGGCGACGGCCCGTGCGGACTCGAAAATCCGTTCGGCTCGGCGTTCGCGATCGTCGAGAAGTGCTTCGAGGTACGTTCCCTCGACGTCCTCTCGTGGCCGATCGAACGGAAGCGAGAGCGCGTGAAACGCCGTAAACGAAGCCGTCGGGTACGCCTCGATCGCGAACTCGAGGGCCGCCGTCGCCTGTTCGGAGCCGTCGAGCGCCACCAGGATCTCTCCCGGAAGCTCCCGTTCGTCGAGTTCGGTCGTCGTCTCGGGAACGATCGTCGTCGAGACCGGCGACCGACGGACGACGGCCTCGCTTACGCGACCGAGAAACGGACGCGTGATCGGTGACTGTCCGTGACTGCCCACCACGACGTGGTCGACGTCCGTCGCCGCCACCTCGAGTATCTCCGTGTGTGGTGTCCCGGTCCGAAGCGACGTTCGGAGGTCGACGTCTCGGTCCGTCGCCCGATCGGTCGCACGATCGAGCACTCGTTCGCCGTGTGCCTCCGTTCGCTCGAGGGACGTATCGGTCGAACCGGCGGTCGCCTCGTCGTCGCGGGTCGGGTCGACGACGTACAGTGCGGTTATCGTCGCGTCGGGTAACGATCGAAAGCAGTACTCTAGTCCTGCGAACGCGTGGTCAGATCCGTCGATCGGAACGAGGACGTGTCCTGGCATGGAGATCACCTGGCGAGCCTCGACTCGCACGCGAACGGTTACGACGACGTGTGGTATAAAGCCGAAGTACCGTCTCCGCAGATCGCGATTAGTCGTCCGCCGGGGACGTCTCCAGGGCCGCCGTCGCCCGCCGAGCCGTATCGTCGAGCAGGTCGAGATCGTCCGTGAACACCTCGAGGGCGACGGTGCCGTCGAACCCGGCGAGATGGTCCGTGACGACGCCGTAGTCGATCTCACCGGCACCGATCGGGATGTGCGTATCCCCTCGACTTCGAGCGTCGTGGACGTGCAGGTGCGAGACGAGATCGCCGTACCGAGAACAGAACCGATCGACGCCGTCGTCGCCGTCTTCCATGTAGGCGTGGCCGACGTCGAAACAGACCGACGTACCGGTTTCACGGGCCAGATCCCCGAGAACCGTCAGCTGGAGGCCACGCGCCTGGTGACCGACGTTCTCGACGACGAGTTCGACGCCGGCGTCCGCCGCGGCATCGTCGATAGCGGCCAGTTGCTCCGCGAACATCGGTCGGAGATCCGTATCGTGTGGGTTACGAGCCGTCCCGTGAAGCACGGCCTTTTGCGCGCCGGCGGAGCCCGCCCACTCGAGCAACCGCGTCTGGTAGTCGCGGATGGCGTCGTTGATCTCGGGAACTGGCGTTACGACGTCTTGCTTGAACGGGAGATGAACGCACAGATCGGCGTCCGCGGCCGCGAGGGTCGACTCGAGCCGCTCGGTATCGACGTCCGTCGGGTCGGTTCCTTCGCCGATGGAAAACTCCGCGAAATCGTAGCCGTCGATCGTACGCTCGAGGCGATCGAGCGAGTCGCCGACGGTGAGACCAACGTCCATACGGATCGAGTGGCGGCCACACCTATAGATTCCGGGGATCGCGTTCGGAGTCGTCCCCGACCGACTCCGTAGAGCGATCGACCGCGACAGACGGCGGGTACCGGGTTTTTTAGCCTCGACGTGGTACGCCCTCGCGATGACGGGACTCCGCTGGGTAACCCTCACCGGTGACGAACGCGACGCGTTCCTGGCACCCGGTGGCACGGGCGTGCTCTCGTTCGCGACCGACGACGGACCGCCGGCGTCGCTTCCAGTGTCGTACGGCTACTCCCGTGGGGGCGGGACCTTCTACTTTCGGCTCTCGTTTCCACCGGGGAGCAACAAATCCGATGTGATCGAGAACCCGGTTTCGCTGGTGGTATTCGACGAGACGGCGGATGGCTGGCGAAGCGTCGTCGCCACCGGGACGCTCGAGGAACTGGCAGATTTCGATCCCGAGTCGGCGACGGTCCAACAGATGTGGGCGGTTCAGATTCCGACGGTCGACGTGTTCGACCGACCCCGAGATGAAATCGATTTTCAGGATTTCTGTCTCGAACCGGAGTCCGTGTCGGGTCGAAAGAGCGTGGACGAGTAATACCGTCTGGGACGGCTGAGTAAGTACGGTACCCCTTTCGAGAACTATCGAATATCTGGAATTACACCGTTCGTTAAATACCTCCGGCCGAACCCTCGAACAACGACTTCACTATGGCAACCAAACGTCGACCTGCGGAACGAACGCTCGAATCGTCACTACTCGGCCGCACAGTCTCGTTTAACTACTCCGAAACGTGGGTCGCATACTCGATCGTCGGATTGCGACTCGTGATGGCCTGGGTGTTCCTCCAGGCTGGCCTCGAGAAGTTGGCGGACGGCGGATTTGGGGACCCGCTCGCGTGGTCGTCGGCGGGCTTTCTGAACAACGCGATCGCCGAGGCAAACCCCGTCCACGGGCTGTTCCTCTGGTTCGGGGAGTACGCGTCGATCGTCGACCCGCTGGTCATCTTCGGACAGATTCTCATCGGTCTGGCGCTGTTGTTCGGCGCGTTCTTCCGATTCGCCGCGCTGATGGGAGCACTCCAGATGCTGTTCTTCTGGACCGCAGCCTGGCAGGGCGGATTGCTCGAGGGATTCCCGGTCGAAAACGGCTTTTTCATCGACAGTTCGTTCGTCTACATGCTGTTGTTGTTCGGGCTCGCCGCATGGGGTGCCGGTCGACTGGCCGGCGTCGACGGCATCCTCGAGTCGACTCAGCCCGTCCGGTCGAACCCGTGGATCCGGTACCTGCTCGGGTAGCGTACGTCGTCCCGTCCGGTCGACCGATATCGACTACGCCCGTCGGCGCTTTCCGAGCGCACGGGCTGCGAGCACGACGAGCGCGAATCCAAGAACTCGAACGCCCGTGACGAATCCCTCGTTCCAGTTGACCTCCTCTGGCCGGTCGTACGCGAGGGACGCGCCGGCATCGAGATACTGCTTCGGCGCTACGGCCGCCACCAGTCCGGCGACGCCGGCGACGTTTAGTAGCCAGCCGTACGCTCGACCGCCGGCGAGGGTCGCGAGCACGTAGAGGACACCCTCCGCTCGGACCGCCGGCGCGAGCCACGGTTTCGCCGAACACTCCTCCGGATTCTCGAGTGCGATCGCCTCGTAACTCTCGATGACGCCGTCCGGAAACAGTGCGACGACGACACCGATCAGACCGAACACGATTCGTGACATAGCCAAAACATTCACACGAACGAATAATAATCGTACCGGCGCGGCGGTCGTATCCGGACCACAGTCGATCACGTCCGGTGGCTACGGGACGGGTGCCGCCGGCAAACGATGAGGACGCTCACCCAGCGGGAGTTTCGGCGGCAATCGTCGTGTGGCCGCGCCGAAACGAGAGACGGCCAGGACAGACGGGGCCGAGCCCTCGGCTGGCGACGGTCTTCCGATCACTGACTCACGTCGCCCGTCTCGACTGGCGTCTTTACGACTGTCACCGGCCGGGCCGACATGTGGGTAACCCGTTCGGCGACGCTGCCGAGCAGCCGGCGATACTCGCCGGATCGATTCTTCGAGCCGAGGACCGTCAGTCCGACGTCGGCGTCGTCTCCGTACTCGAGGATCTCCTCGTGGGGAACGCCGTGGCGGACGACGGTCTGGGTCTCGACGCCGGCGTCGTCCGCTCGTTCGGCGATCGAATCGACGGCGTCACGTCCCGCGTTCTCGAGTGCGCTCTCGAGGCCCTCGAACTCGTGGACGTACTCGTCGCCGGGGTAGGAACTGTACGCCTCGGCGTCGACGACGTACAGGACGTGCAGTTCGGCATCGTAGCGCTGTGCCGCGTCGATCGCGTGTTCGATCGCGTCGTCGACACCAGCGCTCATGTCCGTCGGCAGGAGGATCGTCTCGTACATTCCGTTCGGTGATACGGGTTCCCCTACGATAGTTTTGGGGCCACTTCCAGCCGACTCCGAACGGGACAGGTCGTGACCGCCCGCCCGAAGCGAGCGAATTCCGTCGAACGACGGCCCGGTCGAGACGTAACGATCGTATCGGTGGAGCCCGTCGTGAACGCGTATGAGCGAACCAGAGGACGATCGCCACGCACAGTTCTCGATCGCGACTGACAACCGGCTCTCGGTACGCGAGATCACCGACGAGGTCGAACGGACACTCCCTGCGGGCGTATCCGGAACCGCGACCGTCTTCGTCCAGCACACGACCGCCGGTGTGACGATCAACGAGGCGGAACCGCGCCTGCTCTCGGATTTCGAGGACGCCCTCGAGGACCTCGTTCCGAACACCGGCTGGAACCACGACGAACTCGACGGGAACGCCGACTCACACGTCCGCTCGATGCTCGTCGGCCCGAGTGTGACTGTCCCGGTCAGCGACGGATCGCTCGCGCTCGGTACCTGGCAGTCGGTGCTGTTCGTCGAGTGTGACGGTCCCCGAACCAGAACGGTACAGGTGTACTGGTAGCCGCCGAACCACTACTCGACGATCCAGTCCGCGAAACTCCCCTCGAGTAGCGTTTCACGCTGTCGCTCGACGTATCGTCGCTGCATCGATTGGATCGCTCCCTCGAGCGTGGCACCGTCGTCGACTGCGGTCCGAACTCGCTCGTATTTCCACCGACCCGGCGTCACCGTCTGCCGGACGCGACGACGGAGCGGGTAGAGATACTTCGCGGCCTGCTCCTCGGTCAGCCCGCGGTTCGTCAGTCCGTCCTCGGCGTGAGCGAGGAGGTCTTCGTACAGTGCGAGCGAGTCCGTCGTCTCTTTGCCGTCGTTCGTGATCCAGCTCAGGTCGGCCTCGAGACCGTCACGCATCGCCGCGTAGAAGTTCTCGCGGGCGATCTCCCAGTCGAGTTCGTTGACCGGATGCTCGAGTCTGGTCAGACTCTCCATCAGGCCGGCGAAGGCCGCGAGAAACGAGACGGAGTCTCGGACCGTCGGCTGGGCCGGGATCGGCCGGAACTCGATGCGCGCATTGGCAGCGGAACGGGTCGGACCGCCGAAGACCGGACGAACCCACCGCCAGTAGGTGCCGTGTTTACGCCGGAAATGGGGGAACCGATCGTCGAACCGTTCGCCGGCTTCGACCGGCATCGGGACCATGGTGTCGTCGGCCGCGACCCGGTCGACTGCCTCCTCGACGGTCGAGAGATCCCTGGGGAACCGAACTTTCCCCTCGCCAGTCGAGGGGTCGTTGAGGACGGTCTCGAAGACGCTGATCCGGTGTTCCATCCAGCAATCGCCGAGGACGCCCGCCGCGGTCGCCCCCTCGTCGTAGAGATCCGGCGGGAAGAACGGCGAATTGACGCCCAGTGCGAGCAGCGGCCCGGCGACCCGGAGGGCGTAGTTGAAATACAGCGGGAGGTCGATCGCGTGGGGCACCTGGTAGTGTGGCTGGATCGACGTGATGAGACTCTCCGGCATCACGGTATCGCCCTGGAGTGAGACGTGTGGCGCTTCGACCCGCATCCCCGCCGCGCTCGCTCGCTCCGTGTTCGCCATCGCGTGATAGCGGGCGGAGTCGCTCATATTCGTGGCGATGCGAAACGATCGCTCGCGCCCGTCGCGGGAGGGGACGGTTCGATCGACGCTGTCCGTCAGATAGGTCGCGGCGTCCTCGCCCTCGGGCGGAATCGTCCAGAGAGCGTCGCTGACCAGCCGCATCCGTTCAGAGCTGGTCACGTCGAGTGCCGTCTGCAATCGCGCTTTCACCTCCGATTCCTGGGCCGCCAGCCCGTGGGCGTTCAGCGGCTGTGGGCTGGTCGTCATCTCCGCGTTGTGCAATCCCAGCTCCTTTTCGAACCCGATCAACTCGAGGAGCCGCCGCGGCACTCGCCGGAGGTCACAGCCGTCGTCTTTGACCGCGTAGAACTCGTACTCGAGGCCGACGATCGCCTGCGGGTTGTCGAAGACGCCGTCCTCGAGGGCCTCTTTGATGACGGCGGCGTCTTCCTCGGCCCGTCCCCGGAAGTCCTCGGCGTCGACCGATAACACGTCGGCGACTCTCGCGGCGAGTTCCTCCTCTGGCATACCTCCGAGTGCGAGCCCGATCCCTTTAAAGCCGGCTCTCTCCGACGAAACACTTCCAGCGATCCCGATTCCGCCCAAAGAAATTTGGTTGTGCTGACACAACATTTTCCCATGGCCCCCATACCAACCCTCCAGTCGCTCGCGACCGCGTGTAAGCGATTCGGCCCCGGACGGCTGCCGCGCGCGGACCAGCGAGAGCTCGGCGCTGGCTATGCGGGTGCGGCGGCCGCCGTTTCGATCGCCGTCGTCTACGCGTTGGCCACGACCGTCGTCTACCTCCTCGGCGTCACGCACGACTTCGTCCACCCGTTCTGGAGCGCGAGCGCGCTCGTCGCGGTCCCGTTCGTCGTCCCGGCCGCCTTCCTCGTCGCCGCGGCAGTCTGGCGATACCTCCCCGATCGCACTCCGTTCTTCGGGGCCGTCGCCGGAGCGCTCGCGACCGTGTTGACGTACGCATTCGCGCTCGTCCTCGTCTTTCTCACCCTCCTCGTCGTGCTGGCCGTCGGCGGAACCGGAACGGGAATCGAGACGACGACGGAGCTGCTCGAGGTCGCATCGATGCTGACGGTCGTCATCGGCATCTTCGCCGTGATCCTGACCGGCTGGCTGACGATCCCGATCGGCTGTCTCAGCGGAACGATCTACGAACGCGCTCGAGCCGTCCCGGTTCGGTAATCACGCCTCGAGGCGTCGGTCGCTTTTCGACCATCCAGGCCGAGCGGGTCTCAGAACCGTTTTACCCCCGCCGGGGATAGCAACGCCCGATGAAGTTCGCGACGTTCGCCGAGCGAGCCGCGGAGATCGACGCCGAATCCGCCGACCTCGAGATCGTCGAGTGCGTCACGGACCTCCTCGTCGACGCCGGCGACGAGATCGAGGTGATCGCCCGCTTCGTCCAGGGTCGCGTGTTCCCGGCCTGGGACTCGACGACGCTCGACGTCGGCCCGTCGGCGTGTTACGAGGCGATTGCTCGCGCCGCAGGAACGAACGTCGACGCCGACGACGTCGAGGACCGGCTCGCGGAGATCGGCGAGATCGGGGAGGTCGCGGCCAGCTACGAGTTCGGCGGCCAGCAGGGGCTCGGTGCGTTCACCGGCGGTAGTGGCGGAGACGACCTCACCGTTCGGGAGGTCCACGAGACGCTTACCGACCTCGCGGCCACGGAGGGCTCCGGAAGCCAGGACCGGAAGGTCGACCTCCTGTTTGGCCTGTTCAATCGCTGTGCGAGCGAGGAAGCCCGCTATCTCGCACGACTCGTCCTCTCGGAGATGCGCATCGGCGTCGGCGAGGGGGCCGTCAGAGATGCTATCGCCGACGCGTTCGACCTCCCCGACGATCGGGTCGAACGCGCCCTGCAGGTGTCGAACGATTACGGCCGGATCGCTCGCGTCGCCCGCGAGGAGGGCCTCGAGGGACTCGACGCCGTCGACCTCGAACTCGGCCGTCCCGTCCAGGCGATGCTCGCCCAGGCCGGAACCGTGACCGATGTACTCGAGGAGTGGGCGGAAGCCGCCGTGGAGTGGAAGTTCGACGGTGCGAGAATCCAGTTGCATCACGATCCCGACGGCCTCGAGCACGATCCCGGTGCCATCGGCGTGTCGTCCGACGCCCGACCCGACGACTCGAGAGCCACCACGCGCGCCTTCTCGCGAAACATGGAGGACGTCACCGACGCGCTGCCGGAGGTCGTCGAGTTCGCCGAGGAGACCCTCGAGGAACCCGTCATCCTCGACGGCGAAGTCGTTGCCGTCGACGACGCCGGCGAGCCGCTGCCGTTCCAGGAGGTGCTCAAGCGATTCCGTCGCAAACACGACGTCGAGAAGGCCCGCGAGGACGTCGCCGTCCGGCCCGTCTTCTTCGACTGCTTACACGCCGACGGCGAGGACCTCCTCGAGGAACCGGTAGTCGACCGCCACGACAGGCTCGAGAGCGTCCTGCGGGCCCGGGTTGGAAACGACGTCGGACCCGAAGACGTCGACGGCCTCTCCTTGCTCTGGATCACCGACGACGCCGGCCAGATCGAGTCGATCGACGCCGACGCACTCGAGGCGGGCCACGAGGGGATCATGCTCAAAGACCCCGAATCGGCGTATACGCCCGGCCGTCGGGGGAAGAATTGGCGAAAGCGAAAGCCAGACGTCGAGACGCTCGACTGCGTCGTCACCGGTGCGGAGTGGGGCGAAGGCCGGCGTGCGACGTTTCTCGGAACGTTCGAACTCTCCGTTCGCGACGGCGACACGCTCGAGACGGTCGGCAAAGTCGCGACCGGCATCACGGACGAGAAACTCGCCGAACTCACTGACCTCCTCGAGCCCCACGTCGCCGCCGAGGACGGCCAGGAGGTGACTCTCGAGCCCGCGGTGGTCTTCGAGGTCGGCTACGAGGAGATCCAGACCTCGCCGACGTACTCCTCGGGCTACGCGCTTCGGTTCCCCCGGTTCGTCGGGGTTCGCCACGACAAGAGCCCCGACGACGCCGAGACGCTCGAGCGCCTCGAGTCGCTTCGGTCGTCGTAGCACCTGCTCTCTCGGTGATCGTGATCGGCCATCAGTCGCGTTTCTTTTAGTATCTGGCCCCGAGGTTCGGGTGTGGACGCGAATCAGCGAACTCGAGCGAACCCGTTCAACATGGACGAGGAGTGTCGGAACTGCCCCGCGCTCTGTGAGACGCGAACGCAGGTCGTCCACGGCTACGGCGACGTCGGGGCAGACTTTCTGTTCGTCGGTGAACGGCCCTCTGCCGCCGCAGACGACGTCGGCGTTCCGCTCGTCGCGAACGCGGGCGACGACACGGGTGACGAGGGGGAGGGGGACGGCCTCCGGCGGATCCTCGAGCGCCTCGCACTCTGTGACGCGACGTCGCCGGCGGATCGACCGAAACTCGAGAACGTCTACCTGACGAATCTCACGCGGTGTCGGGATCCCGAGCGGTCGCCGACCGACGAGGAGATCGACAACTGCGAGCCGTATCTGAACGCCGAGATCAGGATGATCAACCCCGAGGTCCTGATCCCCGTCGGTGAGCGCGCGCTCGCCGAAATCGCGACGGAGTACACGACGACGCCGGCCTCGGAACTCGTGTTTCCGGACGTCCACGCGACGACGATCCGCGGTCGCGGGTTCGCACTCGTCCCGATGCTCGAGGCGCGATCGCAGACCGACGAGCAGACCCAGGCGTGGGTCGAACACTTCGCGGCGCTGATGGCCTCGGACTACCGCCAGACGAAGGGACGTCGGGAACGATAGCGGGCGACCGAAAGCGCCTCGGAGTGTTGCACTACCAGTACGGTGTGGCCAGTCGACGGGACCCACCCGTTCCGAGGCCGACCAGGGCGGCGACGACGACGATCACGACCGCGAGCGTCGCGGCCGTCGGCGCTCCCAGCGCGCCAGCCGACTCGAGGAGGTACCCCGAGACGAGGCCGTAGACGCCTAGGACGACCGCACAGCCGACGATACTGACGCCGAACGCACCGGCGAGCGTTCGTTCGTTCATACGTTCTTCTCGATGCCGGTCGGCATATCGGTTTTCGTGTCACAAGCGCCGCGTTCAAGGGTCGCGACGCCGGAGTGACGAACATGATCGTCGTCGTTCCCGTCGACCCACCGTGGGATGGGCTCGCCCTCCCGTCGCTCGTCGAGACGACTCCGTTGACCGAATCCGAGGCGTCCCTGCTGTCCGAGGCCGCGACGGCGGACGTCCTGCGGGCCGCCGCGGCGAGCGGTGGGGACCTCCTCGTCAACTACCGAGACGAGGGGACCCTTCCCGACGACGTCGACGTGGGCGAGGAGCCCGAAGATGCGATTCGCGACCTCGCTGCAGACGCCCTCGAGGGACTCGAGGAGGTCCGGTTCGAACGGCAAGTCGGCTCCACGCGTTCGGCGCGGATCGGCAACACCGTCACCCACCTGCTCGAACGCGAGGAAGTCGGCACGGTGGGCGTCCTCGAGCCGACCGCGTCGCTGGTCGGCCGGTCGGACATCGATGGCGCGGCGATGGGGCTCAGACGCCACGACGTGGTCCTCGGGCCGTCGTCGGGCGGACGCGTCTCTTTTGCGGGGTTTACCGATACGATCGACTTCGCCGAGGCGTACGCGACGCCGGCGCTCTCGACGCTGGCACGCCGGACCCGGGCGGCCGGGCTGGACCTCGGGTTCGCGCCCGTGATTCCCTCCGTGGCGACGGAGTCCGGGCTGTGTGCGACCGTCGCGGCGCTTGAGGCGCGCGAGATCGCCGGCAGACCTGGCGGGGAGGCGACGGCGGCCACAATCGAGGAACTCGGGCTGGCGGTCGGAGAAGACGGTCGACTCGAGCGGCGGTAGACCGATAACCATTTTTGAACGCGTGGGGAAGATGTGGGTGAGGTGGGGTGGCAGAGCGGCCCAACGCGCCTGCCTTGAGAGCAGGTGGCTGTCAAGCCTCATGGGTTCAAATCCCATCCCCACCGTTGCTGTCGCGAACAATCACGTGAGCGACAGCGAGGCTGATGGGATTTAAAGCATACTGAGGTTCTGCGAGCGAAGTGAGCAGGTTCTCAGGAGCGGTTCAAATCCCATCCCCACCGCTTCTGCGACGAACGGACGTGAGGAGCGAAGCGTGGATGATGGGATTTGAATCAGACCAGTCGCGCGCAGCGGAGCGAGCACGTCTGGGCGTGGTTCAAATCCCATCCCCACCGTTTTCCTGCGACCAACTGCGACGAGCGGACGTGTCACGCAGATTGTTAGCGGACTATCGGTAGAATACCGGAGCAGGTTCACGGAATAAGTTTATGCGGTGTATGCTGGTCGGTCGAACATGCGGATCGTAGTTAATGTAGTTACGAAAACAATTCATAAACCGTCGCATAAGACCGCCCTGCAGCCGTCACACTGTGGTGCACTGAAACACGTATCCGATGACCAAATTCGAACATCCACCGAAGCGGAACTCGAGCCTGAACGGGAGTTCGACCGTTGTGGCCGGTGTTTCGAAGATTCAGGTGGATACTAGGACTGGGCTGCAGACCCACCACAGTGTTTCGATCGGGGCGAGCACGCACAGTCGTCTGGACCTTGGGGACTGGAGTAACGTCCGTATCGGTTGCATTCTGACGGTTCTCCCTCAGAGCGGTCTCACTCGAGTTCCAGATACTCCTCGAGCCACGATGGTTCGTCGGTGTAACGCCACTCGGCCCACTCCGCCTTCTCGCCGGCGTAGTAGGCGCGGTAGGCCGCTACGGTGTCGTCGGGGTTCCGGTACTCTTCGGGCATCGCCTGCGGTCGGGGCGTCGGCTCCTCGCTCGGAAACGCGATCTCGTCGGGATCGATCCGGTCGATCACGGTCCAACTGGCGTGGTCCTCGGTCTTCTCGTAGCGTTCGACGAACTCCGCGTTGAGCGCCTCGGCGTGGTCGCGCAGTCGGAGCCAGTTCGCGCGTGACTCGGTCGCCCACCGCGTAACTGGATGGTCGACGTGGGTCGACTGGTAGAGATAGTCGGCCTCGGAGCCGTTCTCGCGGGCGGCAGTACAGAGGACTTGCGCGGCCTCGAGCAACAGTTTGTTCACGTGTTGATCGCAGTGATAATGGGCGGCGAGTCTGGGGTCTTCGTCGAGCCAGAAGACGTTCACGGCGAAAGGAAGGGCCGACGAACCGAGAGTCTATCGCTCGAGCCGGGAGTCGTTCGGCTTCGGGAAGTTCGAAGGGTTATCGCTCGAGCCGGGAGTCGTTCCGTTTCGGGCGGTTCGGAGGGTTATCGCTCGGCGGCGGTGCCCCGGTAGCCGGCAGTGAACTCGTACGCGACGACCGCGACCAGCAACGCGGCGACGAGGCCCGCGATGATCAGCCGCTCGGTCGCGTCCGCGCCGGAGAATCCGAGCATCGCGATGACGAGTGCGAGGACGGCGGCGATCCGAACGCGTTGACGTCCGGGAACGTCGTCGTCCGTAGCGGCCAGGTACAGTTGCGGGAGGACGATCCCGACTCCGGCCAGGACGACGAACGCCAGCACCGAACTCTCTGCGCCGATCCCCGTCAGGCCGACGATCGTCACGACGAGCCAGACCAGAAAGAGCGATCCGAGGAGGACGCGGTTTTCGCGGGAAACCATGAACGATCGGGAGTAGGATCCCGTGTTAGGTAATTGTTACGTCTGCGAACCCGTACGCAGTCGGGACGGGTTCCCGAACTCGAATCGGTCCTCGGCGCACGGAAACGGACTCCCACACGCTTAACGCGACGGCAAGCGAACGGCCGACTATGATAACAGGCGAGCGGATGGCCGCCGTCGACGAGAACGCCGCGGCCCTCGGCGTGCCGAGAAAGCAGCTGATGGAGTCGAGCGGACACGCGGTCGCCCGGGCAGTCCGGGACGTCGCGGACACGGGCTCGAGCGTGGCGATCGTCGCTGGCCGCGGGAACAACGGCGGGGACGCGTTCGTCGCCGCCCGATTTCTGGACGGTGCCGAACTACGTTCGGCGTCAGACCGAGACGCATCGCGTCTCGGGCGTGAGTACGAGACGACGACGCTCTTGCTGGGACGGGCCGAGACGATCGGCACCGAGATTGCCCGCGAGAACTGGGACGCCCTCGAGCGCGCCGACTACGACGTTCGGGAGGTGACCGACTCCCGGTCGTTCGACCTCCCCGAGGCCGACGTGATCGTCGACGCGATGCTCGGGACGGGGATCAGCGGCGACCTCCGGGAGCCGGCGGCGACGGCGGCGCGGGCGATCAACGACGCAGACGCGACCGTCGTCGCGGTCGACGTCCCGTCTGGGTTCGACGCCGACGGTGGGGACCACGCCGACAACGGGGTCGAAGCCGACCACGTCGTCACTTTTCACGACGTGAAACCCGGACTCGAGGACCTCGGTGCCGAGATCACCGTCGCGGACATCGGTATCCCGGCCGCCGCCGAACGGTTCGTCGGCCCCGGCGACGTCGGCCTCGCCCGCTCGACCGACCGCGAGGGACGACCGTACGTCATCGGCGGCGGCCCCTACACCGGTGCACCCGCACTCGCCGCCCAGTCAGCGTTACGCGCGGGTGCAGAGCTGTCGTTCGTCGCCGCCCCCGACACTGTCACGGGCGAGATCCAGGGCTACAGCGAGGACCTCATCGTCCAGCCGTACGAGGGCGACGTGCTAACGCCCGATCAGGTCGACGAGCTGGTCGAGACCGCAGAGCGCTACGAGAACGTCGTCGTGGTCGGCCCCGGCCTCGGCACCGCCGACGAGACCCTCGAGGCCGTTCGCCAGTTCCTCGAGTCCTACACCGGCCGCGCAGTCGTCGACGCGGACGCGCTTTCGGTCGTCCCCGAGGTCGAGACGGACGCGACGCTCGTCTGTACGCCGAACCGGGGTGAACTCGAGCGGATGGGCGGTCCAGACGCGGATTCGTTGGCAGACGTCGCCGACGAGATCGAAGCCTTCGCGGCCGATCTGGGCCACGTCGTCCTCGCCAAGGGGGCCGACGACGTAATCACGGACGGCAGCCGAACGCGGATCAGTCGCTCCGGAACGCCGGGGATGAAAGTCGGTGGAACCGGCGATACGTTGGCGGGGATCGTCGCCGCGCTAATGGAGCACGCGGAACCGCTTGACGCCGCTGCGGTGGGCGCACACGTCAACGGACTCGCCGGCGAACGGCTCGCAGAAGACGGAGGGTACGGCTATCTCGCCACCGACCTGCTCGAGGAGATTCCCGCCGTGTTGTGGGGTGAGACCGATGTCTGAGGAGCCGTCCTCCGCCGAGGGGTCGAACCCGGACCCGAGAACCGACGCCGCCGAGGGGCTCACGCATACGACCGACGAGGGTGACGTCCAGATGGTCGACGTCGGCGACAAGCCGGACAGCGAGCGTCGAGCGGTCGCAGTCGGCGAGATCCGCCTTCGGCCGTCGACGATCGAGGCGATCCGAGCGGACGAAGTCGGCAAGGGAGACGTGCTCGCGACCGCCCGGATCGGCGCGATTCAGGCTGTCAAACACACCTGGGAGACGATCCCGATGTGTCACCAGATCCCGATCACCAACGTCGACACCGACTTCGACCTCGGCGAGGATCGGATCGAACTCACAGTCGCCGTCGAGACCACCGGGAAGACGGGCTGTGAGATGGAGGCGCTCGAGGGCGTTACCACCGGTCTGAACGTCGTCTGGGACATGGTCAAAGCGGTCGAGAAAGACGACGACGGCCAGTATCCCGACACCGGGATCGAAAACGTTCGGGTACGCAGGAAGGAAAAACACCGGAGTTCGGACTGACAGGACGGGATGGAATCACCGGAAGTGATATACCGGTGATTCGAACCGACGTGCCGTGAAATGACGATTCACACGGCACTCTGTGAAACCGTCGGTATCGAGTACCCGATCGTCCAGGCGCCGATCGGGAGCGCGACGAATCCCGAACTCGCCGCGGCCGTCTCGAACGCCGGCGGTCTCGGTCATCTGGCCGTCACGTGGCGCGACATAGCGGAGACGAGTCGAGTGATCCGAGAGACCTGCGAGCGAACCGACGAACCGTTCGCGGTCAACCTCGCACTCGACGACCGGACCACGATCGTGGACACCGACGATCACCTCGAGGCGATCCTCGATGCCGGTCCGGACGTCGTCACCTTCTCCTTCGGCGACGCCACGCCCTACGTGGACCGGGTCCACGAGGCGGGCGCGCTCGCGTTCCAGACGGTCGCCAGTGCCGCAGCCGCCCGCGATGCGGTCGACGCCGGCGTCGACGTCGTCGTCACGCAGGGCCTCGAGGCGGGTGGACACGTCCAGAGCGAGGTGGCGACGACCGCGCTCGTCCCTCGCGTCGCGGACGCTGTCGGCGACGAACTACCGATCGTCGCCGCGGGCGGGATCGCCGATGGCCGGGGGATCGCGGCCACACTCGCACTCGGCGCGGACGGCGCATGGCTCGGAACCCGGTTCGTCGCGACCGAGGAGGCGACCGTCCACGAGACGTATCGGGAACGAGTTCTCGAGAGCGACGAAACGGACACACGGTACACGACGCTGTACGACAAGGGCTGGCCCGGTATGGCCCACCGGGTGCTCGAGAACGGAACGCTCGAGCGGTGGGACGCGGCCGGGCAGCCGGAATCCGGCGAGCGCCCGGGCGAGGACGACGTCGTCGCGACGACCGAATCGGGGAAACCGATCGAACGCTACGACGAGGCGCTGGCCACGCCAAACGTCGATGGATCCATCGAAGAGATGGCACTGTACGCTGGCCAAAGCGGTGGGTTAGTGGAAGAAAGTCGACCAGCCGAGGAGGTACTCGAGGCGCTCGTCACGGAACTCCGTGAAGCTATTTCGGGTCTCGAAAGCCAGGGGGCTTCGGACCCGGGTGCGTAATCAGCGGGGACAGCGGAGTCGTCGACGGTCGTCGGGTTACAGGTCCATGCCGCCGTTGACGTCGATCACTTCGCCCGTCACGTACGACGACTCCTCGCTGGCGAGAAAGCGGACGACTGCGGCGATATCTTCGACTTCGGCGAGTCGCTCGAGCGGGATGCCGGCGACGATCCGATCGAGGACTTTCTCCGGGACGTTCTCGACCATGTCGGTGCGGGTGAACCCTGGCGCGACGCAGTTCGCGGTCGAACCGCCCTGAGCGAACTCGAGGGCGATCGTTCGCGTGAAGCCGAACATCCCGCTTTTCGCGGCGGCGTAGTTTGCCTGCCCGAAGTTACCTTGTTTGCCGACGACGCTCGAGATGTTGATCAGTCGACCTTCGTCTGCGTTCCAGATGTCGTCGTAGAACTCCTGCGTGCAGTTGAACATCCCGCCCAGGTTGACGTCCATCACCCGATCCCACTCCTCGCGAGTCATCTCGGTAAACTGGTCGTCGGCCGTGATCCCAGCGTTGTTCACCAGAACGTCAGCGGAACCGAACGCCTCGTGGCAGATCTCCCGCATGTGCTCGACCTCCTCGCGGACCGCCACGTCAGCCTGTGCGGTGACCGCGTTCCCACCTGCCGTCTCGATCGCGTCGGCGGCCTCGAGTGCGGCCTCCTCCGATGATCGGTAGTTGACGACGACGTTCGCTCCCTTCGCACCGAGATGCTCGGCGATACCTCGTCCGATACCGCGTGCCGACCCGGTGATGACGCACGTTCGTCCCTCCATAGACATGGCTGGATGAACGTTCACTCTCCGATCGTAAATAACGACCTGTGGAACGAATTACCATTCAGCCGATCTCGTCGACGGCGACGAGATTCGTGCGTTCGCGGCGAGCAAAAACCGCTCGAGTCTGCCGGGGTAGTTACCGCTCACCGGCCTGATCGATCCAGTCTTCGATACGGCTCGGCGAGATTCCCGTCTCGGTTGCGAGTTCTGCGGGATCGGCGTCGGCGAGCTGGTCGAACGTCTCGATGCCGGCACTGTGGAGATCCTCCGCGTACGCCTGTCCGACGCCGGTTAGTTCGGTCATGTCGTCGGTTTCGGCCTCGATCGCCGAATCGGATTCGGCGTCGTCGTCGGCCAGTTCCTCGACGACGTCCTCGTCGACGGCCATCTCTCCGGGCTGGGCGGGTTCTTTCTGAACCTCTCCTTCGCCGCGGGCGGCGATCTCCTCGTCCGATCGATCCTCGCCGTGGAGGTCGCTCGTCTTCGCGTCGAGATCGCCACTCGACTCGAGGGTCGAAGCGTCGTTCTCGATTTCTCCGTTCGAACGCTCCTCGAACCACTCACAGACGTCGGGCCACAGTTCCGCGTGGCTCCGCGAGGAGACCGACATTCCGATGTGGCCCGTCGCGAACTCCATGATCTCGGTGTCCGTCGACGGAATGCTGTCGTTGAACGGCTTCGAAGCCCCCGGCGGAATGAGGTGGTCGTACTCGGCGACGATCTGGAGAACGGGCATCTCGATGTTCGAGATGTCGACGTGCTCGCCGTTCAGGTGGAGTTCGTTCTCGTAGAGCTTGTTCTCCTGGTAGATGTCCGCGATAAACTGCTCGTATGCCCGTCCTGCGACGTCGATACCCTCGTCGAGCCACCGCTCCATGCGCGCGAAGTTCTCGACGAACTCCTCGTCCTCGACGTTGTCGTAGAAGCGGACGTACTTCGTCACGTTGTTCGCGACGGGGTCCATCAGCGCGAAGCCGACGTCCAGAAACTCGGCCGGCACGTTGTCGAACGTCTCGCTGACCGTCTCGGGATCGTAGTACTCCTCGGCACCCCACAACTCGAGGACGCCGCCATCACCGGCAAAGCAGAGGCCCGCGGCCATCAGCGCGAGGTTCTCGACCTTTTCGGGGAACATCGCGGCGTACATCGCCGACATCGTTCCACCCATGCAGTAGCCGAGGACGTTGATCGAGTCCTGGCCGGACCGTTCGCGGACGACGTCGGCGCAGTTGTCGATGTAGCGGGTGACGTAGTCTTCGAGTCCGAGGGTGCGATCGAGCTTCGAGGGCTCGCCCCAGTCGATCAGGTAGACGTCGAACCCCGCCTCGAGTAAGGTCTGGACGACCGACCGATCGGGCTGGAGATCGAGGATGTACGGCTTGTTGATCAGCGCGTAGACGACGAGGATCGGCACGTCGTGTTGCTGTTCGGTCTTCGGCTCGTAGTGGAGCAATCGAAGTTTGTTCTCCTCGTAGACGACCTCGCTCGGGGTCGCACCGACCTCGACGTTCTCGATCGTCTCGGTTCGGTCGGGGGCGATTCGGGTCTTCTCGGCCAGGTCGGCCGTCTCCTCCCAGGCCTGCCGTTGGATGTCCAAAACGGTTGCGTAGGGGTTTTTCATTCTTCTAGGTGCTCGAGGACGCGGTCGAGTTTTCGCTCGACGGCGTGTTGGCGTCGCTCGAGTTCGACGAGTCGGTCGCCGACTTCGAGAACGCCGGATTCGGTCGCGAAGCCGAGCGTTCGGAGCGTCTCTTCGGAGGCTTCGTCGGCCTGTTGTTGCAGTTCGAGGACGTCACCGACCGTCTCGCCAGTCATTCGGGCGAACGCCGTCGTCGACATGACGTCCTTGAACGCCTCGTTGGCCGTGTTGAGCCAGACGTCGCGAAACTCCTCGAGTTCGACGTCCTCGCCTTCGAGTTGGTCGTTCATCCGGTCGACCATCTGTTTCGAGGCGCCCATCCACGTCTCGTAGGCTTTCGCGTAGCCCTCGACGCCGTCGGAGATTTCCTCCTCGTCGGACATCTCGCCGACGGTCTCCGACCAGCTCTCGACGAACTGCGCCTGTGCTTCCATGTTGTCCTCGAGTGCATCGAGGAACTGTTCGTTCCACTGTTCGACGAACGCGTTCCAGTTCTGGGCCTGGGGCTGCTCTGAGTCTGACATTGAATACCTGTAGGGGTGTGGGTGTGAAAAAGCTGGGCTGTCTCGACGGTCTACGCGGAGACGTCGAACTCGTCGGCGGCGTCCTCGACGTTCTCGGCGACGGCCGTCACGTTCGCTTCGGCCTGCTCGTGGGCCTCGAGAAAGGTGTCGAAGGAGGTGTCGACGACGTCGGCGTAGGTGGCCGCGAACTCGTCGTAGGCGACTTCGGACTCCTCGAGCGTGTCGATGGCAGCTTCGATCGACTGGGTCTGGGCTTCGGTCGTGGAATCGACGCTTTCGTCGACGAACTCGCGGAGTTCGTCGAAGTCGGCGGCCTCCTCGGGGAACGTCGACTCGAGGGCGTCGAAGTAGGCGTGGGCGGCCCCTTTGGCGAGTTCGGCGTTGGACTCGACGAGCGATCCCGACGTCTCGAGGGCGTCGGCGAACGCGTCGAACGACGTCCGCTGTGCCTCGAGGGCGTCGTGGGTGAGCGTCTGGGACTGTTCGACGGCGCTGCGCTGTGCGTTGAAGACTGTGGTGAGTGGGTTCTGAGTCATGATTACTCCTCTCGGTTGCGTTTGACGGGAACGACGATCGTCTGAACGATATCGCCCTCTTCGATGTCGAGGGCCTCCCGTTCGGGACCGGGAATGCTGATCCGACCGCCGCTCTGGACGCGAGCTTTGAACGTCGCCGTTCCCATGTTCATCGGGCCGAACGCGGAGACGTCGTCGAACGGGTTCGACGATCCGGCCTGCATCAACTGTTTCATCATCTCCGTCTGGGATTCGGCGACCTGCTCGCCCGTCTCCTGCATCTGCTCGGTGAACATCGCCGGCGGAAACCAGAGCGATCGGTCGGAATCGTCCGTCATCGAGTAGATCCACGCCCCCTATCGTAATAAGCCTTTCCACAAAATACCATCTAATACCATCTAATGCCATTTCGTGTCCCAGGAGGACGAGGTAACGGAACCGAATCCGCCGGGTTACCCGGTAAAATCCGCTTACGGCGGAACGATTCCGCCACCGTCGGATGGGAATGCAGGGAGATAGTTCGGCCAAAGAGTGATATGTCTCGCTCCCGAAACACCGGGAGATGTCACACCAGGACACTGGGGGGAACAACTTTGCCGCCATGACGAACGCATGGACGACGATGACCCAAAATTTTCTTCAGGGTGCAACCGCCGCCAACCGGGCAGCGGTCTCCGCGATGTTTCCCGTCGACTCCCGTACCGCGTCGAACGGCGATTCAGTCCCCGCCTCGATTCCGTCAATCGACCACTCGGAGCTCGAGTGGTCGTTTGATCAGACCGTCGACGACCCGGCCGACATCGACGTCGGCGACACCGTCACGTTCGAGAAGACGCTCTCGGAAGAGGACGTTCGAGCGTTCGCCCGGATCAGCGGCGACACGAACCGTCTCCATCTAGACGACGAGTTCGCCAGTCAGACTCGGTTCGGCGAGCGCATCGCTCACGGCACGCTCGTTTCCGGGCTCATCAGCGCCGCCCTCGCCCGGCTTCCCGGCCTCACGATCTACCTCTCACAGGACCTCGAGTTCAGCGCCCCCGTCGGTATCGACGACCGCGTCTCCGCACGCGTCGAGATCGTCGAGTCCCTCGGGAACGCACAGTACCGTCTCGAGACCACGGTTCGAAACGAAGACGACGACGAACAGGTGATCGACGGCGAAGCCGTCGTCCTGATCGACGACCACCCGGAGTGACCGGGTCACGTCGAGCGTGTTTCGGTCCGATGATACGGATTACTGTCGCGATGTACCGGTGAGACCGCCTCCGGGTCGCGGTCTCACCGGAACTGATCGACAGTAAACCGTATGAGAGGATCCAATGGATCGGCTGAAAACAACGGGAGACCCGTCTGACCGCCGAACCGAGCTATCCCCGGGACTCGAGCCGACAGTATCTAAACACCTCCTCTCGAAACGGGACCACATGACGCTGTTCGGGACCGCAGGAATCCGTGGGCCGGTCGAGCAGATCACCCCGTCGCTCGCACTCGCGGTTGGACGGGCCGCCGGCGAACCCGGGGAAACATTCGTCGTCGGGCGCGACGGTCGCGAAACCGGTCCCGCGCTCGCCGCCGCGATGGAGGCCGGACTCGAGAGCGCTGGCGCGGACGTCGTCCGGGTCGGTCAACTTCCGACGCCCGCGCTGGCGTTTGCCTCCCGCGGCCGGCGCGGCGCGATGATCACCGCGAGTCACAACCCGCCGACGGACAACGGGATCAAACTGTTCGTCGACGGCGTCGAGTACGACCGCGAGGCCGAACGAGCGATCGAAACGACAGTCGACGCGGACGAACTGGCGCCGTGGGACGAGTGGGGTCGTTCGACGACGCTCGCGGTACTCGGGGAGTATCGGGATGCAGTCGCCGCCTTCGTCCGCGATCAGTTCCACGACCCGGAGAGGTCTGGGCCGTTGCTCCCGGGTCTCTCCGTCGCCGTCGACTGCGGCAACGGGGTCGGCGCGCTCGCGACGCCACAGGTCCTCGAGCGGCTGGGAGCCGACGTCGTCGCGGTGAACGCGACCGTCGACGGCCACTTCCCCGCCCGAGAGAGCAAACCCACGCCGGAGACGCTCGCGGATTTCTCGACGTTCCTCGAGGCCGGATCGTTCGACCTCGGCCTCGCCCACGACGGCGACGCTGACCGGCTCGTCGTGCTCGGCCCCGATGGCGAGGTGATTCACGAAGACACCGTACTCGCCGTCGTCGCCGCCCACTACACGGGCGAACACGACGCGGCGGATCCCGTCGTCGTCACGACCCCGAACGCCTCCGCACGGATCGACGAACGGGTCCGCGCCGAGGGCGGGCGGGTCGAACGGGTCCGACTCGGCGCACTTCACGAGGGAATCGCACGCGAACGGGCCGCCAGCGGGGAAGAGACGGCGGTCGTCTTCGCCGCCGAGCCGTGGAAGCACGTTCACACGGCCTTCGGCGGCTGGATCGACGGCGTCGCGAGTGCGGCGACCGTCGCCGCGCTCGTCGTCGACGCCGGCAGCACCGACGCGCTCAGAGAACCGGTTACCGAGCGCCCCTACCGGAAGGTGAGCGTCGACTGCCCGGACGACCGCAAATCCGAAACGATGGACGTCCTCGAGACCGACCTTCCGGAGGCGTTCCCCGACGCGAGCGTCGACACGGAGTACGGCGTCCGCCTCGAGTTTCCGGACGCATCGTGGATCCTCGTCCGACCGAGCGGCACGGAGCCGTACGTTCGCATTTACGCCGAGAGCGACGGTGTCGACCGGCTGATCGACGACGCGAGCGCGGTCGTGGAATCGGCCGTCGACGCCGCCGATCCGTAACCCTCACTCGAGTCGCCGTCGTTTGCCGAATTTGAGTCGGCGTCCGGTCCCACTGGGCGGTGCTTTCTTGCACTTCCCCGTCTCATCAGCGATCATGACTGACCCGAACGACGATCTGCTCGAGGCCGCACGCGAGATCCAGTCGGCCGCACACGTCCCCTACTCCGAGTACCGCGTGGGCGCCGCCATAGAGACCGAAAGCGGCGACGTCTTCCTCGGCTGCAACATAGAGAACGCGAACTTCAGCAACAGCCTCCACGCCGAGGAGGTAGCGATCGCCGAGGCGGTCAAGAACGGCCACCGCGCGTTCGGCCGGATCGCGGTCAGCTCGGGCAGACGCGACGGCGTCACCCCCTGTGGAATGTGTCGCCAGACGCTCGCCGAGTTCTGCGAGCCCAACCTCGAAGTGATCTGTGACGAAGGCGAGGGCGAAGCACCGAGCGTCTACACGCTCGGCGAACTGCTCCCCGATACGATTTCCCAGGAGACACTCGAGTAGACGGATACCCTCTCGCCTACGGGTGTCACAGAAGCCTTCCACCCGTATCGATCACACCGACTTCTCCGGTGAATCTCCCGACGAGCAGGTCTGTGTAGTGGTCGATATACTCGCAGGTGTTGACGAGACGAAGATGTGTTTACTCGCAGGTGTTGACGAGACGAAGATGTGTTCTGCGATTGTGGCGACGGGGAATGGCCACGTCCTCCCCAGCCGATTCGCTCCCTCCGGTCGCTCATCCCTCGCGCAGTATCGTCGAGCGGTCTCGTCGTTACTCGACCGCTCGCCAGCGCGCGCCACCGCAAGCCGGAGCGGTACAGTGAGCTGGTGCTCTCTTCGCCTGTACTGACCGTTCGTCGGCTAGTCGCGGAGTGGATGTGAGAACCGTTCTACGACGCCCTCTTTCGCCTCGCTACTGCCGAAATGGCGCGCTGGGGCGCGGTGAGCGGACAGCGAACCGCGCCGTAACTCGCGAGGGATGAGCGAGCGATCGTCGATCGCGAGCGAATCGGCTGGGGAGGACGTGGCTACTCAGCGTTGCCGGCTTTAAGGGGAAGAACCGTTCAACTGGCAGGGATTTCTCGCTGCGGCAGTTCAACTCGCACGGACTGCTGTCTATCGGTTCCGGACCAACCAGAAACACGCGTGCCGTCGCTCGGCGGCCGCTCCGTGAGTACACCGGACGACATCCACGTCAGTCCCGAAAACGCCCCTCGAGCACCTCCCGAAGAATCGTCCGGTGACAGCGTTTCTTCTCCGTGTTCTCGTAGCAGACGAGCGCGATCGACTCGCCGTCCTCGAGTCGCTTCTGGATATCCGCAAGTGCCGCCTCGGCCTCACTCGAGCCCTCGAGGTGTACCCGATAGGCTTCGCTGAACCCGACCTGGTCCCAGGCGGCGTTGTGTGCTTCCTCCTCGCAGATGCTGCGCATCTTCAACTCGTCTTCGGCCTCGCGAACCGACTCGAGGAGATCGGCGGGCGGGCCGAGTTCGGGCCGGTTCTCGTCGACCGCGGCGTGAAACCACGACGTCGGCTTCCGGACGACGCCCACGAGCGTCGCGTCCGGCGGAACGTCGGCCAGGTCGTGCTGGAGGGCGGCAACGTACGTGTCGGTGAGGTCTCCCCGGTCGGCATCCGGTCCCCGGCCGGTCCGGTCCGAATCCGGACCCCCATCCTCCCGGTTCATACCCAACCCACGACCGCCCCGCATTTATATACGACGTCGCTACGAATCCCGTCTATCACATGCCAGCAGACAGCGAAGACCCACACACAGACGTGCAGTACCACCTCGAGGTCGGCCCCGATGACGTCGCCGAGACTGTCCTCCTGCCCGGCAATCCGGAGCGACTCGAGAAGATCGTTCCCCACTGGGACGACCACGAGATCGTCGCCCACCACCGCGAGTACCGGACGGCGACGGGAACGGTCGAGGAGACGCCGATCTCGGTCACCTCGACGGGGATCGGCAGTCCCTCCGCGGCGATCGCAGTGGAGGAACTCGCACGCGTCGGCTGTGAGACGTTCATCCGCGTCGGCTCCTGTGGGGCGCTCCAGCCCGAGATGTCGATCGGCGACCTCGTGATCACCACCGGTGCAGTACGCCAGGAGGGGACGAGCGACGAGTACGTCCGCGAGGACTACCCCGCGGTCGCGGACTACGAAGTCGTCTCGGCGCTGGTCGCCGCCGCCGAACGGCTTGGCTACGACTACCACACCGGCATCACGATGAGCGCCGACTCCTTCTACGCCGGCCAGGGACGAGAGGGGTACGACGGCTACCGGGCCGCCGGCTCCGAAGAGCTCGTCGACCAACTCGTCGAGGCCAACGTGAAGAACATCGAGATGGAAGCGAGCGCGATCTGTACGCTCGCGAACCTCTACGGCCTCCGGGCCGGCGCCGTCTGTACGGTCTACGCCGACCGCGACGGCGGCGAGTTCGCGACGAAAGGCGAGTCCAGAGCCGCCGAAACCGCCTCGCTCGCGACGCACCTGCTCGCACGAATGGACGAGATCAAACGCGAGGCCGGCGTCGACCGCTGGCACGCCGGACTCTCGCTCGAGGAGTAACTCGAATCCGACAGTTCCGTACCCTTGTCAGTCCCGAACCCGAACGATCTTGTCGTCGAGCACCCGCCGATTGAGCACGATGTACTCCTCGGAGTCGTCCTCGATTTTCGTCACGAACAGGTCGATCTCCTGGACGATCCCGGATCGGTCGTCGACCTCGATCCGATCGCCGATCCCGTAGGGCTGGTTGAGCAGGAGGTAGATCCCCGCCGCCCCCGAGATGAGAAAGTCCTTGAACGTGATCGCACCGACGACGACGATCCCCGCGGCGTAGACGACGAGCAAGATCAGCAGCGGGAAGACGTAGACGCCGATCTGTCCGAGCGCGACGAGAAACGCCACGTACAGGACGGAGTACTTGACGAGCTTCGGAATCATCGACACCTCCGGAATCTTCACGCCCCGGAGGTACTCGCTGACCATCAACTCGGATTTGTCGGCGACGATGAAGCCGAGGATGAGCACGAGAATCGCGATGAACGCCTGCGGGATGAACCCGATGACCTGATTCCAGAACGCGTCGGTATCGAGCAACTGGGCGATGTGGATCGCCGTCAACACCGCGATCCCGTAGATGAACCACGAACTCAACCGGGCGACGATCTCGACCGTCGACGTCCCGATCGACTGGGCAGTCCGCTCGAACGGCGTTCCCTCGACGGTCTCGGGAACCCCCGAGGCCGTCAACAGCTCCTTGTTGAGCCGCCCGACGAGGTAGCCGACGACGAGTCCAAGCGCCAGTACCGCCGCTGCGATCACCGCCGGTTCCTCGATCAGCGTCTGCCAGTCCATCTCAGTACGCCTCCGGATCGACCTCGAGGATGAGTTCGCCGGCTTTGAACGCCCGGACGAGCCCATCGCTCTCCGAGAGGACGACCGCGATGGCGTTCGTATCCCGCGTGATCGCGCCGCCGGCCATGTGACGCGCGCCGAGACCTTTCGGGATGTCGACGCCCTCCGCGGAGGGCTCGAGGTAGCGGTAGGCCGAGACGAGTTTGCCCGCGTCGGAGATGACGAACGCCCCATCGAGACGCGAGAACTCCTTCAACATCACGTTAACGATCGGATCGCCGACGTGAACGTGGGACTTCTCGAAGGGGTTGTACGACAGGGGCCGTGATTTGTTCATCACCTTCCCCGCGTCGCCGACGATAAACAGCGCGCCGACCGGTTTCCCCTTCTGTCCTTTCTTGCCGAGTTCGATCGCGAGTTCGACGACCGCCTTGATCACCTCCGGCTCCGCGCGGGATTTGGCGAACAGGTCGTAGATACCCGTCCGGTCGTCGGCACTCGCGCGGACGCGGGAGACGGTATCGATCTCGTCGTCGAAGACGCTCGTTGCACAGACGAGTTCGTCCCCACCCTCGATGACGCCCTGCTCGAGGCCACCCTCGACCCCGAAGCTGATCCGTTCACCGACCTCGTCGAACTCGAGTGGTAACTCGACGAAGACGTCCGCACCGAGGTCGTTTTCGGTCCCGACGACGATCACGTCGATGTCGTCGATCGTCGCGAACCGCTCGTAGTACGAGCCACTCGGCCCGAAGAGCATGACGGCATCGACATTCGAGAAGATATCCCCGAACACGTCGTCTAACCCGGCCATTGCTCATACAAGCCGTGCCCGCGCGAATAAGCGTTTTGGACCGTCAGACGTTCGTCTGCCGATTTACTCGCGCGCCGCGACTAATCAATTATCCAAGTGTTTGCGTCAGGACCCACCTGCGAGCGTCTGGCCATAACACCCGGTTTCGCACGCCGTTCGTACCAAGCGGCCGGCACTCCAGGAAAAGTGGAAAATGACGTGTACTCCCGGTCTGTTCAAAACCGAGCGAACGCCAACCCGGCCGAACAGTCGATCGTCTCCGTCCCAACGCAATCGCCACTTACTTTTTCCGCTCGCTTGGTCGACGAACAACTCTCGAGTCGATTCTATGTCGATGGCACACCCCGTTTTGCGTGCCGATGTCGACGAACACATCCCCGGTTGACGCGAGATCCAACGCGGTTGACGCGAAATCAGACGTGGTTGACGCGAGATCAGACGCGAGCGGAGTGTACCGTTTCACGCCGGGAAACGATAGCGAACGAGCCGGCGGCATCTCGCGACGACAGTTCGCCGCGGGTGCCGCGGGAACGACCGCTGGCACGGCCCTCCTGCCCGGCGTCTCGACCTCGAGCCGTTCGTCTCGTACCACGGCGGGGGCGGCGTCGGTGCGTACCGGGCGCTCCAGGCGTTCGTCGACGTCTTCTCGATCGCTTCGGTCCGGTCGAGGGGCCGGATCTGCCGGCAACCGGGGTCGCCGACCCCGATCACGCCGGCACGTATCTCACCCCAATTCTGCTCGAGACCGACCGGTACAACGCCATCCTTGGACTGGGGGATTCGCCACCCGAACGGCACGACGCGCTCGCGTTCCCCACGCTGGCGAACGAGACGATCTGCCGAACAGTTCGGAATAGTTATCTTTCCATAGCGGGCAGAACAGTCGATGCTCGACGCAACCGACTGGATCGAACGGCTCGGTCTCGAGAGACACCCCGAAGGCGGGTATTACGCCGAAACGTACGCCGCCGACGCGATCGTCGACGAGGCTCACCTTCCCGCCCGATACGACGATGACAGGCCGACCGCGACGGGGATCTACTACCTGCTCGAGGCCGATGACTTCTCCGCGTTCCACCGGCTCAGGTCCGACGAAATCTGGCACTTCTACCGCGGCGATCCGCTTACCCTGTACGTCCTCGACGACGGACTCGAGACGATCGAACTCGGTCGCGACCGCTTCCAGGCGGTCGTCCCCCACGACACCTGGTTCGCCGCCGAACTCACGCGGGACGGCAGCGACCACGGCTACGCGCTCGTCGGCTGTACCGTCACGCCCGGATTTCACTACGCCGACTTCGAACTCGCCGGTCCCGAGCTGGCCGACGAGTACCCACACTACGGCGACCTGATCGTGCGATTGACGCGGCGAGCGAACGCGGTCTCGGACGACTGACGTCCATCGGATCCGACCTCCATTTATCCGCGGTTTTCGAGGTATCCAGGCGGTGCCGTATCACGTACCGTCGCCACGCTACTCGCTCGAGACATGGCACTCGAGACGACCGACAGCGAGCCCCCGGTCGACGAGACGGTTCCAGTACGACGTAGGCCGTCGCGATCCGTTCCCGGTCGATACGGCATCGTCGCTTCCGGGCCGACCAGTCGCAAGCCTGCTTGACTGGCTTCGGCTCTGATCTGGGGGAGGTGTCGGCGGACAGTTCGTCGGTCGGTCTCGTCGACTCGAGGCGGTCGAGTCGGGTGCTCGAGATCCGCGAATCAACCATTGCACGCGTCGAAATCGGGTTCACGGCTGGAAACAACGTCGACGACGACTGGTACTGGTTCAACTGGATCGAACCAGAACGGTCGTTCGCGCTCGGGTGGCACCGTGACAACGACCATCCAGAACTCGGGCCAACCCACGTGCAAATCAATCAAAGCGACTCTATCGTTGCTCGAAAACCTGTGAAACCGATCGAGGGTCATCCTGGGGCGATGTTCCACGGACGACTGGAACAACCCCCTCGGACGCTCGGAGCGATCGAGTGGGACGGTGACCAAGCCATTGGGTTTGGGGAGTAATGCGACCGTTTCTCTGAATCTGATATGTTTTCGACGCGTCAGCGTCCGTAAACACGGAGTTCCTGTTTTCGCCCATCTTCTGTGCCCGCCAACGGAATTCGGCGTTGACGAGGTGGTCGTCGAACGCTGTCTCGAGTGCGTTAGGCCCTGCTGGATGTCACACCTTGGTAACCAACTCTACTCGGAACACGATACTGCGAGACCGGACGATACCAGTGTGTGGGACCGGATTCGAACAACGCGAAGACGTGCTCGCTGCGCTGCGCGCGACTTCTCTCGTTCGAATCCGCTCTTGCTCCTTCACTGCAACTGCTCGCTTCGCTCGCAGTTTTGTTCAGTGCGCGGGACCGGATTCGAACCGGCGGACCCCTACGGGACAGCGTCCTAAGCGCTGCGCCGTTGGCCTAGCTTGGCTACCCGCGCTCACCCCGAGGTTTTGCCGATTCGAGTAAGAACCTGTCGATCCGTTTTACTCGTGTTTGACCGGCTCCTCGGGCGACCAGTCCGGCGGAACGATAAACGTCACGTGCTCCGGATCCCGAAGCTGATGTAGCTCTGCCGCCTGTTCGGCCAGCGATCGATCTCGATACGGCATCTCGAGACCGCAACCGGTACAGACGAGCTTGCAGGTTGGCTCTTTCATGACGAACGACTCCCCGACGAGTGCGGGTGGCGGGCGTCGACACCATCTTGGCTGGATCCGTGCTTAAGTAGTTATCTCCTAGTGAAATCCGGACAGAACGGCCATTCTCCCTAGCTATTCGTAGCCAGACGTTGGCTCGAGTAGCACGCTGTTGCCGTTTCCGACGGTAATCGATCTTGGAGGGGCGACGGACGACCGACACCGACGGGAGATTTATCACCGACGAAGGAAAACGATGACCCATGCACAGCGCACGTGACCGCGTCGAGTACGCGGCCTGGCTCGAAGAACTCGAGAGTGTGGCCGACCGACTACAACTCTCGGGGGAGGCGCGATCGTGTGCGATGGATCTCTTTCTCGTCGACGTTCCGGACGAAGACCGGTCCAAGCGGGCGGTTCTCGCCGCGAGCGTCTACGCGGGATCGTTGATCGCCGGCGACGGTCGAACGCAGGGCGAGGTTGCCGAGGCGGCCGACGTCTCTCGGCTCTCGATTCAATCCCGATGGAAAACGCTCCTCGAGGAAGCGGGACTCGAAGCGCCTCGCTGGTGACGTTACACCGTTTCGCGGATACAGCGGCCGGCTTACCCGACCGAACGGTCCAGTATGGGGAACGAAATACCGGTTAGGTGTCGCCGGTTCCGCCGTCGAGAACTCTCCCGTGTTCGTCGATTTCGCCACGGACGATCCTGGTACTCGAAATGATGTCACCGTCATCGGCACGGAGATGAGGGACGACGACGACCTCGAGCGGGTCGTGTCCCCGCTCGCGGCGGATCTCGTTGATCCGCTCGCCGCCGTCGCGGGTTTCGGGGGAGACGACGAGGTAGTCGAACTGGGGTTCGATTGCGATCCCCGTCGGTTCCTCGAGCGGTCTGATCTCGAACTCGCAGTCGTACTCGGCGGCGATCGGTTCGAGCGCCTTCTCGAGGGCGTTTGCGCGCTCGTCGTAGGAGTTGACGTGTCGTTCGACGTGTCGCGTTTTCGGGGCGAGTTCGTCGCTGGTCAACCCGATCGTCACGTCCCCGAGTTCGAACGCCCGTTCGAACAGCCGACGGTGACCGTCGTGAACGGGGTCGAACGTCCCACCAAGCGCGACGTCCATACGCCACTCCACTAGGGCGGCCCGTATAAAACGGTCGAATGCAACCCTCCTGAGGTTCGACGATCGTCGATTTCCACCTTCGCATCGTTTTAGTGGTCCCCCGTCGTGTCCCCCGTATGGGACTAGACGAGGACGCACTCGAGTATCACCGGATGGAACCGTCCGGCAAGATCGAAATTTCGACCACGAAACCGACGAACACGCAACGCGATCTCTCGCTTGCGTACTCGCCGGGTGTCGCAGCGCCGTGTACCGAGATCGCCGAGAGCGAGGCCGATGCATACACGTACACGGCGAAGGGGAATCTCGTCGGGGTCGTCTCGAACGGCTCCGCCGTGTTGGGACTCGGCGATATCGGCGCACAGGCCTCAAAACCCGTCATGGAAGGGAAAGGCGTGTTGTTCAAGCGCTTCGCTGATATCGACGTCTTCGACATCGAACTCGACGAAGCCGATCCCGACAAGGTCGTCGAGGCCATCAAAATGATGGAACCGACGTTCGGCGGGATCAACTTAGAGGACATCAAAGCGCCCGGCTGTTTCACTATCGAGGAACGTCTGCGAGAAGAGATCGACATCCCGGTCTTCCACGACGACCAACACGGCACGGCGATCATCTCCGGTGCCGCGCTTCTCAACGCCGCAGATATCGCCGGCAAGAGCCTAGAGGAACTCGAGATCGTCTTCTCCGGGGCGGGCGCGAGTGCGATCGCGACGGCTCGGTTCTACGTCTCGCTTGGCTGTCGGAAAGAGAATATCACGATGTGTGATTCCTCGGGGATCATCACGGAGGCCCGCGCCGAAGACGGCGGTGTCAACGAGTACAAGCGACAGTTCGCCCGCGACGTGCCGGAGGGTGGCCTCGCCGACGCGATGGAGGGTGCCGACGTCTTCGTTGGTCTCTCGATTGGTGGTATCGTCTCCCAGGAGATGATCGAGTCGATGAACGAGAACCCGATCGTGTTCGCGATGGCGAACCCGGATCCGGAAATCTCTTACGAGGATGCGAAGGAAGCCCGCGACGACACGGTTATCATGGCGACGGGCCGGTCGGATTACCCCAACCAGGTGAACAACGTCCTCGGTTTCCCCTTCATCTTCCGCGGCGCACTCGACGTCCGCGCGACCGAGATCAACGAGGCAATGAAAGTCGCCTGCGCGGAGGCGCTCGCCGATCTCGCACGCCAAGACGTTCCCGACGCCGTCGTCAAAGCCTACGGCGACGATCCGATCCAGTACGGGCCCGAGTACATCATCCCGAAGCCGGTCGACCCACGCGTACTGTTCCGCGTTGCGCCCGCGATCGCCGAGGCTGCGATGGAATCCGACGCCGCACGAGCCGAGATCGACCTCGAGGAATACGAGGAAGAACTCGAGGCCCGACTCGGTAAGTCCCGCGAGCTGATGCGGGTGGTGCTCAACAAGGCGAAAAGCGACCCGAAGACCGTCGCGCTGGCCGAGGGTGAAAACGAGAAGATGATCCGGGCGGCCTACCAGATCCAGGAACAGGGGATCGCGGCGCCGATCTTGATCGGCGACGAGAGCGAGATCCGGCGAACGGCGGCGAATCTCGGTCTCGACTTCCAGCCCCAGGTCGCCGATCCGACCGTCGGCGACTACGAGGCCTACGCCGATCGACTACACGAACTTCGCCAGCGCAAGGGGATCACCCGGACGGAGGCGGGCGAACTCATCGAGCGCGACTCGAACTACTTTGGCAGTGTGATGGTCGAACAGGGCGACGCTGACGCCTTGCTGACCGGACTCTCCCATCACTACCCCTCCGCGCTGCGTCCGCCGCTGCAGGTTATCGGGACCGCCGACGACGTCGACTACGCCGCCGGCGTCTACATGCTCGCGTTCAAAAATCGCGTGGTCTTCGTCGCCGACGCCACGGTCAACCAGGATCCCGACGAGGACGTCCTCGCGGAGGTCACGAAACAGACCGGCAAACTCGCCCGGCGGTTCAACATCGAACCCCGCGCCGCGTTGTTGTCGTACTCGAACTTCGGCAGCGTCGACAACGAGGGTACCCGAAAGCCCCGCCGCGCCGCGAAGATGCTCCAGGACGACCCCGCGGTCGACTTCCCCGTCGACGGCGAGATGCAAGCCGACACTGCCGTCGTCGAGGACATCCTCGAGGGAACCTACGGCTTCTCCGACCTCGAGAAGCCGGCGAACGTGCTCGTCTTCCCCAACCTCGAGTCGGGCAACATCGGCTACAAGCTGCTCCAGCGACTGGGCGGCGCGGACGCCACCGGCCCGATGCTCGTCGGGATGGACGAACCGGTCCACGTCCTCCAGCGAGGCGACGAGGTCAAAGATATCGTGAACCTGGCGGGCGTCGCCGTCGTCGACGCACAACAGGAGTAGAGTCGTGAGCGAGCAGTCGTCCGATCGACCGAAGACGGCGGGGCCCGAGACGGCAACGGGAATGCCGACCAGACGGAAGCTCCTGGCGACGGTCGCGACCGCCGGGCTGGCCTCGATCTCGGGCTGTACGACCGCGTACGGGCGGATGAGCCCTAGCTGTTCGCAGGCAACGGCTGACGCCGGTCCGACGACGACGCCCCGACCCGTCGCCGACGACGTGACGATGTTTCGTCGTGGGCTGCGCCGGTGGGGCTACTACCCCGAGGCGACCGTCCCCTCGGACGTGCAGGTCGACTGGTCGGTTCCGGTCAACGGAATCGGCCACACAGCGGCGAAGTCGACGCCCCGGCCGATGCCGGACGGCGAGACGATCCTCGTCGCGAGCGACACCGGCGAGATCCACGCCGTCACGCCCGAGGGCGAGAACCGCTGGACCCTCGAGACGGGAGCCGGGGTCGGGCCGGGGAGTCTCGGATTTCACGGAACGCCGGCGGTCGTCGGCGACACCGCCTACGTCGGGGGGTACGACGGTGCGCTGTACGCCGTCGACGTCGAGGCGGGCGAGTTGACCTGGCGAACCGGTGCCCGCGAGTTCGGCGGCTCGATCGCGATCGGCTCGAGTCCTGCCTACATCGACGGGGCACTCTACATCCTTGCGGAGTACAGCAATCCGGCGAGCGGAGCGCTGTGGGAGATCGACGCCCGGACCGGGCGGCCGACCTGGAGCGACGACGATATCTGGGGGATGCCCCATCCCTCGCCCGCGATCGACTGCGACGCCGGCCGGCTCGTTACCGGCTCGAACGACGGCGTCGTCTACTGCTGGGAGTTTCCATCACTCGAGCGCGCCTGGACGTTTCAAGCCGGCGGCGAGGACGGCCCCGACGGCGAGGAGATGGCCGACGGAGCGTTCACCCTCGGTGCGGAGATCAAGGGAACGACCCCCGTCTACGACGGTGCGGCGTTCGTCGGCTCCTGGGACGGGCGCTTCTACCGGCTCGACCTCGAGGACGGACGCGAGGAGTGGTCGTTCGACACCGGCCGCGTGATCATGTCGAACCCGGCGCTCGATCCGGAGGGCGGCGTCGTCTACGTCGGAAGCGACGACAACCACGTCTACGCGCTCGATACCGATACCGGAGAGCAGCTGTGGTCTGCGAACGTCGGTGGTACCGTCATCGGCTCGCTGACAGCCACTGCGGAGACGATTCTCGTCGGCTCTTACGACACCCATCTCTACGCACTGGACCGCGAGACCGGCGAGCGTCGGTGGCGCGTCGAGAACCGCGGTCACGTCACCGGCGGCGCGATCCCGCGAGACGGGCGGATCTACTACAGCGAACGCGGCGTCTTCTCGAACTACTGGGACGACGACGAAGAGACCGTTCTCGAGGAGCGGGGCCACGCCTACTGCCTCGTGGCGGACGACTGAGGTGGATTCCTGTCCCGATTTTCCGGCACACCCGCCCCACGGGTCGCGGGTTCGCCGGGAGATCGGGACGCATCCGTCTCAGATACTGCCAGTCGACGCCGTCGGCCCCGTGACTCGGCGTCACTCACACAAACATATATATCAAACATCGGCTATTGGTTGGGCATGCGTTCGAAACTGACTCCTCAACGGATTTTCCGCCACCCCGACGTGTTCGTCGCCTCGGTCAAACATCACAGCTACCGGGTACTGACTCGTCCAATTCACACGGGCGTCTCGATCGTCGTGACGTACGCTTTCGTACTCTTGCTCGTCGCGTTCGCGACAAATCCCGACGGCGTACGGGCGCTCTCCGAGTCGGGCGTGTCGATCGGTACGGTCGTTCCGTTGCTCCCACCGGTGACTGTGTTGGTCGTCCTCGCCGGTGCCACGATAGTTGGCGTTCCAGTCGGAACCGTCTCTCGCGGCGTCCGGCGTGACCTCAGCTCGAGTCGACGGCGGCGACAGCGCCGGCGTGAGTGATCGGGATCGATACCGTTCGATCCGGGAACGGACGAAGAACGTGTGGGTTCGTCCGAACCGCTGTTCGACTCGAGTCGGGCTATCGACGCCGACGGCTTCGAGACGAAAGCGTGCATTCAAGTAGACGCCGGATCTTTTCTCGCGTATGCAAAATCAGGGACGCTCCACGCGAAAGCGTACCGGTGGCCGACTGAAAAACGTTCGAAAGCGCCGAAAGGACGAACTCGGCCGACTCCCGACGGAGACGCAGGTCGGTGAGCCACGATTCCGGACCGTCGACGTCCGCGGCAACGGCCAGAAAACCCGCGCACTCGCGACGAACGTCGCAAGCGTCAACGACGGCGGCGAGACGCTCTCGGCGGAAATCGAAGACGTCGTCGAAAACGACGCGAACCCCAACTACGTCCGCCGGAACATCATCACGAAAGGCGCAGTTATCGCGACCTCCGAGGGTGAGGCCCGCGTCACGTCCCGACCCGGCCAGACCGGTCAGGTCAACGCCGTTCTCCTCGAGTAACGTTTCGACTGTTTTCCGAGTCGTCGCGTTCGAACTCCTCGAGCTACGGCCGCGGAGCCGCCTTCTGTAACGCCGTCTCGGCGATGTTTCCGCCGTAGTCGGCGCTCCGGGAGAGCGAGTCGACGATCAACCCGAGCGACTGGGCCTGGACGGGATCGAGGTCGCGCAACATGTCGTCGATCGTTCGGGTGTGTTCGTCGATCTCGAGCACTGCTTCGTGGGCCGCGTGTCCCAGCTGGCTCGCCTCGTCGCTCTCGTCGGCGAACAGCGCGTCCATCGATTTCTCGAGGACGTCGGTAGCGTCGGCTTGCAGTTCGGAGAGTGCGGCGGCGACGTCCTCCGGAATCTCGTCGAGTTTGAGCGCCAGATTGCTGATCTTGGCGGCGTGGTCGGCGACCCGCTCGAGTTGGCGGGCACTCGAGTGGAAGTCGAAACAGTCCTCGCGGGGGACGCCGAGTTCCTCGGCGGCGCGAGGGGACCGAAGCGTCGCACGAAAGATCCGGGAGACGACCAGCCAGAGGCGGTCGACGTCGTCGTCGCGCTCGATGACGTCGCGGGCGATGTCGTCGTCGTTTTCGACGAGTGCGATGACGGCGTCTTCGAGCATCGAGGTGGCGATCAGACGCATCCGGGAGACAGCGTTGACGATCGACAGCTCCGAGGAGTCGAGTAAGTCCTGGATGACGACGCTGTCGGTCGTCTCCTCGAGAACTTCGACGCCGACGAGGCTCTGGGTCGCGTCCCTGATCGCCCGTCGTTGATCCGTCGTGATGCGGCCCGCCTCGAGGCGGATGATGTCGAATCCGCTGACGTACATCGTCATTACGGCACGAGTGAGTCGCTCGCCCTCGAGGTCTGAGACATCGAGGGTCCCCTCCTGGCGCTCGACATCGCTCTGTGGCGTCAACAACAGCGCGTCGTCTTCGGGATAGAACTCGACGGTCGTCCCGGCGCTGACACCGTTTTCCGTCGCCCACCCCTTCGGGAGCGAGACGGTGTACGTCGACCCTCCCGTCACCTGCACTTTTCGGGTCTCCATGTGGCGAGGTTGTGGCGGTGGGAATATAAATCTGGCCAGGTCTCCGTACTTCTAGTGAGGCCGTTGTTCCAGGCCAATAATGGTTGATATGCGGATTATCGCTCTGCTACCCTCGTCACCGATCTCGGTACCCGTTGTCTAACATAGAAATATATAGCAAACATAGTAGGGTATTTAGAGACGATATCACCACTAACTGAGTGATGGCAAACGAGCCGATTACCGGTCGGGCCGACGCGGTTTCGCGTCGGCACGTTCTACTCGGCGCTGCCGGAACGGCACTTTCTGGGCTCGCGGGGTGTCTCGCACGGGGAGAGGATAGCGGGCTCGACGGCGAAATCCGAATGGACGGCAGTAACACGGTCCTTCCACACGGCGCCGTCGTCTCCGAGGAGTTCCAGTGGCGCAACAACCGGGTCGTGATCCCCGTCCGGGGATCCGGAACGGGTGCAGGGTTCCAGCGCTTTTGTGCCGGTGAAACCCACGTCCAGAACGCGAGCCGGCCGATCCTCGAGGACGAACGGGATCTCTGTGGCCAACACGGGATCGAGTATCTCGAACTCGAGACCGCACTCGACGGGCTGGCCGTCATCGCGAACCCCGACAACGACTGGTGTGAGTCACTCACTGTCGAGGAACTCGCGGCAATCTGGGAGTCCGGATCGGACGTCGAGACCTGGAGTGACGTCCGTCCGGACGACCCGGACTTTCCGGACGAAGAGATCGAACTCTACGGCCGCGATCCCGCTTCCGGCACGTTCGATTACTTCACGGAGGAGATCACCGGCGAGATCGGAAACATTCGCTCGGATTACTCCGCGAGCGCGGATACGAACGTGATCGTCCGCGGCGTTCGCGGGAGTGAATACGCCCTCGGGTTCGGCGGTGCAGGCTACTACTACGAGAACGAAGACGAGCTCAAACTGCTCGGCGTCGACGACGGCGACGGCGTCGTGAAACCGAAACGAGAGACGATCGAAAGCGGCGAGTACCAGCCGTTGACGCGGCCACTGTACACCTACTTCCGAACCGACGCCTTCGAGCGCGAGGAGGTTCGTGCGTTCGCCCGATTTTACTTCGAGGCGATCGACGGGGAGGCGACCGACGCCGAGATCGTCGAACCTGGGGAGGAACTGACGTGGACGCAGTGGGCCGCCCGACGCGTCGGCTACTACGCGATTCCGGACGAACAGGTTCGGGCCAGCGCGGAGAAACTCGAGGATGCGATCGCGGAGGAGCGAGAATGAGCCAGGCCGAAGGAACGACGGATATCACGACCGGTGGCTCGAGCGGGATCGACGACCGGAAGAACGCGACGATTCGGTACGTCTTCTTCTCGTGTGCACTCGTCACCGTTCTCACGACGCTCGGAATTATTCTGGTCCTGGTTCAGGGATCGATCGAATTCTTCCAGCAGGTCTCGATCGTCGAGTACTTCACCGGCACCGAGTGGTCGCCGGTGATCCGGCCGCGAAGCTACGGCGTCTTGCCACTGATCTGGGGGACGCTTCTGATTACGGCCGGTTCGGCGCTCATCGCGATCCCCGTCGGAACCGCGACGGCGATCTACCTCTCGGAGTACGCCGACCCGCAGGTCCGTAAGGTGATCAAGCCGACGCTCGAGATCCTCGCCGGGATTCCGACGATCGTCTACGGCTTCTTCGCGCTCTCGTTTATCACACCGATCATCCAGCGCGTATTCCCCGATACCGGAACGTTCAACGCGGCCGCGGGTGCGATCGTCGTCGGCATCATGGTCATCCCGATGGTCTCGAGTCTGAGCGAGGACGCGATGTCCGCGGTGCCCGACGACCTGCGCAACGCGGCCTATGGCCTCGGCGCGACGAAGTTCGAGGTGTCGACCCGTGTCGTCTTCCCCGCGTCGCTATCGGGAGTCATCGCCTCCTACATTCTCGCGCTCTCGCGGGCGATCGGCGAGACGATGGCCGTCACGCTCGCAGCGGGGATGCATCCCCAGATCACGATGGATCCGCTCGAGCCGATCCAGACGATGACCGCCTACATGGTCCAGATCGGGATCAGCGACGTCTCGGTCGGTTCGATCGGGTATCAGAGCCTGTTCGCCGTCGGACTGACGCTGTTTGCCATGACGCTCTTGATGAATCTGTTCAGCCTGTGGATCAAATCGCGCTACAGGGAGGAGTACCAATGAGCACGAGCAATCCGTTCGCCGAAGGCACCGAGGACATCGCCCGCAAGCGATTGATCGGTCGCGTATTCGTCGCGATCTGTTTCGCGTCGACGCTCGTCGGCATCGTCGCGCTCGTCGCGCTGATCGTGGACGTCCTCTACGAGTCGTGGGGGTGGGTCACCTGGGAGTTTCTGACGTACCCGCCCTCGCAGGTGATCGAGAACTTCCTTCCGGGGGGGCGGGGTGCGGGTATCTATCCCGCGATCGTGGGCTCGATCTTCCTCATCGCGTTGACCGCCGTCTTCACCGTCTTCCTCGGGGTCGGCGCGGCGGTCTATCTGGAAGAGTACGCCGGCGACAACTGGTTGACGTCGTTCATCGAAGCGAACATCGCCAATCTCGCGGGCGTCCCCTCGATCGTCTACGGGCTGCTCGGACTGGCCATCTTCGTCCGTGGGATACAACTGGGCTCGAGTCTCATCGCCGGTGCGTTGACGCTGACGCTTCTGATCTTGCCGATCGTCATCGTCTCGACACAGGAAGCGCTCCGTGCGGTGCCGGACTCACAACGCCAGGCGGCCTACGGTGTCGGTGCGACGCAGTGGCAGGTAATCCGTGACGTCGTCTTGCCGCGAGCGCTTCCCGGGATCATGACCGGGACGATCCTTTCGCTGTCGCGGGCGATCGGCGAGACGGCACCGATCCTGATGGTCGGTGCCGCGACGTCGCTGTTCGTCGCGCCCGACGGCCTCACGAGTCCGTTCAGTGCGATGCCGATGATGATCTTCGAGTGGGCGACCCTTCCCGAACCCGAGTTCCAGCACGTCGCCGCCGCCGGAATCGTCGTATTGCTTACGATTCTGTTGTTGATGAACGCAATCGCGATCTTCATCAGGAACAGGTACGATCCGCGGAGCTAACCGGAAATCGATCCGCGGTGTCGGGGTTGCGTCGACAGCGATGCGACGATTGAAAACGTCTTTTAGTAAACAGTGACGACTATTCCGCCTTCGTTTCGCCTCGCCAATGGCTGAACGTGACACGAGATAGCCACAATTATAATAGTCCCTTGATATGTAATGCCAATGGTCGCCGGCGAATGAGGCTAACGTATCGGTTCTGTGTCGCGTTCGTCATCGTCGTGATCGTCTCGGGGGGCGTCCTCGTGGTCACGTTCGATACACACCGAACCGATGTGCTCGACAGTGCCGAGGACTCGGTTGCCGAACGGGCCGAGCTCTCGGCGACCATGCTCGACGATCGGATACGCGAACAGCAACGAACACTGGCCATCGCAGCGAACAACCCGGACGTCAGAGCACACGGAACCGAACGACAGGGGGACACACTCGAGCAGTTCGTCGACGTTTCCGCGTTCGGCGGCGTCACCGTAGTCGACGAAACTGGAGCGGTGCGGGCGATCGAAACCAGACAGGCAAGCACCTCGGTGACGATCGTCGGAACGGATCTCAGCGACCGACGATACGTCGACCGATCGCTTCGTGGGGAAGAGTACGTCAGTGATCCGCTCGAAGCCGAAACCGGTAACGACGTCATCGTCGTCAGCACACCGATCCGCGAGGACGGCGAGATTGTCGGCTCGCTCAACGGTGCCTACCACATCGATGACGAACGGTTGTTCGAGCCCATAGCCGAGGACGACCAGGGTGCGATAACCGTCGAAGCCGACGGGGAGACGGTGTTTACGAACGCCGATCACCTCGACGAGACGATCGAGGACGAGGCGACGGTCGGGACCGTCGACTGGACGGTTACCGCCCACCGGGAACGGGGAGAGGTTACCGGATCGATCGACCGGTTAGTACTCTTTCAGACGGCCTCGGCCGTCGCGTTGCTCGGTTCGGTCACCGGGTTCGCCGTGTGGATCTATCGGTCGAAGGTTCGACGGATCGGGCGGATCCTCGAGCGGCTTCGAGCACTCGAGCGACGTGAGTACGGTGACGAACCAGCGATCGGCGGTGCCGCCGAGTGGCGACGGATCGACCGCGCACTCGATGGGTTGGCGGGATCGCTCGCCCGGCGCGAACAGATGCTCCTCGTCCTCAATCGAATTCTACGACACAACCTTCGGAACACGCTGAATCTCGTCGTCGGTCACGCCAACGATCTCGAATCCAGACTCGACGGAGAAAATCGGGAGTCGGCCGCCGAGATCGCAGCGGCGACGCGTGAACTGCTCGAACTGGCCGACCGTGCCCGAACGACGGAGTCGTTGCTCGATCCGATCGACGACGAGACGCTTCGAACTGACGTCGCGACGATCACTCGCGAACGCGTCGACGCGTTCGACGCGGCGAGCCGTTCGCGCGATCTCGAGAGCGTCATCGTCGACGGACCTGAGCAGGCAATCGCGGCCTGTGGAGAGGGAATCGGCATCGCGATCGACGAACTGCTGGCGAATGCGGCCGATCACGCCGGGCCGAACCCATCTGTGACCATCGAGATCGAACCGACGTCGGAGTGGATTCGCCTGGCCGTCGAGGACGACGGTCCCGGCATTCCGCCGGAAGACATCTCGGTGATTACGGGCGAGCGGGAAATTTCCCAGGTCAATCACGCTGGCGGTATCGGCCTCTGGCTCGTCGACTGGATCGTCAGCCGGCACGGTGGTCGGCTCTCGATTTCGTCGTCCGAATCGGCCACAGCCGGGGACGTAACCGAGAGAGACGACGCCGGGAGTACGGTCGTCCTCGAACTCCCCCGACCGGCCGAGCCGACGCCACCAACCGAGAACGAAGCCGGGACCGAAGACGCTCGCTCCGATCGAATCCCCACTCAATAGAGATATATAGTCAACGGTCCCGGACCGGAGAGATCATAGTATCCTATTTAGGTGGGCGTTCTCTGTTTGTATGTACGTAGAACGAACCCGGACGGGTCGGTCGTCTCGATCGATACGTCCGGCGAACGATCCGGACGAGGAGCGTTTCGGACCAGGCAACTGCCTACTCTCGAAGAATGAACTACCGTCCATGACTGCAAACGCCGGTGGACCACGAACGGTATCGAAAGCCGAGACCGACGATCACCGGTCCGAACCGACCGAAGACGACGCACCGCTTGGCTCACCTCGAGTCGCCGACCCCGTCATCAAATCCCGGGATCTCGACGTCTACTACGGCGACGAGCAGGCACTACACGGTATCCAGATGGAAATTCCCGAACGGAAGGTGACCGCGCTGATCGGCCCCTCCGGCTGTGGGAAGTCGACGTTCCTCCGGTCGATCAACCGAATGAACGATCTCATCGACATCGCTCGCGTCGAGGGCGACCTTCGGTTCCACGGAAAGAACGTCTACGACGAGGACGTCGATCCGGTCGCGCTTCGCCGGAAGATCGGCATGGTGTTCCAGAAACCGAACCCGTTTCCGAAGTCGATCTACGACAACGTCGCCTACGGCCTGCGCGTCCAGGGCAAAGACGACGACGTCGACGAACAGGTCCACACGGCACTCGAGCGGGCGGCGCTTCTAGACGAGGTCGAGGACCAACTCGACTCCTCCGGGCTCGATCTGTCGGGCGGACAACAACAGCGACTGTGTATCGCTCGAGCGATCGCCCCCGATCCGGAGGTCATTCTGATGGACGAACCTGCATCCGCGCTGGACCCGGTCGCCACCTCGAAAATCGAGGATTTGGTCGAGGAGTTAGCCGAAGAGTACACGGTCGTGATCGTCACCCACAACATGCAACAGGCGGCGCGTATCTCAGATAAAACCGCGGTCTTTCTCACCGGCGGCCATCTCGTCGAGTTCGACGACACCAACAAGATCTTCGAGAACCCCGAAAGCGAGCGCGTCGAGGATTACATCACCGGCAAATTCGGCTGATCCTGTCGATCGATTTCGATCCGTAACCGACAGTTTGATCGTTTTGTTCGATCACGTCCAGGGAAGAATGTATATCACGATCAAGCAAAAGTTCGTGGCGATCGTCACTGGGTTCTTGCTCTGGGTCGTCTTCCTCCTGTTTTTCCCCTGGTGGCTCGCCTTCATCGCACTGTTCGCGATGGTGCCGTTCTTTTGGAAGATACTCCGGTCGTGAGACGGGGGATTCGGGGGTAAACGGATTCTCTAATCCGACTATCGGTCCGCAGAGGAACTGTCGTTCCGATTTTCCGATGGCATTCCAGATTGGTCGTAGCAACATCGAAAACGATTCACAACGGCCCAATTGTGGACAGCGATCGACAGGGGAACCAGAACGACGACAGTGGTATCGTCTCGCGCATCAAGAGCGTGTTCAGCCGACGCTGAACTGGTCGATAGCCGCCGTTCGACTCCGTCTTTCGCGTTTTTCGTTGTGGCACTGCGTCTCGAGTGAACGCTGTGCCAGCCGAATCGTTCTCACAGCGAGTCGTGATCGACTCGAGCGAGAACGACCCGGACCGCGCCGAACGCGACCGCGGCGAGCAGACAGTACAGTGCAAGCGAAAGCCACGTGACCGTCGTTGCGCTCCCGATGGCGAACTTCGCGACGGTGTTCGCCGGATGTTCGGGCAACACCGTCGAGACGACGAGTGCACCGACGATACCGGTCGAGTACAGCAGTTGTGCCTGGCGCCGATCCGGAGCCGTGAGTGCAACGGCGCCACCGACGCCGACGACGAGCACGGCGAGCGCCGAGACGAGCACGAGTAGCGCGAACGGGTTCGCGATACCCGTTCCGTTGAACGCGAGCAACGCGAGCCAGGCGATCGCCTGTATCGGCGCGAGCGCGGCGGTGGCGGCCAGCTTCGCGTCGACGACGTCGCCGAACGAGACGGGGGAGACGCGAAGCAACTCGAGGGTGCCACGCTGGCGCTCCTCGACGAGCGAGTCGACGACGATCGAACCGCTGATGAACGCCGGCAGGAACAACAACAGCGGCAGCAACACGGTGTAGGTGAACTCGGCGTAGGGGCTGGCGTCCGTCTCCCCGGGGACCGACAGCGGCGGCTCCTCGAAGCTGTCTGCGTTCTCGATCCGCTCGACGTGCTCGATCGTCTCGAGGGTCTCGCGAATCTGAACGACGAGCAGCGTCGTCTCGAGTCCGCCGTCGGGTGCCGTCACGCTGACGACGAGTCTGCCGTCGTCGTCTCGGTTCGCGTCGAGGACGGCGTCGACCCATCCTTCGTCGAACGCGTGGTGGGCCGCCGCCCGGTCGTCGTAGAACCGTGGATCGATTCCGCCCTGCTGGTCGGCGACGGCGAGGAGTTCGTCGGTGTCGCTTCCCGTGACGGCGACGTCGGCCTCGTAGCCGTCCACGGAGTCGGGTTCGTACATCGAGACGAGTCCGACGACGAGAAACGAGGAGAACGCCGCGATGAACAGCTGGATCGCGATCGCGAGCAGGATCGTCTTCTCCGAGCGAAGCGAGCGAAGCTGTCGGCGGACGATCGCCCGGCGTGCCCGCCAGACGCCGCTCGAGCGTCGGTCGTCACCGTCGTCTCTCGAGGGTGGGTTCGGCCCGCGGGGTACCGAGGTGTCGTCGTCGGATCGCCACTCGTCGCGATCAGCTGACAAGGAGGATCACCCCGAGATTGTAGAGGGCGTGGACGAGGGTCGCGACGACGAACGCCACGGCGTACGTCCCTCGGCCGCGTCTCGCACCCGTGGCAGAGATGATCGCCGTCACCACGTGGAGAGCCAGCGGAGCGAGAAAGAGAGCGAGCAAGACGACGAGCGGCAGGTCGGCACCGAGTTCCGGGCCGAACGCGGCGACGCTGATCGGGAGATCCGAGAGTCCCACGAACTGACCGACGTGGGTGATCTTTTCGCCGACGAAAAAGCCCAGTCCGGAGAGCGCGCCGAGGATCGCGGCCACTCGAATCGTCGGTTCGAATCGTGAGCGGGCGAATCCCGCGTAGACGTGGATGCTCTTTGCGAACTCCTCGACCGCCGCGGCGAGGACGAACATGACGATCAGTGCGATCGACTCGGGGACGACGAACAACAGCGCAACGGCGAGCAGTTGGGCCGCGAAGACGAACGGCATGAACACGACCGACAGCACGAACGGGCTCCAGTAACTGGAGACGCGCCTCGAGACGGCGTCGATCTGGCTCGTGATCGCGTCGACGATCTTCGCGGGGACCGGCTTCTGGGCGAACATGTCTTCCTCGCGGTAGATGCCGATCCCGAGCAAGAAGAGAACGGCTGCGCTGAGGTAAAACGGGGTGGTCGAGAAGAGGTACTCGACGAGACGGACCGACTCGCCCTGAAGATCCATTACGACGAGGGTCAGCGGCGAGATCAACGCGATCGGCGTCACTTCGGTGAAGATCGCCGGCACGAACGTGTACGTCGTCAGGAGGACGCTGATGGTCACGGTGACGAATGTCAGCTCCTTGAACGAACGGGCGAGCATCGCGCCGGCGAACGTCGACGCGAGAAACACCAGCGCGATCGGAATCGCTGCGGCGACCGAGAGCGTCCGCCCACCGATCACCGCGGCGGTCGCGACGACGATACCGACGAGGCCGAGCAGATACGGGAGCGTCTTTCCGGCGACGATCTCGTAGCGCGAGGACGGCGACACCAGGAGCAACTCGCCGCGGCGCTTGATCCGTTCGTCCATGATCGTACTCCCGTAGGTCTGGATGACGAAGTTCATCGGCACGATAAACAGAAAGGCGAGCACGAGCGACTGAAACGGAAACGGCGGTGACAGCGTATCGGGCGTCGCGGGACTCGTCTCTTCTGTTGCCGTGGCACCGACGTCGGGAACCTGGAATTCTCCGTCCGCCGTCGGGCTCGTGACGTCGGTCGTCGTCTCCGGTGACCCGACGTCGTCGTCTGATCCGGACCCGTCGGAACCGACCACATCCCCGGCAGCGTCGGTCGTATCGTCGTCAGAAGCGCCCCTATCTCCGCCGGAATCGGCCGCTTCGCTGTCCGAACTGGTTGTATCGCTGTCAGCAACGGCTGTGTCGCCGTCCGTATCGACTATCTCGGTGTCATCATCGGCTGCGCTCTCGTCGGCATCGACACCGTCTGTGCCGATCACGTCTCCTCCTGTGTCGGACCCACCGTCACCGCTTTCGGCTGCCATACCGGTCTCACGCTCCTGATACTCGACGGTCACGAGTACCGGATAGGCGGCGACGTCGTCGTCCTCGGCGGCCATTCGGTCGGCGTTTTCCGCTTCGATCGCCTCGCGGAACGCGTGGAACGCCTGTTCGCCGTTGTCGCCAACGTACCCCAACTCACCGTCACGGGTCACGACGACGTCGACGTTCGAGTCTCCGCCCTCGTCGATCCGGACGTCCTCGAGCGCGATCGTCCGGAACCGATCGCTCTCAGTGGCGACATCGGCGTAGGGATCGTCCGAATCGACGCCGACGACGTACAGTTCGTCCTCGAGGCCGATGCCGTCCTCGGCGACCGAGAGTCCGACACCGCCGACGACGACGAGTATCGCGGCCACCGCGACGATCGTCCGCCGATCGACGGTTCCGGCGCTTCGGGAGATTTCCCAGCGGGCGATCCGTGCAGTCCGTCGGAACGAACCGACCGCCCCACGCCGGAGCGAGGCGAGGTGCCGTCGGATCGACTCGGACGATGACCGGTCGTCGCTCACGCCTCGAGTTCCTCCTCGGGATCAGTCGTGTCGGCGTCCGCCTCCGTTTCGGTATCCGAACGGGCTGTTCCCTCGGCGTCGGAACCGCTGGCGATCTCGAGAAAGATTTCCTCTAAGCTCGGCGTCGTCGTCTGGATGTCGGTGATGCGTCCGCCTTCCGCGTCGACGGCTTCGCGGATCGACTCGACGTCGTCCATCCCACCGACGACGTGCCGAACCTGGTCGTTCTCGCGGCTGGCCGATATCTCGCCGAGTGCGTGACTCGCGTCGACGGTCGCGTAAACGTGGTACTCGGTACCGCCGTGAGTCCCGCGGATCTCGTCGACGGTTCCGCGGGCGACGATCCGACCGTGGTTCATCACCGCGACCCGATCGCAGATGCTCTCGACGTGAAAAAGGTTGTGTGCGCTGAAGATGATCGTCTTTCCCGCCTCGCTGAGTTCGCGGGTGAACTCGATGATGTAGTTCGTCGTCAGCGGGTCGAGTCCCGACGCCGGTTCGTCGAAGATGAGCACCTCGGGATCGTTCACGAGCGCCCGGGCGATGGCGACTTTCCGTTTCATCCCCTTCGACATGTTGCCGATTCGCCGGGTCCGATGTTCGAGATCGAGCCGATCGAGCGTCCGGTCGATCCGCTCGCGGGCGACCTCCGAGGGGACGTCGTAGAGGTCCGCAAAGAAGGTGAGATACTCGAGGGCGGTCATCTCCTCGTACAGCGGCGACTCCTCGGGGAGGAAACCGAGTCGGCGTTGCATCGCCGGCTCGCCGGGGGTGTGGCCGGCCACCGTCGCCGTCCCGTCGGTCGGCTCGATCAGACCGGCGATCATCTTCAACGTGGTCGTCTTCCCGGCCCCGTTCGGGCCGACGATGCCGAACACCTCGCCACGTTCGATCGAGAACGTACTCCCTTCGACGGCGGCGAACCCCCCGTACTCCTTGCGGAGGTTTTCGACTTCGACTATCGCCATCACTCGATTCGAGGCAGGGAGCCCCGCAAGTAAAGTCTAGCGGCTACGGACAGTTCGGGTTGCGAACTCGAGCGACCGAAACGCCATATTCGCGGCGGACGTACGTTCGTATACGAATGACTCGCGTCCAGCGACGGCGGACACCCGACGGCGACAGAGTCGAGATCTCTCAGGTCCTCGCAGTGGCCCCGGAACGAGCCTGGGAACTGCTGGCCGATACGATGCGGTGGCCCGACTGGTCGCCGGTCGTCCGCGAGGTGGAGTCGACCGATCGTTGCGTTCGGGAGGGGACCACCGGTCGAATCCGGGTACCCGGTGTCTGGCTCCCGTTTACCGTCACCTCGCGGACGGACCGCCGCTGGACGTGGCGTGTGCCGTGCGTACCGTCGGCTGGCCACCGTGTCGACGACCTGGGTGATCGGCGCTGTCGCGTCGTTTTCGAGGTTCCGTTCCACGCCGCGGGATCGGTTCCGATCTGTCTCGAGGCGCTCGAGAATATCGAATCCGCCCTCGCGGAGGACCGAACGGCAGCCGGAGAACCCGAGGCGGACCAGTGATCTGCAACGCCAATAGATAACACTGTGTTATCTCGTTCGATTCCGAACTGCTATGGGGCTCCCGACCGAACGTCGACGGGAAACCTGATGTCATCGCAACGACCGCAATCGAACGACCAGCATCCGGAGGCCTGCCCCGTCATCAAATCGCTCGAACAGATCGGGTCGCAGTGGCGTCTGGCCGTCTTACACGAACTACTCGCCGGCGAGCAACGGTTCAACGAACTCAAGCGTTCGACCGGTGCGAACGCGCGGACGCTCTCGCGGGTGCTCGACGATCTGGGAGAGACGGGGTTCGTCGAACGCCGCATCGAAGAAGACGCGCCGATCGCGACCTACTACAGCCTCACGGACAAGGGTCGGTCGCTCGAGCCGGTGTTCGACGAAATCGAGTGTTGGGCCGGAAGTTGGCTCGAGGCAGCCGACGAATCGAACCGAAACTGAAGCGGCCGAATCAGCCATCGGGCTCGAGTTCGACTAGCTGAAGACCTCTGTCGAGGTGACAGACGTCGTGGGGTGGATCGCCCACGATCTCGCTGATTCTGTACTCCTCGTCGAACGCGAGGCCGTCGGGGTCACAGTACTCGTGGCTCGGACACTCGACGTACGGACACGGGCCTGGAAGACTCGATTTGCTTCCGGCGAACGCACCCTTCGAAACGATGTTCGCTCGCACCGAGACGGGTTCGACTTCGACCGCTCGGACGCCGCCGTCGTGCATCGCACACTCGAGTGTCTGTGCGTTTTCCCGAACGGAGGTGATTCGATAGCGGGTATCGGCCGAGAGGTTGAGACACTGGCTTCGGTACGGACAGCCGGCACAGGCATCCGCTTCGCCGTGATAGACGAATTCGGTCCCCGGCTGCGCGAGACGTGAGCCGACGAGGGTGACGGTGGACATGCAGTCCACTACTCGCCACCGCCGGTTAAGCCTCACTCTCGAGTGTGTCGGTTCGTCGGCCGACGTATCGGTTCCCACTCGACCCCGTGAGTTCACCCCGTCAGTTCGTCCAATCGATCGAAGTACCGCTCTCGAGGCACCTGATACAGGCCTCGGTAATCGATCTCGCCGTCGTCGAAGCGGTCTGCGAGTTCGACGACGGACTTGAGGGCGTCGGCTCGCGTCGAGAATCGTTCGCCGCCCTCGAGCGAGACGTCCGGCTCGAGATAGAGCGTAACGAACCAGTCGTCGTCGCCGGTCGAATCGGTTGGATTCTGACCGGGACGTCTCGTCCGACGACCGTGTGTCAGATACAGCGTCGGGAGACAGGCCGCGGGAAACTCGTCACCGTCGAAGACGTCCGGCCGGTAGGCGAGGACGAGGCGTCCGTCCTCGCCGTCGGACCAGATCTCCCAAGCCGGCGGGAGGGTCGCCAGATCGGTCATGGTCTCGGTTACGGTCGCCCGCCCTAAATCGTCGTCGTCACGGGTACGCGATCACAGGTTTGTGTCCCCCAGCCGCTGTCGACGGCGGCTGGTCCTGATCGCGTCTCTGGTTTCGCTCCGTTCTCATCGCGTGCAATCCGACGGGAGATATAGGGGCGATATCGTGCTATTATCACCCACACCGCGCGCGACCGAACCGCGGCAATGCAGGCGAGTGACTTATGATGAGAGATCCCCGACGGGAGGTGTGGTATCTATTGGCATACAAACATACCTGCATATATTGCCTGGAATTTATTCTTGGTAAATACCTTTTGGGGCCAAGGTTAAGTAGCTGGATTACTCAATCATTAAATACTATCGATATCCGTACGGCGGGTCGATCCACGTCGCGCCCGTCCCCGGCGCACGTCGTTCGAGACCGACACACCGTCTCGAGCGCCGACACGTGGCACGCGAGTACCCATGAAACGACAGACCGCCCGAAGGGGGTCGCACCCTCCGCGCGAGCTCGTCTCGACGGCGAACGCACGAGGAGTTCTGGGTCGACGACGTCGCGCGGATGCAGCCTCTCAGCCGGCGAGAAGCGACAACTGGCAATGATACCATGAACGGAGACATCGAGACGCTCGAGAAGCTAAGTTCGGACTACAAGGAATCGATGCCCGCAGACCTGCGGGAGACGAAATCGTTCGACTGGTACTTAGCGGAGACCTACGAGGACCCGAAGATCACCCGCAACGCCCACCAGCGCGTCGCAGATATGTTCGATTACTACGGCACGACCTACGACGAAACCGAGGGTGTCGTCGAGTACCAGCTCGCCAGCGAGGATCCGTTAAACGACGGCGAGAACACCTTCTACGGCAAGGTGATCCACCAGTCGATCCACGAGTTCGTCAACAAGGTGAAATCGGGTGCTCGACGGCTCGGACCCGAACGACGGATCAAGCTCCTGCTCGGCCCGGTCGGGTCGGGGAAGTCTCACTTCGATAAGCAGGTTCGTCAGTACTTCGAGGATTACACGCTCCGCGAGGAGGGTCGGATGTACACGTTCCGCTGGACGAACCTCTGTGACGTCATCAAGGACCAGGACCCCGCCGACGACACGGTCCGGTCGCCGATGAACCAGGATCCGCTCGTGCTCCTCCCACGCGAGCAACGCCAGCGAGTGATCGACGACCTAAACGAGCGCCTCGAGGCACCGTACACTATCCAGAACGAGCAGGCACTCGATCCAGAAAGCGAGTTCTACATGGACAAACTGCTGGCGTACTACGACGACGACCTCCAGCAGGTACTCGAGAACCACATCGAGATCATCCGCTTCATCGCCGACGAGAACAAACGCCAGGGCTTAGAGACGTTCGAGCCCAAGGACAAGAAAAACCAGGACGAGACCGAGTTGACGGGCGACGTCAACTACTCGAAGATCGCCATCTACGGCGAGAGCGACCCGCGTGCGTTCGACTACTCGGGGGCGTTCTGTAACGCCAACCGGGGGATTTTCTCCGGCGAAGAGCTGCTCAAACTCCAGCGGGAGTTCCTCTATGACTTCCTGCACGCGACCCAAGAGCAGACGATCAAGCCCAAAAACAATCCCCGGATCGACATCGACCAGGTGATCGTCGGCCGGACGAACATGCCCGAGTACAAGGACAAGAAAGGCGACGAGAAGATGGAGGCGTTCAACGACCGCACCAAGCGGATCGACTTCCCGTACGTCCTCTCTTATGAGGACGAGGCCAGCATCTACCAGAAGATGTTGAACAACGCCGACGTCCCCGACATCAACGTCGAGCCCCACACTCTCGAGATGGCCGGACTGTTCGGCGTGCTCACGCGGATCGAAGAGCCCGACACGGAGACCGTCGGACTGCTGACAAAGGCAAAGGCGTACAACGGCGAGATCGACGAGGGCGACGACATCGACGTCAAGAAGCTTCGCGAGGAGGCCGCAGCGAAAGCCGAGATCGGCGAGGGAATGGTCGGCATCTCGCCGCGCTTTATCGGCGACGAGATCGCCGAGGCGATCATGGACTCGAAACACCGCTCGCGGGGCTTTCTCTCGCCACTGACGGTGTTTAACTTCTTCGAGGAGAATCTCGAGCATCACGGCTCGGTCCCCGAGGAGAACTTCGAGACCTACTACCGCTATCTCGAGACGGTTCGCGAGGAGTACCGCGAGCGCGCGATCGAGGACGTCCGTCACGCGCTGGCCTACGACTTAGACGAGATCCAGCGCCAGGGCGAGAAGTACATGGACCACGTGATGGCCTACATCGACGACGACACGATCGAGGACGAACTGACCGGCCGGGAACAAGAACCCGACGAGACGTTCCTGCGCTCGGTCGAGGAGAAACTCGACATTCCCGAAGATCGCAAGGAGGACTTCCGTCAGGAAGTGAGCAACTGGGTCTCTCGGCGCGCTCGAGAGGGCGAGGCGTTCAACCCACAGGACAACGAGCGCCTGCGCCGCGCACTCGAACGCAAACTCTGGGAGGACAAGAAACACAACATCAACTTCTCCGCGCTCGTGTCGGCCAACGAGTTCGACGACGACGAGCGGTCCTCGTGGATCGACGCCCTGATCGAACAGGGCTACTCCGAGGAAGGGGCAAAAGAGGTACTCGAGTTCGCCGGCGCGGAGGTCGCCAAAGCAGAGATCGAAGACTAACATGACCGGCACCGACTACGTTACCGAGGCCGACCGCGCGCTGGAGGAGACCTACGAGGAGCCGATGAGCCTCCCAGCGTACGTCGATCGGATCTTCGAGAATCCGACGATCGCCTCCCACGCCTCGAAGTACCTCCTCGAGGCGATCGAAGCCGCCGGAACGCGAACGGTCGTCGAGGAAGGCGAAGAGAAAGAGCGCTACCGATTCTTCGACGACCCGTACAACGACGGCGAACACGCAATTCTCGGCAACACCGAGGTGCTAAACGGGTTCGTCGACGACCTCAGATCGATCGCGGCGGGCCGGGCGAAAGACGAGAAGATCGTCTGGTTCGAGGGGCCGACCGCGACCGGGAAATCGGAGCTCAAACGCTGTCTGGTCAACGGCCTCCGAGAGTACTCGAAGACGCCGGAGGGGCGTCGGTACACGGTCGAGTGGAACGTCACGACCGCCGACGCCGAGGAGCGGAGCTTGAGCTACGGCGGCGACCCCACCGCCTCGGACGACCAACACTGGTACGAGAGTCCGGTCCAGGCACACCCGCTCTCGGTGTTCCCCGAGGACGTCCGCGATCGGATTCTGGCCGATCTCAACGGCGAACTCGAGGACCACGTCCCCGTCCGAGTCGACGCCCAGCTCGATCCGTTCTCCCGGGAAGCGTACGAGTTCTTAGAGGAGCGGTACCGCCGAGCGGGCAAGGACGAGTTGTTCTCGGCGATCACCGACGAGACCCACCTGCGGGTGAAAAATTACGTCGTCGACCTCGGACAGGGCGTCGGCGTCCTCCACAGCGAGGACGACGGCCGCCCCAAGGAGCGACTCGTCGGCTCGTGGATGCACGGCATGCTCCAGGAACTCGACTCGCGAGGACGCAAGAACCCGCAGGCCTTTTCCTACGACGGTGTCCTCTCGCAGGGCAACGGCGTCCTCACGATCGTCGAGGACGCCGCCCAGCACGCAGACCTGCTTCAGAAGCTGTTGAACGTCCCCGACGAGCAGTCCGTGAAACTGGACAAGGCGATCGGGATGGACGTCGACACCCAGATGCTGATCATCTCGAACCCGGATCTCGAGGCCCAGCTCAACCAGCACGCCGACCGAAACGGCATGGATCCGCTGAAGGCACTCAAACGACGCCTCGACAAGCACCGCTTTGGCTACCTGACGAATCTGAGCCTCGAGTGTGAACTCATCAGGCGGGAGCTGACGAACGAAAAAAGCGTCTGGGAGGCCGACGGCTACGACGAGTTGGCCGATCGGATCCGCGAGCCGGTGACGGTGACGGTCAAAGGTAGCGACGGCGAGACGCGGACAGAAGAGTTCGCGCCCCACGCCATCGAGGCGGCCGCGCTGTACGCGGTCGTCACCCGACTCGACGAGGAAGATCTTCCGAACGGACTCGATCTGGTCGATAAAGCGTTGATCTACGATAAGGGGTACCTACAGGAGGGAGATACGCGACGCGAGAAAGACGAGTTCGATTTCGCCGACGGCGCCCACGACGGCGAACACGGGATCCCGGTGACCTACACTCGCGACACGCTCGCCGAGTTGCTCCAGACCGACCGGGAGCGCCACCACGCAGAGTTGCCGGTCGAGGACGTCGTGATGCCCCGTGACGTGTTAAACGGGATGGCCGAGCAGATGGCCGACGCGCCGGTGTTCTCGTCGGGCGAGCGCTCCGAGTTCGAGAACCGCGTCGTCCCGGTGAAAAACTACATCTTCGACCAACAGGAGTCGGACGTCATCGAGGCCATTATGCACGAGAAACGCGTCGACGAGGAGACCGTCGCCGAGTACGTCGAACACGTCTACGCGTGGGAGACCGACGAACCGCTGTACAACGACCGCGGCGAGGAGGTCGAACCCGATCCACTGAAGATGAAACTCTTCGAGGTCGAACACCTCGGACGGTTCTCCGAGGAGGAGTACCAGGGCAACCTTCCCAGAGAGAGCGTCCAGAACTTCCGTCGTGAGAAGGTCATCACGTCGCTGAATCGCCACGCCTGGGAACACCGCAACGAGGACTTCGCCGTCCAGAACGTCGACCTCACCGCAATTCCGGTTATCAAGTCGGTCCTCGAGAGCCACGACTGGGAGGACGTCAGGCGGACGTTCGAGGACTTCGATCCGCGCCAGTGGGACGACCCGCCGAGCGGGACGGAGACGGAGACCGTCAAGGAGGATACGATCGAAACGATGGTCTCCGAGTTCGACTACTCCGAGGCGTCGGCCGAACTGACCAGCAGACACGTCATGGGACAGGTGAGCTACCGATGGGACTGAGAGACGACCTGGAGCGATTCCGCGAGGTCGGCGAACAGCGCCGCGAGGACCTGGCCGACTTCATCCAGTACGGCGACCTCGGCCAGAGCCGACCGGGTGAGATCAAGATCCCCGTCAAGATCGTCTCGCTTCCGGAGTTCGAGTACGACCAGCGTGACAAAGGCGGCGTCGGCCAGGGCGACGGCGGAACGCCCGACGTCGGCCAGCCGGTCGGCCAGCCCCAGCCACAGCCGGGTGACGAGGACGGCGACGAGGGCGAACCCGGCGAGGAAGGCGGGGAACACGAGTATTACGAGATGGACCCCGAGGAGTTCGCCCAGGAACTCGACGAGGAACTCGGCCTCGACCTGGAGCCGAAAGGGAAGAAGGTAATCGAGGAGAAAGAGGGGCCGTTTACGGATCTCACGCGGACGGGGCCCGACAGCACGCTCGACTTCGAGCGGATGTTCAAGGAGGGACTCAAGCGAAAGCTCGCGATGGACTTCGACGAGGACTTCGTGCGGGAAGTCTGTAAGGTCGAGGAGATCACGCCTCGCGAGGTCTTCGAGTGGGCCCGCGGGGAGAACCTCCCGGTCTCGATGGCCTGGATCGAGGAAGCGTACGCCGACATTCCCGAAGAGGAACGGGGGACGTGGTCCTCGATCGAGGCGGTCGAGGAGAACGTCGACCGCCAGTCGGTCCACCAGCAGATCCGCCGCGAAGGGATCAAACACGTCCCCTTCCGGCGCGAGGACGAACGCTACCGCTACCCGGAGATCATCGAGGAAAAAGAGAAGAACGTCGTCGTCGTCAACATCCGCGACGTCTCCGGCTCGATGCGGGAGAAGAAACGCGAACTCGTCGAGCGGACGTTCACGCCGCTGGACTGGTATCTGACCGGGAAGTACGACAACGCCGAGTTCGTCTACATCGCCCACGACGCCGACGCCTGGCAGGTCGAACGCGAGGACTTCTTCGGCATCCGCTCCGGCGGCGGGACGAAGATCTCGAGCGCGTACGAACTCGCCGCCGAGTTGTTAGAGGAGTACCCCTGGAGCGACTGGAACCGGTACGTCTTCGCTGCAGGAGACTCCGAAAACTCTTCCAATGACACCGAAGAGCGGGTCATCCCGATGATGGAGGAGATCGACGCCAACCTCCACGCCTACGTCGAGACCCAGCCAAGCGGCAACGCGATCAACGCGACCCACGCCGAGGAACTCGAGCGCCACTTCGGCACGGATTCCGACGACGTCGCGGTCGCGTACGTCAACGGCGAGAGCGACGTAACCGACGCGATCTACCGCATTCTCAGCACGGAAGGTGACGACGATGAGTAACGAAGCAAACGTCGTTCGCTTCGAACTCACGGAAATCGGTGATTTTCATGAGTAATTCAAACTCCAACGCGGACCGGTTCCGCAAACAGGCGATCGCCGGCGAACTCGAGGAACCGGTGCGCGAAGCCCGGAATCTCGCGGAGAAACTCGGCCTCGAGCCGTACCCGGTCAACTACTGGATCATCGACTACGACGAGATGAACGAACTCATCGCCTACGGCGGGTTCCAGTCGCGGTACCCCCACTGGCGGTGGGGAATGCAGTACGACCGCCAGCAGAAACAGGGCCAGTACACCGGCGGGAAGGCCTTCGAGATCGTCAACAACGACAACCCGGCCCACGCCTTCTTACAGGAGTCGAACACGCTGGCCGACCAGAAGGCCGTCATCACCCACGTCGAGGCCCACTCCGATTTCTTCGCGAACAACGAGTGGTTCGGCATGTTCACGAGCGGCCGGTCGGACGACGATCAGGTCAACGCCGCCGCGATGTTAGAGCGCCACGCTCGAGCGATCGACGAGTACATGTCCGATCCCGAGATCGACCGCGCCGAGGTCGAAAAGTGGATCGACCACTGCCTCTCCCTCGAGGACAACATCGATCAACACCGGGTGTTCGAGCGCCGACTCGACGTCGACGGCCCGGCCGCAGAGATCGACGAGGATCTCGCCGAAAAGCTCGACGAACTCGAGCTCTCCGAGGAGATCAAAGGCGAAGTGTTCGACGAGGAGTGGCTCGAGAAACTCGAGGCCGAGGACGGCCAGGTGACGTTCCCGGAAGAGCCCCAGAAGGACCTACTCGCGTTCGTCCGCGAACACGGCAAGCAGTACGACGGAGAGTCCGAACGCGCCGTCGAGATGGAGGGGTGGCAACGTGACGTCCTCGATATGATGCGTGCGGAGGCGTACTACTTCGCCGCCCAGAAGATGACGAAGGTGATGAACGAGGGCTGGGCGGCCTACTGGGAGTCGACGATGATGACCGACGAGGTCTTCGCTGGCGACGACGAGTTCCTGAACTACGCCGATCACATGGCGAAGGTGCTGGCCTCGGGCGGGCTGAATCCCTACAGTCTCGGCATGGAGCTGTGGGAGTACGTCGAAAACACCACCAACCGTCGCGAGGTCTTAGAGCGGCTCCTTCGCGTCGAGGGCATATCCTGGCGAAACCTCACCGACGTCGTCGACGTCGACGACGTCCTCGAGACGCTCGAGCCACCCGAATCGATCGACACCATCACCCGCGAGACGCTCGACCAGCTCGAGGACGCGCCCGACGAGTGGGTCGACCGCGAAGCACTCGAGCGGGCGCGCGAGGGAGAGATCGACGTCGCGAAGTACCCCTGGAAAGTGCTCACCGACGAGGGGCTGGCGCGCCGCCACTACTCGCTGGTCAAACGACAGAACCGCGGGTTCCTCTCGCGGGTCACTCAGAACGAACTCGAGCGGATCGGCCGCTACCTGTTCGACGACGCCCGCTACTCGTCGCTCGAGGAGGCGCTCGCGGAGGTCGACTTCACTGCAGGGTGGGATCGGATGTTCGACGTCCGGGAGAGCCACAACGACGTGACCTTCCTGGACGAGTTTCTCACCCAGGAGTTCATCACGGAAAACGACTACTTCACCTACGAACACTCCCAGGCGACCGGGCAGTTTCACGTGGCAAGCGACGCCGCGGAGGACGTCAAAAAGAAGCTCCTGTTGCAGTTCACCAACTTCGGCAAACCGACGATCGCGGTCTACGACGGCAACTACAACAACGCCAACGAGCTCCTGTTGGGCCACCAGTACAACGGTGTCATGCTCGACATCGGCCAGGCTCGAGAGACCCTCAGACGGATCTTCGAGCTGTGGGGTCGCCCCGTGAACCTGCTGACGATCGTCAAGGAAGTCGACGAACACGACATCGAAGTGGCGAAGCGTCGGAATCGCGAACCGGAAGCCGAGGAACGCGGCAAGCTGATTCGCTACGACGGCAAGGAGGTCACGATGGAGGATGTGTCGTGGAACGAGGTCGAACACCTCGCGGCCGACGACGTCGATTACGACACGAAGCCCGACGAGTGGCTCGCGTGACTCTCCTTTCTTCCTAGACGTTTCGAATTAAACTGCCGGAAGGCTTTTACCTTCTATCAATCATGCTCCCACCGGGATCATGGATAGGGATGGGGGAGAGTCCGTCGAGCAGCGACCGAACTCCTGTTCGTTCGATCTGCCGTCGGTTCTCGTACAGCTCGATGACCGGACGGCAACTGCACAGCGAGAGGCCGTCCGGACGATCCGGGAGAACGTCAAGGAACAGCCGAGAGTGTGCCTTCCAGCCGTTCCGAAGCTTCGGGCGCTTCTCGCACAGCCGTCTCTGGAGTGTCACGATACGGTCGCCTACTGTCTCGCCGAACTGGCAGCAGAGTCGCCGGTCGACGTGGCACCCTCGGCCGACGAAATCGTCGCGTTCGTCGACGACGACCCGCCAGCGGCGGTGACCGCGGATCTGCTCCGGTGTCTCGAGTCGATCGCCACCGCTCGACCGGCAGCCCTCGTCGACCACACCGAGGTGATCGCCACGACCCTCGAGAGCGACGATCCGGACGTTCGGGCCGCCGCCGCGGCCACGCTCGGCCGCGTTGGCCTCGAGACCGACGCGACGCTCGAGGGGACGCGGGACCGACTCGCGGAACTCGCGGCGGACGACCCAAACCGGGAGGTCCGTGCCCGTGCACGACGGGCATGTGAACTGATCTCGCGGTGACGGGCCGGGACAGTACTCGAAACCACGGCTTCATCCGGTGGTCCGTCACCGCCTACTGCTTTGGCACGCCCACACTGCAGGGTCGAATGTGGTGGTGTGGTTCGAGTCGACCCCCGCAGTCGACGCTTGTCGGAGTACTATAGTAGCCACTGCACGTCATTGCACACCTGATCGCCAGACGGACCGGCGATCAGTGTGTAAATCGTTGCAGTTGTTACTATAACCCTGAACCAGAAAACGTACGTTTCATGCGGTCTGCTGTACGCCATTGCCGGTGCGAGCGCAGACGTGTCACAGTTACACCGGTAAATCGGTACAGCAATCCGTATGACGGCTCGACGGAAAGTACCATAACGATCGAATCCGTTCGTACTGATATGAGTTCTCCCGATAGGGTTACCGTCGAAGACGTGATGTCGACACCGCTCGAGACGATTTCGCCGGACGCCACGGTGATGGAAGCTACCCAGCAGATGCGCGGGAAGGATATCAACGCGCTGGTCGTACAGACGACGCCTCGAGCGATAATCAGCAGTACGGACGTGCTCGACGCCGTTGCCGACGGACGAAACGTCTCGGAGCTCGAGGTCGCCGACGTGATGACGACCGACGTGGAGACCGCCACGCCGGATCTCTACATGGAGGAAGTCGCTGCGATGATGACCACCTACGGAATCAAACACCTGCCGGTCGTCGACGACGACTACGTTGGGATGGTCTCCTCGACCGACGTCACCACACACCACTCTTAACGGTCGGAAGCGATACTGATCACCCTCGATTCGGTACTTACCAGTTCACCGTTGCCGGACTCGAGAAGCCGACGCCGATGCAGTTCGGCCGACATCGACGCGGCCCGTCCGATATCGACTTGGCTTCTCCGAGGCCAAAGCGAGGACGCTACTCGAAGGCGGCCGGATCCCCGCGACGGTAGCGATCGAGCCGTCGGTAGCCGTGGACTGTGACGTCGTCGTCGAGTTCGACCTCGTAGCGACCGATGATGTCCTGGGTGTCGGGAACCGATCGTCGCTCGACGACCTCGACGATCGCGAGCCAGCCGTCGTCGGTCGGAACGATCTCGCTGACCCCGTCGAACTCGCGGCCGATGAGATCGCCGGCGCTCGACTGGACGGTCTGTCGAACGGCGAGGACGCCTTCGATCGTCTCGTCGGCGTCGACGTCCTCGGCGTCGATCGAGTCGGGATCGGTTTTCTCCTCGGCGATCATATCGGGGCCGAGTTCCCTGCTTCGGCTCTCGCGTTCGGTCTCTGCGTCTTGTTGTTTCTGTTCGCCTTCGTCGGCTGTTTGACTGTCACTCACGGTTGGATCACTCTCGTCGTGTTGGTAGCAAAAGCCGTCCTCAGCGGCCGGTCGTGAACAGCGCTCACCGTCGGCTGTGAGCGCCTTACACTGGTCGGTCGACCCCTGGGTGTCGGCTTCGGCCATAGCTGAACGTCAGATTGTCTCACCGATGCTCGCTCGTAGCTCCTCGATACTGCCGTTCCCGCCGGCGATCTTCGGTGCGAGGACGTCCGTGAAGAGCTCCGTCAGCAACCCCTCGTCGATCGCCTCCTCGTCGCCGTCGAACACCGTGATCCCCGTGGCCGCGGTGATCGCCGCCCGCGTTCCGACGACGACGTCGAGTTCGTCGCGAAGCGCTCGTGTCGCTCGGACGATCGTCTCGACGTCCTCCTCCGGGAGGTCGACGTGCGAGCTGACGATCTCCCGTTCGGTCTCCTCGTCGTAGTAGTCGACGTGGACGCCGACGAATCGGTCGAGCAACGCGTCTTGCTGATCGTGGACGCCCGCGTACTCGACGTCGTTCGAGGTGACGATCGCCCGGAACTCGGGGTGGACGTCGATCGTTCGATCCTCGCCGCGCTTTCCCGGACGCTCGAGGACGCCCTCCTCGAACACCGAGAGCAAGACGTTGTGGGCCGACGGATCGCTTCGCGAGAACTCGTTGTAGACGAGCGTCGCGCCCTCTCGAACTGCCACGGAGAGGGGGTTGTCGACCCAGCGCTCGCGGACGATTTCGGTCTGTTTGCTGACGCCGCCGACGAAGCGGTCGTCTTCTTTGTACCGTTCTCCGCCCGCGTGTGCGCCGACGAGCGCCGCGGTGTCGACGGCCTCGTCGCCGTTGAGCCAGACGACCGGCCGTCCGCGTTCGGCGGCCGCAGACAGCGCGAGCGCCGTCTTGCCACAGCCGGTGGGGCCGATCAGGTGTACCGGTTGGTCGGCCTCGAGCCAGCCCGTGATTCGGTCGCGAAGCGAGGCGACCGCGTCGGTCTCGACGAACAGCTCGGGGACGACTTCGTCGGGTTCGGACAGCGGGCTGTCGCCATCGCGGTCGCGGGCGTTCGCCGCCGCCGTCCGCGCGAGTTCTTTCTTCGCACGGCGACCCGCTTTGCTCGAGCGGTCGCTCCTGATCTTCCGGCCGCGGACTTTGCGCGTTCGCGAGGAGTCGTCCGCCATCGGGGTTACTCTGAGGCTGACTGGGGTGACGATTCGGGTCGACGCTCGACCTCGAGTTCTTCCAGTTCCTCGAGTTCGCCCTCGGCGGTGGCTTGCTCAATTTTTGCGATCTCCTCCGCGTAGTGTAAGAAGGTGTCGACGCTGGCGACGACGACGCGGGCTTCGACCGTCAGGAGTTCGATCCCGACGACCGATACCCGCGCCCAGATGTCGATGACGACGCCTTTGTCGAGGATTCGGTCGAGGACTTCCGCGAGACTCGAGGAATCCGGTCTGCGCTGTGGTTGTGCCATGAGACGTCCGACCGTTCACGACCTGCTCGTAACACGGTGTGCACTGCGACTGCAAGCCGGTTCGACTGCTGTTTCGTCCCTGGGTTTCGTCGACTGCTGGTTCGACGTCGGGTCCCGGACTCGAACACATCGGAACGGGACCCGACCGAGGTCCAGCCTCGGACCCACTGGAACGGGACTCGATCGAGGCCCAGCCTCGAGCGCACCACCAAAGGGACCCGAGATCTGCCTGCACCAGTTTTAGTCCGGTCGCAGCCGTATCGAGGGTATGAGCGATCGGACGCCGGCCGCCGGAACGTCGCCGATAGCACAGCGGACGGCCGGACTCGCGGCCGGACTCGGCTTCCTGCTGGTGATCTCGGGGGTGTTTCTCACCGGGTTCGGGTGGATCATCGTCAACAACGTGATAACCGGCGCGATCGTCGCGGTCGCGGCCGCGTACACCGCGGCGGTTCCGTCGGGTGGCCGTCTCCCGCGTATCGCCCCACCAGCCGTCGTCGTCCTGGCGGGGTTGTGGGCGATCGCCTCCCCGTTCGTCCTCGGCGTCGAGCAGGGACTGCTGTTCTGGGCCACCGTCGTCCTCGGCGTTTTGATCGCAGTGCTCGCGCTGGTAAGCATCTACGGGTCCACCCAGCGAACGGACCGAACGGCCGCGGACGTCTCGTCCTGAAGACCGCGTTCGTCGACGTTCGCACTCGAGACCACCACGCGTCGTTCGTGATCACCGCGTCGCCGACAGTCGTCTCGATCCGTGCCGGAAACGGAGACTGCGACTGCAAGCAGTACGACCACCGGCCGCGCCGTCGAATCATCGCCGACGAGTTCCTCGAGACCCGCGAGTGCGGTCTCCGGGTTCGGAACCCACACGCTATGATACGGACACGATCTAGACGCCTCGAGACGGTCGCCGAACAGCACGCGACGACCGGGGTGTGTTCCCGGTGAACAACCGGTACGTCTACGGGGTCGTCGAAGGCGATCCCATCGAGTTCGAAACGGACGCCGTCGGCGGTGCGAGCGTCGTCTACACGATTTCACATCGCCGACTCGGCGCGGTCGTCTCCGACATCGACACCACCGATCCCGAGGAGACCGACGAGGACGCTACACGCCACGACGAGGTGCTTCGACGGATCATGAACGACGGGGACGGTCGAGCGGTCGTCCCGATGCAGTTCGGCATGGCCTTCGAGAGCGACCGGGCGCTGAAAAACGTCCTCAGGGGCGCACTCCCGGCGTTCAGGCGCGCGCTGAACGACGTCGAGGGTCGCGTCGAACTCGGCGTCAAGATCGTCCGCGCGGAAGACGCCGACGTCGACGCCGACGCCGTCACAGAGCGCATCGCCGACGAACTCGAGCCGATCGCCGCACAGTCCGTCGGGAACGACCTGTTCAGCGACCGCCTCGTGTTGAACCGCTCGTATCTCGTCGATCGCGAGGACCGCGAGGCGTTCGACGAGGCGATCGCCCGACTCGAGGAGGACGAAGACGACCTCGTCGTCCGCTACACGGGTCCGTTCGCGCCGTACAGCTTCGTCGACGTCACCATCGGAGCCCAGCGATAACCATGTTCGTCCTCGACGACCTCCTGTTTCGGCCGTTCGTCGGCATCGTCGACGCGATCCACACGATCGCCCTCGACGAGCTGTACGACGTCGACGGCCTCGAGGACGAACTCAAGGAAAATCAGTTGTTGTACGAACTCGGCGAGCGCTCCGAGGAGGAGTATCGGCGACGGAAGGCGGAGCTGGAGGACGAACTCGAGATCGCACGCGAGGTCCACGAACGGCTCGCGAGCGGTCGCGTGGAGGTGAAATCCTAATGACCGAAGACGATCACGATCCCGACGACCGACCCGGTGGACCGGGCGATGAGACCGAACGCAACCGCGACGAGCAGGACGACGACCACTGGCTGTCGAGCCTGTTGTCGGCGCTCGAGGGACTCGAGGAGCTCTCGGCGTCGAACCGTCGACGAAGCGGGCGGTCGGTGTTCGACGTCGACCTCTCGGTTCGCGGTGCCGACGAGGCGTCGCGAGGCGAGTCGCGGTCCGGTCGAGACCCACTGACTGGCAGTGAGCGGACGGGCCACCGTCGAGATCCACACGGTCACGAACCCAGCCGCAGACAGCGGCGAACGCGTTCCTCGAGTCGTCCGTCGGTGGCGACGCGTCGGTACGACGACGAACTGCTCGTGACGGCGGACGTCGGCGACACCGACCCCGAGGACGTGACGGTGGGGTTCGAGGATGGCACGCTCGTCGTCGGACTCGAGGGTCGCGAACTCGATCGTATCGAGGTTCCCTGGGGCGATCACACGGCCGAGGCGGGGATCAGAAACGGCGTTCTCACGGTTCGCGTCGAGCCAGGATCGAAAGAGAGGAGAGACGGCACAGCGGTCGACAGAGCCGACGACAGGGCAGGCGACGCAGGTAGCGACGGGGCAGGCGACGCAGGTAGCGACGGGACAGACGACGCAGGTAGCGACGGGACAGACGACGTCGAGGGAGACGAGACCACCGACACGGAGGTCGACGATGAGTGAGTCGTCCGCGACCGAGGACCGAGACGAGTTCGGCGACCTCCTTGAGGAGGCGACCGAACGTCTTGGAGCGCTCGAGGACCGCCTCGGCGACACGGACGCCCTCGAGGATCTCGAGGACGATACGCTCGAGTCGACGCTCGACGATCTGGAGACGCTCGGGACCGTCGCGACGGAGGCGGTGGAGTTGATCGACGCAGTCGACGTCGGAGACCTCCCGGAGGCCGTCGACGGGGACGATCTGCTCGAGGCGATCGAGATGGGCGAGATTCCGGCGGTGCTCGCGGACGACGATGCGGGCGTCGACGAACTCGTCGAGGTCGACGAACTGTTCCGGGCGATCGATCTGCTGTCGGCCTGGAACGCCTCCGATCTCGGCTCGCTCGTCGAGGAGGGCCGCGAACTCGAGGGGGCGGTCGACGATCTGGCAGACGACGGTGACGACGCGGGCGTCGTCGAGCAGGCGGCCTCAGAAGTGACGGACGAGAGTGGACTCGGCGGAGACGGAGACCTGATCGACGACGTCGATCCGTCGGACGCACTCGGCGATATCGACGTGATGGAGGACCCGGAGGCCTACCAGTTCGCCATCCAGCAGGGCGCGATGGAAGGGATCGACGCGTTCCGCGAGGCGTTGCTCGAGACCCACGCGACGTTCGAACGCCTGTACGAGTTCAACCGCGAGAAGATGCGCCGTCGAGACACGAGCGCGAACTCTCGAAATCCGACAGCGGCCTCGACGATGCCGACCGAACGGGCGGCGGTCGGAAGCGGCGTCAAACACGCGACGGTCCCCCAGTCCGTCCGGCTCTCGACGGCACCCAGCCGGACGCGGATTTACGGACAGCGCTTCGAACGCGAGCGCAAGAAACGGAGAAACGACGATGACTGACCCACCACCGCGACCGACTCGAACCAGGCGCACCGTTCGGAGAACCACCGATCTCCCCCCTCGAACGACGAAGCGAACCACGAACAGCGGGGGGATCCGATGTGCTGGTCGCGTCCCCAACTCGGCGTTCGTCGGCGAGCCAGCCATCGGCGGAGGTGGTCGGCGTGGTCGATGACTTCCAGCCGAGTCGCCAGAAGACGGACCTCGCCGAAGTCGTCGAGATGCTACTCGACAAAGGAATCGTCATCAACGCCGACATCGCCGTCTCGATCGGCGACACGCAGCTACTCGGCGTGCAGGTTCGGGCCGCGATCGCCTCGTTCGAAACCGCCGCCAAGTACGGCCTCGAGTTCCCCGAAGGGACCGACATGCGCCGGGTCGCGGCGGCGGTCGATGAGCCCGAACTCGCCGAAACGGAACGGCCGAGGCCGCCGATCGACGCGACGAGGGGCGTAAACGTCACGCCCGACGAGCGGTACGCGGACGAAACCCGGATCGAGGACGACCCCGACTCGAGCGAGAACGCGGAGGAAGCGACCGGCGGTGACGAGAGCCGCGGCGACGAGGCGAGTTTCGAACACCCGAACCGCGGAACCGAACGCCTCGGCGCGCGACCGGACCCCGAGCGGCCGACGAGCGGCGGCCTCGAGATGATCGGCGGAGACGGCGACAGCGACGAGGCCGACGACCCCGACTTGGAGGACACCGGCGCGGACGACTCCGCCGAGGGCGAGTCGGGCGACGAAACGGCGACGGCGGAAACGGAGGGGAACACGTGACACAGATCGACGTCGGCGACGGGGAGAGCGCACGCGACGGGCTCGTTACCCTGGTCGTCACCGTCGTGGAGATCCTGATCGCCGCCTTAGAGCGAGAGGCGGTTCGACGCATGGAGTCGGGTGAGCTCTCCGACGAGGAGATCGAACGTCTCGGGAGCCAACTCGCCCGGATCGAAGCCGAGATCGATCAGCTCAAACGCGACGAGGGAATCGAGGAGAGCGTCGACGATCTCCACGGCGACCTCGACGGTCTCGTCTCGGACGCGATCGAGCAGCTTCGCGGTGATCCAGACGTCGCGTCGGCACCCGGCTACTCCGTGTTCGGGGGTGATAGCGAGTGACCGACGACGGCGTGCCCGACCGGGAGACGGAGCTGAACGCCCCGAATCAGCAGTCACCGTCCGCCGCGACCGAAGCCGACGGCCCACCGGAGATCGACGAGGGTCGGTACCTCTACTGTCTCGTTCGGGCGAACGAGGGACCGTCCGTCGGCGAGAGCCTCGAGTCGACAGGCGTCGACGACGAACCGGTCTCGGTCGTCGTCGAGAACGGCATCGGTGCCGTCCTCCACAGCTGTGACGGCCTCTACGACTCGTCGGATATAGCGCAGATCAGACGCTGGCTCGTCCGCCACCAGCTGGTCGTCGACCGGGCCGGAGAAGCGTTCGGGACGCCGATTCCGTTCCAGTTCGACACGATCATCCGCGGGGACGACGAGGCCGTCCGAACCTGGCTCGACGAGGAGTCAGAGACCCTCGAGCGAGCGCTCTCGGAACTCGCCGGTCACTGGGAGTACCGCGTCGAAGTCGTCGAGACGGACCCGATCGACGACAACGAGTTGCTCGATCGCGACGACCGGCTCCAGGAGCTTCGCGACCGGATCGACGACGCCGGCGAGGGGACGGCACACCTGCTCGAGACGCAGTTCGACCGTCGCCTCTCGGAGTTGCGAGCGGCCCGTCGGGAATCGCTTTCGGACGACGTGAGAGAGCGCCTGACGGCCGAGGCACGCGAAGTGCACGCACTCGAGCGCTCGCCCACCGCGTCGCTCTCGACGGAGCTGGGAGACGAAGCCGATTCGGATACCGACCAGAACGGCGGTGAAACGCTCTGTCGACTCACCCTGCTCGCCCACGAAGACAACGAGGGCGCGATCGGTGCGATTCTCGAGGAGGTGGCCTCGACCGACGGACTCGAGGTCAGGTTCACCGGGCCGTGGCCACCGTACACCTTCGCCCCGGAGTTGGGTGATGGCGAATCGACCGGCTCTTCACAATCATGAAACCGAGAAAAGACGACGAGGCGCTCGTCGACGTACTCGACGTTCTGCTCAGGGACGGTGCGATCCTCCGGGCGGACGTGATCGTCTCGGTCGCGGACGTCCCGCTCGTCGGGATCAAACTCACCGCGGCGATCGCCGGGATGAAGACGATGACCGAGTACGGCCTCTTCGAGGAGTGGGACGTCGAACGACGCCGATCTTCGATAACCCGCCGCCAGCACGCGCCGCGTCGCTCGAGTGAGGATGGGGTCGGTCGGTCGAGGCCGAGTGAACGCGAAACGGTTGGAGGACAGAAATCGAGCGATTCGTGAGCAGATCGGGCGGCGGTGATACCCCCACTCGTTTGGGACGGTACCGTGTGTGATCTCTCCACGGCCCGATCGGCTGTCACGCGAACTTCGGACGTTCGGTCGTGAGTTCGACGTCGCCGGAGACCACCTCCTCGTCCCGATCGTCGTCGTAAACGTACTGTCCGGTCGACCCACAGAGCGTACACTCGTAGGTCTCGGATATCTCGTTTATCACCTCGCCGTTCTCGAAGTAGATGCGGCTCTGGGTGATCTGCAGGAACTGGGGGGTGTCACAGTTGGTGCAGGTGATCATACCTGACGGATAGGTTCTACCGGTTGTAGTTATCCGGCTTGTAACGGGAGGGCAACCGGTTCTACGGCTGGATTACCGCCAGTTCACCTATCGTGCTAACGAAACACACACTCGTGTGCAATACGTCGCGCGTTCGGGGTCAGATCGGGAGGTAATACCGTGTTACCTGGGAAACAAACGACACTCGGTGGAATTCTCGCCCGGAGACGATATTCCGGGAGAACGGGGCTGGCTGGCCGAAATGGAGCGTGTAAGGAGTTACTTACCGATTCTCAGGATGTGGTACCGACGAGAGAGCGACGATCACGCCCGTGGTTCCCTCGTCGATGTGGTCGTCTGTACGGTCGGATCGTGGTGCCGCGGGATGGGTCGAGATCCGCGGCGTACTCACGAGCTATCGGTCAACCCGAACCCGCTCGCCGGTTCGAGCCGCCTCGTAGGCGGCCTCCGGTAGGGCCGTCACCCGGCGCGTCTCGTGCAGTCGCCGGCGGCTCCGTCCCCTCGAGAACGCTATCGACGAACGCGTCGGCGCGAGACGGATCCTGGCGCGGATCGACGTAAGGGACGAACTCGTTGACGTCGGCGTCGATCTCGAAGACGTCGCGTGCATCGTCTAGATCGGTCGCCAGGGGCTTGTCGTAGTAGACGTGGCGGTCGTGCTCGAGCGCGGCGACGATCTGCTCGTGATGGTGAGTGTGTGGCGTTCCGATCACCACCGCGTCCAGGTCGGCCGCTTCCTCCTCGAGCAACTCGAGGGAGTCGGTGTACTGGCTCGCGTGGAACGTCGAACGTACGCCCGGTGCCGATGAGGGTGTCAGCATCGAGAACACAGAGGGCGCTCACTGCCGCGTCTTCATGGGTGTGAAACTGGCCGCCAACAGTGGTTCCGATGTATCCGAGTCCAACGATACCGACCGAATCGGTGCGATCGAACGGGATCCGTCCATACCGACGCCACCACCTCGAACCGCCTGTACGTGCGGGACTCTCTCATACGGACTGCTGTACCTGTGTCCCGCTGCTCCCGGGACCCGGTATCCGGGAGCGACGGTGATGACGTACAGTAAACCGTATCACAATTCGAACCCGTATCGCTTTCCGACCGGGTCAACAACGACGGGGTACGATGGTCACGATCTATGCCCTCGAGGGCTGTCCGTACTGTGAAACCGTCTCCGATCGACTCGACGAGGCCGACGTCGACTACGAGTGCGAGTGGGTCCCCGCGTTGCACTCCGGACGCGACGAAATCAAGCGCATCTCCGGACAGCGCGCCGTCCCGGTACTCGTCGATGAGGACCGCGGAGTCACGATGGCGGAGTCCGAAAATATCCTCGAGTACGTCGACCGGACGCTCGCCTGACGACCCGACCGCCGTCGTTTCGCACTCGGAGATGCACTTACTCGCACTCGACACCAACAACTCGATCGTGGCTGTCGAGTCCAGGCGCGTCCAGCCATACCGAGCGGTTATAGGTCGACACTATCGATTCGAACGTCGTCCCAACCGATTCGTAGCTTCGTACTATACGGACGTTACACGTCCCTTGCCGACGGTGGACGGTTGCTACTGTCTACCAACCGTCCGCATAACAATGGGGCACGCACCCGACGAATCTCCCGCGGGGATACAAGGCCCCGCCGGGTATGCGTTCGGCCCAGACATCACCGTGCTGCCAAGCCGATTGCGTGCGTTCGTGCCCGGATCGCTCGAAAGTGGACTCGCCCCCGCTTCGAGTTAGCTCATGTCTCTCACGCCGGGGCGGGCCCCGCCCCCGCCCAGGTTTCGAATTACCAGCCCGTCTCACTCGCTAGCACTCGAGTCGTCGACCTGGCGATCGGATTCCTCGAAGGCGTCGGCCAGCCACGCGTCGATGATCGCCGTGTGTACCGTCCGGAGGCCGGCGTTCTGGATCGTCCCCGCCGCCTCGAACAGTTCGCGAGCGGTCGCGACGGTTTCGGGTTCGGCTGCCAGGTAGGTGAGAACGAAATCCTCGGGATCGACCGCGTTCACGGCGTCGAAGTCGGCGGCGTCGTAGAGGGATGCGAACTCGGCGACGACCTCGGCGAGGAGGTCGTCGGTCGCGTCCGCTCCCGGATCGCCCACCGTGACGCCGGACGCTGCGGGGTCGAAGTACTCCTCGATGTCGACGACGCCGGCCCGTTCGTACAGGTAGTCGCCGAGGCGGTCGCAGACGGGCCTCGAGACGTAGACGCCGACGAGCGTGTACCGATCTTCGGTCATGCGCGACGGTTGGGCGCGCATCCCCTCAAACGTACGGCATTTCTTTCACCGGAAGCGCCACCGGGGAGATTCCGCCACTGCCCGTCGAAGCGGGGTTCATTCGGGAACGGTCGTTTCAAGTGGATCAACCGATTACCGTGTGGCAACGAATGAGCGAGGATTTCTACGACGTTCTCGGCGTGAGCCCAGACGCCTCTGCCGAGGAGATCAAACAGGCCTACCGGGAGAAGGCGACGGAGTACCATCCGGACGTCAGCGACGATCCGGACGCCGAGGAGAAGTTCAAGAAGATCCAGAAAGCAAAACAGGTTCTGACCGACGAGGAGAAGCGCCAGGCCTACGACCGGATGGGCCACGATCGCTACGAGCAGGCCGAAAAACACGGCTACGACGCCGGATCTGGCGGTGCCCGCGGCATGGGCGGCGATCCGTTCGGCGGCATGGGCGGTGGCGGCATGGGCGGCGGTCTCGGCGACATCTTCGAGCAGGTGTTCGGCGGCGGTGGCGGCCGCGGACGCCGCCGTCCACGAAAGGGTCAGGACCTCCGAACCGGCCTCGAGATCGATCTCGAGGAGGCGTTCGACGGTGCCGAAAAGCAGTTTACGATCGAACGGCCGGAAACCTGTGAGGCCTGTGACGGCGAGGGCCACCCCCCGGACGCGGACGTCAGGACCTGTCCCGAGTGTCAGGGACAGGGGCAGGTAACCCAGGTCCAGCAGACGCCGCTTGGCCGCGTCCAGCAGACGACGACGTGTCCTCGCTGTGAGGGCGAGGGGAAACTGTACTCCGAGACGTGTAGCGAGTGTCATGGCGAGGGCTACGTGCGAAACGAAACGACGCTGACCGTCGAAATTCCGCCCGGTATCCAGGACGGACAGACCCTCCGAATGGAGAGAGAGGGTGCACCCAGCCCCGAAGGTGGACCCGACGGGGACCTCCTCATCGACGTCGCGATCCGCGATCACGAGGAGTTCGAACGTGAAGGCGACGACCTGCGCTTCCGGCTTCCGATCTCGTTCCCGCAGGGGACGTTCGGCGACAACGTCGAGGTCCCGACGCTCGATGGTGCGGCGGAGTTCGAGATTCCACGCGGTACCCAAAGCGGCGAGGTCTTCCGCCTCGAGGGAAAGGGCATGCCCCGCCTGCGCGGACGCGGCCAGGGTGACCTCTACGTCCAGGTCCAGATCGTCACGCCCCAGTCGCTCAACGACGAACAGCGCGAGGCCCTCGAGGCGTTCGCCGAAGCCGGCGGCGACGAGATCGAAGTCAAGGAGGGGTTCTTCGAGAAGATCAAGCGAGCGTTCTAGACGATCGGTTCTCGTTCCGTTCTCACCACTAGTGCTTTGGCACGCCCACACTACAGCGTCGAATTCGGTGGTGTGGTTCGAGTCGACGCTTGTCGAAGTACTAGCACCGTCCCAACTGGCGACACGTAAAATTAAGTCCGTCCTCGTTGATCGAACCTGTGGAGTTTCCGATGACAGAACGACAGATACTGCTCCTCGCAGGCGACTTCGTCGAGGACTACGAGATTATGGTACCGTTTCAGGCGCTACAGATGGTCGGACACGACGTCCACGCGGTGTGTCCCGAAAAGGAGGCCGGTGACGTCTGTCCTACGGCGGTCCACGACTTCGAGGGCGACCAGACCTACACCGAGAAGCCGGGGCACAACTTCGAACTGACCCACGACTTCGATTCGATCGATCCCGAGGAGTACGACGCGCTCGTCATTCCCGGCGGGCGCGCGCCGGAGTATCTCCGAACGTACGACGAGGTACTCGAGATCGTCCAACACTTCTTCGAGGCGGAGAAACCCGTCGCCGCGCTCTGTCACGGCGTCCAGCTACTCGCCGCCGCGGACGTCCTCGAGGGGCGAACCTGTACCGGCTATCCGGCCCTCGAGACCGACGTCCGCCTCGGCGGTGCGGAGTGGGCCGACGGCGTCACCCGCGACGAAACCCTCGTGACTGGGCAGGCCTGGCCCGACCATCCCGAGTGGCTCGCAGAGTTCCTCGAAGTGCTCGGGACCGACATCGACCACGCCGAACCGGCCGCTGCGGACGATTGATACGGTCTGCGATGACTGATTGGCGGTCGATCGCTCGTCGGTCTGCGATCGACCGGTACCGACTCGTCGCGGTCCGTATGGTACGGTCTGCTGTAACTGGTTGTCACCGCACCCGAACGGACGCGAGTCGGCGTGCTTTTTTGCTCCGAGCGAGCACCTCGAGGTATGACCGTCGCGACCGTCGACGACCTGCTCGCCCGCGACCGCCGCGACGAACGGACGGTACTGATCGACGCGACGGGCCGGTCGTTCGACGCCCACTGGTTCTGTACGACGTCCTGGAAGGCCGGCAACTTCCTCCGGCACGCGGGCGTCCGCGAGGGCGTCACCGTCGGCGTCGTCGGCGAGGGCCCGCTCGCGCTGTTTGCGTTCCTCGGGACGACGCTGCTCGAGGGACGGACCCGATTCGGTCCCCCGACGGACCTCGCGGACGACGACGAGTTCCGGGCGCTCGTCGCCCCAGTCGACGACCTCGAGTCCGACCGGTACGACCTCCCGCGGGGTGCCCAGCGCGTCGGCTACGGCGACGCGCCCGCCGAACCGGGAATTCATCACTTCGACGCCGGCCTCTGGAGCGAAAACCCCTCCTTCCCGCCGCTGTCGATCGATCCCGACACCGAGATCCTGACCGACGGCAACCGAACCGTAAGCCACGGCGACGTCCTCGCGGCCGCGCGTACGATCGTCCAGGAGTACGGCATCGGGGCGGGCGATCGGGTCGTCGTCCACGAGTCGCTTACAGACCCTCGAGTCGTCACGGCAGGCGTGATCGCACCGCTGCTCGCGAACAGCGTAATCGTCCTGACCGACGGCAACGTCGATCCCCGATACGAGTTCGCCGTCTCGAGTTCGCCGGACTCCGACCGGACGCCGATCGATCCAACGACGGTCTCGTTTTGAGCGTCGATCGGCGCAATCCCGAGATCGATCCGTACCCGACAGCAGTCCGTCCGAATCGAGGGACGCGACTCCCGACGGCGTCCTCGCCGTGACGGTGACCCGCAAACCCTTTTGCCCGCACGTGCCCTACGTCGAAGTATGTACGTGCGGGACGCGAAAAACAGGGAAGAAGTCTGGTTGCTCGACCACATCGAGTCGATGGGGCTCGACGACACGGCGTTCCGCTCGCGCGACTACGTCGTCGCGATCGACGAGGAGTCCGGCGAAAAGGCCGGATTCGGGCGAATCCGCGTCCACAAGTTCGGCCCCGACTCGGACGACGACGAAATCCACGAGGTCTGCGAACTGACCAGCATCGGCGTCCTCGAGGGATGGCGCGAACAAGGCGTCGGGGCCCACGTCGTCGAGCGCCTCGTCGAGTACGCGAGCGACCAGGGGTTCGAGACCGTCTACACGCTGACCGGCGAGGGCGGCTACCTCGCCCAGTTTGGCTTCCAGCGCATCGACGAATCTCGACTGCCGGAGCCGCTCCAACGGCGCCTCGAGGAAAAACGGGACGGCGTCGATCCCGATGCGAAGCCGCTCGCGATCGACGTCGTGGAGTTCCGAATGCCGGATCGGCTTCGAGAGGCGTTCAAGCGAGCACCGGAGGGACGGGAGGAAGCCTCGACCGACGAGACGCCCGAGGACTTCGGCATCGATCCCGACTCGGCGACCTACAAGTACGACACCGGCCGCTGACGCGGGTCGACCGATTTCGCGATGACGCCGTGGCTGTCTCTTTTGTCCCTCCAACCGTCGGCTCGGGTTAGATGTCCAACAGGTTAGAGAATCAGGTCACCAACCTTCAAGCACCGTCATCCCCTCCGTTCCGACAATGTTCGACCCCGACGAGCTCGAGGAGATCCGCGCGGGTCACGAGCAGTGGCACGAGGAGTCGGTCGAGCCGGTGATTGATCGGTTCGGCGAGCGAAAGGAGACGTTCACGACGGATACGGGGGGCCAGGAGGTCGACCGGCTGTATACGCCCGCCGACGTCGGCGATCTGGACTATCAGGACGATCTAGGAAACCCAGGCGAACCACCGTACACCCGCGGCGTCTACTCGACGGGCTATCGCGGTCGGCTGTGGACGATGCGTCAGTACGCCGGCTTCTCGACGCCCGAAGACACCAACGAGCGGTATCACTACCTGCTCGATCAAGGCCAGACGGGGCTCTCGATGGCGTTCGACCTACCGACGCAGATGGGATACGACTCGGACGACGCGATGGCCGCCGGCGAGGTCGGCAAGGCTGGCGTCGCGATCGACTCGCTTTCCGATATGGAGACGGTGTTCGACGGCATCCCGCTCGACGAGGTGTCGACGTCGATGACGATCAACGCGCCAGCGTCCGTGTTACTCGCGATGTACATCGCGGTCGGTGACGAGCAGGGCGTCGACCGCGCGGAGTTGCGAGGCACGATCCAGAACGATCTCCTGAAGGAGTACATCGCACGCAACACCTACATCTATCCGCCGGAGCCGTCGATGCGGATCATCACCGACATCTTCGAGTTCTGTGCCGCGGAGACGCCGAAATTCAACACGATCTCGATCTCCGGCTACCACATCCGCGAGGCTGGTTCGACCGCAGCACAGGAACTCGCCTTTACCCTCGGCAACGGCATCGAGTACGTCGAGGCAGCGATCGACGCCGGGCTCGACGTCGACGAGTTCGCACCCCAGCTCTCCTTTTTCTTCAACGGTCACAACAACATCTTCGAGGAAGTCGCGAAGTTCCGTGCCGCCCGCCGAATGTGGCACGACATCATGGAAGAGCGCTTCGACGCGCAAAACCCCAAATCCAAACAGCTCAAATTCCACACCCAGACCGCAGGCTCGATGCTGACCGCCCAACAGATCGAGAACAACGTCGTCCGCGTCGCGTATCAGGCGCTTGCGGCGGTTCTGGGAGGCACCCAGAGTCTCCACACCAACGGCAAAGACGAGGCGCTCGCACTGCCAACGGAGGAATCCGTCCGTACGGCCCTGCGAACGCAGCAGATCCTCGCTCACGAATCCGGCGCGGCCGACACGGTCGATCCCCTCGCCGGCAGCTACTACGTCGAGTCGCTGACCGACGAGGTCGAAGCCGACGCGTACGACATCCTCGAGGCGGTCGACGAGCGGGGCGGCATGCTCGAGGCCGCCGATCAGCAGTGGGTCCAACGCCAGATCCAGGATACGGCGTTCGACCGCCAGAAGGAGATCGAGTCGGGCGAACGGATCATCGTCGGCGTCAACGAGTTCGAGGTCGACGAAGACCCCGAGATGGACGTCCAGGAAGTCACCGAGGAAGACCAAAGACGCCAGATCGATCACCTCGAGTCCGTTCGCGAGGAACGCGACGACGAGGCCGTCGAGGCGACCCTCGAAGCGCTACGCGAGACCGCCCGCGGCGACGAGAACCTGATGCCGGCGATCATCGACGCCGTGAAGGCGTACGCGACGGTCGGTGAGATCTGTACCGTCCTCCGCGAGGAGTTCGGCGAGTACCAGCCCGGAACCGCGATCTAGTACTTCGACAAGCGTCGACTCGGACCACACCACCGAATTCGACCCTGTAGTGTGGGCGTGCCAAAGCACTAGTCGATCCGACCGTCGACTCGTTCTCATCTGCACCCAGAACGAGTACTCCGATCGATCCGACGGTGGTGACGTCTCGCTCGTTAGCGATGCGTCGGGCGGCCAGATCGTCGGTAGCGAGCGTTCCGTCGCGTTGGATCACGCCGCGAACCGTGCTCTGTTCAACGGCCACACAATCGACATTCCAATCTGCGATCACACTCAAGTCGACGGACGAGGATGTTCGAATATGGTTCGCGTCCTCTCGGACTCGGATGTCGCGTCGGTGCTCGACCTCGAGGCGTTGCTTCCGATCGTCGCAGACGCCTTCGAGCGCCAGTACGTCGGGGCTGTCACCCGGCCGGATCGCCCTCACTACCCGATCGGAACCGGGCTCAACCCGGACCAGCCGACGGAGCCGACCGGAACTGGCCTCTGTATGCCTGCGTACGTCCACGGAGCGAGCTACACTGCGACGAAACTCGTGACGGTCTGTGCGGACAACGCCGAACGCGGATTGCCGACCGTTACGGCCCAGATCTCACTCGCCGACGCGGAGACCGGTCAACCCGCCGGCTACCTGGCGGGAAACCGGATCACCAGCGCCCGGACCGGCTGTATTGGCGGACTAGCCGCCCGGGAACTCGCCGTCGACGGATCGATCGATCTGGCGGTGATCGGTGCCGGCACACAGGCCCGCTGGCAGACCAGAGCGATCGCCGCCGCGATCGGCTCCGCCCTCAACTCCGTTCGGATCTACGCGCCGAGCGACTCACGATTCGAGTGTGCGGCCGACCTCTCTGCCGAGATCGACGCTCCCGTCGACTCCGTCTCGAGCCCCCACGAAGCCGTCGACGGTGCGACCATCGTCGTTACGGCGACGACCAGCGCGGACCCGGTGTTTCCCGGCGACACGCTCGCTGCGGGCACGCTCGTGGTCGCCGTCGGCGCGTACACCCCCGAGATGCAGGAACTGGACGCGACGACGATCGAACGGGCGGATCGCGTCTTCGGAGACGTTCCCGACGAGGCCGCAGAAACCGGCGATCTACGCGAGTATCCCGATCTCGAGGTGGCGCCGTTCGGCGGCGTCCACGCGGGCGAGTTCGGTCGGCACTCGGACGACGAGATCCTCGTCCTCGAGTCGGTCGGATCCGCGGTTCTCGACGCGGCGACCGCAGAGTACGTCTTGGATCGAGCGGACGAGGCGGAAATCGGAACGACGGTTTTATTATAAGTCGGTCGGTACGAGACCAGCAATCGGACGGTACCGATCGCGGCCGATTCCTCGGCCACGACACTGAAATACGGGCTTCGCAAAGTAGTTGCTGACTGTCCGTCGATGTTCAACACGAAGGCCGCCTCTCCCGGAGGCGACGAGACGTCGAACGCGCCACTGGAGGTGAGCCAGCGACAGTGACGCCTCGATCTGTCCCGATCGTCGACCGGGTCACCGACGCGTTCTTCGCGCTCGATACGGACTTTCGATTCACGTACGTCAACGACCGCGCAGAGACGTTGCTCAAACGTTCGCGTGACGATCTCATCGGCCGGGTCATGTGGGACGAGTTCCCCCAAACCGTCGAAACCCAGTTTCCTGACGGCTTCCACCGCGCGATGGACGAGCAGGTTCCCGTCTCCTTCGAGATCTATCACGCCCAACTCGAGACGTGGTTCGAAGCTCAGGCGTATCCCGGCGAAGACGGCCTCTCGGTGTACATGCGCGACGTCACCGAGCGAAAGCGCCAGGAGACGACGATCGCCCAACACGCGGCCGTCGTCGAAGCGGTCCACGACGGAATCGTCACGCTCGACCGGGATCGCCGGATCGTGACGGTCAACGCCGCCATCGAGGAGTTTCTCGGCGTCGAGCGAGACGATCTGGTGGGCGAACACGTCGAGATCGTTCCCGAACTCGCTTCGATCGCCGACGAGGACGCCATCGAGATCGGCCGTGCGATCACCGACGTCGATATCGGGACCGCAGGTCGCCGCCAGGTCGAGGTACCGTTTACCGACGCCGACGGAACCGATCGGATGGGTGACTTCCGGTTCGTCCCGATCGAAGACGACACCGCAACCGTCGCGGTCGTCGTCCGAGACGTCACCGACCAACACGAGTACGAACGCATCGCGGCGTCGCTCCACGAGATCACCCGCTGGCTGCTCGAGTCCGACGACCCAGAGGAGATCTGTGCTATTGCCGTCCACGCCGGGAGCGACCTGCTCGATCTCCCGATCAGCGGCGTCTGGCTCCTCGAGCAGGAACACGGCTATCTCGAACCCGTCGCCGGAACCGCGGGCGCTCACGACGAGTTCGGTGGTCTCCCCCGATTTCATCCCAACGAGGGGCTCGTCTGGGAGGTGTTCGAATCCGGCTCAGTCGAGCGATTCGACGACCTCGAGGCCGTCGACGGTCTCTACAATCGGGAGACGCCGATTCGGTCGGAGATCATCGCGCCCATCGGTACACGGGGCGTGATCATGACCGGTTCGCTCGAGGCCGATCAGTTCGACGAAACCGACGTCGAACTGGTGTCGACGCTCGCCGAGAACACGCGTGCGGCGCTCGATCGGGCCGATCGCGAGCAGGTTCTCCGGAAACGGACCGACGAACTCGAGCGCCAGACTGAACGTCTCGAGGGCGTCGCGAACGTCCTCTCGAACGATCTAAAGCGCCAGCTTCAGGTCGTCGCCGACGAACTGAAAACGGACTCGAGCAGTGTCGGTCTCGGCTCGGAGTCGGACGACGGAGTCGGAGCGAGCAGCGTAGACAGCAACGCCACGGCGACAAACTCGGACGGTGACGGACCCGAGTCGACGGCCGGAGCCAGTGGCGACGTCGAAACGGTGGCCGAGACCAGCGACGAATCCGGATCGGGTTCCGACGAGTGGGAGTTCCCGCTCGAGTCGGAGACGGAGGTGGACGAACACGAGGTGTCCGCGAGCGAGGGCGACCTGGAGGCGGGGACGGTCTGGGGCTCGGATGAGGAGGCGACCGGAGACGTTCCCGAAGCGGAGGCGACCGGTGGTGGAACCGGGACGGACCACGAAAAGTGGGAGTTCCCACTTTCGGACGACTCGGTCGAAGCGACGCTCGACCGTGCGGAGCGGCTCATCGACGACGTCCGGGAGTTCGCTCGCAACGCTTCGTCCGTCCGAACCCGCAGCCGAATCCGACTCGACCGCGTAATCGAGGAGGCCGCGAGTGCATCACGTCTCGAAGCGAGCACAGTGTTCGTCGAGCGAGCGGCGACGCTGAGGGCGGATCCCGACCGTCTCATCTATCTCCTCGAGACGGCGTTCGACGACATCGCCGCCCGGACGGCCGGCGATGATCTAACGGTTCGTGTCGGGCTTACCGGAATCGACGACCCCGACGCCCCCCGCGGGTTCTACATCGAAGACGACGCTGCCGATGCGCCGCCGACGGCGACCGATCGACTGCTCGATCCGACGACCGAGTACCAGACGGCTATCGACGGGCTCGGACTGACCCTCGTTCGAGCGATCGCCGAAGCTCACGACTGGCGACTCTCGATCGAGACGGCGGAACGAAACGGAACGCGAATCGTCGTCGACGGCGTGATGACCCTCGAGCCGCGCGCGTAGTCGAGTGCCGTCACTCGACCACGTCACTCGTCGGCGATCGATTCCCGCGTCAGGTCCCGACACAGCTGTTTGCTGTCGTCGGTTTCGAGGAGGTCCGCGACCGTCTCGTCGAGGTGTACCCGCAACACCGCCAGTCGATCCTCGAGTCGGGCGTACTCCTCGCTGCTCTTTCGTTCCGCCTCCGTCTTCTGTCTATCCAGCAAGACTTTCTTCGACGCGAGCGCGAAAAACTCCTGGAGCTGTTCGTCGTACGTCGATCGAAGCAACAGTTGATCGATTACCTCGATCAGCTCCGGCTTCGAGACCGGCTTGACGAGGTAGTCGTCGAACCCCATCTCGACGATGTCGAAGTCGGGTTCGATCGCCGTCACCATCGCGACCCGACAGTCGAGGTTCCGCTCTCGGATCGTCTCGAGGACTAGATCGCCCGAGAGGCCGGGCATCCGCCGATCGAGGAGCACGACGTCGATATCCCCGTCGATGGCCTCGAGCGCTTCGGTTCCGTCGTAGGCCGTCCTGACGTCGTATCGCTCCTCGAGCCGAGAGGTGTAGAGATTCGCGAGATCCGGCTCGTCTTCGGCGATCAGTACGGACGGTCGGTCGGTTGCCATCGAACGATCCCCCTCCACCCTTTCGGTTCCGCATGCGTACCGTACACACATCAAGATACCGGACCGTCGTCAGTTGGATCCAACCGAACGAAAGGATAACTCCGGCGAAACCGACGGCGGGAGGGGCTCATACGGGAAAGCGAACGCGTCGTCGACAATCGGCGGGACGGTTCGAGGTTACTCGAGTTCGGCCTCGAGCGTGTCCCGAAGCGAGCGAATCGCGCCGGCCGATCGTTCGAGCGTTCGATCACCGACAGACAGCTCGAGCGTTCCGCGGTCGGTCGCCTCGCCGAGGGCGACGACCGGTGCGACGCCGTCGAACGCCTCACGGACGGCTGCTGGGGAGTCGGTCTGGACCAGCGCGCGACCCGGCTGTTCGTGGAAGAGAGCGGCCGCGGGCTCGCTATCGGCTGGGATCGACACCTCGAGCCCGGCGTCCTCGCTTACCATCTCGGCCAGCGAGACGGCGAGCCCGCCGTGGCTGACGTCGTGGACCGCGAGCGTCGCCTCGTCGTTTGCGACCGCCGCGAGCGTCTCGACGATTTCCGATGGGGTCTCGGGCAGGGACGGAAACGCGTCACTCCCGCCGAACTGCGCGAGGTACTCCGAGCCGCCGAGTCTCGTCCCGTCGGCCTCGAGGCCGCGGTCGCCGACGAGCAACAGTTCGCCCTCGGACTCGACAGAGAGCGGTGGCGCATCGTAGCCGTCTTTCGTCCCGACGAGCGCGAGCGTCGGCGTCGGCGGGATCGGACCCGTCGCGGAGTCGTTGTACAGCGAGACGTTCCCGCCGACAACGGGTGCCGACAGCGTCTCGCACATGTCAGCAAGCCCATCGACGATCCCCCGGAACCCGCCGTAGACGTCGGGCTTTTCGGGATTACCGCCGTTGAGACAGTCGACCGCGGCGAGCGGGGTCGCACCCTTGGCCGCCACGTTCGTCGCGTTCTCGAGGGCGATCGCTCGCGCACCCTCGTACGGCGCCGCGTCGGTCCAGTTCGGTGCAGCGCCCGCCGAGAGCGCCAGGCCGGTTTCGGCTTCCCGGATCGCGACGATCGCCGCGTCGTCGCCGGGACCGACGCTCGTCCGAACGCCGACCTCGTGATCGTACTGGCGGTAGACCCAGCGCTTCGAGGCCGTGTTCGGACTCGAGACGACGACGTCGAACGCCGCCTCGAGATCGACCTCGGGGAGATCGGTTTCGGGCTCCGACGGCTCCTCGTGTGCTAAGTCGTTCATCGGTGCGCCCTCGCCGAGGAAGTGCGCGTCAACGTCGACGACGGTCTCGCGCTTTCGCGGCTCGCTTTGCTCTCCGTCAGGGTCATCCGAGGCGCTTTGGGCTTCGCTCCCGTCGAAGGTGCAGACGTAGTTGCCGTCCGTGACCTCGCCGATCACCGAACAGCCCAGATCGAAACGCTCTGCGATCTCCTCGACGCGGTCGACGTGTTCGGGTTCGACCTCGTAGCACATCCGCTCCTGGGACTCCGCGAGCAGGATCTCGAGTGCCGACATGTTGGGTTCGCGCTGGTGGACCCGCTCGAGTTCGATGTGTGCGCCGAGGCCGCCTTTCGCGACCAGTTCGCTCGAGGCCCCCCCGAGGCCGGCCGCGCCGAGGTCACGTGCGGACTCGATCAGCCCCTCCTCGATCAACACCTCGTTGGCCTCGATCAACAGCTTCTCCGCGTAGGGATCACCGACCTGGACCGCGGGTCGGTCCTCCGTTTCGGCGTCTTCCGCTAAGTCCTCGCTGGCGAAGCTCGCACCGCCCAGCCCGTCGCGGCCGGTGGCGTTCCCGACGAGGACGAGTTTGTTGCCGGGCTCCTGTGCTTCGGCCGTGACGAGCCGTTCCTCGTCCGTGAGGCCGATACAGGCGACGTTGACGAGCGGGTTCCCCTCGTAGTCGGAGTGGAAGTCGACGCTCCCCGCGACCGTCGGCACGCCGATACAGTTGCCGTAGTGGCTGATCCCCTCGACGACGCCCTCGAGGAGATACCGGGAGTGTTCGCGGTCGAACGCGCCGAAGTACAGCGAGTCGGCGAGCGCGATCGGGTACGCGCCCATCGAGAGCGTGTCGCGGACGATCCCGCCGACGCCCGTCGCCGCCCCGTCGAACGGATCGACGTACGAGGGGTGGTTGTGGCTCTCGATCCCCATCGTGATGTACGTCTCTCCGTCGTCGTCTCCCGGCAACGCGACGACCGCCGCGTCGTCGCCCGGCCCGACGACGACCTGCTCGCCCTCGCTCTCGAACGCCGACAGCAACGGTCTCGAGGAGCGGTACGCGCAGTGTTCGCTCCAGAGGTTCTCGAACAGCGCCGCCTCGGCCGGGGTGGGCTCGCGCTCGAGTTCCTCGACGACGAGTTCGCGGTCCGAATCGGCTAAACTCATTCACGTCAATGGTGGTCCGTGGCCGGTAAAGGGGTTTCTATGTGCACGTTCGTGTATCTTCTCGCGCGACCTCTGCACCCGAACGTCGACGCTTACGAGATGACACCGGACTCGAGAATTATCGGCACTCGAGTGCACTCTCTCCGTTTCGAAGACTGCAAACACGGGTCGTCAGGAACGCAAAGCGTGTCGAGTGTTTCGAGTCGTTTTTCATCAAGCCACACGAAGGTAAGCGCGTGCTGTCGATCGAACTCCACGTCCACTCGGAACTCTCCTACGACGGTCGTGATCCGGTCGATCTCATCTTAGAGCAGGCAAAGGGAGTCGGGCTCGACGCGATCGCGATCACCGACCACGACGAGATCGAAGCCAGCCTCGAGGCCGCCGAGCGCGCCCCGGAGTACGGGCTCGTCGGTATTCCGGGGATGGAGATCTCGAGCAAGGCGGGCCACGTCTTGGGCCTCGGTCTCGAGGAGGAAGTGCCGCCGGGGCTGTCCTTCGAGTCGACGCTGGAGGCGATTCACGCCCAGGACGGGCTGGCGGTGATTCCCCACCCGTTCCAGGAGTCACGCCACGGCGTGATCGCCCGAATTTCCCGTGACGAACTCGCGGAGGGTGACGCCATCGAGGTGTACAACTCCCGGCTTCTGACAGGGCGGGCGAACCGTCAGGCCGAGCGCTTCGCTCGCTCGCGCGGTCTACCGATGACCGCCGGAAGCGACGCTCACATCAGCGAGATGGTCGGCCAGGCAGTGACCAGAGTCGACGCGGACGAGCGATCGGTCGACGCGATCCTCGCGGCGGTCCGCGACGGGCGAACCTCCGTCGAGGGTAAGCGGACGCCGTGGCACATCAGCGTCCGCCAGGCCGCAGGCGGTGCGAAACGCCGGTTCAGAAACGGTATCGTGGGGTTGTTCCGATGAGACTGTGCGGCGCGGATCCGGAAACGGTCCGACGGGCGTTGGAGACGGGCGATCCGTTCCCAGGAACCCGTGGATTCGCGGGCGAGATCGACGGAACGTTCGTCAGGGACGTGCTCGGCCGGGTTCCGCTGTTCGTCGACGCCGCCGGGGTCGAGGGCGGATCGTCGTCCGACTCGAGAGCTGCGTGGGCGTTCGAACCGACGCGACTCGAGGTACCTGTCCCAGTGCCAGCGGGGACGGTCGTCGACGCGGACGAACTCGGCCGACTCGTCGCGGTCGGAACCGATCTCGAGATCGACGACTTCCCCGAGCCGCGGTGGACGGTGCCGGATCCGAAGCCGGAGTCGGATCGGGACGTCGCTCTCGAGGAACTCGAAACTGCGATTCGTTCGGCTACGGACGACGTTCGATCGGCCGACCTCGACGTTGCGGTCGCGTTCTCGGGTGGCGTCGACTCGGCGCTCGTCGCCGAGTTGCTCGACGCTCCGCTGTACGTCGTCGGCTTTCCGGACAGCCACGACGTTGAGGCCGCACGCACGGCCGCGACGGCGATGGGACGCGAGTTGACCGTCGTCGAACTCGAGCCGGCCGACCTCGAGCGCGCGGTTCCCGAAATCGTCCGCGCGACGGGGCGGACGAACGCGATGGACGTCCAGATCGCGCTCCCACTCTATCTCGTCGCCGAGCGCGTCGCCGCCGACGGCTTCGACGCGCTTGCGGTCGGCCAGGGAGCGGACGAACTGTTCGGCGGCTACGAGAAGGTGGTTCGCCTCGACCACCGCGTCGACGCGGCGACGACACGCGGCGCGGTTCGCGAGCAGATTCGAAGCCTCCCCGATCAGCTTCCACGGGACGTGCTGACGATCGAGGCGGCCGGCCTCGAGCCGGTTGCACCACTGTTACACGACGCCGTCGTCGCGGCGGCGCTCCGGCTGCCGGACGACTTGCTGGCCGACGAGGAGACGCGAAAGCGTGGCTTCCGACAGGTTGCGTCGCAGTATCTCCCCGAGGACGTCGCGACCCGGGACAAGAAGGCCGTCCAGTACGGCAGCCTGGTCGCTCGCGAACTCGACCGCCTCGCCAGACAGGCGGGCTACAAGCGGCGGATGGACGACCACGTCTCGAAGTACATCGCGTCGCTGCTCGAGGCCCAGGAGTAGTCCTGGACGGCGGTCGTCGGGACGCCGGCGCTCGTCAGGACGGCAACGGACAGAGACTCGCCGTAAAAACCACCGTCTCGTCGGTCTCGTTTCTCGCGCCGTGTTCGACGCCGCGCTCGTGAAGCACGACGCCGGGCGCCTCGATGGCCTCGCTCTCCCCGTCCTGGAGCACCGTCACCGTCCCCTCGAGAACGTGGAAGACGTTCGTGCTGTCACCGTGCTCGTGGGGTTCGAGTTGCGCGTCCGGCCCGAGGGCGAACGCCTTCACGAGGACGTCCTCTTCGACGACCAGTTCGGTGGTTTCGATCTCGCCGTCTGCCGGTTCGAGTTCGTCGATCGCATCGGCGTATCTGTCGAGGCTCATAGGAGACGTTCGACGACGGACCGTATAAAATACACCGCAAGCGGACGGTTTCGGGACTCCGCTCGGTTCGAGCGTCGGCTGATGGGGGTGAAACCTGTCGACTGCTGCCAGCACCCGAAAAACGAGAGGGAACGAATACCCCGGGGAGAGACGACGAACCGAACTCCTGGCGAACGGAACCGAAAGCCCGTCATACGGTTTACTGTAAGTCATTTCCGGTGCAACCGCCGCACGGGTCGCGGTTGCACCGGTACATCGTTACAGCAGACCGTATCAGTCCTCGAGTTCGGTCGGGAGCGTGTCGTCGGGGGTGTCGGAGGTGTTCTCGTCGACGGTTCGACGGTTGATCTCGCCGATGCGGTTGGAGATTTCGGCGACGAGGTCCTCGACGGGCTCCTGGGCCGCGCTCTCGTCGTTCTTGACGATCGCGCCCTCGCTACCATCGGCGCCGAAGTCCGGGTGGATCGGAATCTGACCGAGAAGCGGCACGTCGTACTTGTCGACGATCTGTTGGGCGCCGTCGGTGCCGAACAGGCTGTACTCCTTGCCGGTGTCCGGCGCGATGAACGTGCTCATGTTCTCGACGATTCCCAGCACCGGCGTGTTGTGTTTGTTGAACATCTGGATGCCCTTGCGGGTGTCGTCGAGTGCCATCTCCTGTGGCGTCGTGACGACGACCGATCCGGTGACGGGCATCGACTGCAGGAGGTTCAACGTCGCGTCGCCGGTCCCTGGCGGGAGGTCGACGATGAGGTAGTCGAGTCGACCCCACTCGACGCCCTCCAAGAACTTCATCATGAACTTGTTGACCATCGGTCCACGGAGGATCGCGGGATCGTCTTCGTCTTCCATCATGATCCCCATGCTGATGACGCGGACGCCGTCGGATCGCGGCGGGACGATGTCTTCGTTGGGGGTGACCCCAGGATCGCTCTCGACCGGCAGGATTCGAGGAATGTTCGGCCCGTGAATATCCGCATCGAGAATGCCGACCATCGCGCCGCGTTTCTCGAGTCCCGCGGCGAGGTTGGCCGCGACCGTCGTCTTACCGACGCCGCCTTTGCCGGAGGCGACCGCGATCACGTTGCGTACCCGCGGGAGCACTTCGTCGTCGAACCCGTGTTCGGTCCCGACGTGTGCTCGTAGGTCCGCCTCGAGGCCGGCGTTGTCGACGACCTCCCGGATCCGGTTGCCGATCTCCATCTCGGAGGGCGCGTACGGAGCGTTGAACGCGAGCGAGATCCGTGCGGTCTCGTCGTCGATGGTGACGTCGTTGACGAGTCCGAGCGAGACGATATCCTCGCCGATGTCCGGATCTTCGATCCCCTCGAGTTCGATTTTGAGTTCGTGTTCTGTAATACTCATAGTGCGTCGGTAATCCTATCGGAACGAACGGTGTCGAGCGGGATACGTGTGATGGTTCGGGCCCCTAGCCCGTTCCGTCTGGCGGTTTCGTCGCGTTCGAGAGCGGACGATCTGGACGACTCGAGGACGAACTGCGTTCGATCGCGGCTACAGTCCGGGCGAACCGATGGGTTCGGGCAGTCGCCCGAAGAATACCAGGCCGATAACGAGGGTCATGACCAGCATGGAAACCCACATCGTCGTCGTCAGTCCGACGAGATACGTGACCCCGAGGAGCCCGGTTTTCGTATCGCGAGGCGTTCCGACGAACCACGCGGTGACCATGACGTAGATGGGGACGAGAACGACCCCGAAGATGAGCCAAGAGCCGGTGTTGGGGAAGCCGGTGACCCCTTCGGTGGCCTCGTAGCCGTGATACAGGACGATCGCGAGCGCGGACGACGGAGACATGCGTCTACAGCTAGTGCCACCACCGAACACGGTCGTGGTACTGCCTGCACTCGCATGGTCGGATTCGGATGACAGGGAACCACCGCATCAGCGTCGATGTCAAGCGATCGGTGTGACTCGAGAGACGGCAGCGTGAGTGGAGACGAGCCTCGTGACTCGACTGATCGAGACGGAAAACGAGAACGCGGTCGGTCGGGTTACGGTCCGGTGGAACCGATGGGTTCGGGAAGTCCGCCGTAGAAGACGACGGCGATGATCATCGTCAGGATGAACATCCCGATCCACATCTGGGCCGTAATTCCGACCAGGTAGCCGACGCCCATCAGGCCGGTCTTGGAGTTACGTGGCTCGCCGACGAACCACGCGATAATCATGACGTAGACCGGAACCAGGATGACGCCGAAGATGAGGTAGGTTCCGATGTTCGGGAAGCCGGTGAGTCCCTCAGTTCCGCCTTCTCCGTGATAGAGGACCCACGAGAGCGCGCTCATGAGCGTCGCCGGGGCGATCATGCTTCCACCTCCGGTTCGCCCGCGTGCTCATCCGATGGCTCGTGCTCGCCGTGGCCGTGATCGCCACGGAGATGTTCGACTGCGTGGAGTTCGACGACCGGAACGAGCTTCGAGATGACGAGGAAGAACAACACCACCATTCCGATGGTTCCAGCCAGCGAGAGGAGTTCGATCGCACTCGGGAAGTAGTCCCCCGGCGTCGCCTCGTAGATGCTAAACGTCGGATACCAGAACCCGGAGAGAACGAAGTACGTCTTCTCGACGAGTGTCGCGATCAGCACGAGCACGCCCGCCACGATCGCTCGCCCTTTGCTAAACAGCGATGGACGAAGGACCGTCGCGAAGATGAACGCGAGGACGCTGACGACCATCAGCATCGGGACGACGTACATCGGGTGCGAGAACTTCGAGTCGGTCGCAGTCGCGTGGTCGACCGTCGGCGCGAAGCTGCCCGCGGTGAGCTGTTGGAGCTGAAGCCAGAGGAACAGCAGGCAGAAGAAGCCGAGCCACAGCAAGAGCCCACGGAAGATGTCGTCGGTGATGATGTGATCCCAGTCGTAGGCGCGACGGAAGGCGTACGAAACCAGGATAACGCCGCTGATCGCCGACGTCAGCGCGATCGTCAGGAACTGTGGACCCTGAATGGCCCCGAACCAGCTCGGATAGTTCGGCAGGACGGCGAACAGCCACGGAATCACACCGCCGTGGAGCAACAGCGGCGCCATGATGATGATCGCCAGCGCGACCCACCAGACCATCCGCTCGATGACCTCGTCTTCTTTCTCGGTGTAACCGAGGGTCAACATATCGTAGACTTTCCCGTAAAGGTCGGGAAACTGGACGCCACCGACCTGTGGCGCAAACGACGGGAGCTGACCACGAAGTCGAGAGATATCGTATCGGAGCGTCAGCCCGAGGTAGGTCGCCGTCAGCACGAAGTAGGCCGTAATGACCGTCACGTCCCACACCAGCGGCGAGTTGTTCACCGTGATGTGGTAGTGACCGAGGACGCTCGTGACCATCCGGTCGGGTCGACCCATGTGGACGAGAATGTAGAAGCCGGCCGCCGAGAGGCCAGCCAGCGTCAACATCTCCGCGAGACGAGCGACCGGCATGTACCGATCCATGCCGAGCAGTCGAACGGCCGCCGAGAGGATGATCCCGCCGTGGGCGATCCCGACCCACCAGATGAACGCGCCGATGTACAGCCCCCAGGTGACGCCGCCACCGCTGCCCCAGTCGGAGAGGCCGGTGACGACCATCCCGTCTCTGAGCTGAATCATCCATCCGACCAGGAACGCTCCGAGAGCGAGCGCACAGACGCCAAAGAGGACGAAGTACTTCTTGCTGAATCCCTCGGTCGGTCGGAGGATGTCTTCTTCGGTGGGTGTCTTCGTGCTCATAGCGACACCCCGGCGTCACCGACGGTCCCCTCGTCGAGGACTTCTTTGCGGTCGTCGGTCTGACCGATGTCGTCGTAGGCGACCGGACCGTCGACCTGTTCGGCGTTCGGTCCGGGGTTCTGTCCGATATACGTGACGTTCGGATTCGTACCGATATCCTCGAGCAGCTTGAACGACGACCCGGCGACCCCAGCGTACTGACGGAGTCGAAGGTTGGCGTCGTCTTCGCTCCCGTCACCGAGTTGTAACTCGGCCAGTACGTCCTCGCTCTCGAGATCGACGTACTCTTCGAGCGCGTCGACGGATTCGAGGACCGTCTGTTCTTGCTCGAGGATGGTGTCGTTCGTCTCCTCGGGCGGCTCTTCTCTGTCGCTGACGATCTCGATCGCCTTCATGATGCTGACGAGTTCTCGATCGAGGTCGTCGTCTTCGTCATCCTCGAACGCCTCGATCGCCGACTCGAGATCGTCGTCTTCGCTGAGAATGCCGTCGATCGCCTCCGGCGACGGGACGTTGCGGACGATGTCGATAATTGCTCGGCTTTTGCTCGGATACTCGCCGTGCTGGTGCGCGTCGCTGCGTTCGTCGTTGACGTCGCCGAACTGGATCGCGTCCGGTGGACAGGCTTCCTCACAGGCCGTCGTTCCGATGCGGTCGTCGCCCATCAGGCCGTCCTGTCGGGTCGGACACATCGTACACTTGCTCATGACGCCACGGGGTGCGCGACTGTCGACCCATCGACCGCGCTCGTCCATCATGTGATCGCCTTCTTCGCCGGGTTCGACACCCATCTGATCGGCGATTTCTTCTTCGGTGGCTTCCTGGGGTTCGTCCCACTGGAAGTAGTTGACGCCGTACGGACAGGCGACCTGACAGTACCGACAGCCGATACAGACGTCGTAATCCGTCAGAACGAGACCGTCCTTTTCACGGGTGTGGCGCGCCGTCGTCGGACAGACCTTCTCACAGGGTGCGTCTGTACAGTGTTGACACGGTCGGACGAGCATGTTGTAGCCGTCCATCCCGCCTCGAACGTCGGGGGCCGGCGAGCCGCCTTCGGTGGTGTCGTCCTCGAACGCGAGGACGTACATCCAGTTGACGCCCTGGTCGGTCTGGTTCTCTTGCTGACAGGCAGTCACGCAGGAGAGACAGCCGTCACACCGCTCGAGGTCGATCGTCATCCCCCACTGGGTGCCGTCCGGTTCTTCGACCTGCTGTTGGGTATCCGCGACTGCCGCCTCGGGTTCGCCGTCGTCGACGGTGCCCCACGCACCGAGTCCGACGGCCGCCGCGCCGGCCCCCATCTTCTTCATCGCGTCGCGCCGACTGTCTTCGCCGTCACCCTCGAACTTCGAGAGCATCCGGGAAACCGTCCCTTCCTCCGCAGCCTGCATTTCCTCGTAGGCTTCCTCCGTCGGGCGGTTGTCCTCGCCGAACTCCTCCATCACGTCGTCGTGATACATCTCGTGGAACTCGGCTTCGGACAGCTCGCCTTTGGTGACGCGCATCGCGTCTTTGGCCATCTCCATACCGAGGTCGCTGTCGTACTCGGTATCGTCGAGCATCGTCTCGAGCTCTCCCTCCCACTCCTCGCCGAGCGGGTGGAACGATTCGTCGTCCGCACTCATCTACGTAGCACACCTCCTGGCATCGGTCTCTCTCACGGAGTGGATACTCAGCGACAGATACTTGAATACGTTCATTTGGGATCCACTACCCCGAACTCACGACTAGATGTGGTTGAAGTATGGACTCGATTTCCACGCCGTGAGAACTAGACCGAACAGGTTCGTATATATTAATACCAACGCCCAGGGACGGCCTCAGTTCGTCGGCAACTGTCCGTCGAGCGGTTCGTCGTCCTCGAGGCCCGGAAGATCCTCGACGAACCGTTTGACGATCGACTCCTCCGCCCGGTGAAGCGTCTCGCTACAGGTCGATTTGGCGATCCCGAGATGCTCTGCGAGTTCGGTCAGCGAACACCGGCGTGGCGTATCGTAGTAGCCTTGTTCGACGGCCGCGACGACGACTTCGAGCTGGCGCTCAGAGAGGACCTGACTCTCGTGTAACCGGTCGCTGACGTTCTCGATTCGATACTGGAGACCGAACCGCTCGAGTTGCTCGGCGAGTTCCGCCAGGCGTTCTCGAGAGCCGGTGACGTCGATCGTCGCCTCGCCGTCCTGGATCTCGACGGGGAGTTCGATCGGCATTCCCGATTCTCGCGAGGAGAACAACAGAAGCGGTGCCGTCGTCTCGAAGTGGATCGTCGCCTCGTTGTCGCTCCACTCGACGAGCGTCAACTCCGTGATCTGGGGATGGTCGGTGATGTCGTCGACGATATCAGTGACGTTCCGTCCGGTAATCCGAACCAGTGCGAAGCCGGATTCGGAGCCGGGAACCGCGGCCAGCACGCGAAACGTGGCGTCCGGATACGCCACGGACACCTGCTGGATCCAGACCTGTTCGGGCATCGTCACCGTGAGTGTCGCCTGGGCCATTGGAGGTGAACACCTACTGTCTAAGGCTGAGAACCCACAGTTACGAATATATTCGCCGTCATTCCTACCGACTGGGAACCCGTCACGAACCGATTCGGCCGAAGATCCAACTGGCGACGGAACCGTTCGCTCGCTCATGACGTCTCCAGCCGCCGACCGAACGCTCGACGTCAGAGAGATCGATGGCCCACCGTTCGACGACATCGTCGCCGCGCTCGACGACCTTGCGGACGACGAACGGCTCGAGTTGATCGCCCGGTTCGAGCCGGCTCCGCTCTACGGCGACCTCGACGGCCGGAGATTCGACCACGACAGCGAGAAACGAGACGACGGGACGTGGCACGTCCTCCTCGAACACGCTTAGATCGCGCCGTCGTTGATACCGAATGCTGCGTCGTTGGTGCCGAACACTGTACTGGCGTCTCACGCCTGCACTGCTGGGCGAACGCATGCGGTGGACGTCGCTCGTCAGTCGACGACTGGGATGGCTGTGAACACGTTGTTGAGTCGATCAGTTCAGTCCGGAGGGATACTCACCGGTCTTCCGGTAGTGAGAGACAACCGTGGCGAACGCGGCGAGCTGGAGCGCGACGACGAGAACGATCGTGACCAGGTACAGCCAGTGCAGCGGGTCGTCGGACGGGAACCCGGGTCGGAGATAGGCCCTGTCGTAGATGTGGACGGTGACGAGCCAGAAGATCGTGTACGCTCCGACGGTCTGATGCCACTTCCACGCCTTTCCGCCCATGTAATCGTAGGCGCTGTTGTTCGAGGTAGCCGCGAGCCCAACCGCGATGATCACGGCCACGAGCGAACCGAACGCCCAGGGACTCATGTCGGCCAGGTAGCCGACGACGTCCCAGTCTCTCGCCTGGAACACGAAGAGCAGGTGAACGACACTCCAGATAGCGAACCAGATCCCTAACTCTGCCCGCCAGTTGACGGGGAAATTCCCCGAGAACCGGCGTCTGATAGCGGGCCAGAGCCGTACGGTTGGCCCGACGATCATCACCAAGCCGAGGAGAAACCACGGAACTGCACCCACGACCCGCTGCTCGTGATATCCAGCCACCCACAGTAACACGGCGAAGACGACACTTCCGGCACCCACAACCAGATGGTGGGTGAGTTCGTTGTTCGTATCTACCGACATATCTTTCTCAACGACGGTATTCGGTGCTCTCCATTAAAATTCTACTTGTGCCCCGACCAATAGAACGAGCGTTTCCGTACAGATACTGTCTGATGAGCTTGTGAATTTGGGGACATGTTTGTACTAGAAGTGTTGAGATATTCGATTCGGGCGCCATCGAATCGTTCTCGGACCGGGATGCCACTACCAGAGTCGTACCCGAATTCGGGTCCTGTCCCGACGGTGTATCGTTCCTTTCGAACGGGATCGGACGTCGTCGAGAAGTATCGTAACAACTGAATCGGTGTACACACCGATCACCGATCCGTCGGGCGATCGGGTATGCATTGACTTTCATACGGTCTGCCGTGCCGATGTACCAGTGCAACCGCACGCAGTCCTGCAGTTTCACCGTCGACGACTGATAACAGCCAGTATCTGTGGCTACTATCGCCTACCCCGCCAATTCTGACGAATCCGACGAGTAGAGGCACTCACTCGAGTGGAAGAACGGACGGGTTTGATAAGGTTTGGAAGATGTTGTTCGGTGTATGTACAACGAGATACTCGTCCCGACGGATGGGAGCGACGTAGCCGAGCGAGCCGGAACCGTCGCCGTTCAAATGGCCGAACTCTTCGGCGCGGATCTGACCGTCGTCTCCGTTCGAGAGCCGGGCACCGAAGAGCAAGCAGAACGCGCCGTGGGAGATATCGAGGAGGCCGCGATCGAAGCCGGACTCTCCCCTCAAACCGAGATTATCGACGACGAGAAATCGGCGATCCACCAGGCGATCATCGACTACGCCGAGGACCACGGCGTCGACGTCGTCGTGATGGGGACCCACGGCCGGACGGGCATCAGTCGATTCCTGCTCGGGAGCGTAGCCGAACAGTTCCTTCAGGAGTCGCCGGTTCCAGTCGTGACCATTCACGAGGATACCGTCATCGACTTCGAGATAGACAACGTCCTCGTTCCGACCGACGGGAGTGAGGGGAGCGAGGCCGCTACGGAGCACGCGATCGATCTCGTGACCGAAACCGGTGGGACGATCCACGCGCTCTACGTCACCTCCGGACCCGAAGCGGAATCGTCGCCGACCGACGACGTACGTGATCGGGGCGAAGCCGCCGGTGTGGAGGTCGTTTCGGCTACACGAAGCGGTCGACCACACGAGGCGATCGCCGGGTACACGGCAGAGGCTGAGATCGACGTGGTCGTGATGGGGACCCACGGCCGCACCGGTCTCAGACGATACCTGCTCGGGAGCGTCACAGAACGCACAGTTCGGTTCTCACCAGTCCCAGTCGTCTCCGTGAAACCGGAGTCGGCCGGCGCCACCGTCGAGTTCCTCGACTACGAAGTCATAGCGGACAACGACTGGTCGCTGGAGGACGACGACCTCTTCGAGAAGGCGGCCGAGGCCGACCTGACGGCGGAGACCCACGGGACGATGACTGTCGAAAAAGGGGAGTACATCCTCGAGGCGGCCGAGGCCGAAGGCTACGACTGGCCGTTCTTCTGTCGAGGTGGTGGCTGTATCAACTGTGCAGCGACACTGGTTGATGGTGAGGTCGAGATGGAGGTTAACCGTAGCCTCTCCGACGAGGAGGTAGACGAGATGAACCTGCGGTTGACCTGCGTCGCCACGCCGACGACTGACGAAGTAAAGCTGGTCTACAACGCCAAACAGCTCGACCAGCTCCGGGACCGAATTCTCTAGTACCGTTCCAAACGTCGACTGCCGGGTCGAACCGACCCGACGCCACCGAGTTCGACCCTGCAGTGCAGGCTTGCCAAAGCACTATAGTAACAACTGAAACGATTTACACACTGATCGCACAGCTGTCGTGCGATCAGGTGTGCATTGACGGTCAGTGGCTACTATAGGTAACCGACTCGGTGTACCGGCGAACCGACGGACGGATCGCACGGATTTCGCCGATCGTTCTCACCCGTCGATCCGTTCACGTATCAGCGCCGTCGTTCGGTCGGGTTCCTCGTGGGGAACCCAGTGGCTCGTGTCGGGCAGAAACTCGAGGCGGGCGTCCGTACAGCAGTCGTAGCTGTCGATCGCCAGTTCGGAGACCAGTGCGGCGTCGTCCCGTCCCCAGGCCACGAGGGTCGGCGTATCCACACCAGTCCGCGGAAGCATCGAGGGGTACCGAGCGCTCGCCCGGTACCACGCGAGCATTCCGGAGAGTGCACCCTCGCGTCGCCACGCCTGCCGGTACCGCTCGAGGTCGGCATCGGTGAACGTACCGGGAGCTGTGGGGCCTCGAAGCGCTCGCTCGAGCGGTCGAAAGTCGTCGTACCGGCAGACCCGTTCCGGAAGCCACGGGAGCTGAAAGACCATGGCGTACCAGCTTCGGCGGAGCTGCTCCGGGTTCGACGTCAGCTGTCGTCGAAACGCGACGGGGTGGGGCGCGTTGATCGCGGTGAACGTCTCGACCGCCCGAGGGTGGCGGATCGCGAGATCCCAGCCGACGATTCCGCCCCAGTCGTGACCGACGACGTGGGCGGCGTCGCGTCCGTCCGCTCGGATCAGTTCGAGAACGTCTCGAGCGAGTGTTTCTCGTCGGTACTCTCGGATCGACTCCGGCTTCTCACTCCGGTTGTAACCGCGTCCGTCGGGAACGAGGACACGATAGCCGGCCTCGACCAGCGGCTCGATCTGTCGGTGCCAGGCGTACCAGAACTCCGGAAAGCCGTGGAGCAACACGACGAGCGGATCGGTATCTTTCCCGGCGGTGACGGCGTGGAGCCGAACCCCGTTCACCCGGTGGTGCGTCGACTCGAGGTCGGCGGGCTGGCTCGCCGCGATAGCGGTGTCGTCCTCTGCCGGAATCGACGTCATTCGTTCGTCGGCGATTCGTCCTGATACCCCATCAAAACTGGGTACCCTCGACGGACGACGTTGCCGATACGGTTCGACGTGGAACCGAGCCGGGTGTGACGTCTCCCGAGCCCGCTCACGTCCAGACGCGAAGACAATCGTTCGAACAGAAGTGGAGGTCGATCGGTTCGTCGGGATTTCCGTCGACGTACGTCCGAAGCGTGTACGCGATCTCCGCGTCGGACTCGCAGTTGTCACACGTCCTGTCGACGCTCGGTTCGTCGCGGTCCGTCGCCACGGTCGTATCGGCGTGCATATCGATCGAAGGCACCGACTACCCCCTTGAGTATGCCCCGCTTAGACCGGTTTCTCCTCGAGAAAGCCCGTACTAACTAGCGTCAACATCGCATTGCGTGGATGATCCGATTCCGGCTGTATTCGAGACGGAGTGAGGGTGTCCTCGTTCGGTCACGCCGGTACGCCGCCTTCGGCCTCGAGCAGTTCGTGATACCGGTTGCGGATCGTCACCTCGGAGATGCTGGCGACCTCGCTGACCTCGTTCTGGGTGACCTTCTCGTTGGTGAGCAACGCGGCGGCGTAGACGGCGGCGGCCGCGAGGCCAACCGGCGACTTGCCGCTGTGAATCCCCGACTCTTTGGCCGTTTTGAGCAACTGACGGGCGCGACGTTCGGTTTCGTCCGAGAGCTCGAGATCGCTCGCAAAGCGCGGGACGTAACTCTCGGGGTCGGCGGGCTGGACCTCTAGCCCGAGTTCCCGGACCACGTACCGGTACGTTCTGGCGATCTCGTCTTTCTCGACGCGGGAAACGGCCGAGATCTCATCGAGGCTGCGTGGGGTGCCCGCCTGGCGGGCAGCGGCGTACAGCGCCGAGGTCGCGACGCCCTCGATCGACCGTCCCGGAAGGAGGTCCTCCTCGAGTGCGCGCCGATAGATGACGCTTGCAGTTTCGCGGACGTTCTCGGGGAGGCCGAGTGCGCTGGCCATGCGATCGATCTCGCCCAGCGCCTGTTTTAAGTTGCGCTCCTTGCTGTCTCGCGTTCGGAAGCGCTCGTTCCAGGTGCGAAGCCGTTGCATCTTCTGTCGCTGGCGACTCGAGAGCGCCTTGCCGTAGGCGTCTTTGTCCTGCCAGCCGATGTTCGTGCTGAGCCCCTGGTCGTGCATCATGTTGGTCGTCGGCGCGCCGACGCGGCTCTTTTCGTCTTTCTCGGCGGCGTCGAACGCACGCCACTCGGGCCCGCGGTCGATTTCGTCTTCCTCGACGACGAGTCCACAGTCCTCACAGACGGTCTCGGCGTGTTCGGCGTCGCTGACCAATCGACCGTCGCACTCCGGACAGGCCTCGAGTTCGTCAGTTCGCTCGGATGATTCTTGTTCTGCTGTGGTTTGGCCCCGCTCGTCACTACGAGTTCGAATGCTGGAGTCGGTCATTGTATTGGAACCGTGAAATATCGATGAAAACGGGTTGCCGTGATAATTTATAACGTTTCTCGAGCACTTAAAACTGTGGCCATACTGAGGAAGATGGCGGTGTATCGCACATTCAGACGGTTTACTGTCGGTTGGTAACCCGTCGCGACAGGAATCCGTATCACACGAGCGTGGCACGCACCGGTATCGAAACTCTTACTCTGCGAAGGCGACTGCTCTCGGGCATGAGTGAGAGCCCGGAGACCGCCGACCCCGAGGAGGTTCGCCACGTGGCGCAACTGGCTCGCGTCGGCCTCGCGGACGACGAGGTCGACCAGTTTACGCGCCAATTCGCGGACATTCTCGAGTATTTCGAGACGCTCGACGAGGTGCCCGAAGTCGACCGTGAAGCCGACCTCGCGAACGTGATGCGGCCCGACGTGGAACGCGACTCCCTCGAGAGCGAGGAGGCGCTTCGGAACGCAGCCGACACCGAAGACGGCTACTTCAAAGGACCGAACGTCTCCTGATCATGACCGAGAACCTATTCATCACCGAGGAGACGATCGAAGGCGACGACGACGGCCCACTCGCCGGCCAAACCGTCGCCGTCAAGGACAACATCTCCACCGAGGGCGTCCGAACGACCTGTGGCTCCGAGATGCTCTCCGAGTACGTGCCGCCGTACGATGCGACGGTCGTCAGCCGGCTGAAGGAGGCCGGTGCGACCATCGTCGGTAAGGCCAACATGGACGAGTTCGGGATGGGAACGACGACGGAGACGTCCGCGTTCGGACCAACGGAGAACCCGGCCGCACCCGGATACGTCCCTGGAGGCTCGTCGGGCGGTTCCGCGGCGGCTGTCGCCGCTGGTGAGGCGGATCTCGCGCTCGGGTCGGACACCGGCGGCTCGATCCGCTGTCCGGCCGCGTTCTGTGGCGTCGTCGGCATCAAACCCACCTACGGACTGGTCTCGCGGTACGGACTCGTCGCCTACGGCAACAGCTTAGAACAGATCGGTCCGTTCGCCGACAGCGTCGAGGACGCCGCTGCTCTCCTCGACGTCATCGCGGGCGAGGACGAACGGGACGCGACGACACAGGAACCGCCACACGACTCGGGTACTCGAGCGGCCGAGCACTCGAGTTACGCCGATGCGGCCACTGGCGACGTCGACGGTCTCTCGATCGGCGTACCGACGGAGCTCCTCGAGGGGGCCGACGAGGGCGTCGTTGAGACGTTCTGGGATACGATCGGCGACCTCGAAGACCGCGGCGCGACGTACCACGAAGTCTCGCTGCCGTCGGTCGAACACGCCGTGGAAGCCTACTACGTGATCGCGATGTCCGAAGCGTCGTCGAATCTCGCGCGATTCGACGGCGTCCGGTACGGCAACTCCGGTGGCTACGACGGTAACTGGAACGAGGCGTTCTCGAAGGCACGCGAGGAGGGGTTCGGCGACGAAGTCAAACGACGAATCCTGCTCGGCACCTATGCGCTCTCTGCCGGCTACCACGACAAGTACTACAAGAAAGCCCAGGACGCTCGCGCGTGGGTCAAACAGGACTTCGACGAGGCGCTCGAGGAGGCCGACGTGCTCGCGTCGCCGACGATGCCCGTTCCGCCGTTCGAACTGGGGGAGGGTCTCGAGGACCCGCTCCAGATGTATCTCGCGGACGCCAACACGGTGCCGGTCAACCTCGCCGATCTGCCCGCAATTTCAGTTCCGGCGGGCGAGACCGACGGCCTCCCCGTCGGTCTCCAACTCGTCGGCCCTGCATTCGGCGAGAAGCAACTGATCGAGGCGGCGAGCGCACTCGCCTAAGTCCGGGCTTCGCGTGAGATCCGAGCCGTCGACGTCGGCCAAAACCGGTCCGGGCGGAGATAGATTTTTGTATTGTTCGATTCATTACCGAGACACTGCGTTCATCCGTACCATGAAAATCGCACGAGACCAGGAAGTCGCGTTCGACGAGTTCTCGAGGGCGTGTGACCTCGCCGAGACGTATTTCGGCCGGACGATCGACGAGGTTGCGCTTCACGCGCCAGTCTCGCGACGCCAACTCGTTGCTGTCCTGGCTCGTGCACAGCTCTCCGGACGACAGCTGGCAGTCGACGGTCTGACCGAGGAGGGAAACGTCGTCTACCGGTCCGGCCACGAGACGTTGCTGTGGCTCGATGGCGGATTCTGGACCGATATGCGCGGCCGCCACCACCTGAAACCGGACGAGGGACGAGCCGCTCGTGAGGTCCACAGACGAATTATCGAAGCGATCGACGGCGATGTTGCCTACTACAATCGCGAGCGGGACCCGTTCGTGTTGATCGAACGGTTCGGCCAGTACGAGTGATACGGTTTCCTGTCAGTCGGGACCGCTGAACCCGCGACCCGCCTGCGGGTTCAGCGGTAACACGGTCCAGCAATCCGTACGAGTTCGTCTCCGGCGCGCCGAGAAACCGAGATCGCGACTGGCCTACTCTTCGTAGGCGAGGTTCATGATCCACTGCGAGAACGCGTCGCTGTTCGGATCGACCTCCTCTTCGCCGATAAACGGCGAGAGCATATCGCCGGCCATCAACAGCGTAAACTCGAGGTCTCGAGCGGTCGGTGTAATGTAGTAGGTGTTGTGCCCGGCGTAGACTGTCTCCTCGCGGTCGACGAGTTCCTTCTCGACGAGCGACTCGACGATACGACTTCCCTTTCTCGAGGAGACGTCCAGTTCCTTCCAGAAGTCACTCTGGTGGATACCGCCGGTCTCGCGAACGAGTTCGAGACCAGCCCGCTCGTCTTCGGAGAGTTCGGCTTCGATCGCGGAAACGCTCACGGTGACCACCTCGTCGTGCTCGCCGCTGGCGGGAGTGCATCCATGCGTCTAGGAGGAATAGGGAGCCGCTTAAATGTGCCCTTCGATATCCGCCATCGCACTCGAGATTTCCTCGTAAGCCGTCCGGCAGGGTGGACCCGGCGCGAATCGGTAGCTCGCTCCCTTGCCGAGTGCGATCAGCGACGACGACCGTGTCCCGAACCCGTCTCCGTGGATGCAGACGCCGTACTCGTGGTCCGAGAGTACGGCGGCCGCGCGCTCGAGCCACTCCGCCGGGGTTTCGGAGGGGGTCGAGTCGGCGTCGACCCGCGACGAGAGCGCCCGTCGGACTCCCTGTGCGTTCTCGGCCTGTGTTCTGGCCGCGTCGGACCGAGTGTCGGGAATTTCGACGTCGTCGTCGACTGCGACGTTGACGACGACGTGGACGCCGGGTTCGAATCGCGTCGCCGAGAGGTCACCGTCCCAGCGATAGCACGTCGCGTCGTCGGCGTCGGCGATCACGAGATAGAAGCCGTCGTACTCGTCGGTCGTCGTTGCCTCCTCGAGAACCGTTTCCGCCTCTGTCGCCGACTCGGCCTCGAGGACGTCTGCGACGAGCAGGCCGCGCGAGCGGTCCCCTGCGAGGGCGGTATCGTTCCACGCGTTCGTGATGCCCGCGAAGACGCCGAACTCGTTGTAGCCGATCCAGGTGCCGCCGGCCTCTCGGTCACGCGGTGCGATCGTCACCGGCTCCTCGCGGTAGACGCTGGGGGGATCCGAGTCGCGCTCGAGCGATTCGTCCCGGTTCGCGGCGACGACGACCGGCGCGTCCTCGAACACCCGCCAGGCGAGCGTGAGCGTACACACGCCGATACAGAGGGGGGCGATCCCCTTAACTTCGTCCCGCGTCGATCGTTGGCCGAATCGACGGCAGCGGCGCGTATTCGCGGACACAGAAAAGATTAGGCGACGGTGACCGTTACGGTCGCCGCCGCACCGTCCGCGAGCGCTTCGACGAGGCGACGGTCGACCCCCTCGGCGGCGAATTCGGCGTCGGTGAGGATCGTCCGGTCGTCGACGTACTCGCTCGTGCGGCCGACGGCGCTGCGATCGTTCGTGAGTTCGAGGTCCGGATCGCCACGACCCTCGATCGACTCCCGGTGGCCACCCGCCTCGATCGTGACGGTGATCGTCGCGTCGGCGTCGCGGCAGGCGTCGACGAACGCCGGATCGAAATCCGCGGGTGCGCGATCGGCCTCGATCGCGAGGATGCAATCTCCCGCAGGAGTGAGAAAGTCGTCCGTCGTCACCTCGAACGTGCTCGCGTGCTCGGCGCTGACGTTCTCGTGGCCTCGAGCATGAATGACTTCTTCCATACGCGGGGGTATGCTCTCACGCGGATAACGGATACGAATTTGTGGGACGGAAGCGAGTACGAACGCGTGGGCAGGAAAGGGGTTCACTATCGACGACTCGAGCGCTCCGCAGTCCGTCGTTTCGCCGGGTCCGCAATCGAGCCGGTGATCCCACCGGAACGGATAACAGTCCGTATCAGACAAGACTCGCGCCGTCGAACGCTCCCCGTCGGTACTCGATGTCCATCAAGTCGAGGATCGTTGGCGTGATGTCGAAGAGGTCGGCGTCGTCGATGGTCGCGCCGGGGTGGTCGATGTACAGTGCAGTGTCGTCGAAGCTGTGCATCCCGTTTCGCGGTCCGGTATCGAAGACGTCGGAGTCGGCCTTGAAACCGGATTTGAGGTCGAAGCCGTGGTTGGGAATCGCCACCAGATCCGGCGCGATGTCGTCGTGGTCGCCGCGGAACGCGGCCTCCTTTTCGACGACGCGATCGACGACCTTCCGGCCGTTCGGGCCCTCGAGGGACTCGAGATCGGATTTGAGTTCGTCGCGGACGGCGTCGTACTCCTCCTGGGGGACGGATCCGCGAGGATCTCGACCCTCGAGGTTGATATAAAAGCGGCCGGGAATAAACGAGTATACCCTCGTCTCGTCGGTGATATCGTCCAGTTCTTCGGGATCGTCGGTTCGAAAGGAGATCCACCCCTCCTCGCGGAGCCACTCGTTGCAGTGCACTTCGTAGTCGAGGCTGGTAAAGCCGTGATCCGAGGCGACGACAAGCGTGGTGTTTTCCGGCAACGTCTCGCGCAGTCGGCCGACGTAATCGTCGACCGTCCGGTAGAACTCGAGGAACTCCTCGCGGTACTCGCCGTCGCGTTCGTAGTCTTCGAACAGGAAGTGATTGACCCGGTCCGTGGTCATGAAGACGCCGAAAAAGAGATCCCAGTCGTCCTCCTCGACGTAGTGTTCGAACGCCTCGAAGCGCGCGTCGAGCGTTTCCTGGGCGTCCTCGATGAACTCCGTCTTGTCAGCCTCGTGGCCGAGTTTTGGGTTGACGTCGATCCGGTAGTCGATCGACTCGAGGTAGTCGCGGACGTCGTCGGGGTAGGCTGCCTTCTCGAGACCCGAAGAGAGAAAGCCCGAAACCATCCGCTGGACGCTGCGCTGGGGTGGGAAGGTGACGGGAACGTTCATTACGGTCGCCTGTCGGCCGTCCTCTTGGACGTGATCCCAGACACGATCCGCCTGGACGTCGCCGCCCATCGGAACGTAGGTGTCGTAGGTACCGACCTCCCGGTCTTGGAAGCCGTAGACGCCGGTTTCACCCGGGTTCTTTCCGGTCGTCAACGATGGCCAGCAGGCGCTCGATTCCGGCGGAACGATACTCGAGATCTCGCCCGCCGATCCCTCGTCGGCGATCGCGGCGAAGTTCGGGAACAGTTCCTCGTTCTCCGAGAGCAAACTGTACGGCACACCATCGACTCCGATAAACGCGACCCGCGGGGATTCGTCGCCCCGCAATCGATCGAACAGGCCCATGGCCGGTCGTAGTCCGACCGTATACAAGAAGGTTCGTTTCGAGACACTGTTCTGAGAAGGCGTCGAGATCCGTGGACGAACCGCCAGTAGGGAGGTCTCGTCTGTGGCAGGTGTGGCGGGCGAAGCCGAAACTAACCGGCGTCGAGGATTGTCACTCCGCTCGTCCACCGGGGGCGTCCGGATCGAAGTTCGTCGGGACGACCGTCGGGTGGGCCAGACCGGGACTCGAGTCCGTTCGCTCGCCGATTTCGGCGTCGTTGACGGACGGATCGGTTACTGCCATAACGGACGGACGTACGCCGACCAGCCGGATAAAATTACCCATGCTCATAACGCATGAGTTCTCGAGCGTGGATAACTCGAGTGAATCGGTCGAAGTCGATGGGCCGAGTGAGAGTCAGTCGAAGACGAATCGACCGGAGACGTCTCGGCCGGGAGAGAGTCGGTCAGGAGCGGCCGTCCAGCTTCCGACGGCGTTACCCGAACTGTTCCTCGTAGAGGTCCTGGGCGTGTTCGATGGCGTCGTAGGCGGCCTGTTTGTCCTCCCAGCCCAACGTCTCGACTTCCTTGCCCGCCTCGAGATTCTTGTAGGTCGCGAAGAACTCGTCGATCTCGTCACGCTGTTGCTGTGGAATGTCTTCGAGATCCTCGATGTGGTCGAATCGTGGATCCTCGCTGGGGACGGCGATGACCTTGTCGTCTTGCTCGCCGTCGTCGTCCATCTTCATCAGGGCGACGGGGCGGGCCTCGATGACACAGCCGGGGAACGTCTGGTCTTCGACGAGGACGAGCACGTCGAAGGGGTCCTCGTCGTCGTAGTACGACTGGGGAATAAAGCCGTAGTCGGAGGGGTAGTGGACGTTGCTGTGGAGGACGCGGTCGAGGACGACGCCGGGGACGTCCTTGTCGTACTCGTACTTGTTTCGCTCGCCTTTGAGACACTCGACGACGGCGTAGATCTCTTCTGGCGGGTTCGGTCCAGTCTCGAGGTCTTCCCAGAGATTGACCATGTACGCTGAGAGTCGGCGGTGGATCAAAAAGTACTTTCGTAATCACGTTTGAAGCACAAGTGACGGCTACCAGACAGCCGACAGACGCGACCGGTCGGGAACCGTTCGACCGCCATCTGCGGAAAGACGGCGTCTGACCGTCCGTAAGACCAAATAGTTGGCAAGTCTTAAATAGTCTGGTGACATTTACAGAAGTATGTCAGAGGCACAATCAATCACCGGCGAACAGAGCATTGCACGGGAACTCACCGCGTTCCAGACCAACATCCTCACCATCCTCGCGAAGGAGCCGATGTACGGGCTGGCGATCAAGCGCGAACTCGAAGAGTACTACGGGACCGAAGTCAATCACGGTCGACTCTACCCGAACCTCGACGAACTCGTCGAACTCGGGCTGGTCGAAAAGAGCGAACTCGACAAGCGAACGAACCAGTACTCGCTGACCGACGACGGCTACGACGCTGTCTTGGACGGCGTCCGCTGGACGCTCTCGAAGGTCGTCACCGGCGACGACCGTGCCGACGAGATCCGCGATATCGTCGACGAGAGCTACTGAACTCCGAACGAGCGGTCTACCGAATCCGGAACTCGGGCACCGGTTCGTCGGCCGTCTCGTAGACCAACTCGATCGATTCTTCGACGACGTCACGCTGGGCTGGCGACGGCCACGCGTTGCGGACGAAATACTCCGTACAGAACTCCGAGAGCTCCGGGCCAGTCAGCGACTCGATCCGTTTCGCGTAGTGGTTCCCGACGAAATCCGCGAGCGCGCTCGCGTTCGCCCCGTGGACGTCGCCGTGGCGCTTGGCGACCTGCGCGACGAGTTCGCGGTTGTGTTCGTCGACGGCACTCCAGTCGTCCGGATCGCCCGCCCCCTCGAGTGACACCTCGATCGCTCGTGAGACGTCTTCGATCCGGTCGGTTCTCACGACGTCACCATCGCGCCACTCCTCGGGATAGAGCACGAGCACCGCGTCGCCGTCGTCCTCGCGGATCCTGGCGGTGAATCCGTACGGCTCGAGGAGGTCGTCACGACGACGCTTCCGTGCTGTCGTCTCGTTTTCGTCGGGCGTCGAGCGCGCGATGCGGGTGAGCCGTTCGACCTTGCTGACGACGTCCGCAGGGACCTCCTCGTCACCGTCGGCTCCGCCCGTGTCCGCGTTGCCGCCCTCGTAGTCGGTCCCACCCTCGTGATCGATGCCGGGCCCGTCTAATCCATCGAAATTGCTCATGGACGATGGTTCGTCCTCGAGGGTCTTTCCGTGCTCGATTTCGTCGTCGGTCGTCGGCGACCGAATCACGAGACGAAAGCCGGTGGCGGAGAGGGACGTGTTGATGGGATCACTGCTGGTCCATCGCTTCGTTCGCCAGGGCGTCCGCGCGGTCGTTGACCTCGCGTGGGACGTGCTCGAGCGTCCACTCGTCGAACGACCGCAGGAGTTCGTGGACGGTGACGCGGCGCTCGCGAAGCTCCGGGTTGTTGGTGTCGTACTCGCCGCGGACCTGCTTGACGATCAGTTCGGAGTCTCCGCGGACGTGGATCTCGTCGTAGCCGTAGTCGCGGGCGGCCTCGAGGGCGGCGATCAACGCCTCGTACTCGGCCTGGTTGTTCGTCGCGCGTCCGATCGTCTCGCTTCCCTCAGCGACGATCCCCTCGCTCGTGACGACCACCCAGCCGATCCCCGCGGGGCCGGGGTTGCCGCGCGCGCCGCCGTCGAAGTAGACATGTGCGCGGCCACCCCCCTCCCGGAGGATCGCTTCGAGATCCCGCGGAGCCCCACCCTGGACGACGACTTTGTCGTCGTAGGCGACCGCGGTCGCGTCCCCGCGGCTCGCCCGCCAGCGCTCGTGGTCGGTGTTTCCGGGTTCGACGGTCACACCCGCTTGCTCGAGGCGGTCGCGGGCGGCGTCGACGTCGCATTCGATAACCGGCATTCGTCCCGTCCATCGCCGAGTTCCGGATAAAGTCTTTCCGGTTTCAAATCGCAAACTCGACCGTTGAGGCGCTCTATCGCCGATTATTGGCGGATATCCGTCGACAGGTGAAAACGGAGTCCAAGGGTTTATATATTGTGGTGATACTACTATAAAAGTGCGATGACACGGTCCACCCGCCAGCGGGAGCGAACGCGTGAGATGGACGAGACCGAGGATCAAGAAGGGGTACGTGCCTGCCCCGAGTGTGACTCGGAGAATCTCGTTAAGGACTCCGACCGGGGTGAGCTCATCTGTGAAGACTGTGGGCTCGTCGTGGAAGAGGAGAAGATCGACCCCGGCCCTGAGTGGCGGGCGTTCAACCACCAGGAACGCCAAGAGAAGTCCCGCGTCGGCGCCCCAACGACACAGACGATGCACGACAAGGGGCTCACGACGACGATCGACTGGAAGGACAAAGACGCCTACGGTCGCTCTATTTCCTCGAAAAAGCGCAGTCAGATGCATCGACTGCGCAAGTGGCAAGAGCGCATTCGAACCAAAGACGCCGGCGAACGAAACCTGCAGTTCGCGCTCTCCGAGATCGATCGGATGGCCTCGGCACTCGGCGTCCCGCGTTCGGTTCGCGAGGTCGCGTCGGTAATCTACCGACGCGCGCTCAAAGAGGACCTCATCCGTGGCCGCTCGATCGAGGGCGTCGCGACGTCGGCCCTCTATGCGGCCTGTCGAAAGGAAGGCATTCCGCGAAGCCTCGAGGAGATTTCGGAAGTCTCACGCGTCGAACGAAAGGAAATCGGTCGGACGTATCGATACATCTCGCAGGAACTCGGCCTCGAGATGCGACCCGTCGACCCGAAAAAGTACGTCCCGCGCTTCTGTTCTGAACTCGAACTGTCCGAGGAAGTCCAGACCAAGGCCAACGAGATCATCGAGAAGACGGCCGAGGAAGGCCTACTCTCGGGTAAGTCACCGACCGGATACGCCGCCGCGGCGATCTACGCCGCGTCGCTTCTCTGTAATGAGAAGAAGACCCAGCGTGAGGTCGCTGACGTCGCACAGGTGACGGAAGTGACGATCCGGAACCGGTATCAAGAACAGATCGAAGCGATGGGCATCCACGGCTAGTCGCGTCTTCACACGTTTTTTGAGCGCTCGAGACGAAACTCGGGAGAGATCCGTCTCGCACTCGGTGCAAAAGACGAGTTAGCGGTGGATCGACGCGGCTCACGACGAACGGATCCCGGAAGCGATCTTCGGCTTCACGGAGGCTTTCGATGAGCGGTCCCGTGCTTGCTATGCCTTCGACCCTACTCTTCGCCCGCGTCGTCACCGTTCTCTTCGTCCATCGCGTCGTCACCGTTCTCTTCGTCTGCGGGATCGTCCTCCGGATCGTCTGCCGGGTCGTCGTTTTCCGGTGACGTGTCGTCGGCTTCACCGGGACCTTCGTCACCACAGCCTGCAAGTGCGGTCACACCGGCTGCTGCAGTCAACGCGATCGCTCGACGGCGAGTCAGGCGGTCTGTGTACGTCATAGCCATCGAGTTCGACCTGGCGGGAGGACAAGAGAATGTGGGACATACAGCACTCGCTCGAGTTTCAAACGACTGTTACATGCGCACGATTCGCCGCGATAGGAAACGGTTCGTCGGGATCGAAATCGGAGTGTCGAGTGAGAAACACGCTTCGAGAAATCCGTCCGCCACCGACGCTCGTCCGTTCGTCAGCCAACGGTTGCTTACGAGCGCAACAGTGCTAACGCCCGTGGCTCGGACGGGCAGCAGACCGTCTCACTCCTCTTTGCCGACGCTGATGACCTGGAGGAGCGAGTAGACGGGAACGCCGTCGACCGCTTCAATCCCCTGTTTGTCAGCTAGTACGACACACGCGAGCGGTTCGCCCCCTTCAGCGCGGATCGCCTCGATCGTCTCGCGCATGGTCGTCCCGCTCGTGATCGTGTCGTCGACGACGTAACACTCGCGGTCGCGAATCGTCGCGAAGTTTCGGGAGAACGTCCCGCCGAGGTCTTCGATGTCGCCTTCCTCCCACTGGTGTTTCGCGGGGGTGTACGTTCCCAGATCCGTCTCGAGTTCGCGTGCGACGAGCGTCGCGATCGGCCCGCCAGCCTTCTCGATACCGATCGTCAGATCCACGTTCTTGCCGTGTTTGGCCAGTAAGTCGGCCATCGCGGCCGCGACGTGGCCCATTCGTCCGCTGTCACGTCCGATCGCCGACCAGTCGACGTGGATGTCCTGTGGACCTCCCGCAGGTCGATCGGTCTGGGTCTGGGATGGCTGATCGGTCGGGGCGGCGTCGCTTCGCTCGACGAGCCAGCTCGCGGTCTCCCGTGACACGTTGAGTTCGTCCGCGATCTCCCCTTTCGATAGTCCTCGCGCTGCAAGCTCCGCTGCACTCTCGATCAGATCGTCGACGTTCTTCATAACGGGAGGGTTCGGACGCCGATTTTATAGGCGTGTCGTCGTTCGCCCCTTGCCATCGGAGGAGGTTTCCGGATGCGAACCGACCCGAGACGGACCGAGGGCCAGGCGAAAACCTTCTATCGGTTACGTTCGACGTAGGAGTACGATGGAACGATACGATCTCGTCTACCGTCTCTACGACGAGTACGACACGGAAACGTTGCGGGAGTACCAGGAGTTCGTCGACATCTTTCCGGCGGTCGACTCGCGGGCGGCACTCGAGCACTGGCAGGACGCCACCGAGGAACTCGAGGTACGAAAGGACGAGATTCGATCCGCGTTCGCGACCGGCGAGACGTTCGCGGAGGTCGCCGCGCGGGCGAACCGCGACCAGGCGTTTACCGCACTCGACCTCCAGACGAAGTACGGGCGGGCCGTGAACGTGCTCGTCCTCGACGTCGACGAGACGCTTCGATCCGCCGGCGGGACGGACAACGAGATTCCCCGCGAAACGCTTCACGTCCTGACCGAGTTTCACGATGCCGGCGTTCCGATCGTCATCTGCACCGGCCAGACCTTAGAGAACGTCAAGGGGTTCGCCATCCAGGGGCTGGGAAGCGAGATCGTTCACTCGGGAACCCTCTCGATCGTCTACGAGGCGGGAACCGGGGTCTTTACCCCCGGACACGGTGCCGACACGAAGCAGTTGCTCTACGAGGACCTCGACGCGGAGATCAGGGACGTCTTCGACGACGTTCGGTCGCGTACCCTCCCCGAAGCCCCCGAACGGCTTCGCCGGGGCTGTCACCTCCAGGGCAACGAGTTCAACGTCACGATGAAGCCGAACTACGAGACCGGCTCCGCGAACGCGCGGGAGGTCATCGACGAGGCGCTGGTCTACCTGATCGACCTGCTCGCCGACGCCGTCGGTTCGGTCCGCGAGTCCAGCGCCGACGGAAACGGCGAGGGCGTCGTCGACGGTGAGACGATCGAGGACTGGACGCGAGCGTTCTACGCCGCACAGGACCCCGAGATCAGGGGCGTCCTCGAGGGGGAAGGTGCGTACCCCGATCTCGGTCCCGACGCCGTTCCCGACGCGCTCGCCGACGTCTTAGAGCGGATCGACGTCGCCTACTACGAGGCCGACGCGGCCGAGATCGGGAGCCTCGAGTTGAACAAGGTCGTCGGCGTCGAGCGCGCACTCGACGTGCTGGGGGTCGAGGACCCGTTCGCACTCGTGATGGGCGACTCGAAAAGCGACCTGCGGGTGATGCGGTGGATCGACGACCGCGACGCCGGCATCGCGGCCGCGCCGGAACACGCCTCCCAGGACACCCTGGAACACGTCCTCGAGACGGACGAACTCGTCTTCGACCAGGGAAAGAGCGTCGACGTCCTGCGGACGGTGTACGCGTTGAACCAACTGGCTCGACTCGAGTGAAGCCGATACTATATTTTCTCCGACCACTAACGAGTACCCGTGACCGAGTACGACGCTGTCGTCTACGATCTGGACGGGACGATCGTCGATCTAAACGTCGACTGGAACGCCGTCGCGACCGACGTCCTCGCGGTGTACGACGCCGCGGACGTCGAGCCGGGGGGGAACGACCTCTGGGAGCTGCTCCTCGGTGCCGACGAGGTCGGTCTGGCGGCGGAGGTCGAATCCGTCATCGCGAGTCACGAACGCGAGGGCGCGCCGACGTCGCCGCGACTCCGCCACGCCGACGAACTGCTCGAGCGGACGGTGCCGGTCGGCGTCTGTTCGTTGAACTGCGAGGAGGCCTGCCAAATCGCCCTCGAAGAACAGAACCTCCACGACGAAGTCGAGACGGTCGTCGGTCGCGACACCGTCGAAACGCAGAAGCCGGAACCCGAGCCACTGCTCGCAGCCGTCGACGACCTCGGGACCTCGCCCGAGCGGGCGCTGTTCGTCGGCGACTCCCCTCGAGACGAACTGACCGCCGAGCGAGCCGGGACGGCGTTCGAGTACGTGTAGTGTCAGCCCAGGTTCGATCCGACGAATCGGAGTCGCGTAGATATAGTCCCCACTGAAACGAATTACACACTGATCGCGGAGCCGCCTTGCGATCAGGTGTACATTGACGTTCAGTGGCTACTATCGTTCGAACCGCTACCGACGTCGTCCGTACTGCTGTCCCGGTCACTCGCTCGTCCGCTTGGCGTAGGCGAAGACGACGATGGCCGTGAGAAACCAGATGGGCGCGCCGATGCGGATGGCGAACTCCGCTCGAGCGCCCCACGTCGGGAGGTCGGCCGTCGTCGAGAGCACGGCGACGATAGGTGCCCCGACGACGATCGTCGCCACGAAGGTGACCTGCATCACCCAGCCGTAATCGACACCGTCGGGGGAGCTGCTTTCGACTGGTTCCGGCACGACTGTCTCTCCAGAGCCGTCCCTATTAAGCGTCGCGGGTCCGCGCTCGTTCCGGCTGCTCAAGCCGACGAGCGCGAGCCGAGAGCGACGACGTTTAACGCTCGCGGCCGAACGTGTGTCTATGACTACCGTTCGGGACGTCAGGAAAAACGATGGAGAGCAGCCGATCACCATGTTGACGGCCTACGACGCGCCGACGGCCGGGATCGTCGACGAGGCAGGCGTCGACGTCGTCCTCGTGGGAGATAGCGTCGGTAACGCGAGTCTCGGCTACGAGACGACGCTTCCCGTAACCGTCGACGACCTCGCACGACACGTCGGAGCGGTCTCGCGTGCGACCGAGGAGGCGCTGGTCGTCGCCGACATGCCGTTTCTCTCCTACGGCGTCGACGAAGGGGAGAGCGTCGAGAACGCGGGCCGGATGCTCAAAGAGGAGGGTGCCCAAGCGGTCAAACTCGAGACCGGACCACACACCGTCTCGCTCACCGAGACGATGACCCAGCTCGGCATTCCGGTGATGGCCCACCTCGGGCTGACGCCCCAACACGTCAACCAGTACGGCGGCTATCCGAGACAGGGGACCGATCCCGACGCGGCCGAGCGTATCCGCGAACTCGCGTTGGCCCACGAGGAGGCCGGCGCGTTCTCGCTCGTCTTAGAACACGTTCCGTCGAACCTCGCGGCGGAGGTGACCGACACCCTCGAGATTCCGACGATCGGCATCGGTGCCGGCCCCGACTGTGACGGGCAGGTGCTCGTCGTCGACGACGTGATCGGATTGAGCGAGTGGTCTCCCTCGTTCGCGAAACGCTTTGGCGACGTCCGCGGGGAGATGGAATCGGCCGTCGAGGAGTACGTCGCAGCGGTCGAATCCGGTGAGTTTCCCGGAGCGGAACACAGCCACGAGGAGGGGGATCTCGAGGACATCTACTGATCGTCCGGCGACCGGACACGGGGTACTAGGGGCATAATACAACTACAAGGAAGACCCCGTTGTATACCGAGAGAGTATATATACACCGTCCGCCGAATCCGTTCGTACGTATGCCACGCCCTACCACAGGGACGCTTCCAGTTCCCGATTCGGTCTCCAACGAGACCGCAATGCTCCGTCACGTGATCGTCGACCGCGAGGGTGAAGATATCGTCGTCTGTACGATGTTTCCACAACGTCTGGAAGACGGGGACGTCGAAACGCAGTGGCTCGGTGCGGAGGGGGAGTCGTTCGTCTCACTCGAGCGGATGCGCTGATCGAATCCGCGGCCACGTCAGTCTTCGAGCGTCCGCAGAAACGTCGTGACGGCTTCGTTGAACGCGTCGGGTCGTTCGAGCATCGAGAGGTGGCCCGCGTCGGAGATCTCGATCGTCTGGGCGTCCGGAATCTCCGTGGCGAGAAACTCGTGGAACCACGGCGGGGTCAGCCGGTCGTGTTCACCGTACACCGCGAGGACGGGGACGTCGATCTCCCCCAGTCTGTCACGAACGTCGAACGCGTGGCAGGTCCGAAAGTCCCGGTAGGTGACCGCCTGCCCGCAGTCGTACATCGTCTCGATCGACCGCTCGCGCAGCGTCGGGTCGGGGTCTGCGAAGAGACGACCCGGCTGGTGGAGAAACTCGACCGCTCGATCGAAGTCAGTCTCGAGCCACCGCAGCAGGTCGTCCAGGACGCCCATCCGTGCACCCGTTCCGGTCAGGACGACCGCGTCCGGGTCGAACTCTCGCTCGAGGAGGACGTGAACGACGACGGCTCCACCGAGTGAACTCCCGAGGAGGATGCGGGCGTCCGTACGCTCGACGACAGCGAGGAGATCGTCGACGTAGGCCGAAAGCGTCGGGTATCCAGCCGTTGCGTCGATATCCGTCGAATCGCCGTGCCCGCTGAGATCGAGCGCCACGATCGGGTTCTCCGCACCGAGCTCTCGCTGAAACCGCCAGAGGTCCCGCGAAGAGCCGCTACCGTGGACACAGCAGATCCGTGGCCCGTCCCCGCCCCGGTCGGTACTTTCGTAAGCGGTCCGCCGACCGTGATGTGATACCGTCTGCATAGCGTAGTCGACGAGAGGCGGCCGCATAAATGCTGGTCGCCGAAGCCGGTCCGACTGGGCGACACTCGCGACGACGATCGGCCTGAACTGCTAACATCGATCTTCTTGTCACACCACTGCTGTCCCCGTATTATTGGGAGAAAGATTTATATATAAGGGGCACTTACCTGTGGTTAGTTAAATGATGAACCTCGATCGATTCACTCACGAAACGGAACGGCCGGCCCGCCGGTACGAGTACGACGACTCATCGGTCGTGGCGGTCGATTTCGGCCCTGGTGCCGACGCGACCGTCGACCTCGTCGACGGAACGGTTATCGTCGTCCTCGAGGACGACCAGTTCGAACTCGAACTCCCCGAGGCGACAGCTGATGCGCACACGTTTATCAGAAACGGCGTGCTCACTGTCGAACTGGAGGCAGACCAATGAAACTCACCGTCAAACCCTTAAAGCAGAAAGACGCGGGTCGCGGACTCGCGGCGATCGATCGCGTCTCGATGCGAGAACTCGACCTCGAGAACGGGGACTATATCGTCATCACGGGCAACGGTGACGAGCAGGCCGTCGCACGTGTCTGGCCGGGCTACCCCGAGGACGAGGGACGAGGAATCGTCCGAATCGACGGACGCCTGCGCCAGGAAGCCGACGTCGGTATCGACGACCGCGTGACGATCGAACGCGCGGACGTCAAACCGGCGACGTCGGTGTCCGTCGCGCTCCCTCAGAACCTCCGTATTCGGGGGGACATCGGCCCGCTGGTGCGGGATAAACTCTCCGGGCAGGCCGTCACGGAGGGCCAGACGGTTCCGTTCTCGCTCTCGTTCGGTCCGATGGCGAGTTCGGGCCAGTCCGTCCCGCTGAAGATCGCGAGTACGTCCCCGAGCGGAACGGTCGTCATCACCGACTCGACGAGCATCGACATCTCGGAGACGCCCGCCGAACAGGTTAGTTCGGCCAGCGGCCCCTCCGCCGAAGGCGTCCCGAACGTCACCTACGAGGACATCGGCGGACTCGACAACGAACTCGATCAGGTTCGTGAGATGATCGAGTTGCCGATGCGCCACCCGGAGCTGTTCCAGCAACTCGGCATCGAGCCCCCGAAAGGCGTCTTACTCCACGGCCCACCGGGTACCGGGAAGACCCTGATGGCGAAGGCGGTCGCAAACGAAATCGACGCCTACTTCGAGACGATCTCCGGGCCGGAGATCATGTCGAAGTACTACGGCGAATCGGAAGAGCAACTCCGTGAGGTGTTCGAGGAGGCAGAAGAGAACGCCCCCGCGATCATCTTCATCGACGAACTCGACTCGATCGCCGCCAAACGCGAAGAGGCCGGCGGCGACGTCGAACGACGGGTCGTCGCCCAGTTGCTCTCGCTGATGGACGGGTTAGAGGAGCGCGGTCGCGTCACCGTGATCGCGGCCACCAACCGCGTCGACGACATCGACCCCGCGCTCCGGCGTGGCGGCCGGTTCGACCGCGAGATCGAGATCGGCGTCCCCGACAAGGACGGCCGCAAGGAGATCCTGCAGGTCCACACCCGCGGGATGCCGCTCACGGAATCGATCGACCTCGATCGCTACGCCGAGAACACCCACGGCTTCGTCGGTGCGGACCTCGAGTCGCTGGCCCGCGAGAGCGCGATGAACGCCCTGCGTCGCATTCGCCCGGAACTCGACCTCGAGTCCGAGGAGATCGACGCCGACGTCCTCGAGTCGCTACAGGTCACCGAATCCGACTTCAAGGAGGCGCTCAAGGGCATCCAGCCCTCCGCGATGCGCGAGGTCTTCGTCGAGGTTCCCGACGTCACCTGGAACGACGTCGGCGGCCTGGGCGACACTAAAGAGCGCCTGCGCGAGACGATCCAGTGGCCACTCGACTACCCAGAGGTGTTCGAGGCGATGGATCTCGAGGCCGCGAAGGGCGTGATGATGTACGGCCCGCCGGGCACCGGAAAGACGCTGCTCGCGAAGGCAGTCGCCAACGAGGCCGAGTCGAACTTCATCTCGATCAAGGGCCCCGAGTTGCTGAACAAGTACGTCGGCGAGTCCGAGAAGGGCGTTCGCGAAATCTTCGAGAAAGCGCGGTCGAACGCACCGACCGTGATCTTCTTCGACGAGATCGACTCCATTGCCGGCGAACGCGGCCAGCGCCAGGGAGACTCCGGCGTCGGCGAACGCGTCGTCTCCCAGCTGCTGACCGAACTCGACGGGTTAGAGGAACTCGAGGACGTCGTCGTGATCGCGACGACCAACCGACCGGACCTGATCGATTCGGCGCTGCTCCGTCCAGGGCGACTCGACAGACACGTCCACGTTCCCGTCCCGGACGAGGAGGGTCGCCGGAAGATCTTCGAGGTCCACACCCGCGGGAAGCCACTGGCCGACGCGGTCGACCTCGAGTGGCTCGCCGCGGAGACGGAGGGCTACGTCGGTGCCGACATCGAGGCGGTCTGTCGCGAGGCCTCGATGGAAGCCAGTCGGGAGTTCATCAACTCCGTCGATCCTGACGAGATGCCCGACACCATCGAGAACGTCCGGATCAGCCGGGAACACTTCGAACACGCACTCGAGGAGGTCAAGCCGAGCGTGACCGCCGAGACGCGCGAACGCTACCAGGAGATCGAAGCGGAGTTCAACACGGCCGAACCCGGCGAAAAGGACCAGCTCGGACGAACGTTCCAGTAGCGTCTCCCACACGAGCCGTCGTCACCAGCGCTATCGCGCCCTGTGTTGATTCACTCAGGTGGTCGGCTCGGGCGGACTGGACCGGGTTTCGATATCCGACAGCACCTCCTCGACGTGTTCGTCGGGGTCTACCCCCTCGTAGACGGCTTCGATTCGGCCGTCGGGTCCGACGACGTAGGTGTTACGGAAGACACCGTCGAACGTGTTGCCGAACATCCGCTTTTCGCCGTAAGAGTCGTAGATCGTCGCGACCTCGCCGTCCTCATCAGAGAGGAGATCGAACTTGAGGTCGTACTTCTCGGCGAAAGACGAGAGATCCTCGACGGGGTCGTCGCTGATACCGACCACGGCGGTATCGCGCTGGTCGAAGCGATCCAACGCGTCGTCGAACGCGCGGGCTTCGGTCGTACAGCCGTCGGTGTCAGCACGCGGGTAGAAGTAAACCACGAGCCGGCGGTCCGAAAAGTCGGACCGACGGACCAGATCGCCGTGCTGGTTGACCAGTTCAAACTCAGGAGCCGAATCGTCGACGTCGAGCATAGCCGTCCGTTTGCGTCGATAGTTGTATGCGTTGCGGTCTCACTCGAGCGGTTCGGCAGCCTCGCGATCGACCAGTGGCACTGCGTTTTGTTCCGGCAGGGTGACGACATCGTCGCTCGAGAGCGTGTACTCGCGGTCGTCGACACCGAGGATTGACCCGACGTCGCGGGTGATCTTAACGGTCATACGGTCGACGGTAGCGCCGTCGTTCGTCGGGGCACCGCCTCCGGCCTCCGAATCCGCGTAGTCGCCGCCGTTCGCGTCGGGTTTCGTCCGGTTCGATTCGGTTTCGGTCGGCTCCGATCCCGGTTCGGTACCACCCGTCGAATCGGTCGGCTCCGATCCCGGTTCGGTACCACCCGTCGAATCGGTCGGGGACTCAGTGGGTTCGGTTCCAGCGGCTCCGCCGGCCCCGCCCATAACGTCCGCGGGATTGATCGTACTCGAGTCGGTAGCGCCCTCGGAACCCGCGGTGACGGGTTCGGACTCCGTCTGTGAGGCCACCTCCGACTCGCGGTCCGTCGGTGGCTCCTCCGGTGGCGGTGCGGGCTCCTCGGGTGCGGTCGACGCGGTGTCCATCTCCGTCTCGCCGCCGCCGTCCTCGACACCCTCGAGGACGTCGAGAACGCGCGTTTTGTTCGATTCGATACGATCGACGAGGTCGTCGAAGAGGTCCGCTTCCTCGGCGGTGAGTCCCTCGTCGTTCGCGGCCATACCGGCCGCGGCGAGGCTGGCTTGTTTGACGAGTTTTCCCATTCGTCGCTCGTAGATGGCCTCGACGACGTCTTTCGCCGTCTCGATCTCGTCGGTGAGTCGGCCGACTTCGGGCGAGGAGAAGGGATCGTCGACCTGCTCGGCAACCCGGTCGCGCTCGTCCTCGAGGTCCGCGATGTACTCGCCGACCTCCTGGTAGAACGACGGACGCAGGTTCTGGAGGCTATCTTTCTGGCGCTCCTTGCTCTGGACCGAGCGTAACTCGTCTAAGTTCATTCTTTCTCCTTTTCAGCCCTGCCGCGTGCCATGAGGAATACGCCGACGTACTCCGGGAGTGACTGATCTCCCTCCGAGACCGTAAAGATATCGCCACCGAGTTCGACCTCGCCGCCGTCGGTAACGTCGACGGCGATCTCCTGTCCTCGGAACGTCTCCGGGACGGCGTCGGAAAGCGGCTCGAAGTCGTCGATCTCGTCTCGGTCGAGCCGGAGCGTCTCGAGGCCGCTCCCGCCGTGAAGGCTACCGGGCAGTCGGATGAGTCGGTTCGTGTCGGTCGTCACCGGTTCGTCGATCGGCGCGTTGTCCCGTTCGACGGCTCGCGAGGCGAACCGCTCGGCGAGCTGTGCGACCGCCGTGTGGACGGTTACGTTGCCCGCCTCGAGTTCCTCGCGGTTGTTCCGGGCCGCGTTCAGCGTCGCCTCGGCTTTCCCCTCGCCGATGCCGTCGAACGCCTGGAGACGCTCGAGGGCGGCCTCGTTCTCGAGGTCGAGTAACTCGTCGACGAACGCCATGAACTGCTCGTGGATGCGTTTGCCCCAGCCGCCGTCGATCCGAAGGTGTCGCCGCTCGGTCGGCGTCCGACGGCCGAGGCCGGCGACGGTTTCGGTTTCGATCAGCTCGTCGAAGTCGAGGCCGATCCCGCGAACGTAGTCGACGATCTCTCGGCGGTGTTCGCGCTCTAAGTGACGAACGTTCTCGTCGCGGATATGGACGTGATAGCCACGCCCACCCGAGAAGACGACTTCGACGTCCTCGAAGGCGAAATCGTTCTCGAGAAAGTCGAGCAATCGGAAAAGCGCGTCCTTACACGTCGCGAGCATCTCGGCGTAGGTATCCTCGCCGAGTGTTACGCCGGGGAGATGGTCGGCATCTAAGTCGAAGACGAGGTCGGCGGACTGCCAGTCTTTCTCCCCCATCGAACTCGCGCCGGGGTCGCGAAAGCGTCCCGCCGAGAAGTAGACGTGGCGGGGCCGTTTTCGAACCAGAAACTCAGAGAGGTCGCCGAGCTCGAGTAGCGAACGGTGGCGGACCATCGTCGTTCCGGGGCTGTCAGTCCAGGGGATAAAGCCCCACTCCCGTTCGTTGGCCGCAGGCGGCGGCGTGATCTCCGTTCGCCGGTAGTGGTCGCGAAATCGCCCCCGAAGATAGGCCCTCGTTCGCTCCTCCATGCGCCTCGGGTAGTCGTGAGTGGGGGAGTATAATCCTGCCGAATGCTCGAGCAGTCGAACCCGAATGTTTACATAACTGATATTTACACGTTCCGTGAGGGTGTTTAGCCTGTGACTGATACGGTATTTGACCAATGTTTTTTGGGCAAGTCGATTCGGACGAAGTCATCGATCACCGGTACCGAACGACAACGAACCGTATCAAAGATCACGGACTGGACGTCCTCGACCTGACGACGGAGGGACTTGTCGCTGGCGAGTGTCAAAGCGACCTGCTGACGGGAAGCCGCTGTACGTGCTGTTGAACCGTTCGGGACACACTAATGATCTCGAATACGTCGCCGAAACGCGGAGTGACGGTCGCCTCTTCGGCCTGTCTAACCCGAGCACCACTGAGCACGACCGGAGCTGACGGTGGGGAACGATCGGACTCAGATCGGGATAAAATCGGGATCGACGTCACGACGACGATCCGTCTCTTCGAAGAATCGATTGAACCGAGCATAGAGGTCCGTACACTTCCCGCTAGTCTCATAACACAGTGTGTGGAAATCGGCGACGACTGCACAGTATCGTTTTGCCCGCGTCAGTGCCACGTTCAACCGTCTCGGACCGTCTTTCTCTCTCCCGAGGAAGCCGATATTGCCGTGACTATTGGAACGAACTAACGAGAGGACGATCGCCTCACGTTCGCTGCCCTGAAACGAGTCGATCGTATCGACGGTTACCGCGTTGCCGTTTTGAATGTGATCCTGAAGTCGCTCTTCGATCGTTCTCACCTGTGCTGTGTAGGGTGTAATGACGCCGATTTCATCCGTCGACAGATCGTCAGACAGCTCCTGGACGAGATACGTCACGAGTCGGGCCTCAGTGTCGTTCGATCGGGAGTAATCGTCGACCTCGACGGACCCACCGACGTTGAACGCTTCCATCGGTTCATCTCTCGAGGGAAGTGACTCGACAGTTCGTCCGTTCCGCAGTTCGCGGTTGTAGAACGCGCTGTTCGAGAACGCCGCAATGTCGCGGTGCATCCGATACTGCGTCTTCAACTGCATTCCGACGCCCTCGTACACGCCACCGTCCGCATAGAGATGTTCGAACAGGGACATTCCTAGACTCGACTCTGGTGGCTCTTCGGTCGTACTGAACGGAGGGAGCTGCTTGTGGTCACCAGCGAGGACGACTCGATCGGCCTTTACCAACGGAATACACGATGACGCACACGTTGCTTGCGTCGCCTCGTCGAGTACCAGGAGATCGAACTCGCTTGGTAGCCCAGCGGTGCTGTTGTTCGTACCGGCGACGACATCTGCCGACTCGTTCGTGGTTCCGTACTGTCGAACGAGGTCGTTCGATCGCTTCGAACCGTTGAGCCGTCTGAGTGTGAACTCGCCGTTCTCGTACTGTGCATAACGATGAAGCGAGCTGTCGTCCGGGTCGTTTACCGTCGACTCCCCCACGACGATATTATCGACCGCTTGGTTCGAGTCTGCACAGACAAGCACACGTTCGCCCGCTTCGACAGCCCGTCGGACGATCTCGATGAGCGTGCGTGTCTTTCCGGTTCCTGGTGGGCCGTGAATACAGAAGACGTCGTCCGCCAGCAGCGCCAGTTCCGAAGCCAACTGCTGTTCCTGGTTGAGATCGTCGTCGGCTTGCATGCTTTGGGCTGTTGCCCCGTTCGTGAACGTGATCGGGCGTTGGCCAGTCAGCACGTCCAGAAACGCATCCTTCTGTAGTTCGGCCACCGCCTCGAGTTCACGATCGGTTGGGACAGTGTTCAACAAGAGAGAGATACCGAGGTCAGCGTCGTTCGACAGGTGGTGTCGGACGCTATTCGACGATTCGACGTCGCTCCAGTGGATACTGGCGGTAAATCGAAGGCCATGAATGGTTTCGACGGTCGCCGGAAGCGGGAAAACATCCCCATCGCCGTGAAGCAGAATCTCGTTCCCCTGGTAAATTCCGAACGTGTTTGGAACGTAGTATGCCCAGTCGTCCCGATCGTCCGATTCGTCGGTCAGTGGTTGCGCTTCGAGTCTAAGTTGCTCGCCGTCTTGCCCCCTGTACTCGACGGTCGGAATCGCATTCCCACCGTTGACGTAGATTTCTCGAGCGGTGTTCGATTGCGCTCGCCCCTCGTTTGCCTGACGCGTCGCATCTCGCTCGTTTCCGATGTACTCCTCGAGATCAGCACAGAAGGAGTTCGAGTCGATCGTCTTCCGCGATGGTTCGTTGTCGTCGACGGGGCGATCGTAGCTCTCTGGAAGGGATGGCGGCTGATAGTCGGAGTGCCAGAATCGAACTCGCCGTGCCAGTTTGGTCTCTGCAAACTCGGAGAGACTGATCGATCCGCGATCGTCCCCGTCGCGATAGACGATGATCTCACCGCGGAGATCCGTGTTGGCGTAGCCGAGGTACTCCCCAGTCGGTGTGGCGTTGTCCGTCCCGTGGAGCGGGATGGAAATGTACTCATCGTCGCCCGGAAACGCGAGGTCGTGATGCTGAGCAAATTCGACGATCGGTTTGACGGGGACTCGCTCTTTAGCGGATGCGAAATCGTCTGCCGTGACCTCGTAATGGTGGCCGCCTACTGGGGAGAAGTTGGAAAGAGCGTGGTCGAAGAGGAGGGACATACCTGTTATCGTTGTCGAGCGACTGGATATTCTTATAGCTTTTCCTAGGTGTGTCGTCCTGACGAACGATCTAGTATCCCACATCTGACCGAGCGCACATCCTGCAGCCGTCTTTACGCCCGTACTCGTCCTCATCTCGTCGGTCCTCGAGTGGTTCAACAGCTGTCTTCGCCCCCACGTCGGTTTGGTACGTCCAAACGGCGATCCGTGAGCGATGGTGAAAACGGCGAAATAAAGCCGCTCTGGCGATCCGATGAAGCAATCGAGTGAAAATATACCACATACGTTTCACATGCGAAGGGTTTTGTACACGGTCACGTAGACCTATACAGCCGTTCGTCACGCTCTCCACACGGGAGCCCAGCTGGCCGATTATTCCTGAGACATTCCGGCAAATCGGTCCGAATCTGGAGGAACGCCGATCGCCGTGATCGAGCTTGCGGACAGCGATAGCATCTATGAGCGAGGATACGACCAACTCCGAGTTACTCGACCGCGTTCGAACCGAAGTACCGCCCCACCTCGACGTCAGCGAGGTGCAGTACGAGGGACCCGACCTCGTGATCTACACCGAGACGCCCGAACAGTTCGCCGAGAATGGCCAGCTTCTGGGCGACCTCGCACGAGCGCTCCGTAAACGCGTCACGATCCGCCCCGTTGCGGGACAGCAAGCGAGTCCAGCCGAAGCAGAAGGAACGATCCGTACGATCGTCCCCGACGAGGCGAACATCCAGAACCTCGAGTTTCACGCGACGGTCGGCGAGGTCCTCATCGAGGCCGAAAAGCCCGGGCTGGTCATCGGCCAACACGGCAAGACGCTCCGGGAGATTACCCAGGAGGTCGGATGGAATCCGGAGGTCGTCCGCACGCCACCTATGGAGTCCTCGACGGTCGACAACGTCCGGAACTTCCTGACTCAGGAGCGTGGCGAACGCCGGGAGTTCCTCCGTGACGTCGGGGAGAAGATCCACCGGGAGCCCCAGACCGACGTCGACTACGTTCGCGTCACCACACTGGGCTGTTGTCGGGAGGTCGGCCGGGCGAGTTTCGTCCTGCACACGCCGAACACGCGCATCCTCGTCGACTGTGGCGACAAACCCGGTGCCGAGGGAGAGGTCCCGTATCTCCACGAGCCGGAAGCCATGCCGCTGACCGACCTCGACGCGGTCGTTCTCACCCACGCCCACCTCGATCACAGCGCGTTGCTCCCGCTGCTGTTCAAATACGGTTACGACGGCCCGATCTACACGACGGAGCCGACGCGTGACCTGATGGGACTGTTGCAACTCGACTACCTGAGCGTCGCCTCGAAAGAAGGGCGGACGCCACCGTACTCGAGCGAGCAGGTCCGCGAAGCGATCAAGCACACAATCCCCGTCTCCTACGGCGATGTCACCGACATCGCGCCGGATATCAAGCTCACGATGCACAACGCGGGCCACATCCTGGGAAGCGCATCGGCACACTTCCACGTCGGCAACGGGTTCTACAACGTCGTCTTCTCCGGCGACGTCCACTACGAACCCACCCGGCTATTCAACGGCGCGGTCAACGACTTCCCGCGAGTCGAGGCGATGGTAATGGAATCGACCTACGGTCGGCGCAACGACTACCAGACGGACACCGAAAAAAGTGAAGCGCGCGTCCGAGAGATCATCAACGAGACGTACGAGCAGGACGGAATCGTCGTCATTCCCGCGTTCGCGGTCGGTCGCTCCCAGGAACTCATGCTCGTCCTGGAGGAGGCGATGCGGGAAGACAAGATTCCGACGATGCCGATCTACCTCGACGGAATGATCCGGGAAGCGACGGCGATCCACACGGCCTACCCGGAGTACCTCCGCGACGGCCTGCGTCGACGGATCCTCCACGACGACGACAATCCGTTCGTCGCCGAACAGTTCCGGCAGGTCGACGGCGGCCAGGAGATGCGTGAAGATATCGCCAGCGACGATCCCTGTATCATCCTCTCGACCTCGGGGATGGTCACCGGTGGCCCGATCATGTCCTGGCTCGAGTTGCTCGGCCCGAATCCGGAGAACACGCTGTTGTTCGTCGGCTATCAGGCCGAAGGTACGCTCGGTCGGCGGATCCAGAGTGGTCGAACGGAGATCGCACTCGAGGGGCGTGGCAACCGACTCACGCTTGCCTGTCGGATCGAGTCCGTAAGCGGCTTCTCCGGCCACGCCGATCGGGGCGGTCTCGAGCAGTACGTCGAGGAGATGAACCCGAGACCCGAGCAGATTCTGTGCGTCCACGGTGACGAGGACGCGACGGATCAACTCTCGTCAGCGCTCTACCAGCAGTACAACGTTCGGACGTATCAGCCGAAGAATCTCGAGACGTTCCGGTTTCCGTGACACCTCTCCCAGATCTGCGGTCAGTCACTCGACCTATTTTTCGCTCACCACTTCGACAAGCGTCGACTGCAGGGCCGACTCGAACCACACCATCGAATTCGACGCTGCAGTGCAGGCGTGCCAAAACACTCAGTTCTGTAAGTCGGACCGAGATGTCCCGATCCGGGTTCGGCTATTCCGGCCGTAAGGAATTGTGGAGTTGAGTGACGCGATTCACGCCCGTCCCCAGAACGCGAGGCGTTCTGGTGTGCGAACGAGACGATTTGCGTCTCGTCAACGCCGTGAAACGGCGGGATTCTCTCACTGTTTAGAGATAGGTTGCAGGCAGTCCCCACGAAGAGACACGTTCCGTCTGTAGGCGAAGCACCGACGATTGCTATCCTCGAGGTCAGAGTATCGATGAGCGATACCACCACTCGGAAACTACGCGTCAAACGGTCTGCTGTACGTCATGGCCGCCACACCCGGGACCCGTTCTCCGGGTGTGTCGGTATACCGTTACAGCAATCCGTGCTAGACGAGCTGGATGATGTTCCCGTTCGTGGTCGTATGCAGGTCACGACCGAGCGTATAGCCCTGGTTCGACGCGAGGTCGACGTAGCCCGAGAATCCCCCGAGATCCTGATGGGCGGGAATAACGTGCTGGGGTTGGAGTGCATCGAGCATCGTGTAGTGGCCTTCCTGGTTCAAGTGCCCGGAAACGTGGATGTCCGAATAGACGCGCGCGCCTTGCATCCCGAGCAGCTTCTCGGCCTGGTAGCGCTGGCCTTCGTTCGTCGGCTCGGGGATCACGCGAGCCGAGAAGACGACCTTATCACCATCGTTGAGGTCGTACGGCGTCTCGCCACGGGCCATCCGCGTCAGTAACGCTCGCGGCTCACCCTGGTGGCCAGTCACGACGGGCAGAAAGTTCCCCTTCCCGTCGTTCATGATCCGCTCGAGCGTCTGATCGATCGATCGGCGGTAGCCGACCATCTGCACGTCGGACGGGAAGTCGACGCCCAGTCGTTTCGCAGTCCCCGAGTACGTCTCCATCGAGCGACCGAGGAGGATCGGCTGGCGACCGATCTCTCGAGCGAACTCGATGAGCGACTTCACCCGAGCGATATGGCTCGAGAACGTCGTCGCGACGATCCCGCCGTCGTAGTCCTCCATGCTATAAAGGGTATCCCGAAGGTGTTCACGGGCGACCGACTCGGAAGGGGTTCGCCCCTTCTTGTTCGCGTTCGTACAGTCTTCGATATAACAGAGGACGCCTTCCCGACCGATCTCCCGGAAGCGCTTCATATCGATTGGATCGCCGATAACCGGCGTGTGGTCCATCCGTTTGTCCAGCCCGTAGACGATCGCGCCCTCCGGCGTGTGGAGAACGGGGTTGATCGCCTGGATGATCGAGTGGGTGACGTTGACGAACTCGAGTTCGATCCCGTGATCACCGATCGTCATCGTCTCGCCGGCGTCCATCTGGATCAGCTCGTTGTCGGAACCGAACTTGTTCTCGTCCTCGAGTTCGCCCTTGACGAGCTCCAGTGTGAACGGCGTCGCGACGATCGGCGCGTCATATCGGTGTGCGAGTTTCGAGATCGCGCCGATATGGTCGAGATGGCCGTGGGTCGGGACGATCGCCCGGACGTCGCCCTCGAGGTCGGACATAACCCGGTCGTCGGGGATCGCGCCCATATCGATCAGATCCAAACTGTGCATTCCCTCCGTCTGGATATTGTCGTGGATGAGGACCTTCGAGAGGTTCAACCCCATGTCGAAAATCACGATGTCGTTTCCGGCACGAACGGCAGTCATCTGCCGTCCGACCTCTTCGTAGCCGCCGATAGTTGCAATTTCAATGTCCATTAGTGGTGCCGATCATAGCAGTCTGTCCACACAGTGTGACCCAACAGAAATTGGTGAGCCAACGATCGCAGTCGACCGACGATGACCGACTTTCGGCCACGTCATCGACGGCGATTTCCGACCGTGTGAAAGACGGCGCGTCTTTCGGTTAGCTGACTAGATGGCGCTCGAACGTATATACGCCCGGTTTCGTGTCGGGGCATAGTCGATCGGCGGAATGAACGACATTCCACCCCATCACATGTCGTAGGACTACTGTGTATATTCTCCTCGGAGCATTTCCCCGTAACACTGTCGTAAGCAGAGAAGGCAAGGGAACTCGAGTACGTCGGTCGCAGCAATCGAACGAGGAGATACGGTTTGCGATGACTGATTGCCGGTCGATCGCAGATCGGCGAGCGGTCGACCGGTACTGACGCATCACAGCCCGTATCGTACGGATTGCTGTAACGATGGACCGGCGAAACCGCAGACTGATCGCGGTTTCTGCGGTCATGACTGACAGTAAACCGTATCAGTCCCCCTCGAAGAGCGCTAGGATATCGCCGCGCTCGAACACGTCGTCCTCGTCGCAGACGATCTCGTGGACGGTTCCGGCTGCAGGTGCCGGAACGTCGACGCTAACCTTTTCGATCTGTATCTCACAGAGCGTCTCGCCGTCCTCGACCCGGCTCCCCTCGCGTGCGAACCAGTTCGTGACGATGCCTTCGTCCTCATCTATCTCCTCTGGCCAAACGTCGGCCGTATCGATCTCGAGGTGAGCGCTCCCAGACATGGTCGAGAGTGGATTGATCGGATAGCATCTTTAATACCACCAACGTGACGGTTAGTTCCGACCATCTGCGCCGACACTGGTGAAACATCTCTCGAGGTGCTACGCGAGACTGCTCGCGGCGACGGTCGAACCGTGACCACCGGGTTCCCGATCGATCCGGTGATCACCGGCGAGGCGAAGATTTCCAGGTTCGGTTTCGTCACCGCGCGAACGGCTGGGGCGAGTGTCGACCCAGGAGAGTCTCGAACCCACGAGAGGAGAGTCATCACCGAAGACGTACCGCCGTTCTGTAGGCCATCACTTCCGAGCCGCCGTCGGTGATCTGAGAGGTCTCGAGGCGGACGTTGACCACGGTGTCGGCCCCCATCTCTTCGGCGTGGGCCTCCATACGCGAGATCGCCTCGTCGCGGGCTTTCGAGAGGAGGTCCGAGTACGCCTTGAGTTCGCCGCCGAAGATGTTTCGGATCCCCTGTGTGAAGTCCTGACCGGCGTTTTTCGCCTCGACCGTGTTTCCGCGCGCGATTCCGAGTACGCCGACGATTTCGCCGTCCGGAACCGTCTCCGTATTCGTGATATACATGTAATACTCGCTATCTGTCAGCCCAGTATATGATTTCTGTGGCGAGACGGTGACTGGCGAATGCGAACTCACGTTCACGCCGGAACCGATCCCGTCCGTATTTGGCCCGCGCCGATCAACGTTCGGGCATGCACTTCGACCACGCGGGAATCGCGACGGACGACGCAGAGGCGCTCGCCGAACTGTACGCGGACCTGTTCGGCCTCGAGATCGCCCACGAGGAAGAGTTCGACGGGATGCGCGTCGTCTTCGTCGACTGCGGGAACGGCTACTTCGAACTCCTCGAGCCGATAGAGGAGGGGACGATTTCGCGGTATCTCGAGGATCAGGGTCCCGGCATTCACCACCTGGCGCTTGCGACGGACGACCTCGGAGCGGCCCTCGAGCGCGCCCGTGAGCACGATGTCGCCCTCGTCGACGAGGAGCCACGAGCGGGTGCGTGGGGCCACACCGTCGCGTTCTTGCACCCTCGCGACACCGGCGGTATCTTGCTCGAGCTCGTCGAACACTGAGACGGATTGTTGTCGCGGTGTACCGGTGATCGCGTCCGATCGATCACTGGTTCCGAACGACGGCGGTCGGTGTGATACGGTCTGCGATGACTGATTGCCGGTCGATCGTTCGCCGTTTTTCGATCGGTTGCCAGCCGGGGGCTCCGGTGAACGTTAGCGAATTGGAGGGTCAGCTTTGGACGACACTCATCCCGATTGGGTGGCGGGAAAGGCTACCGGAAACCCAATCCGTCTATATCCGTCCGTGGTGAATCCGGGTGATGACCACGGTCGTCGAACTCGAGGTTTCAGCCGATCGTCTCGCATTCGAGCGAACGTTCGAGCGCGTGTCGTCGTTCGAGTTTCGGATCGCCGGACTGATCGGTGGCTCCCCCCCGCTCGTCCGGGCGTCGGGTGCGGGTCGACGAACGTTGACACGGGCACTCGAGGACGATCCGTCCGTCGACGTGATCGCGAGTTTGACCGTCGAGTCTGACAGAAACTCGATCTCAGTCGCCGACGACCGGGAAGGGTGTCTGTTCCGTCTGGAGTTTCGAGACAGCGTCAAACTGTTTCAGGAGATCGTCACCGACAACGACGGTGCGATCCTGACTGCACGCGGCGGAGACGGTGTCTGGTCGGTGCAACTGCTGTTCCACGATCGGGAAGCGGTGTCTACCACCTACGAACTGTTCGGGCAGTACGAGTTCGACGTGACCGTAACACGCGTCAGCGGCATCGACGACCTCACCCGTGCCCGGACGCCGTTGACGGAAACCCAGTACGAGACGATTCGCGCCGCACACAATCTGGGGTACTTCGCTGTCCCTCGCGAGGTAACTCTCGAGGAACTCGCCGCCGAACTTGACATCTCACATCAGGCGTTGTCCGAACGGCTTCGGCGAAGCCACGAGGCGCTCATCAGCGCGGAGCTTGCAGACGGCATCGCGCGGACGAAAATCGATCCGTGACTGCGATCATCGGACGGAGTGTCGTCGTTCGGTACCGGCGAGCGCTCGAGCGGGATCAGCGATCGCCGGTACCACGTGATACCGATTCGTATGCGACAAATTGGGTTCGGCGTCTACAGAGGGACAGCGAGAGTGGTTCGGGACCTGTCCCAAGATCAGTACCTCACAAGACGTCATCAGTTGAGTCGGTCTGAGATCTGATTTCTGTCGTAGGTGGCGGTGATCGGGTTAG
>NZ_VTAW01000086.1 GCF_008245225.1 Natrialba swarupiae
AACCGAGTCGTGAATGCTGAACAGTAATTGCTGAGAAACTGTAGCCCTTCCGCCTGAGCACGTTTCGTCTCTTTCATTCTGTCAATAGACGTGTTCTACGCCGAAAAACAGCTGCTGGAACTAAACCCCGGAAGTACTGCTAGTGGCGTTCCAAACCTGAACTGGTGGGTGGAACCGATGGCGGTCGTCTCGTTTCTCCCATCAGTCGACGTTTGTCGGAGTACTAGTCGGCAGCGAGACTCACGGTGTCGAGACGTTCTCGAATTGCTTCGGAATCTCGGCTGACCGGCTCCTCGTGTTCCACCGAGACAGGAAACGGCTGTTGGCCTCGTCCTCGAAATTCGAAGATGTTTGACAACGGGGCGGATCTGCGATTCGCCGACCAACGGAAAGCGTCGCGCCAAGCGGTGCCACGAGAGCGCCACTCTCGTGACCGCCAGTAGTCGATGGCGTGTCGACCAGTGATACCCGCACAGACCTTCCTGTGGAACGTGAGGCCGTTCGCAGAATCGTCTTCGGTTGTGCGATCACGCGAGGCCGAAGGGGCGACGATGGAGAGCGACTAAAGGCTTCTCGACCAGCCGTCCGCACACAACCGATCGGTTTCTGGGACACTCAACGTAACCGCAACGACAGCCCCCAGCGAAACGCTGTGGTGATCACGGGTAGTTCTTCGTCTCCTGGATCACAGGAACCGTTGTCTCGCTCGCGCCCCCTCCTATGGCTTTATTCTCAGTACCTCACAAATCAGCCTCAGCTAACTGGCGCTGAAGTGTGATTTGCCGCCGAATCAGAGCCGGATCTGTTCT
>NZ_VTAW01000087.1 GCF_008245225.1 Natrialba swarupiae
TATCCAAACGCGTCAGCTTCGCCGACAACTGGATCAAAACATTCCTCCCGGATATTCAAAAGTTATGCTGACCACTCCTGGCGGGCTCGCCCGCGTGCTTCCCCAACGCTTGTTTGACTATAGTAGAGATTGGAAATAATTGCTCACTTTTGGTATTGAGAGTTGATCAAGAGCTGTATCAATCGCCGTTGTAAGATCAGTACCTCACAAGACGTCATCAGTTGAGTCGGTCTGAGATCTGATTTCTGTCGTAGGTGGCGGTGATCGGGTTAGTTTCCTCGAAGAATGATGAGAACTGTCGCTGTCGGCGGCAATCAGCCGCCGACGCGACGGCATTGCCACTCACGAACAAGGCTTTCTCGGTCGGTGGTTACCGGTGGAACCGATCGTCCGGTGGCCGATTTGCGGGGACGGCCCGACGCACCGCGAGGGCCGTCCACGCTGCCCGTCGGATCATGTTGATGAACTCCTTGAACGGCCAGGACCAGAGGCGACGCCCGCTACGGCGGGGCGTCGCCACGTATTCCCAGTGGAGATACCGCCAGACGTTCTGCAACAGCAGGCTCACCACGACGTACAACAGCCGTACGACTGGATCTTGCGTCGATGTTGTCGCAATACTCTGTTCGGACAACCGGTAGCTGGCCTCGATACCGAAGCGTTTCGCGTAGTGGTATCGAGCGTCTCGCGGCGTGTCGATGAACGGCGCGTCAGCGGCGTTAATGACTAAGATAACTTCTGAAAGTCAAGGAACTTCTCACACCACTTCTTTGCGAAGCTGATGCGTTGCGTTATTTTCTCGA
>NZ_VTAW01000088.1 GCF_008245225.1 Natrialba swarupiae
CGAAGTGTCATAGCCAGGACGATCACTGCACGTACCACGACGTCAACGTCACCCTCGGACAGACCACCGAGGAAGACACGGAAACGACGCTTCTAGACGTCAATCTCAACGATTCTTGGGATGAAACAGCAGCGACTCTCGAGGAGACCGAGGCGATCACTGACGACGCGACGGTCGTCAGTGATGCCGAGAACGCGCTTGTCGATGCGTTCGAGAATGGTGACCGATCTCACCAGCTCGACCTCGTTCACGTCGGTCGAACGCTCGGGTACAAGCTCTGGAAAGACGATGCGTTTCCGCTCGGAGAGCGGAAAGCGATCGTCGCTGGCGTCACTGATGATCTGTTCCATCTGAAGAACTCTGTCGCACTTCATGCACCGAGGAATGAGCGTTTGGCGATCCGCGAGCGGATCGACCAAACGCTCGAGAACCTTCGGAAAGAAGCCTGGAGGTTAGTGCGCCAAGACTCCCCGAAAGCAGCAGCGTACCTCCGGGAATGGGCGGAAGCAACTGTGACGTTCGCGGAACTCGCGCTTGACCAACAGCAGGTTCCGTGGACATCGAACGTGGTCGAACGAGCTATGGGTGAAGTTTCGAAACGGTGTAAGAATCAATGGATGCGGTGGTCAGAAGCGGGGCTAGAGTCGCTTCTCTGGTTGAATCTGGTGCAGTACGCCGATCCCGAGCAGTTCGCGGCGTTCGCCGACGAACTGCTCGAGCGCTCAGCCAAAACAGCCATCACAATGGAGGTGTCAACTGAAGCTACCAGAGGCGAACTCTAGACGACTTTGGGACGGGACC
>NZ_VTAW01000011.1 GCF_008245225.1 Natrialba swarupiae
GTGGGGTGGGTATCATTGCGGGGTGGGGGTAGTTTTTTTGAGTTGGGTGGAGGCTGGTTGTGGTGTTGGCGTGGCGTTTTCGTGATCTATAGGGTGACATTTCGACACACCTCGACATAACATTCTTTCTGTGGGCGGAGAAAGAATAGCAGCTGTTATCATGGTTGGATTAGGTCTCGTTTCCATGGAATTAATACGTGGTGTGGCGACGATCGAACCTGCGGTGACGACGAGTCGGTCGACAGGTGTCTCGCTGCCGACTTCGTTCCTGACAGGGATGTGGAGTGGACCTGCCGTTTCGGACGACGTATCGCCCAGTTTTGGTGAGGGGCGTTCTCGAGCGGATCGATCCGGTGTGGCCCGTGAACGTGGTTTGTCTCCTGGTGGAGGTAACCGTCGATGAGCGATCACTATCCGGATCCGCCGCGTACCGAGTGGGGTGATCTCGCAGTGTTGACCGATGCGGCCGATCCGTCGGTGTTCGAAGACCGCTGGGGGTCCGTCCTGGACGAAGAAGGATGGAAACAACTGCAGTCTCAAATTCTCGAGGACGGGTCCCTCGAGGCGCGCCCCGATCAGGGGCCGTTCGACGGCGCGAAGTACCACGCGACGGATACGAACGCCGTCTTTCAGTGGGACGACTCGGCCGAGATGTGGCGACCGCTGGGCGGCGGGACGTTGGCCGATCCGGTTCCCGGGACGAACTATCTCGAGTCGATACGGAGCCAGGAGTCGAACGGCGTCGTCTACGCCTCGCCGGGGGACGTTCAGTCGGCGATCGACGACGTGTACGAAGCGGCCAAAGAGTGAGAAGAGGCCGAGGACGGTGAGGCGTACGAAGAGGTCGGTGGGATGGTGAAACTGTACCCAGACGAGGTTTACAGTTTCACTGGGCTCAACGTGTTGGAGAAGGTGACCTTCGATTTCAACGGTGCGACAAACGTCGTCCACGAGGACGAAGACTGTGTGTACGTCTGTGAGGGGTCGACCGTCCTCGAGCCGCGGATCGCCATCGAGGATACGTTTACGTCGAACGTCTGGAATATCAACGCTAACGTAGCCGGTGGCTTTTCCGGGACGCGGGCGAACCGTATCGTCGGTGGCCGGACGATCGGCGGCGACTACTACGACCCGGAGGGAACGTGTTTTCACTTCTACGCGGACAGCGAGACGTACGATCCCGACGCCACCCTGTCGGACGATCCGTCCAGCCGAGCGAGAGTCGAGTTTTTCGAGGTCATCGGGCACGCGATTTCCCGGTTCGATACCGCAGTTCGGATCGAGTCGATCAATGGTGGTTCGGACGATGAGGACTTCGCATACGTCAACAACAACAGCTTCCGTGGCGGGACGGCGAGACACTGTCGGCGCTTCGTCGAGGTCTGCGGTAACTCGTCGGCGAATCAGAACCGATTCGACATCGACGTTCAGCCGGAGGTTTTCCGGGTGGACGACGACGATAACCCAGTCGATATGACGGAGGTCGTCTGGTACACGGAGAACGGCTCCCGGAATATCTGGACGGGCCAGATGTGGGACTTTCACGCCACGGAGAACGGGGCCTGGCAGATCGAAGAGGGGACTGGCTCGTGGAACCATATTATCGTACGGACGCGATCGATCAGGGAGGATCGTATCGATCGACCGGAGGAGGGGGATCCGACGAACTTCATCTGGTATCCTCCGCGTGAGGGCCAGCGCTTCGAAACGTTCGTCGACTTCGATCGGACGTACTACACCGACGATGCCGAGCTCAGATTCGAGTTGCCGAATCCGATGACCTTCGCGACGAACGTTCGGCTGGAGGTTAGATACCTGGACGATGAGAACGGCGGGAACAATCCGCTCACTCTCCAGTTCGATTCGGATGGCGTCGGCGATGGTGATTACTGGTACACGCTCGAGGACGAGGAGTTGAACGGTCACCACGAACGAGGGGCCGACGGTATCGTGCTGATCGAGCCGACGTCTTCGGCCAGATACGACTGGAACGACGGCGTCTGGACGATCTCTAACTCCTCCAGTTCTGGAGAGGGGAGTACGATGAGCGTGTACGGAAGTGGGGCCGCGTCCAACCGAATCGAGGGGCGTCACCTCCGAAAGGGTGGAACGTCGTCGACGATGACAGATACGAAGAACCTAGAGATCGTCCTCTCCGCATCCGCGGAGGGCGGTGGAGACGATGTTGCGATTGCGGCTGCGGTGTTTATGGACCGCGATCGGGACGACGTACTCAGCGAGCTGTACTGATTTCCCGAGGGTGATCGGTTCGAGCGTTCGATTGAGCGATCCACAGCCCCGTTGTCTGATGCGGTTTGCGGTCCATCAGTTCCGGTGGGATCGAAGGACGGGCCGCGGGCGGCACATCGGTACAGTATTCCGTACGAGGCGTCCGCGCCACGACCCGTTCTAACGGCGTCGACTCGAGCCCCGTCTCTGTCACTGGGGACCGTAACCGTTATGCGCGCAACTCGCCAACTTTTAGTCGCGCCAAGGTGGCAGAGTCCGGCCGAACGCAGCTGCCTGCAGAGCAGCCCACCGCCGGTTCAAATCCGGCCCTTGGCTTTCTGCGACGAACGACCGTGAGGAGCGAAAGCGAAACCAGGATTTGAACTCTGGGACGAGCGAAGCGAGGTCCCTCCGGTTCAAATCCGGCCCTTGGCTCTCATACGTTCCCCTAACGCCCAAGACGACTTCGTCTGAACACTTCTCATCTCGAGGCGATATGAGCGGTTGTCGAGAGGACCTCTCTCGAGAAGATCGCCTACGTTGAACCGGCGTCGGACTCGTCGCTCATTTCCAGGATCTCCGCCGCTACGTCTTCTACGTGCTGTTGGTGGTCCGCCGACGTCTGTACGCTTTGAACCGCCCCGAGTTGATCGTTGATGACGGCGTTCTGTTGTGGTCTCCACGCTCGGGTGGCTCGGACTCGATGTATTCGACCCAACGCTTGATGCTCTCGATGCGCTGCTCACAGTTGTGTTCGTGCTTCGCCTCGAGGTGTTTACGCGCGTTTGAGCCGGTCATATTTAGTTTCGACGTCGAGTCACGTTACCCACTCTTCGGGGTGGAACACACTGACACTGTCCTCACAAAGGGTGTAGAGGTAGACCCCGTCCTCGACGTCCTTTTTCCCACCGCAATCGAACGTATACGCGATCCGGAGCGCTAATCGACCTATTGGAACTGTTTTGGCACCGATTCGGGCCGTGATCGCGTTTTCGAGGGCCGCGCGGTCGAGATCGTTTTGTATCCTCGTCGTGTGGATACTTTCCACCACCGGTAGCCGCCGCTCCCGTTCCCGCAGTGTCGTCCTTTCGGATTGACCGTATCTGGCTCGAGACACGGCTCTCTCCTGAAATCACCCTCGTTCCACCCCTCCGCTTAAAAACTGCCTTCACTCGGGCCCTCAGCATCTCGCAGACGATGTTCGTTCGTGAGCGAGGTATCAGATGTAATTCCCAACGGACGGTCGAAGCGGCAGACGGGATCGACACCGTCGCGATGATCCGCCGTCGACTACGCGTCCCGACCCAGTTCGGCGAGCAGGTGCGAGACGTGAATTCGATCGCTCGTCCCCTGGTGCATTTCGAACTCGATGTCGGCGGCCAGCCGGTGGATGCGGGCGAGTTTCCGGCCCTGATAGCGCTTTCGGGCGACGTCGAGAATCGACTCGACGACCTCCTCGCCGTCGAGTCCTTCGTCGACGAGCAGGTCGTCGAGGGTCTTGCGGGCGTCGGTAAACTCGCCGGCTTCGGCGGCCTCGAGCATCGACTCGATCTCGTCGTCGAGGCCGACCTCGCCGATGGTCTCGTAGGCCGCACTCATGGAGAGTTCACCTTCGGATTCGACCGTCGTCTGGGCCGCGAGGATCGCCTTGCGGAGGTTTCCGCTGGCGTAGCCGGCGACGAACTCGAGGCCGTCCTCGTCGTACTCGACGCCTTCCGCGTCGACGATGCGGGTGAGGACGTCGACGGTTTCTGCAGTCGTGGGCGAGCGAAACGAGACGGGAAAACACCGCGAGCGGATCGGCGGGATCAGTTTGGTCGGCTGGCGTGTCGCGACGATAAACTGGGTGGTCCGGTGGTGTTGTTCCATGATGCGGCGCAACGCCTGCTGGAAGTCCTCGCGGACGTCTTCTGCGTTGTCTAGCAGGATCGTCTTGTACTCGCCGGAGACGGCGGCGTAACTCGCAGACTCTTTCAGGACGCGGTTGATCATGTCCCGCTTCGAGAGGTTCGATCGCCCGACGAGAAACTGGGCGAAGCGGGGGTCGTTCTTGATCTCGGTTTTGGTTCGGCCGAAGAAGTCGGCGACGTTGATCTCGACTAGATCGTTGTCCGGATCGGTGTGGGCTTCTCGAGCGAGTGCGCGTGCTGCGGCCGTCTTTCCGCTCCCGGGGGGACCGTACAGGAGGAGATTGATCGGCTCCTCGACGGCCCGCGTTAGATACTCGCGGGCGTCGTCCTGTGGCAACTCGGCCAGCTCGGGGGCGTGGGTGTCGGTCCACAGCGGCGCGTCCATCGGGTTCCGGTAGGGAGGGCACGGGTAAGAATCGGTCGGTCCATCTCAACCGTTTCCGTCGCTTTGGTCGTCGGCTTCGGGATCGTCGCTCTCGCCGTTGCTCTCGTCGTCTGCTGTCACGTCCGCGATCGTGAACGCGGTTTCGACGGTCTCGTTGTCGTGTTCGATCGGCTCTGCGCCGTCGGGCTCTTCGGGATCTCCCTCGTAGAGTGTCGCGATCAGTTCCTCGTCCTCGTCGACCGACTCCTCGAGTTCGATCGTCACGTTTTCGTGTTCGCCGGGGCCGAGTTCGTCGCTCGTCCCGAGTACGGACTCGTTGTCCTCGATGGCGACGAAGCCGTCCGTGGGGATGGCGACGCTGACTGTAACGTTTTCGTCGTCCGCGTCCACGATGTCGACTGTGGGCTCGGTGTGGAACTCGAGGATAATCGGTTCGACAGCGCCGTCGCCGTCGGTGTAGACGCCGAAGGTCTGTTCGCCGGGTGACGATCCGGTCGTGTTGATCGCGAACGTTACTTCGCGGGTCTCACCGCCGTCCAGTTCGAGTGCCTGTTGCTCGAGGACCGCGCCGTCGACGCGGAAGTCGACGGATTGCTGGGTATCGAACTCCGTCGGATTGCGGATTTCAGCGACGATATCGATCGTTTCGTTCGTCGTGGCTTCCGTGGGGATTTCGAGGGATTCGACTACGAACGAGTCGGTAAGCGCGTCGTCGTCGGTCGTCGTGACCGTGGCGGTGTCGCTGACCGGGAAGCCGTCCGAGAGATACGGCCGGTCTTCCTCGCCGTCCGTCTCGTCGTAGGCGTAGGTCTCGTCCTCGGTGGTGTCCTGGTGGACTGTCGCGGTCAACTGGCCGAACAGTTCCGGTTCGTCGTCCTCCTCGAGTTCGACGGTGACGTTCTCGTGTGTGCCACTCGAGAGGTACTCCGAGACGACGATCGGATCCGTGCTCCCGTCGGTGATCACGACGAAACCACCATCGGAGAGAGTCAGTTCGTCGATGGTCACGTTCGTCCCGTCACCTTGCTGATCGTCGAACACGATCGACGCCTCGGGGTCCTGGTCGATGCCGAAGATCGCAGGTGCCTGTCCGACGATGATCCCTGCCGCGAGAACGATCGCGATAGCGATCAGGATCGCACCGATGCGTTTTACCGTTCCGAACGTCGATCTCGTGCTCATCTGGGGGTGTTGTCGCTCGTCTTCTGGTAGGGACTGGAGGGACGTAAAACGCGCCCTCCGTTCGCAGGATTCGGGCCGTTCTCTTCGATCACCTGATACCGGGTGGGTAGTTTCGATCGGCCGTCCAATCGTCACCGATCACAGCCGAAACCGGCCTCCACGACGACTCGTTTTCGCCGCCACTGATCCGTCGAACCGTTCACGTTGATCCGAAGCGGGTTTAGCCCCGGCTCCCGGAGGATCAACGCATGTCTCTGCGCGTGACGTTTCTGGGTACGGCCGGGGCGATTCCGACGACCGAACGGAATCCGAGCGCGTTGTTCGTCGCCCGCGAAGGCGACCAGTTGCTGTTCGACGCCGGTGAGGGGACCCAGCGCCAGATGATGCGGTTCGGAACGGGGTTTTCGATCTCTCATCTGTTCGTGACACATCTCCACGGCGACCACGTCCTCGGGATCCCCGGATTGTTACAGACGATGGACTTCAACGACCGGGAGGATCAACTCGTAATTCACACCCCGCGGGGCACGCGTCGCAAACTCGAGTCTCTCGTTTACGCGCTGGACAGCCGCCCGTCGTTTCCGGTTCGAATCGACGCGGTCGGCGACGGTGACGTTGCCTATCGGGCCGACGAGTACGAGGTTCGGGCGTTCGGGACCGATCACGACGCACGGTCGGTCGGCTACGCGCTCGTCGAGGACGAACGAAAGGGGCGATTCGACCGCGAGCGTGCGGAGGAACTCGGCGTTCCGGCCGGGCCGAAGTTCTCACAACTCCACGAGGGTCGATCGGTCGAACTCGAGGACGGAACGATCGTCGAACCCGAGCAGGTCGTCGGCGAACCTCGGCCTGGGCGGTCGATCGTCTACACCGGGGATACGCGCCCGACGGCGGCGACGATCGAGGTCGCAGCGGAGCCGGAGTTGCTCGTTCACGACGCGACGTTCGCGGAGAATCGTGCCGACCGCGCTGCGAAGACGGCGCACTCGACGGCGCGTCAAGCCGCCGAAATCGCCAATCGGGCGAACGCAAAGCGGTTAGCGCTTATCCACCTCTCCTCGCGGTATGCCGGAGACGTCGGTGACCACGTTACACAGGCCCGTGCGGTTTTCGAGAACGCGTTCGTTCCCGACGACGGGGAGACACTCGAGATCGACTACCCCGACAGCCGATAGCGTACGACCGGCTCCGACGGACCGACTTTCTCTCGGGGCGAGTGCTCTTCAATTGTTCCATACGTGTTTATCATTATAGATTGTGTGTTTCGGATGTGACGAACCGCGTTCCCCGATTGTCATCCGAGCTGTGGTCGATCCCGGCCGTTTCGTGGACACCGATTGCTCCTCCCAGACGGAAATGGTAGGTCTTTTACCCTCATCGGGGCACCGTACACACGAGATGAGTTACGAGAATATCGAGGTCCCTGAAGGGGGAGAGAAGATCACGCTGAAAGAGGGTACCGAGGACGAACTCGAGGTTCCTGACAATCCGATTATCCCGATTATCCACGGTGACGGCGTCGGGAGCGATGTCGGTCCTGCGGCGCAAAAAGTACTCGACGCCGCCGCGGAAGCGACCGGCCACGAGATCAACTGGATGCGCGTCTACGCTGGCGAGTCCGCCCGCGAGCGCTACGACGAGAACCTCCCCGACGAGACCGTCGAGGCGATCAAGGACCACCGCGTCGCGATCAAGGGCCCACTGACGACGCCCGTCGGCGCTGGCTTCCGCTCGCTGAACGTCGGTCTGCGCAAGCTGCTCGACCTCTACGCGAACGTTCGTCCGACCTACCACTTGGACGGCGTTCCGTCGCCAGTCTCCGAGCCGGAACAGATGGATATGGTCACTTTCCGTGAGAACACGGAGGACGTCTACGCCGGCATCGAGTGGGAGCAAGGCACCGACGAAGTCGAGCAGGTCAAGGAGTTCGTCGAAGAGGAGATGGGCGAAGACGACGTCATCCACGACGGCCCCGTCGGCATCGGCATCAAGCCGATCACGGAGTTCGGAACCAAGCGCCTCGTCCGCCGTGCCATCGACTATGCCTTAGAGCACGGCCGTGACTCCGTTACCCTCGTCCACAAGGGCAACATCATGAAGTTCACCGAGGGCCAGTTCCGCGACTGGGGCTACGAGGTCGCCAACGAGGAGTACGGTGACGAGGTCATCACCGAGGACACCCTCTGGGAGGAACGCGACGGCGAAGCGCCAGACGATGCCGTCGTCGTCAACGACCGCATCGCGGACAACATGCTCCAGCAGCTTCTTACGCGAACGGACAACTACGACGTCATCGCGACGATGAACTTAAACGGTGACTACATGTCCGACGCCGCCGGCGCCCAGATTGGCGGCCTCGGCATCGCACCCGGCGCCAACTTCGGCGACGGCCGCCTGCTCGCCGAACCCGTCCACGGCTCCGCACCCAAATACGAAGGCCAGGACAAGGTCAACCCGACCGCGATGATCCTCTCGGGTCGTATGATGCTCGAGTACATCGGCTGGAGCGACGCCGCCGACCTCGTCCGCGACGCCGTCGAAGAGACGATTTCCTCCGGAAAAGTGACCTACGACCTGGAGCGCCAGCTCGAGGACGCCGAGAAGCTCGCGACCAGCGAGTACGCCGAGGAAGTCGTCGCGAACATTGAAAAGTTGTCGTAGACAACTTTTCATGCAGTCAGAACGCGCAGGCGTTCTGACGATATCGAGATGCTGTCGCAACTCGCGTCCGTCCGCTTGCGTGGCAAACCACGCAAACTCTGAGGTTTACTGTTCTTTCGTCGTCTCGTTGTACACCCCTCCACCCAGAACCTGCCATCTCGAGTGTCACTTCCGCCGTTGTACCGGTGTGTAGTAGGATAACGGAGTCGGTCGTGACACTGATATTAGTCAGCGACAGCCCGTACCGATGGTCGACCGTCAACAGAGGTGGTGTCGAACTCGATCGTTCGGAGTCGATCGTCTCGGATCAGCCCCAATTATTCGGCAGGCGGATCGTAATCCTCGCAGTCAGTCCCGTTGATTTCGGAGTCGCCGTTGCAGCGGATGTTGCCCGGTTCGACGTACGCATCGCCGTCGACGGTCCCATCGTCAAGGTCGAGTTCCCCGTAATCTTCGGCGATCTCGACGTCTTCTTCGACGACCGTCCCGTCGTGAATGTCGACGTCCTGATTCACCGAGACTGTTCCATCGACGGTCGTCCCTTCGATCGTCGTATCGAGGTTTTGTATTGCGTGTACGTCTCCGACCTGGCTGTCCCTGATCGTAATCTCCTCTGCCTCGACGTAGCCGTCGACGACGACGTCCTCGAGGGTCGCTGGTCCAGCACTCCCGCCGTCCAGCGTGCTGACGTCACCACTAATCTGACTCTCGGTAGCTTCGACCCCGTTTTCGGCATCGAGACTGCCGCCGACAGTCGCGTTGTGAAGCGTCGCATCGCCAGTGTCCGGATTGACGTCTCCGCCGACCTCACTGTCGGCTATGTCGACACCGGATTGGGCGTCGAGATCCCCGGTGACGTTTGCATTGCGAAGCGTCGCATCACCGCCGGAAGCGTTGACACTTCCAACCACATCACTATCGATAATTTCGACCCAGTCGTTCGTGGTGATGTCGTCTTCGACGGTCGCATCGGTGAGGACGACGACGTCGTACTCCGAACTAATGCCGCCCTCGACGTCTCCGCTTTCGATTGCGACTCGATACCCAGCAGTGATTTCTCCCTCGACGTCACTGTTGATCGATTCGACCTCGTTATCGACGGTGAGGTCGTCGTACAGGTCCGCGTCCTCAAGGTGGGCTTCGCGTTGACCGGTCGCCGCCTCGGTAATGTATCCGTCGGTGACGTTCACGTTACCGTAGGTGTTGACGCTGCCGTTGACGAACCCATCGTCTATCATCAACCCATTTACGGTATTGTTGTTCCCGATGTTGCCGATAACGCCGCCGCCACGGACGACGTGCACGTAATGTGGTTCGTTGATGTCGCACTCGATAACCTCCTCGACGACGATCACTTCCTTGCCGTCGATCATCTCGGTATCGTTGAGGATCGTCGAGCAGTTACCGGTGACCGGTGGATTCTCCGGCGGTCCACTGGGTGGTGGACTCCCACCGTTGCCGCCACCACCGCCGCTCCCCTCGTCGACGGTCAACGTCGCCAGTAGGTGCTGGGTTTCGCCGTCTTCCGACTCCCAGACGACGCGAATCTCGCCGTCCGGGTTCGTCGGCTCGAGTTCCACGCGTTCGCCCGATCGCAACGCGTCCTCGCTCCAGCCCTCCTCGGTTTCGTTGCCAACCAGTCGGACCTGGTCGGGATCGAGTTCGTCACCCGCGTAGTTGGACAGTTCGTAGCCGTCACCATCGGCTGACTCTTTGACCTCGAGGCCGGTATCCGGTGCCGGTTCCGGCGTCTCGGTTAGCCCCATCAGGACGGTCGCGGTAACCGTCACGACCGCCACGGTAATGGCGATCATCAACACGACGGCGATGACCGGGGAGACCGCCCGTTCGTCTCCCGTCGCGTGTCTTTTCTTCCCTCCAGAAAACATTTGCTAGAAATACTCTCCTCACTCATATAAAATTGTTCGTTACCGTGTGCCACTCGAGAGCGCGGAATTCACACACGGCCTCCCTTCTATCTTCTCCGGTTCGGTCGTAACGTTCTCGCCGCCGGACTGCTTACGGCCGTTCGATGGTCGAGATACGTCTCGCCGAGAACGATCGCGAACGGGCGGACGCCTTCGCGGTTCGCCACCGCGTGTTCGTCGAGGAACAGGGCGTCGACGAGGACCTCGAGTACGACGAACACGATGCCGAGGCGACTCACTTCGTTGCCTACGACGACGGGGAACCGATCGGGGCGGCCAGACTTCGGACGCTCGCGGGCGAGTGTGGCAAAGTCGAACGAGTCGCGGTCGTCCAGTCGCGCCGGGGGGAAGGGATCGGCCGAGCGCTGATGGAGACACTCGAGGACGAGGCCGAGTCGCGCGGCCTGTCATCGTTCATCTTACACTCACAGACGCGGGTAGCCGAGTTCTACCGGCGTCTCGGATACGAACGATGCGGCCCGGAGTTCGAGGAAGCAGGGATCCCGCACGTCGAAATGCAAAAGTAATCGCGAGACTGGATTGCATCTCGGGAGGTCCGCGCTTCGTGAGCTCGGTTGTGAGCGGTCAGCGTTGTCGTGTATGGACCCACCAGTCGCTGTCGGTCTCACAGATACCGCCAAATATTGACGACGATACTAACAACCATCAGTGATCTTTTTCTATGTTGCGTTCGAGCGGACAGCCATGCCTACACCGCCGACTCCCTACGACGACGTTCCAAACTTTATCGTGGATCGATTCGACGATCATTCGAAAGACGAACTCCGAGCGATTGCGACGTACGCGGAAACGCTCGACGGATCGCTCGACGTCCCCGATTACATCGTCCAGGCGTTTGCGATCCAGGACGAGGAAACGCGGACGGTGGTCGCGATCTACGCCAACGAGTTGGCCACCTATCTCGAGGAACTCGAGGATCAAGCGGACGACGACGACGAGGACGAAGACTTCTCTCCCGGGCGAATGGGCGGCGCATTTTTCGGTTGACGATCTCACGATGACGCTCGTCTCCCACGGCCCCGACAGCGTTGGGACGGAAAGTCGCCGACCGCTCTTGTTTGCCGAGCACCGACCGCGTCTGATCGTCCTCGGGACGCGTTGCTCGAGTCGAGGTATTACTCCTGCCAGCTCGGGCTCTCCCGGGGCGGGCTGAAGATGTCGACGCCGCGGACGGCTTCGTCGCCGCGGTTCTCGACCGCGTGGGCTTGTCCGCCCGGGATCGCATAGGAGTCCCCCGCCGCACAGGCGATCTCGTCGCCGTCGGTGAGAAACACCAACTGACCCTCGTAGATGAACCCTGTCTGTTCGTGGGGATGGCTGTGCTCGTCGACGACTGCACCGGGTTCGATCTCGAAGTGTTGGACGTTCATCGACTCGGAGCCGGCCATCAACGCCAGGTGGACGCCGTCTGTGGCTTCCGTGCGCTCGAGGTCGGAGAGGGAAACGCGTTCCATAGACGGCGTACGATCACCTTCCGCTAAACGTTTCCCGATAACACTCCGTCCGAGAGTCGCCGCTCACAGTCCCAGCCAGACCATCGCGAGCAGGCCGACAGCGGTCAGGCCGCTGCCGGCCATCGCGTTCCACCGGACGAGCATGTCGACCGACGACCGGACGTCCTCGAGGCTTCCCGTGGCGACTACGAACGCCGGTGACTCGCCCGCATCGGCGACGACGCGGTTCGACGCGTAGCCGTGACCGACCGACTCGCAGTGTCCGACGACGGTGACTTCGTCACCGGGTTGAATGTGAGCTTCGCGGTACGACCGATCCCGGGAGGTAGAGCCAATTCCGAGTTCGTCGACCCGTTCTACGACGTGGGCGGGCGGGCGCTCGTCGCCCTCGACTTCGATCGTCACGTCCCGCGCGAAGACGTCCGCCGGATCCGCCGGGAGGACGTCGGCGGCTTCGGGGTCGACCAGGAGTTCCCCGCTGCCGTCGTCCACGTAGAACTGCGTCGCGTCTGAGTCCACCGCTACGGGAACCATCGTAGAGCTGGAGCTTCGCGAGTTGGGTATCCACCGTCGTTCCTGGACGCTTGCCGCGTACGCCAGACAGGGTTCGTCCGAGAACGGTCCGACGAGCGCGTCGTCGACGGGCCGAACGTCGCCCGTGACTCGAACCGGCCCGTCGTGGATGAACCCCGCTCGATCCGACTCGATCCCGAGCGCCCGATACCAGTCCGCGTTCGACGCGGCGATCGTCAGCAACCCGACGCCGCCGACGAACGAGGCGGCTGCGAGCCAAAACCACACCGAGTCGGGAAACGGCCCGAGAACGCGAAGGGGAGCGAAGACGGCCATCACGAGGATGCACGCGGCGAACCCCGCCCAGGCCCCGACTCGAGTCCGTCGACTGACGATCCGCAACTCGTTCCCGATGCGAACGTAGTATAGACAGGCGAGAAACGGAATACCGACGAACACCAGCAGGAACGCGGCGGCGAACGCGTAGATCACCAGCGTTCCCGTCGGTGGAACGACACTGGACATCATTATCCGTAGCTGATGTGATCGATAGAAAAACGTTCCCCTTCGGCGACCGATCTCGGCTCGGCTCGGGTCGAGTGGCGTCGGGCGGTATCGAGCCGTATCGATCGGTTCCGGTCTGCGTCGACGGCTGTCCGATCCGATTCATCGGATCTGCTCGCCCGCTCGCAACCTGCCACGTCCGGTCCGGTCGCCGAAGATTGAACTGTCGTCACGACCCACTCGAAGACATGTACGCCGTCGTCGGCTGTAGCGAGTGTTCGAATCTCTGGATCATCGAGGGACGATCGGAGACGACCCAGTGTCCTCGCTGTGGGTCTCGCCGGCCCTACGAGAAACGAAAGAAGTTCGTCGAGACGGACGACGCGAATCACGCTCGAGACGTTCGTGCCTCGATGCTCGCGAACCGCCAGGGCGAGGGCGAGGCGTTCGCGAATCTCGACTCGTTTTCCGACCTCGAGGGAGACGTCGCTGACGGCGTGGTCGACGAGACGGAGTACCTCGAGGCGTCCGGACTCGACGTCGAGGAGGTCGAAGCGGCCGGCGACCGCGACCCGCGAGGCCCGTCACGAACCGGGAGCAAGACGGAAATCGTCGAACGGGCGCTCGAGAATCTCGAGAGACCGACCGAGGACGAGATCGTTGCCTACGCCGACGAACGCGGCGTCTCCGCTTCGTACGTCCGGGACGCCCTCGAGAAACTCGTTCGTCGGGGCGCAGTTAGCGAGAGTGGGGGGCGATACCGGACGCTGTAGGGGCGACGTTTCGCGGGTAACCGCCGGCGTCCGCTCGTCGGTCGGATCTGTCGGCCGTCGAGACGGGAACGGCAGGACTTTGGGCCGAGCGGCCGAATCTCGAGTCGATGACGGAGGAGGTCGACGTTCAGGAGCTCGCGATCGGCGTCGGGACGGTGCTCGCGCTGGTCCTCTACGGCTACGGTACGTTCGTCCGCGAGACGATCCTGGGCGTCGACGCCCGGATGCTTGCGGTGCTCTCGTTTGCGGCGACGTTTCTCGCCGTCGCCGTCCTCCACGGCGCCTACGGTCGTCGGGACTTCGCGCTCGCCCACGCCGCCGCCGGCGTCGGCCTCGTGTTCGTCGTGGTCGCCTCGAGCGGTCCACAGGTACTCTTGGGTATCGTCCTGCTCGCAGGCGGCGGTGCGTACGTGGCGATCAAGACGTTGCGGGCTCGCCGAACGGTCGGCGACGCCACTGGGTAGCGCGATCCGTCGGTTCGTCGCGGACGGGGCACCCGAGTGCCTCGTTGTCTTTCTTGTCCTGGCATACTGATTACTTTCAGTTATTCCCGACGCAGCCGCGACCCGGGCGGCGGGTGTGCCGGGACATCGGGACAGCAATCCGTATCAGTGTGTCTCGCTCCCGGCCATCGACCTGAGGACGGCGATACGCCGTTCGGTCGTCGGATGTGTTCGAAAGAGATCGCTGGCACGCCGTTTCTCGTCGGGTGGGAGGATGTCGAGTGCACCCGCGGATCGCCTGAAATCGCGCAGGTCCTCGTCGGGTCGGCCCCGAACGTCGTGGAGCGTCTCGAGTGCGCTCGCGAGCGCGCCCGGCGAGCCGGTCAGTTCCGCCGCGGCCCTGTCCGCCGCGAACTCGCGCCCGCGAGAGAGGAATCCGACACCGAGTTGGCACGCAAGCAGTTGCGCCGTCGTCACGGCTGTCAGCACGGTCCAGACGAAAACGTGGGCGACGTAGGCGAAAACGCCCAGCCCGTGGAAGAACTGAAACGCCGGTCGCTCGCGGGAGCCGAGGTGTTCGGCGACGAGCATCGGAACCAGAAGCAGGGTGACGAGCCGACCATCGCCGTTCGCGAGGTGGCTCACCTCGTGGGCCAGGACGGCTTCGATCTCCTCGTCCTCGAGCGCCCGGACGACGCCACGGGTGATGACGATCGTTCCGTTCGACCGGCCGCCGAGTGCGTACGATTCCGGACGGCGGCGGTTGACGATCCGAACCTCCGGCTCGGCGATATCCGCCTGCTGGGACAGGCGTCGCGCCATCGTCGCGATCTCTGGGTGGCGTTCCGTCGCCAGCGTTCCGGTGGTCCCGATCTCCGCGTTGAATCGCCGGATCTCCGCTCTGATGGGGTCGCGGTAGAACAGGGGGAGTGAGACGATGCCGATCACCATCGCGATCGGTCCGGCGTTCGATACCCACAGCCCCCAGAGTTCGCCTCCCGGAACGCCGCCGCCGAACGAGAGCACGTAGCCTCTCACCACCGCGAACGCGACGGTGATCGCGAGGTAGACGGCGGTGCCGATCACGGCCGCCGCGAACAATACGATCGTGAGCGCGACGATCGACATAATCGCGAACGAGCCGATCATGCGGGCAAACAGCCACGGTCGCGTACTCGGCTCGAGTCCCATTCTGTTCTCGAGGAGACGTGTGCAACCGACGACCAATAGCGTTACGTGATCGACGTGTTCCTCACGTTCGGGCCGGGTCCCGATTTCAAAGCCAGTCCGTTTCCCGGTTGCAGAGGAAGAGTTTCCGCTGATTCGAGACCACGAGGTCACGGCGGCGCGTGCAGTCTACCGGCCGAGGTCTTCGTGTGCGCTCGCGAGGTGTCTGGAAGCCAGCGCCGCGAGCAAGGAGAGTTCGCCGGCGAGTGCCCCCACCGCGATGATCTCGGCGAGTGCGTCGGCGTTCGAGCCGGCCGGTTCGCCCCCGCCCCGCACGCCGAGGATCTCGAGCGCTTCGGACTGGGTCGGGAGCTTCGTCCCGCCGCCGACGGTCCCGACCTCGAGGGAGGCCAGTGAGACGCTGGCGTAGAGGTCAGCGGGCGCGTTCTCGTCGCCGTCTGCGGGCGCTCGAGTGTCCATAGTCGTGATCGCGTTCGCGCCCTCGACGACCTGTGCCTCGTCTTGGCCGGTCGCGAGGAAGGCCGCGGCGACGACGTTCGCGGCGTGGGCGTTGAAGCCCAGACTGCCCGCCTTGGCGCTCCCGATCAGGTTCTTGCGGGTGTTCGCCTCCGCAATCGCCTCGGCGGTCGTGTGGAGGCGGTCCTCGACGATCTCGCCGGGGATCACCACGTCGGCCGTGACGGACCGCCCGCGGCCCTCGACGGCGTTGATCGCGGCTGGTTTCTTGTCCGAACAGAGGTTCCCGGAGAGGGCGACGAGATCGGCCGGCGTCTCGCGTTCGACGACCTCGCAGGCCTCGCCCGTCGCGATGGTGGCCATGTTCATCCCCATCGCGTCTTTCGTGTCGTAGGCGAATCGCAGGTAGACCGAGTCGCCGACGACGTACGGTTCGACGCCGAGCAACTCGCCGTGGCTCGTCGTCGACTCGGCGGCCTCGCGTAGCGCCTCGAGGTTGCCCTCGACCCACTCGACGGTTTCGGCGGCCTCCGCGACGCCCGCGACCCGAAACACGGGGGCGCGGGTCATCCCGTGTTTCGTCACGCGGGCGTCCGCTCCGCCCGCCGAGCGGATCACCGAGAGGCCGCGATTGACCGAGGCGAGCAGCGCTCCCTCCGTGGTCGCCAGCGGGAGGTAGTGCTCGCCGTCGGCCGCGCCGCCGTGGACGGGAACCGGGCCGGCGACGCCCATCGGCACCTGGGCCGCCCCGATCATGTTCTCGACGTTCGGCTCTGCACGTTCGGCGGGAAAGCCGTACTCGCCGACCGTCTCGAGATCGGCACCCGTCTCGCGCTCGACGAGTCGCCGGCGGGCCGCGGCCGCGACGTCGTGGTCGGCGTGTTCCTCGAGTTCGTGGATTCGCAACTCGCCGTCGCGTACCCGGTCGGCGAGGGAGTCCGGATCGGTCATGGCTCACTCGAGACGGTGGTCCGTCCTAAGTATTGCTGATTCTCACTGTCGTCCCGCCCGCAAGTTCGCGTATCGGAGCGCTCGACGCTGTCTAGTCTACAGAGAGACAGCGAGAGTGCCTCGGGGATTGACCCCGAGGGTGAATCGCGTAAGCTTTACTACTCATCCAACCGTACTGAAGGATACAGTTGCGACGGGGATTGAAGACCTCAATCCGAAGCAACTGCTGGCAGTTGCGAGGAATGCGACACCTCTCAAAACCCGCTATGGCGGTGAGACGGGTGTTGTCGGGCGGGGTGGAGCCGTCGACCCTCACGGACGCGCCGGGCGTTCGGGTGTTAATTCCAACCGACCCATCGCGGGGAGGACGAGGGGAATTAAATTCGCCTGCGACAGCACGGCCCGTTTTGAGACGTGCGGTCAAAACGGTGAAGCCGCGGGGCTTGCCCCCGCGGTACTTCACTGGTGTCGCGTCTCCACAACCGTTTTCCGCCTCGCCGTCGCGCGTTCTGTCATGACTGCGGCCGCGGATCTGCTGGTGACGAACGCGGAGATACACTCCCTGGCGAACCCCGACGACGTTTGCGAGGCCATGGCCGTCCGCGACGGCGAGATCGTCCGCCTCGGGAACACCTACGAGATCGAGTTCCTCGAGGGCGTCGAGACCGACGTGATCGACTGCGGCGGCCGGGTCGTCCTCCCCGGGTTCGTCGACGCCCACACCCACCTCGAGCAACTCGGCCAGCACCTGGTTCACGCGGACCTCTCGAGTGCCGACAGCGCCGACGACTGTCTCGAGTTGCTCGCCGCGGAGGCCGAGCGAACCGACGACGGCGACGAAGGTGACAGCAACGACGGCCGCGAGTGGATCCTCGGCTTCGGCTACGACGAGAGCGAGTGGGACGATCCCGCGGCGGGTCGGCTGACCCGCGAGCAACTCGACGCCGTCAGCGAGGACCGTCCCGTCGCCGCGCTCCGCGTCGACCTCCACACCGCCTCGTTGAACTCGGTCGCCATCGAGTATCTGGCCGAGGAGATGCCCGACGACGACCTCGAGTGCGAGGCTGGTCAGCCGACGGGGGTCGCCGTCGAGGATGCGGCCGCAGCGGTTCGGCGGGAGATCACCGCCGACCGCGCGACAATGTGTGAGGTGCTCGAGGCGGCGACGGCCCACGCGGTCGAACGCGGCGTCACGTGCGTCCACGACAAGATTCGCGGGTCGACGGCGCCGCAGGTCTACCGCGAGATGGCCGCCGACGGGGCGCTCCCCTTGCGCGTGCGTATCGACTACTGGAGCGACCACCTCGAGTCGCTCGTCGACGTCGGCCTCGGGACCAACGATGGCGACGCCCTCGTGGAGACCGGCGCGATCAAGAGCTTCTCCGACGGGAGCATCGGGAGTCGGACCGCCAAACTTCGGGTGCCGTATGCGGACCTCGACGTGGCACCGGACGGCGACGGACCAGACGACGACCGCGCTGGTGAGGAAACCGCGGGCGACCGGGGGTATGCGACCGGCCAGTGGATGGTCGACCCCACGGATCTCGCCGCACTCGTCGAGCACGCCGACGGCGCCGGCTATCAGCTGTCGGTCCACGCCATCGGCGACGAAGCCGTCGAGGAGACGCTGTCGGCGCTCGAGCGAACCGACGACCCCGCGGGCGCACGCCACCGGATCGAACACCTCGAACTCGCGACCGACGACCACCTCGAGCGGATGGCCGAGGCGGGAATCGTCGCCTCGATGCAGCCGAACTTCCACCGGTGGGCCGACGACGGCGGCCTCTACGACCGTCGAATCGGGAAACGACGGCGACGGCGGACGAACCGGCTCCGACGGGTGCTCGAGGCCGGCGTCCCGCTCGCGTTCGGCTCGGATTGTATGCCGCTCGATCCCCTGTTCGGCGTCCACCACGCGGTGAACGCGCCGACCGAAGCCCAGCGTCTCTCCGTGACGGAGGCGTTGCGGGCGTACACCCGCGGGGGAGCGTACGCCGGATTCGACGAGGACCGGTTCGGGACGCTCGCGGTCGGCAACCGGGGGGATTTCGTCGTGCTCGAGGAGTCGCCGTGGGATCGACCGGAGCGGATCGACGAGATCGAGGTGGTGACGACGGCCGTCGACGGTGACGTCGTCTTCGACGAACGTGACGGGTAGCTGTCGTCTTCGTTGATATACACGAGTTTTGTAACCTCTCAAACATTATCTGTGGGTTCGTTGTACCGGGCCCCAGAGATGGGATACGAATCGGATTCGGCCGCGACGGCGGTCGTCGCCGAGGACGTGCGTCGAACCTACCACCTCGCTGAGCCGGTCCACGCGGTCGACGGCGTCTCGTTGTCACTGGCTGAGGGCTCGTTCACTGCGGTCATGGGTCCGAGCGGCTCCGGGAAGTCGACGCTGATGAATCTGGTAGGCTGTCTGGATACGCCGGACGACGGGCGAGTCGCGATCGCCGGCCAGTCGGTGGGGGAGCTGTCGGACGACGACCGGGCCCACCTCCGGGGGACGGAGATCGGCTTCGTCTTCCAGACGTTCGACCTGATGGCTCGGCTGACCGCCGCGGAGAACGTCACGCTGCCGATGGTCTTTCACGATCCGGTCGACGCCGATCGCCGCGAGCGGGCGCGAGCGCTGCTCGAGCGCGTCGGCCTCGGCGACAGACTCGAGCACAAACCGACCGAGCTGTCGGGCGGCCAGCGCCAGCGAGTGGCGATCGCTCGCGCGCTCGCGAACGAGCCGTCGCTCGTGCTGGCCGACGAGCCGACTGGGAACCTCGACTCGGAGACGGAAGCCGAGATCATGGATCTCTTCGTCGAACTGAACGACGAGGGGACGACGATCCTGTTGGTCACCCACGAGCGCGAGGTCGCCGAGTACGCCGATCACGTCGTCCACTTACTCGACGGACGAATCGAGGACGTCGAACACCTCGGCGAGCGTCGCGACGTCGCAGTGGGTGATCGGGTGACGGGCGCGCTCGAGGAGGTGACCGGCGACGTATGAACTTTCTCGAGAGCATCCGAATCGGCTGGCGGTCGATCGGTTCGCACAAGCTCCGGTCGACGCTGACGACGCTGGGTGTGATCATCGGCGTCGCCGCCGTCATCACGTTCATGGTGTTGGGGTCGGGGTTTACCGCGAGCATCATCGGCGATATCGAAGCGGATCAGGAGCCGGTGATGATGGTCCAGACCCAGACCGTTCCGGAGGACGGTTTCGGCATCATGACGGTCGATTCGCCGATCTACACCGAAAGCGATATTGCGGAACTCGAGGAGCTCGATGGCGTCGAGTTCGTCGCCCCCGAAGGCGGACTCGACGTCGTCCAGGCCGGAACCGACGACGAACAGGTGACGGGTGTGATCGACGTTCAGGCGACGACAGCGGACGCCTTCGAGTTCTCTACGTTCGTCGACGGCGAGACGTTCGACGGGCCGGACGAAGCGGTCGTCAACGAACAGGCGAGCCAGGCGTTTGAAGCGAATCTCTCGGCGGGCGACGAGCTGACGCTTACGTTCGAGGACGGCGAGACGGAAACGGTCACCGTCGCTGGCGTCGTCGAGTCCGAACTCGGCGACCAGACGCCGCCAACCGTCTACGTGCCCGCGGAGCCGTACTACACGACGACGATCGGGACGCCGGACGGCGACGAAGAGCGGGCGTACCCGTTCCTCCAGGTCGGCGCGGAGGACCTCGACGCGGTCGATCCGGTCCAGGAGGACGTCACCGAGTACGTCGAGGACGAGTCGCACGCGGCCGAACTCAAACAGGACGGCGACGAGATCGAAGTCCAGACCGTCGAGGACGCGATCGAGCAGTTCTCCGACATCGTCGACCAGCTGACGCTGTTTATCGGTGCGGTCGCCGGAATCGCACTCGTCGTCGGCTCGATCGGGATCGCGAACATCATGATCGTGAGCGTCACCGAGCGCACCCGCGAGATCGGCATTATGAAAGCCGTCGGTGCGAGGCGACGCGACGTCATGCAACTGTTTCTCGTCGAGTCGGTTATCCTGGGGGTGATCGGCGCACTGGTCGGGGTCGCGCTCGGACTCGCCGCCGGGTACGCCGGCGTCACGCTGCTCGAGTGGCCGATGGCGTACCCGCTCGAGTGGATCGCCATCGCGATCGTCGTCGGGGTGAGCGTCGGCGTCGTCTCCGGGCTGTACCCGGCCTGGCGGGCCGCTCGGGTGGATCCGATCGAGGCGCTTCGCCACGAGTGACCGTGGGAGAATCCGGCTCGAGCGTCGTCGCCGAACTCACACTCGTCTCTCCGGATTCGGTCGACGTGCGACGAGGACTCGTGTCGCCGCGAGCCGCGGTGTTCGGGGAAACAGCGGCGCGCGGACGCTTCGACGGCACACTCGTCGCTCGAGGCCGGCGCCCGTTTACGCGAGATCGATCTGTCGGCTCGTCCGCGCGGACTCGTAGGTCGCTTCGATCACGCGCAGGTCCGTCAGCCCGTCGATCCCGTCGGGTTCGGGCTCCGTCCCGGTGAGGACGCAGTAGCCGAAGTAGTCGAACTCCTCGCGGACTTCGTCGACCGGCGGTCCCGTATACTCCATGCGCATATCGCCGCTCTCGACGACCATCTCGTGTGGGACGACACCGCCGAACGGTGAGGCGATCGAAATTCTGCCATCGGTTCCCACGAGTTGGAGTCGACTGGCCGCGTGGGCGTCGAGCGACGCCGTACACGAGGCCGTCGCGCCGGTCGGAAACTCGAGTTGGAACGCGACGTGCTCGTCGACGTCCGCAAACGCGCCGTCACTCGAGTGGGTGGTGGCGTACACTCCTTCCGAATCGCAGCCGAGAATAAAGCGGGTCGTGTTCAGCGGGTAGACGCCGAGGTCGACCATCGCGCCGCCGCCGGCGAGATCGGCGTCCAGTCGCCAGGTATCCGCATCCGCGTACTCGAGCAGCGGGTTCGAGAAACTCCCGTGTACCTGTACGACTTCGCCGACGACGTCGCTGTGAACGAGTTCCCGCGTTCGGCGAACCGACGGTTCGGTCTGGAGCCGGTAGGCTGTCATGAGCGTCACGCCGGCGTCTTCGCAGGCGTCTACCACGGCTCTCGCGCGTTCGAGGGTCGTCTCGAGCGGTTTCTCACAGATGACGTGTTTTCCGTGCTCGGCCGCCGCGACGGCGTACTGGCCGTGGAACGCGTTCGGCGTCGCCACGTACACCGCGTCGTAGGCGTCGGCGTGGTCTCCCTCGAGGAAGGCCTCGTAGTCGAGAACGTGTGAAACGTCGAACTCCTCGGCGGCGGTCGTCGTCCGTTCGGGTGATCCGGTGACCAAAACGGTCGTTTCGCAGTACTCTCCGTCGGCGATCCCGGGGAGGGCACGCTGGCGAGCGAAGCCGCCGACGCCGACGATCGCGAGACGAACCGTTCCGTCGACGGACTCGCGTTCCCAGTCCCGGCGCGTGAAATTCGCAAACGCGTTCTCGAGGTTCATACCACGTCTACGACTTGGACCGAGAAGGAATCAATCCACGACGCGACGACTATCACTAATAGAAACCACTCTGGGTCGATGACCGACAGGAATATACAATTCATCCCTGGAATAATTCTCTGGAAACCACTCGATGTCGGTATTCGAAGGAAAAAGTTATTCAACACGGCACAATGATCTGTGATCACTCACAGGTGACGTGATATGGCCAAGATGGAAACTGCAGAGCTAGAAACCGACCTCAGTCTGTTCAAATACGACAATCTCGAGCAGTTACCGCCGAGATACCGCGATCTCGAGAAATCCGAGCGAACAGAGCGCATCGAGGCGGCGCTCTCCGAGTTAGGCGACGACGTCGTCATTCTCGGGCACAACTACCAGCGCCGGGAGATCGTTGAACACGCCGATTTCGTCGGGGATTCCTACCAGCTCTCGAAGGAAGCAGCCGAGGCGGACGCCGAGTACGTGATCTTCGGCGGCGTGACGTTCATGGCCGAGAGCGCGGACATCATCACCGACGACGACCAGACGGTGATCCTCCCGAGCATGGAGGCCTCCTGTCCAATGGCGGGGATGGCTGAAGCGCTGCAGGTCGACGCCGCGTGGGCCGAGATCACTGACGCTGCGCCCGACGAAGAGATCATCCCGATCACCTACATGAACTCCTACGCCGACCTGAAGGCCTTCTGTGCGAGCCAGGGCGGGCTCGTCTGTACCTCCTCGAACGCCCACAGGGCCTTCGAGTACGCCTTCGAGAAGGGCGACAAGGTCCTCTTCCTCCCCGACAAACACCTCGGAGAGAACACCGCCTACCGGCTGGGCATGGAGGACGCGATTGCGAAGTGGGACCCCTGGGACCCCGAGGGCAAGGACGCCGACGAGGTCGCCGAGAGCGACATCATCCTCTGGGACGGCTACTGTCAGGTCCACGAGCGGTTCCGCGTCGAGCACATCGACGACATCCGCACGGAACACCCGGACGCGAACGTCGTCGTCCACCCCGAGTGCCGCCGCGAGGTCGTCGAGGCCGCCGACGTCGTCGGCTCCACCGCCACGATCTGCGAGACCGTCGAAAACGCCGATCCCGGCGAGCAGTGGGCGATCGGCACCGAGATCCATCTCACGAACCACCTGCAACGGTGGCACCCCGAAGTCGAGGTGCTCCCGCTCTGTGGCGACGCCTGCATGGACTGCAACGCCATGCGCCAGATCGACCCCAACTACCTGACGTGGGTCTTAGAGGAACTCGTCGAGGGTCGCGAACGCAACGTGATCGAGGTCGCCCCCGAGGAGAAAGAACTGGCGGAAGTGGCGCTCGATCGCATGCTCGAGATCTAACACTGATACCAGACCATGAGTGAGACATCCACAACCCACGAAACCGCAGACGTGCTCGTCGTCGGTAGCGGCATCGCCGGCTGTGCGGCCGCCCTCGCCGCGGCCCGTGAGGGCAGCGAGGTCCTGTTGCTGACGAAAGCCACGAAACCCGACGGCGCAAGCACCGACTGGGCCCAGGGCGGCATCTCGACCACCCGCGACGATCCCGCGTCGCTCAAAGAGGATATCATCGCTGCCAGTGACGGCACCGCCGACCCCGATGCGGTCGACGTACTCGTCGACAACGCCGACGACGCCGTCGAAGACGTCCTCCTCGAGACGCTCGAGATCGAGTTCGACGGCACCGAAGGCGACGCTGAGGATAGCAGGGAGTTCGACTACGCTCGCGAAGCCGCCCACTCCGAGAATCGCATTCTCCACGTCGACGCCTCCACGGGCACTCACATCCTGCGTCCGTTCCTGAACTACATCGACGACCACGCGAACATCGAGGTGCGCCAAGATACGGCCGCCCTCGAGTTGATCACTCACGAGGGACGGGTCCACGGCATCGTTAGTGACGAAAAATCGGACGGAAACCCCATCTATGCGGGCACGACGGTCCTCGCAACCGGCGGTATCGGGGCCCTCTACGGTCGGTCGACCAACCCCGACGACGCCACCGGCGACGGGATCGCCATGGCCGCGCTCGCCGGTGCGGAAACTGCGGACCTCGAGTACGTCCAGTTCCACCCGACAGCCTATGCCGGGGACGATCCGTTCCTGCTCTCTGAGGCCCTGCGCGGTGAGGGCGCTATCCTCCGAAATGCAGAGGGCGAGCGATTCATGTCCGACTACCACGCAGACGCCGAACTCGCGCCCCGCGACGTCGTTGCCCGCGCCGTCGCGAGCGAGCGTGAGGAAACGGGCGAGGTCGTCCTCGACGTGAGCCCCCTCGAGTTCGAGGCCGAGTTCCCCAACCTTGCCGAGAAGTGTCGCGAGCGCGGCGTCGACGGCGACGAGATTCCCGTCGCCCCCTGCGAGCACTTCCTCTGTGGCGGCATCGACGTCGACGACCGCGGGCGGACGACGCTCGACCGACTGTACGCCGTCGGCGAGTGTGCCCGCACCGGCGTCCACGGCGCGAACCGACTGGCGAGCACGAGCCTGCTCGAGGGGCTGGTCTGGGGACTGCGCGCGGGTGAAGATGCAGCCACCGCCGACGCAACACCCGAGGCCGTCGAAGCCCCCGACCTCCTCAACCGTGACCCCGACCTCCCCGAGCGCTTCGCTGCCGAAAAGTTCACCCGCCTGAAGCGGACGATGGACGAGTACCTCGGCCTCGAGCGCGACCCCGACGAGATCGCCCGCGCGAGCGCCGTCCTTCGGCGACTCAAGGGTGAGGTCGACGCCTACATCCGCACGCGGACGGCGCGGGACCTCTACGAACTCCGGAACGCGAGCGTCGTCGCCTTGCTGATCGCGCGCGCTGCGAGCGAGAACACTGAATCGAAGGGGTGTCACTACGTCGTCGACGACGCTGCCGACGAACGAACCGCGGAGCCACCGGCCGACGACTGATCCATGATCACCGACGCAGACGTCGAACGCTGGCTTCGCGAGGACGTCGGCCACCACGACGTCACCAACCACGTTCCGGGCGAAACACAGGGCCGACTCGTCGCCAAGGAATCGGGCGTCGCCGCCGGTCTCGACGCCGCACAGGCCGTCTTCGACTATCTCGGCGTCTCGGTCGTCGATCGACTCGCAGACGGAACAGCCGTCGACTCCGGCGACGCACTGCTTCGAGTCGACGGACCTGCACGCGAGGTGCTGCGGGGCGAACGCGTCGCCGTCAACCTCGCCGGCCACGCGTCCGGTGTCGCGACGCGAACCCGTACGGCCGTCGAGGCCGCCCGAACTGAGTCCGAGGAGGTCCGGATCGCCGCTACCCGGAAGACGACGCCGGGTCTGCGCGGCCTCGAGAAACGCGCCGTCGTCGCCGGCGGCGGCGACACCCATCGTCTCGACCTCTCGCACATGGTGATGGTCAAGGACAACCATGTCGCCGAGATGGGTCTCGAGAACGCGGTCTCGCAGTTCCGCGAGCGCGTCTCGTTCGCGACCAAGATCGAAGTCGAAGTCGAGGCGGTCGACGACGCGCCACTCGCCGCGGCGGCGGGTGCCGACATTGTCTTACTCGACAACATGACGCCCGCGAAGACCGAAACGGCAGCCGACGCGCTCGCCGACGCCGATGGCGTCCTCACGGAAGCAAGCGGCGGGATCACGGTCGCCGACGTCCCTGACTACGCCGCGACGGGCGTCGACGTGATCTCGATGGGCTCGCTTACGCACTCGGCGCCGTCGCTGGACCTGTCGTTCCGGACCGGCGAGTAACTCGCCTGCTCGTCCCGGAGTGGATTCCGGTGGATTGACGGAACCGGCCGACGCGCGAGACCGACCGACATTTTCCCCTCGAGCGCGCAATCCCGACCGTGACGACACCCGTTCGAATCTGTCCGGAACACGGTCCGTTCCAAACCGAGGGCGACGGTTGTCCGATCTGTGGTGCTCGTGGAACACGACTGCTCTCGAGCGAGCGCCGTCGACGACTCTCGACGTTCACGAGTGGGCTGCTCAGACACTTCCCCGACGACGCGGGGCTCGAACTGGACGAGCGCGGCTGGGTCGACTACGACGATCTCGTCTCGGCGATCGAACGGCAATACGAGTGGGCACGCGACCGTCACCTCGAGGCAGTCGTCGAAACCGATCCGAAGGGACGATTCGAGCGGACGGGCGACGGTGCCGACGGGAAAACGGAACACGACGACCGCGTTCGCGCGGCCTACGGCCACTCCGTCGACGTCTCCCTCGAGCCGACCGACGCACCGGTTCCCGACGAACTCTACCACGGTACTGCTCCCGGCAATCTCGAGTCGATCCGTTCCGAGGGGCTGCGACCGATGTCTCGCCAGCACGTCCACCTCTCGGGGAGTCAGGAGGCGGCTCGAACCGTCGGTCGGCGACACGCGTCCGATCCCGTCGTTCTCGTCGTGGACGCGGCAGGGATGCTCGCCGACGGCTACCGGCTCACGAAACGCGGCCGGGAGACGTACACGACCGACGCGGTACCGCCGACGTATCTCTCGGTGGCTGGCTCTGCAGACGAGTAAGCGCCGACAGATCCGGTTAGTGACCGACAAGACGGTGACACGTCCGTCCTGGTCGCTGCAGTAGGGGCTCCGAAGGGTATAAGTATAAAATATCCAATCGTTGTATATGCACACGTCCCGCGGATCGGACGCGAACCTGTTCGAGGAGACGCCTCTGTCACCGAATCACTTCGGCCTCCTCAGTGCAGCCGTCGGTTTTCTCGGGAACGGGCTCACCGCGTTCTTGTTGTTTCGTGATCCGGTGTGGAGCGTGATCATCGGTCTCGGTACTGCCATCGGACTCTTTCTGTTCGTCCCTGCAGTGATGGTCGGCCTCCTCGAGGAGCGACTCGGGGATCTGTTGTCTCTCGAGGGGTCGCTGTTTAGCGATCCTCACCGACTCGCAGCCGGGATCGCACTCGCGACGGCGAGCGTGGTGACATTCGCCTGGCGGACGACGGGCGACGATCTCGTCGTCGGTCTCTCGACGCTGTTCGTCGCTACCGCGGTCTGCTACGTCGTCGTTGCGTGGCTGTTGCCGGACGTCGACGTGTGATCGTGACAAAAACCGTCCCGACGGTCGTGCTGGTGGAGGGCAGACCGGCGTCTCGTACTGGCCGGGTTATCGGCGATCCGCTCGTCTCGCCTCGGCCTCGAGCGTCGCGGTGACCTGTTCGACGGCTTCGATCGCGGCGCGAGCCCGTTCTTCCTGCGTGATATGTGTCGCCATGGTTACGCCGTTTTCGCCACTCGCCAGGTCGTCGCGGACGTGTACGACCACTTTTCGATCTCGAGATCGTCGACGGATTCCTGAAGCTGGACCATCAGCGCGCCGATCTCCTTCGGTGAGAGGTCGACGTCGTTGGCGATGAACTTTCCTTTGACGTAGAGGTCGCCGGATCGTTCCTCGAGTTCGTCCCTGAAGTAGGAGACGAGTCGCTGTGCTTTCGGGGAACCGTACTGTCCGGAGGGTGAAGCTCGTGTGCTCATGGATTTAGTTTGGGGAGTGGTTGTGGCCAGCGACCGCGCACGTACCGTAGGCGGTGAGGAAGCTGACCGTGGTCAGTAGTGAAACCGAGACGGTACCAGTTGCGAGCAAGACGAGTGCGACGATCGGCAACGCGATCGTCGCCCAGAAGGCGCTCGCTCGGAGTGGCGAAACGACCGACTCGCTCACGCTAGACGCGTCAGTGGGGCCAGCGTGAACGTGGGGATCAGGGTTCGAAGTCGACGGCATGTGTCTCACCTCGATCATCGCTTGTACCGCCGACCCCATATAAAGGACGTATCATTAGCCGTGATTCACATCTTTTCACGACTTTCAGTGGAGCCTGTTCGTTTCCCGTCGTTTCACGAATATTCGATACGGCCTGAGATACTTTTAGAAATTTTAAAACCGCCCCTGAGTCCGTATTGTTCTGTTATCACACACACTGTTTGGAGGTGTATTTCACTCCCTCGGGGTCGAATAAATCTCGGTTCACGGGCGCCACTCTGGTGTTCGTGAGTGGCCGAGAACGTTTAACCCGCCAACCCGGACGAGTGGTATGGGATTTACAGCCGACCACATTCCGTACCAGGACGGTCGGACCGCCGTCGTAACCGGTGCAAACAGTGGTATCGGCCTCGAGACGACTCGAGAGCTTACTCGCAACGGTGCCACGGTCGTCATGGCGTGTCGTGACGACCGCCGCGGCGTCGCGGCGGCCCGCTCCATCAGGAGTGAGATCCCTGTCGCCGACGTCCGCGTCGAGACGTGTGATCTCGCCAGCCTCGAGTCGATTCGGGCGTTCGCTGATCGGCTCGCGGACGAGCCTGTCGACGTGTTGATCAACAACGCGGGCACGATGGCGATTCCGCGCCGGGAGACCGAAGACGGTTTCGAGACCCAGTTCGGCGTCAACCATCTCGGCCACTTCGCGCTCACCGGATCGTTGCTCGAGAACCTTCGCCGTGCTGGCGATACCGGTCGAAAGGCACGGGTGGTCTCCGTCTCGAGTGGACTCCACGAACGCGGCGAGATCGATTTCTCGGACCTCCACGGCGAACGTGGGTACGATAGGTGGGCGGCCTACGCCCAGTCGAAACTCGCCAACGTCCTGTTCGCGTACGAACTCGAGCGCAGGCTTCGAACTGAAGGCGCTGACGTCCTGAGTACGGCTGTCCACCCCGGCTACGCGGATACGAATCTCCAGTTTCGCGGCATCGAGGGCCGCGGGGCGTGGCTTCGAACGGCAGTTCGCCGACTTTCGAACGCCGTGTTCGCCCAGTCTGCGTCGAAGGGCGCGTTGCCGACGCTGTACGCCGCGACGTCGCCGGACGTCGAGGGTGGCGGATACTACGGACCTGGGGGTCTGCTAAACATGCGCGGCCCTCCACAGCGACAGGCGTCTTCGGATCGGTCCTACGACCGCAAGGCTGCTAGGCGGCTGTGGGATCTCTCGCGGGAATGTACCGGTGTCGAGTACGATCTGCCGGTGCCAAAGCAACCGTCGACGTAATTCCCCATCCGTTCGGTCGCGGGGGTTTGATACCCGATTCGCCGACTTTCCCAACCGCAACGCGAAAGGTCCACCGGCCCAACTCTCGAGCATGAGCGACGACGGCATTCAGCGTGCGAGCGACGTTGGCTCCTCCGACGCGCCGCCGGTAGAGGAAAAGCCCTACAAGATCATCTTCGAGGCCAACAAGTGCTTCGGTGCGGGCAAGTGCGCCGAAGTCAGCGACAACTGGGAGATGTCCCTCGCGTCCGGACTCGCCAAACCGACGGCCTACTTCTTCAGCGAGCAGGATCTCGAGCACAACGTCCGCGCGGCAGCGGTCTGCCCGGCGAAAAAAGACGACGGCTGTATCCACGTCGTCGACCGCCGAACGGACGAGGAGATCGCCCCGGACCCCTACGGTGACGGGACGCTGAGCCTCGATTGGTAAGGTGTCCGTTCGATCCGTTCCCGCGGCGAAATCGCTCGAGCGCACACCGAAACGCACATCCACCCCGACTGCCAACAGACGAACGCCTTCTGTGCGAGGGTAGCCAAGCAGGCCAACGGCGGTGGGCTTAAGACCCGCTCCCGTAGGGGTCCTTGGGTTCAAATCCCAACCCTCGCATGTCGCTGCGAACAATACGTGAGCAGCGACTGCGTTCTTGGATTTGAATCAGACCGAGGTTCTGCGAGCGACGCGAGCAGGTTCTCGGGCGTGGTTCAAATCCCAACCCTCGCATACTGGCTTGAACAACCCGTGAGCAGCGACTCCGTTCTTGGATTTGAACGAGTGAAGTATCTGTTGGGCGTAATCCACGACAGACGGAATCAACTGGTCGCGATACGACCTAATGTGTCTCCGGCCCCCGAGGAACGGCGTTCGTTACAGAAACCGGCCTCACACGTTTCGACGTCTGGTGCTGGCGAACGCGGCCGCGCCGGTGATCGCCGACAGGGAGACGGCAGCGCCGGAGACGGCGAGCGCCGACTCGAACGCCAGTCGAACGTGGCCGAGCCACGGAATGCGGACCGCCCCCTTACCGACGACCCAGTCGGGTTTGACGACGTCGGAGACGCCGTCCGGGCTGAACTGGTCGTAGTTGTTGTTGTTGTCGCCTTTCGTGATGAACCCGTCGTGGGCGGCCGGACAGGACGAGACCCGCTCACAGTCCGTCGCCGACGATGGCGCGTACGCCGACTCTCCCATCGCGACCCAGTCGTCGCCTTCCTCGACCCAGAAGTGAGCCCGGTGGATGATCGGGGTCTGGCTCGCGTCGCCGTTGGGTTCGAAGACGATCACGTCGCCGGGTTCGCCGAACGTCTCGTGGTCGGTTCCCGCGCCACGGTCGGCCGGGACGACCCCGGTGTCGTCGACCGCACCCTCACCCACGAACCGGTCGTCGTCGACCAGAAAGACCATGTCCCCGACGTTCGCGTTGGGCTCCATGCTCGGACTCTCGATGGCGACCAGCGGCGGCCAGATTCCGCTCACGGCGAACAACAGGCCGCCGAGGATCGAGACGATCACGACCACCGTCACCGCGTCGCGAGCCAGCAGAGCGATACCGCCGTCGGCGCTCAGTGCCCGCCGGATCGACCCTCGGACGGTTCGGCTCTTTCGGCGTCTCCTCGACGTCGGGCCGTCACGGGCTCCCCTCCCTGCCGTCTGATCCCCCTTCGAGTCGGCTCGTCCTCGAGTGCCGTCGCTCTCGTCGGCGGATCGTTCGGAGCGAGGACCGTTCATTACCACTGCTTTTGCTACGCAGTTATTCAACGTTCCGTCTCCACCGAGGCCCAAAATTGGGCCGGAGCCTGCAAGTACAAACGCTTCACGCCGTCCGTGACTAGCCCGGTCGACGATGGCACGGTTGAACCACGCCGACTCCCGGATCGACGCGAACAGGCTCGCGGTCTCGATCGTCGCCGGATCGGTGGTGATCCTCACGCTCGTCTTCTTGCTCTACTGGATCGGCGTCCTCGAGTATCTCGTCCCGGACCACGGCCCGACGGCCGACGCCGTTCCGCTTTACTTTTTGGTCGCCGTCACCGCGATCTTGCTCGCGGTCTGGGGCTGGCTCCGTGTTCTCTCCTTGTTTCGTTGAGAGCGACGACTACTCGAGGGCCGCCTGGAGCAGTTCGATCGGCGTCGGCGGCTCCGACGCCACCGAGGAGCGATTCTCGAGTTGGGTCCGACAGGACGCGCCGGGGGCGACGACCCGGTCGCCGTCGCTCTCGGCGACCTGTTCGTAGAGGATCGACGCGATTGCGTCGCTCATCGAGGCGTGTTCGGCCTCGTAGCCGAAACTGCCGGCCATTCCACAACAGCCCGAATCCAGCGGATCGACCTCGTATCCGGCGCGCCGGAGGACGCCGACGGCGTGGTGGTCTTTCCGCGTCGCCTTCTGGTGGCAGTGGCCGTGATAGGTCAGCGACTCACCCGCGACGTCGGAATCGAACGCGAGGTTCTCGTCCAGTCCGAGGCTGTCGACGTACTCACAGACGCCGTAGGTGGCGCTCGCGAGCATCTCCGCGGCGTCGTCCGCGAGCAGATCGAGGTAGTCCGACTGAAACATGACGGCGTCGGAGGGCTCGATGACGACGACGTCCCAGCCGTCGGCGGCAAGCGGCGCGAGCGCCTCGACGTTTTCGACCGCTGTGTTGCGAGCCTTCTCGAGGAATCCCTTCGAGAACGCAGGGCGGCCGGTGTCGCCGACGCCGTCGGGGACGCGTACGTGAACGCCGGCGGCCTCCAGCACTCGTACTGCGGCCTTGCCGGCTTCCGGGTGGTTGTGATTGGTGTAGGTGTCGGGGTAGAGGACGGCCTTGTGCACCGCCTCGGTCTCCGAGACGCGACATCCGCCACGTCGGTCGAACCAGTCGCGGAATGTCATCGCGTGAAACGTCGGGAGCGAGCGACTCGAGTCGATCCCGATGGTGGCCTCGAGCAGCCGACGGGAACCGGGGAGTTTCGATGCGAGGTTCGAAAGCGGTGCGAGCCGAGAGCCCCAGGCCGAAAGCGTGGCGACCTCGGCAAAGAGCCGGTCGCGGAGCGTCGCGCCGTTTCGCTCGTGGTACTCGTGGGTGACCTCCGCTTTGAGCTTCGCCATGTCGACCTCGCTCGGGCAGTCGATCGCACAGCCCTTACAGCCGATACAGAGTCCCATCACCTCCTCGACGAACTCGTCGGAAAACGCTTCACCGGGCTCGATATCTCCGCTCATGGCCTGACGGAGCGCGTTCGCACGTCCACGCGTCGCCGTGATCTCTTCGTGGCTCGCGCGGTAGGTCGGACACATCACGCCGCCGGTCGTCGACTGCTCGCCGCGACAGCCGCCACAGCCGTGACAGAGTTCGACCATCCCCTGGAAGCCGTTGTCGTTGTCCCACTCGAGGCTCGGTTCGAAGCCGGCCTCGAAGGCGTAATCGGGATCGAACCGGAGGTGGTCCCGAAGGTCGGTCGGATCGTCCGCTCGGAAGACGACCTGTCCTGGATTCAGCAGCCAGTCGGGGTCGAACGCGGTCTTGAGATCCTGGAACGTCTCCCAGAGGTCGTCGCCGTAGAGCTTCTGGTTCCACTGGGTTCGTGCGCGCCCGTCGCCGTGTTCACCCGAGACCGAGCCGCCGAGTTCGACGACGAGGTCGGTCACGTCGTCGGCGATGCCGTACAGCTGCTCGAGTCCGATCTCCGTCTTCGTGTTGACCAGCGGGCGGACGTGGAGCACTCCCGGACCCGCGTGGGCGTAGATGCTGGCGTACGTGTCGTGGTCCTCGAGGATCGCCTCGAACCCCTCGACGAACTCCGGTAGGTGCGCGGGCGGGATGCCGGTGTCCTCGATGAACGAGATGTGTTTCTCGTCGGTCGTCCGCGAGAGCAAGATCGGAAGCCCGGATTTGCGAAGCTTCCAGAGTTTCGCTCGCTCCGCGTCGTCGTAGGCCTCGATCGCCGCGAGTGCGAGCGTTTCGCCGTCGGTTTCGAGGGCATCGTTGGCCGGCTCTCCCTCGGCGTCAGCGTCGGGACAGCGATCGGCGAGGAGACCGGCGACCTGTTCGCGGCCGTGGGCCGCGTCGTCGGCGTAGAACTCCACGAGCAAGACGGCGTTCGTCCCGTCCGGGAGGATCTCCGTGACGGGGCCGAACTCGGCAGTGCCTCGCGCCAGATCGATGAGGACGTCGTCGAGTACTTCGACCGCGGAAGGATCGTGTTCGAGGACCGGCGCGACGTCGCGCATAGCGTCGTGGAGCTCCGGATAGCAAAGCAGGGAGACGGCTTTCGTCTCCGGAACGGGCTCGAGCGAGACCGTCGCCTCGGTGACGATCGCGAGCGTTCCCTCGCTGCCCGCGAGCATGCGTGCGAGGTTGACCGTTCCCGCGTCGCCGGTCTCTTCGCCGCCCGGCAACGTGTCTCCCCGAGACTCGGCAACGAGCCGATCCAGGTTGTATCCCGAGACGTTTCGCTTGAGATCCGGATACGCATCCTCGATCAGGTCGGCGTCCTCCTCGAGAATCCGGTCGACTTCGGCGTAGATCCGCGCCTCGAGGTCGCCGTCGGGGTCGGCGCGATCCGTGATCTCTTCGAGGCTCACCTCACCGAACTCGGTGACGGTGCCGTCGGCGAGGACCACTTCACACGACTCGATGTACGCGTCGGTTTTCCCGTATTTGAGCGAGTGCGCACCGGTCGAGTTGTTGCCGATCGCACCGCCGATCGCACTCTTGTCACCCCAGGCCGGGTCGGGCGCGAATTTGAGGTCGTGTGGTTCGAGTGCCTCGTTGAGCGTCCCGAGGATCGTCCCCGGCTGGACGGTCGCACGCCGACCGTCGGCGTCGACCTCGAGGATCTCGTTCATGTGTCGGGTGAAATCGAGGACGACCGCACGGTTGACCGTCTGACCGGCGAGACTCGTCCCGCCACCCCGGGGGAGGACTGGGATCGTCCGCTCGGCGCAGTACTCGAGGATGCTGGCGACGTCCGCCGTCGACTCCGGGAACGCGACCGCGATCGGCGTCACCTCGTAGGGGCTCGCGTCCGTTGCGTATAGCTCTCGAGAGTACGAATCTGCACGGACCGTACAGCCGACGACGCGCTCTAAGTCGTCGACCAGCGCCGGTCGATCGACATCGTCGCTCCGATAATCGTAGTTCGCCCGTCGGTCGGCTGCCGGATCGACACTCGGCTCGAGGGACATACCTACATCTTGCCGTTCGCCGGCTTAAAGCGTCGGGCTTTGGTGCGTGCGGGTTCGAGAACCTCACGCTCTCCACGTGATTACAGAATGAAAAATCAAAATAGTTATATATAATATTAGCTACTGTATTCCAGAACCATCAATTTATGATACGTTAGCCAGAACATCTCTCATCGACATATTCGTCTAACTCTCAAAACGACGATAATGGGTGCTGTAAGGCCGAAATACCAGTTTTCCGCGGATATGAGCCAGCTGCGAGTTACGTGGTTGTACAACTCGGTTGCGGGGCATAAAACCGATTGAAACGGTAGATTACGATCGATATCGAAAGAATGTCGAATACGTCAATGAAACTGGTGGCTCTATATATAACACAATAGTAAGATAATACTTTTTTTGAAACTATCACTCGAGATCCCGTTGGTCGACGACGGTGACCGAGAGCGAGCGGACTCCTTCGTCCGTCTGCACTCCTCATACGGATTCCTTTCCTGGGAGGGAGTATCGTCGCAGTTCAGCGATTCGAAACACGGGACCGTGCGACGTGACTGCGTCGAGGACCACGAACCACCCGGTTGGAGACGATACTCCCTCCGATCTCCCGGCGCAGCCGCCCAGTAGTCGCGATTGTGCCGGCACTGACGGCCAGGAAACCGTATCACTGTGAGCCGCCGCGTGATCGGATCTATTATAGTACCAACTGCACCAATGTACACACCGATCGCCGATCCGTCTGACGATCGGGTGTGTGATGACGTGCGGTGGCTACCGTATCCGTGCGACCGCGAGTCGAATCCCTTGAGACGGGCTGTCATCGTTCGAGTCGTCGCGACGATCGTCGTTCGTCTCTCGTCGGGGACGTGTCGGGCGCTGCCAGTCCCTGGCCGTCCAACGACGACGGAGTGGTCTGCGTACGTTTCGAACACGCCCCGGGCGTGTCAGAACACCACTGTCCCTCGAGTACCGAATACCATCTTTTCGAGGGGCCACTTGTTCCGCTGGTCACTCTCCGTCGCCGGTCTCTGATCGTCTCGATCGGCATATGGTACGCTGTCTGATACGTTCGGTGCGGGAAATACGGTCGACGCTCGAGGGCCGGAAACCCTCGACAGCGTTGCATTCGTGACCGATCCTCTTCTCGCCGTGTTGGACGATCTAGATTACATGTGTATGTTCGTAAATCGAAACGGTGACGACCGGGGCGCAGCGGGCAGTTCGCGTGAGACGAAACCGTCGTTTTCAGGCTCGAGTTCGTCGGCGAGTTCACCTATCGGCGCCGTCAGTTTTGTCCCTAAATTGAACGATTATGCTCGTTCGAGTCGTTACCGCAGTAGTGGCCATTTCGCACTCGTTTCTGGATAGACACATGTCTGATTATTGATTGCGGTTGTTCCGTATCGTCAGCGGCTTCGGCGTTCGTTTGGGGGTTGAACGATGCGGGTTGGTGTCTAATCGATACGCGACTCGTCGAACGTTCTGCGGTCGCAGGTCATTTTTCGCACCGGTTACTGCAGTCAGTGTTGCGCAGCTGCCCAGCGGTCACGGGTGCGCCGGGAGATCGGGACAGCAATCCGCATCGGAAAACACATATGCGAAAAAGTATTATCCTAAAACTAGTTAGTATCCGTGAGGTCCGATACCATCTCGAACAATGTCAAGACAGTCGATTAACCGTCTTTGATGGGTAGATGATCGACTGACAATGATACATATCTCGATAATATATTTATCGTTCGGTGTCGACGAATCTCTGTTCTCGAGAACCGATAGTCTGGTATAGTGTTTTGGCAAGCCTACGCTGCATGGTCGAATCGGACCACACCACCGAATTCGACCCTGCAGTCAACACTTGGGAGAATACTATAGTAGCCATCGCACGTCATTACACACCCGATCGGGCCGTCCTTCGTCGATCTCGTGGGGTGACGTCGTCGACGAGAGCGGATTCGACTCGACCACGGAGGGGTCTGACGATCGAGGGGATTTGACGACGTCTCGGCACCGTCTCCGGCTGTCAACCGGCACGCCACAGAGCGACTGGTCAGCTCTTGACCGGTTCACACGGCGTTCTGGTCGAGTTCAGATCCGCTGTGACGTGTGTGGAACGTACGAGGTTACGAGCCTCCCGGTCCGGCGCGTGTGACTGCGCCGAGTCGTCGCTCCCACTCCGTTCGGGGTCGGTCTCGAGTCGCCCGATCGGGACCGGTGTTCGAACTCTGCGGTAGCGTTTACGTCCCGCGATCGACGGACGAACCACACGATCGGTGGTCGCACCGGACTGTCGTCGTGTAGTGAACGGATGTTTTACTATACTAAACAGTTTCTCACTCGAGAGAACAGTTGGTATCGCCGGGAGACGAACGGTCGAGGAAAACGGATACCAGGAGTACCGTCGTTTCAGATTCGGAGGTTGTTAGTAGCGTCCCAAGCCTGAACTGATGGGCGAAATCACGCGGCGGGTGTCGATTTCGCTCATCGATCGATGGTTGGCGGTGTACTATATTTCGGTGATACGTTCGTGGCTCTCGTCGATCGCCTCGGCGTCTTCCGGCAGGAGGGCGACGACGAGGAAGTCCGTGTACTCTTCGAAGTACTCGACGAGGGCCGCGATCCGGTTCGAGTCGAGCGCCTCGAGTGAGTCCAATAGCATGAATGGAACGACGTCGTACACCTCGTGAACCAGGTAGCCTGCGAGTGCGAAGATCAATCCCGTCACCTCGCGTTCGCTCTCACTCAGGTGGTCGATCGTGTCCTCGTAGGTTCGACCGTCATCGGTGCTTCGGACGATGTGCAGGTCGAACTTCGTCTGTTCGGACTTCTGGCGTCCCTGTCGGACCGTCTCTGCGACCCGTTCGATCCAGATTCGATCGATATTGTCGTACTCGAGTACTTCGAGGACGGCGTCCATGTGCTCGTTGAACGATTCGACGGCCTGTTGTTCGATCCGGTCGATCCGGGTTCGAAGCTCCTCGAGTTCGTCACGGATCTCCTCGCGGCGACTCGTGAGTCGTTCCTCTTCGCCGAGTGCGGACTCGATCTCGTCGATCTCTTCGGTCGTCGTCTCGAGTTCGCGTTCGAGGCGGCCGAGCGAGAACTCGAGTTCGTTCGCGCGTCGGTTGAGGTCGAGGAGACCGTCCTCGTCGCTTTCGTCTTCCGTCTCGTCGTCGGCTTCGGCCTCGAGTTCGGCTGCTTCGGCCTCGAGCGTTTCGATCTCCGACTCGAGTTCCTCCTGGCGTTCGGTGAGGTCGTCGAGGCGGTTCTCGCGGCGCTCGATTTCGTTTTCGACGTCGGTTAGTCGGTTCTCGACGCGCTCACGTCGCTTGCGCGTCTGATCGATCTCCCGTCGTTCGGTTCGGAGCGATTTGATCTGTTCTTCCAGGTCGTCGCGCTCGCTCAGTTTCGTCTCCTGGAGCGAGCGGAGTCGATCGATCGTCCCTTCGATCTCGCTTCGTTGGACTTCGCTCCCGCAGGTCCAACAGCGGACCGTCTCGTCGTCTTCGATCAACTGGTCCGTGACCGTCCCGTCCCCGGCGGTGTCGCCGTCGGCGAGCAGTTCTCGAATTTCGGGGTGAGAGCCTTCGAGCATCTCCTCGTTGAACTGGACGATGCTCTGGAGTTGGCTGACGACGCCGTCGATCGACTGGGACCGACGCTGGAGTCGGTCGATTTCCGCGTCGATATCGTCTCGATTCAGCGATCCGTCCTCCGGGAGGTCCTCGGCTTCCTCCTGTAACTCGTCGCGTTCCTCTCGGAGCGCCGCCAGACTCTCGCGTTCGGTATCGAGATCGAATCGGATGTCTTCGAGCGACGATCGGCGCTCCCGAAGTTCGTTCAGTTTCTCCTCGAGTTCGTCCTGGTCGTCGCGACGTGTTTCGGCGTCCGCCTCGGCCTCTTCGATCGCCTCTTTGACACGTTCGAGCTCCGATTCTTTCTCCTCGATCTGGCTCTGGACGTCGGTTCGTTGTTGTTCGAGCCCGGGAAGTTCGTTCTTGAGCGCCTCGAGACGACCGAGTTCGTCCGAGATCTGTTCTTTTTCGGCACTGAGACGCGTAATCTCGGATTCGATCTCGTCGGTGTCGACGGGTCGAAGGATGATCTCACGGAGGTCGTCTCCCGTCGTCACCGCTCGTCTGGCCGGGTTCGACTCCAGTAGGAACGCAAAGAGATCGGCGAGTTCGGCGTCGTCGAGATACGGCTCTCCCCCCATGATGACCGCTCCGCCGCTTCGCTTTAGCGTCCGACGGTAGGTGTCATCGCCGATCTGGAGTTCGGCGTACCCCTCGTCGGTGTCTGCCTTCAACGAGGCGTATTCGCCACCGAGCGCGGCCATAAACGCCTGCAGAAGCGACGTTCGGTTGGTCGCGTTTCGCCCCGCGAGAACGGTGGCCCCCGACTCGAGTTCGACTGTCGTTTCGTCGATACCGCCGATATTCTCGGCCCGTAATTGTATCTCTCGGGCAACAGGTTGCTGCGTAGCCATCGTTCGAATAACTTCCCACGCGAGTGATAAACCTTTGGTGCTTGGGTCGACGCCGTGATAGACAGTAATAACGAGCAATTTGGAACGTGGTACTATTGACGTTTTAATATAACTTCTATTATTTGTATACTGTTCTGTCGTATTGACTCAACTGACGGATCGCAGCTGGTTTTTCCCGATTGTATGTGGTTAAAATCGCTAATTTAGTTGTGTTTTTAGTTATTTAGGCCTAATAACCCATCTAAACAAAATTCGAATAGCACGTTCACTCACTCTTTATATATTATCTATCTTATCATAGTCTCTAAATATTATCTTACTTATTATACAGGCTCGAGACTAACCAATCTCTCACATCCTATCGTGTTTCTCGGTTGCCGTTTCCTCAAAAGTGGGGTATCAGTACTCTGCTGTCGGCGAAAACGCGAACGAACCAGGACCGACGAAATCACGGCAGTCGGACGGCAACGGCCACGAGTTGCCGAGACGGATCGACTGGCGGTGACCGATACCGCCTCGAGCGGTACGGGATGCCGTCCGTGGGATCAACGCCCGCGATTCGACGAATCCTCTCGAATCACTGCGACGCTGGCGAGTTGATCTCCCGCCGTCACGGTCGCCTCGTGGGTGAGTGCGTAGAGAATACCGCTCCGATCGGCGACTGCGTCGTGGAGGGGTTCGTACGTCGTCGGATCGTAGACGGTTCCGACTCGGTCTCCCTCGTCGACTGCTGTTCCGACCGTCAGCGAGGGCTCCGGACGAAACAGGCCGGATTCGTCCGCACTGAGCTTTCCGAGGTGGTTCCGTGCGATCGTCTGGTCTCGCTTCGTCGCCGTTCCGGGGAGCATCTCGAGTGACCGAAGGACGTTTAGCAGGCCCTCGACGCCCAATTCGACGGCGTCCTCGACGATCTGTTTGTTGTACGCGAGTTCGGGAGTGATCGACGGAATCCCCTCGTCGGCTGCGGCAACTCTGAGCTTCCCGTCGAACTCTCGTCTGTGCCACTCCTCGGACGCGTCGTCGTTGGCCGGTTCCGAGAGCAACAGATCGGTGCCGAACGCCGCCGCCAACTGACGCGAGCGTTCGTCCCCCTGGCGAAAGACGACGTGTGGGTACATATTGGGGCTCCCGGTGTGGAGGTCGACGATGGCGTCTGCATCGACGGCGAGCTCCCAGAGGCGTGCGGCCATTCGCTCGTGGAGGGTTCCGTCGTCGTCTCCCGGCCAGACCCGGTTCATGTTCGGGTTGACGCTATCGAAGGGTTCCGGCGTCGTGTAGGTGACGCGGTCGAACGTCAACGGGTTCGCCACCGGGACCGCGACGACGGTTCCCGAAAGCGACTCGAGGGGCAGTCGGTCGTGAAACCGTCTGAGCGTCTCGGTGCCGTTGACCTCCCGGCCGTGCTGGGCGGCCTGGACGTAGACGGTCGGACCGTCAGTCGCTCCCCGGTAGGTATGGATCGTCGTCGTGAGTTCGACTCCCGACGACAACCGGGCGAGCGTCACGGACTCGACCGAGTGCGATCCGGCGTTCATACGTGTCCGTTTGCCAGCCGGTGATATATACTGTCGGCCGGAACGATGTGGCGGCGACGCCGTCGACTCGAGACCACCACCGTTTTGAGGCGGCCCGTCGTCGCCGAGGTATGGGCAACGTTACTGCGACCCTGCATACGAGCGAGGGAGATATCGAGGTCGAACTCTACGACGAGCGCGCGCCGCGGACGGTCGACAACTTCGTCGGCCTCGCCACCGGCGGCAAGACCTGGACCGACCCCGAGACGGGCGAAGAGGTCGAGGGCGAACCGCTGTACGACGACGTGCTGTTCCACCGGATCATCGACGGCTTCATGATCCAGGGCGGCGACCCGACCGGCACCGGGCGGGGCGGGCCGGGCTACCAGTTCGACGACGAGTTCCACGACGACCTGCGCCACGACGACGCGGGCATCCTCAGCATGGCGAACTCGGGTCCCGACACGAACGGCTCGCAGTTTTTCATCACGCTCGAGGCGACGCCCCACCTCGACGACCGCCACTCGGTGTTCGGGAAGGTCATCGACGGGATGGACGTCGTTCGCGAGATCGGAAACGCACCGACCGACCGTGACGACCGACCGAAAGAGGACATCCTGCTCGAGTCGGTTTCCGTCGACTACGAGTAACGCGACCGCTCCGGCAGAGAGTCCGATCGCTGTCCCAGTTTTCCGGTACGATCACGAACGAGTCTCCGTCGCGGACGACACCTTCCCGTCACCGCGCCGAATCAGCACCGTTATTTCCCCGCCCGTCACACCACCGACATCCACCGACGAACCCTCATGGCGGTCACCGCCACAGGATTTGGCAGTATCGTCGCCGGTTGCTCGAGTTCGGGTGACGGCGAGACCGGTAACGGCGCAACGACGGACGACGGGACCGATGCCGGTGTGTCAGACTCGAGTTCCGACTCCCGTGCGGAGCCCGACGCCGACGAGGGACTGGAGTCGGACACCGACGCTGACGCCGGTTCGCAAGCGGACGTCGACGTGATCGACGCGACGTTGCAGACGAGCGAAGGCGACGTCGAGGTCGAACTCTATGCTGGCCGCGCGCCGCGGACGGTCGCCAACTTCGTCGGCCTCGCCACCGGCGAACAGGCTTGGGTCGATCCGGAGTCCGAGGAGGTGATCGAGGGCGAACCGCTGTACGACGACGTGCTCTTCCATCGCGTCATCGACGGCTTCATGATCCAGACCGGCGACCCGACGGGAACCGGCCACGGCGGCCCGGGCTACCAGTTCGACGACGAGTTCCACGACGACCTGCGCCACGACGATGCGGGCATCCTCAGCATGGCGAACTCGGGTCCCGATACGAACGGCTCGCAGTTTTTCATCACGCTCGAGGCGACGCCCCACCTCGACGACCAGCACGCGGTCTTCGGGAAAGTTACCGACGGGATGGACGTCGTCCGCGAGATCGGTTCCGTCGAGACCGACGGGAACGATCGTCCGGCGGACGATGTCCTGCTCGAGTCGGTCACCGTCCGTACCGAGTAACGGGATCTTGCACTTACCGTCGCTCGTTCTCGAGTTGCTCGACGCGTGCCTCGAGTTGCTCGATTCGCTGCTCGTAGCCGCGTTTTCCGTCGAGGAAGTTGAAGATCGCGACGATGACGACGATCGGGATCGCCACGTAGAAGACGAGCATCACGAGGATGAGCAGCAGTTCTGGACCACCCGGGGCACCGGGGATGAACTGGGGGACCATACCGACGTGTCGATTCGCTCGTTACATCAACCTATCGACATCCTGCCCGGATCGGTTGGATGCGGTTGGGGGTGTCGTAGAACGAGTCGAGTGGTGTTCTTTTCGTCCCAATCGGTCTGGACTATCCGTTCACTATACGTGCGAATCTGTCGATAAATCTGAAGGGTTGAACCCGGACGAAAAATCACTACGGCTTCCCTTTGCGTAGCCGCCCCCTCCCGAGAAGGTGAAGTTCCTAAAGGGCTACTGTTCGAAGTTGGTTCGTTGGTCGAGTACGGATTCGGAAGTGTCTATCGATGCGTCTCCATCGTGAGCCGAGACGCTCACCGTGGGGCCGTTCCGGATCTGAACGACATAATCCAGGTACGTGAACTTGATTTCTACCCCACTGGTGGTTGAGTCCGCATCCGCCTGAATAAGCGCGTCCAGCGCGTCCGGATCGACGACGCTAAACAACGGTGGTGATAACTCGCTTGGCGAAACGCCCTCTTTCCTGGCTACCATCTCAATTATCTGGTACGACGGATCATGTGCCCCCATTACCAACACCAGGTTGCGATAGTCCATCAATGTTCCCCCGAATATGGCACATTCAACAAATATGGGGCTCAAATGTGCAAAATGCGCAGCCCAGTTCCCGGGCGAGCAATCACAGTGGGTCACCCTCGTCGTATGGGACACCAACAGTGTAGATTCCCGCAATACGGACGAAGATTTACACAGATAGCGGGATTGTGCCTACCTATGGGCCAAATCGCACTCGACGACGTCGATCGCGGTATCCTCTTCCTGCTCCAGGAGGATGCCCGGAATACCACCATCGCTGAGATCGCAGAGAAGGTGGAGGTCTCCAACAGTACCATCCGTAACCGGATCGAGCGTCTGGAGGGGAGGGGCATCATCGAAGGGTACTATCCAAAGATCGACTACGAGCAGGCGAACTACCCGCTACACGTGCTGTTCGTCTGTAGCGCCCCCGCCGACGAGCGCGAGGAGTTGGCCCTCAACGCACTGGATTGCCGCGGGGTAGTTGACGTCCGTGAGATGCTCACGAGCAGGCTGAACATCTTCATCGAGGTCGTTGCCACGAACACCCGGGATCTGGCCGAAATCACCAGCGATCTCACTTCCTTGGGCTTCGAGATCGAGTCCTCCGAAATCGTCACTAACCACTACACCCGCCCCTGGGGGGAGTTCGAGTTCGAAGAAGCCGAGGAGTAGCCCGACTGGCCGATTATCGAATTCCTTGATAAATATGTGGAATGTGCAACTCCGTGGTGAGATAATGCGGATTAAACAGTGATTATTCTGAGTTTGGCGCAATCTTTTTGCGGATTCGAGCCGAGCGTTAGAACGAAACAGATGGGTCGGTGAGACAAGCTCGTCTGTTCTTACCAACATATGACCGACCAATCCCCACGCGATCCGACCATTCAACGGGAGCGTGCCACCCTCGACGAGCTGTTCGAGGCGCTCAGCAAGCCCCCTCGTCGCCGCATCCTGACGACGCTTGCTGACGCGAGACGCGAATCCGAGAGGCGAAGCCGAGTTTGTCCCGGGTGATTTCACCAGTGATGGGCGACGCGAAGACGTCTTGATGCGGCTGCACCACACTCATCTCCCAAAGCTCGATGAGGCGGGCTTCATCGAGTGGAACCCCAATTCGAAGACGATTACACGAGGGTTGCGCTTCGACGAAATTGCGCCACTTATCGAGTTGATAATCGCTAACCGGGACGAACTTCCAGCGGGCTGGCCGTAGGTCGGTGTGACGTTCCGGTGTAGACTCCAATTTCGGAGGCTCCAGTGGGACTCTGTTGGTAGGGAGTCAGAGGGTACATCGTACGACCACCGAGACCACGGCACTGTCATCGTCACTGGAATACGGTAACGAACCCAGCAGCCTCACTCAGTCAAGAATCCAGACGAGGAGAGCAAAATCGTCATTCGGTTCGTGCCTAGCGAGGACGCAACCTGGATGGATGAACTCGCCGAATCGTACGACGAAGCAACTCGCTAATCCACATTCTATGACATCCTGTACGATTACGTGGGAAACAGGATTTCAGTCGTGTGGCGGAGGTCACGACGACAGGATCTCGTCGTAGCGGGCACCGGTCTGTTTCAACGTCTTCGTCGAGTAGAGCCGTTCGTGCTCGACCGGCAGGTGCTCCGAGGCGAGTTCGTCGATCTTCGCGTCGACAGCCGCGGCGTCCCGGCCGTGGATCATCGTAAACAGGTTGTACGGCCACTCGAGGTTGGACCGTCGAGGGCGGTGATAACAGAGCGTGACGGACGGCAGTTGGCCCGCCCGTTCGCCTCGTTCGTCGAGTTCGTCGTCGGGGACGTCCCAGACGACCATGCAGTTTTCGTCGAACCCGGTGACGACGTGGTCGATCACGCAGCCGATGCGCTTGAGACAGCCGTTGTCCTGCAGGCGGGAAATCGCCTCGAGCACCCGGTCGACGTCGGCTCCGAGTTCGTCGGCGATCTCGGCGTACGGGGTCGCCGAGAGGGGAAAGCCGTTCTGAATCGCGAGCAGGAGATCGGCGTCGAACGCGGAGAGATTCCCCGTCGCCTCCTCGCTGATCCGGGTCGCCGTCGCGTCCGTCCGATCCGCGAGCGACTCGCGGGCGAACCGATCGGCGTTGACGACCGGGAACTCGAGGTCGATGTAGTAGTCGGTCAGCATCGGCAGATCGAGTACGCGACAGCCCGTCTGCGCTTCGATCTCCGTGAGAATCCGGTCGCGGGTCTCACGCGAACCGGCGGTGACGACGAACCACATGTTCCACTCGTGATCGCGGGCGTAGTTGTGGTTGACCTGCCGGTAGCCGTTGACGACCGCTGCAACCTTCGCGAACCGCTCTTCGGGCGCTTCGACCGCCGCGAGCGTCGAGGAGCCGATGACCGGCGGATTGAGGACCGCGCCGAACCGCCGGACGATGCCGAGGTCGACGAGTCGGCGCACGCGCTCGAGTGCCTCGTCGCCGTCGGTTCCCAGTTGCTCGCCGATGCGGTCGAACGGACGCGTCTCGACTGGGAGACCGCTCTGGTAGCCGTCGACGATGGCGGCGTCCACGTCGTCGATCTCTTCGCGCCACTCCCCCGAGAGGCTGCTCATCAACGGCCCTAGGGGGATTCGAAAGGTATCGCTTTCGGCCCGTTCGCGCGCGGTTACAGCCAGCCGACGCCCCGCAGCAGGTACGGAACGGCACCCGCGCAGGGACCGAGCGCGAACACGTCTTCGCCGATCCGCGCTCGGTAGCTCGCCTCGAGTTCCGAAACTGACGTCGCCAGCGACGGTCCGTTCTCCGTCCCCTCTCGAATTTGCGGACCGGTTCTCGAGGGAGTATCGTCACGGTAACAATTATTGCCGTGGGTGTCGTTATCACTCGACATGGTACTGACCGACCCGATCACGATCGACGGGGACGAACGCGAGCGGATCTACGGCTACGTCGAGGCCCACGGTGCGGTCGACACACGACAGGCCCGCCGGGACCTGTTCCCACAGGACCCACACGGCGATCCGCAACACGAGCGGGCGTTTCGCCACAACGTGGCGATCCTCAAACGCGACGGCTACCTCGAGGAGGGTGAGGACGATACGTTGCGAATCGCCATCGATCTCTCGGACGAACGCGAGGAGTTCTCGGCCGACGATGTCGACGTCACGATCCGGCCGGCCAGCCAGGAGGATTTGACGGGGATCGTCGGTGCGATCCGCCGCGTCGTCGAGGAGATGACCTCCATCGAAGCGGAGTCGGTCGCGGACGCACTCGACCACGAGGACGTCCTGTTGCGCCACAACGACGTCGAGTCGCGCATGTTCTTCGTCGCGACCGTCGACGGCGACGTCGTCGGCTGGGCCCACCTCCACGTTCCCAAACTCGAGAAGCTGAGCCACACCGCCGAACTCACCGTCGGCGTCCTAGAGGAGTACCGCGGGATCGGAATCGGCAGCGGCCTGCTGGATCGCGCACTCGAGTGGGCACTCGAGAACGGTCAGGAGAAAGTCTACCAGAGCGTTCCGTCGACCAACGAGGAGGCGATCGCGTTCTTCGAGGACCGCGGCTGGACGATCGAGGCGGTCCGCGAGGACCACTACAAACTCGACGAGGAGTACATCGACGAGGTGATGATGGCAATCTCGCCGTAACTGGCTCTATATCGATACATCCGTCGACGATATCCTCTCTTTGGGAGGCGATCTCTCCACTACAGTCCGTAATCTCGCGTGATCGGTCAACCCCGGAAACGGGACGCTTTTGCGTCGTCCCATCCAACACCGGTCCATGACTCAGGCGACCCAGGCGTTCGGCGAGTGGCCGCTGAAGCGGTTGATGACCGACGTCGTCGGCTCCGGACACAAATCGGCCGACGACATGACCCGCGACCAGGCTCGCGAGGCCTTCCAGCGGATCCTCGCCGGCGAACCCGACGGGACGACGCTTGGCGCGTTCTGGCTGGCGAACCGGTGGAAGCGAAATACACCGGAGGAACTCGCGGCGTACACCGACGTCATGCGCGAGGAGTCGGTCGTCACCGCCGAACCCGACTGTGATCCTGTCGACTGCGGGGCGAACTACGACGGCAAGCACACCTCGGCCGTCCTCGGTGTCGGCGCCGGCGTCGTCGCTGCGGCCGCGGAAACGCCGGTCGTCGTTCACTCCGGTGACCGAGTCCCCACCCAGAAGGCGACGGCGTACAAGCACGTCCTCGACGAGCTCGGCGTCCAGACGGAACTCGAGCCCGGCGAAAGCGCCGCGATGGTCGACGACACCGGTTTCGGATTTTACTACCAGCCCGCGTTCAATCCGGGAATTCAGGAACTCTACGACCGGCGCGACCGGATGGGTGTGCGAACGTTCGTGAACACGATCGAGACGGTCGCCAACCCCGCGAACGCCGACGTCCATCTCGGCTCGTTCTACCACCTCGCGTTCGCAAAGAAGATGATCGATCTGATCGAAGAGAGCGAGGAACTCGCGTTCTCGCGGGCCATCTTCTTTCAGGGGATGGAAGGCTACGACGACATCCGCCCCGGATACACCAAGGTGGCCGAGTGGGATCGTGCGGCGGGTGCCTCCGAGGATGCGAACGGCGACCTCGAGGACTACGAGATCGAAACCGCCGACTACGGCATGGAGATGGACGGCGACGACCTCGCCGTCGACGACGTCACCGCCGACTCGGCGACGATCACCGAGGAGGTACTCGCCGGCGAGCGCGAAGACCAGTTCGCCGACGCTATCGCACTCAACGGGGCGTTCCGGATGTACGCCCGCCAGGACGTCGATACTCTCGAGGACGGACTCGAGCGGGCCCGCGAGGCCCTCGCAGACGGCAGCGCCGAGGCAGTCCTCGAGGCGCTTCGCGCGTTCTGATTTCCGTCGCCATTTCTCGGCCGTAACCGGTCTCAATTGCAAATCAGCCGAAAGGTAACTGCCAGAACGTATAAGACGCCTTTCGTCCTCCGCTAGGCCATGTGTCGGGAACTAAAGCGGGAGCCGTCGTGGGTGGCGGCTATCCGTCTCGCTTTCCTTCGCGGACGCGTCGACGTCGAGAGCGTCGTCGAGGAGGCGAACCTGGTCCCCGGCAAGGAACGAACGGTCCGCGACGTCCTCGAGACGATGGCCCGACGGGGCGTCCTCGAGGAGACCGACGCCGACGGCGCGTACGTTCCTGGTCCCGTGCTCCTCGAGTCCGACCGGTACGATCTGAACTTCGAGCGGGCGTCCGACGGCGGCGCACACCGCTGGCGATCGACCGGATGATCGGGGGCGACGCGTCGATGGCCACCCGACGACGTATAGCGAAAACTATGTAGTCACTACGAAAAAACGTAGCGCACATGGGCCGTCTCACGGACACGAAAGTCTCCGAGAAGAACCTGACGACAGTGCCGAAACCCGTCCGCAACTTCCTCGACGTTGGTGCCGGTGATCGGGTCGAGTGGCACGTCGAGGACGGACGCATCATCGTCGAAAAGCAGACGAACGACTCCTCGTAAGGGTCGTTTTCTTCACGCTCCGCCGTCGAGAGACGAATCTCTGTGTCTCGACACGCGAGTCGACGGGAATGCGGGATGATATCTATTATCGGGGTAACATTTATCATGGCTGTGACCGTCATCATCGATCGTGGTAATAGCATGCCCATAGTGAGGGGTTATAAAAGATGACGCACCAGTACGCCAGTCCGATCCATCCAACAGGAGGTCGATCGTAGTGGAGTTCGACGGCGAGTTCGAACTCGAGGGCGTCCCGCCGGAGAAGGCGTGGATCGTCCTCTCGGATCCGATCGCGGTCCGAAACTCCCTGAAGGGCTGTCGGTACATCACGCCGATGGACGACGAGTTCAGTTTCGACGAGTACGAACCGGACGAGGGCGCGGAGACGCTCCCGGAGGCCGACCCCGAGGTCGTCGCCGATCGCGCCTTCCGGGAGGGGGAGCGCTACGCCGCGTTGATGCAGATCGGCGTCGGTAGCGTGAAACCCCGGTTCGAGACGACGGTCACGATCGACGAGCGCGACGACGAGAGCCTCGAGATGATCGCCTCGGGCGGCGGCGACGCGAGCTCCAGCAGCTTCAGCATGACCTCCGGCATGCGGATCCACGATCTCGAGGGCGGGGAGGGCGCGCGCATCGAGTGGTGGACGGAAGCCGACATCACCGGGCGGATCGCCCAGCTCGGCTCCCGCGTGATCAAACCGGTCGCCGACAAGATCGTGACCAACTTCTTCGGGAGTATCGAGCAGCAGATGACCGACGTCGACGCGGAGACCGACGAAAGCGTCACCGATAGACTCAGGAACATGCTATGAAAGCCGCACAGTTCGAACACCACGAACCGTCGACGGTCGACGAGGCGGTCAGCCTCCTCGAGAGTCTGGACGAGCCGACGATCCTCGCGGGCGGGCAGAGTCTCGTCCCGATGCTTCGATTTCGGCTGGCCCGTCCCGAGACGGTCGTCGACATCAACGGCATCGACTCGCTCGACTACCTCCGGGAGGAAAACGGCTTCCTCACACTCGGCGCGCTCGCACGGCACGCGGACGTCGAGAACTCGGCGACCGTCGCCGACCGCTACGGGAGCTTCGCCGACGCCGCGCCGCTCGTGGCCGATCCGCAGATCCGCAATCGCGGGACGGTCGTCGGTTCGGTCGCGCAGGCGGACCCGAAAGGCGACTGGGGGAGCGTCCTGTTGGCCCACGACGGCGCGGTCGTCGCCCACGGCCCCGACGGCGAACGGACGATCCCCGCGGACGACTTCTTCCTGTTGCCCTACGACACGACGCTCGCGGAGGACGAACTCGCGACCGCACTCCGGGTTCCGACGCCCGAGCCGCGGGAGGGAAGCGCCTATCACAAGTTAAAGCGCAAGACCGGTGACTACGCGATGGCCGGCGTCGCCGCACGGCTCGTCTTCGACGACGACGGGCGGATCGCGGACGCGGGGATCGGGATGACCGCGGTCGACATCACGAACGCCCGGGCGAAGGAAGCGGAGGCCCACCTCGAGGGCGAGCGGCCGAGCCCGGAGCTCCTCGAGGAAGCCGGCGAACTGGCCGCAGAGGAGTCGAATCCCGAATCGGACGAACACGGCGACGCCTCCTACAAGGAACGGATGGTCGACGTCCTCACCCAGCGGGCGCTGGCGGACGCCGCCGAGCGCGCGGGCGTCGTCGAACGGAGGGTTCCACAATGACGGAGACGCGAGAAATCACGCTGACGGTCAACGGTACGGAACGAACGATCGACGCCGAGCCGAGGCAACTGCTCGTCCACGCGATCCGCGAGGATCTCGACCTGACGGGCACCCACATCGGCTGTGACACCGGAAACTGTGGCGCCTGTACCGTCCTCGTCGACGGGGAGCCGCTCAAGTCCTGTCTCATGCTCGCGGTGCAAGCCGACGGGAGCGAGGTGCTCACCGTCGAAGGAATGGCGGAGCTTCCGGAGTCGGCCGGCGACCTTCATCCCATTCAGGAGGGGTTCCACGAGGAACACGGCCTGCAGTGTGGCTACTGTACGCCGGGGATGATCGTGGCCGGGAAGGCGTTGCTCGACGAGAATCCGGATCCCGACGAGGAGGAGATCCGCGAGGCGATCAGCGGCAACCTCTGTCGGTGTACCGGCTACCAGAACATCGTGCGCTCGATCGAGTACGCCGCCGAGGAACTCGAGGCGCGTGCGGCCGCGGACGGCGGAACGGACGTCGCTTCGCCCGCCGAATCCACGCCCGACGTCGCCGGTGGCCAGGACGGCCCGGCGTTCGACTGCGGCGTCGAGAACTGCTGTGGCGGGCCGTCGCTCGAGGCAGATGAGGCCGACCAACCGACCGACGGTAAGACGGCGAACGGCCACGACGCGGCCCGCGACGACGGAGGTGCCAGCCGATGAGCAGCGACCACGAGAACTCGGCCGACACGGAGTACCAGCACGCCGAGGACGGCGGCCCGCAGCCGGAGAAACACTGCGGCCACGGCCGCGGCGGGATGGGCGAGGAGGTCAGACGCAAGGAGGACCAGCGGTTCATCACGGGTCGGGGTAACTACGTCGACGACGTGAAGAAGCCGGGGATGCTCCACTGCGAACTCGTTCGCAGCCCTCACGCCCACGCCCGGATCGAGGAGATCGACGGCTCGCGGGCGATGGACATGGACGGCGTCGTCGCCGTCCTCACCGCCGAGGACCTCCTCGAGTACGATCTGGCGACGATGCCGACGCTGATGGACGACACCCAGGACGTCCTCGTCAACGACAAGGTCAAGTTCCAGTCCCAGGAGGTCGCGGCGGTGATCGCCGAAGATCGGTACGTGGCCAAAGACGGTGCGGAGAAAGTCGACGTCACCTACGACGTCCTGGATCCGGTCGTCGACGCCGACGACGCCCTCGAGGACGATGCGCCGTTGATCCGCGAGGACATCGAGGACAAGGAGGACAACCACATCTTCGACTGGGAGACTGGCGACGAGGAGGCGACCGCGCAGGCGTTCGAGGAGGCCGACGTCACGGTCGAAGAGGAGATGTTCTACCAGCGTCTCCATCCCGCCCCGATCGAGACCTGCGGTGCCGTCGGCGACTACGATCCCGGGAAGGACAAGTTGACGGTTCACATGACCTCGCAGGCACCTCACATCCACCGGACGCTGTTCGCGCAGGTGTCGGGGATTCCCGAACACAAGATCCGGATCGTGAGTCCGGACGTCGGCGGCGGCTTCGGCAACAAGGTGCCGATCTATCCCGGCTACGTCGTCGCCGCGGCCGCGTCGTACGTCCTGGAACAGCCCGTCAAGTGGGTCGAAGAGCGCTCGGAGAACATCCAGACGACGGGCTTCGCCCGCGACTACGACATGACAGGCGAGATCGCCGCCACCGAGGACGGCGAGATCCTCGCGGTCAGAACCGACGTGCTCGCCAACCACGGCGCGTACAACGCGGCGGCCCAGCCCTCGAAGTTCCCCGCCGGCTTCTTCAACATCTTCACCGGCTCCTACGACATCGACGCGGCCTACGCCTCGCTGTCGGCGGCGTACACCAACACCGCGCCGGGCGGCATCGCCTACCGGTGTTCGTTCCGGGTCACCGAGGCCGTCTACCTCATCGAACGGATGGTGAAGGTGCTCGCCGACGAACTCGAGGTCGATCCCACGGAGATCCGGCGGAAGAACTTCATCCAGCCCGAGCAGTTCCCCTACGAGAGCCCGACCGGCTGGAACTACGATTCGGGCGACTACGAGTCGGCGCTGGATCTCGCCCTCGAGATGGCTGAGTACGAGGAGTACCGCGAGGAACAACAACGGCGAATCGAGAACGACGCCGACAAACTGCTCGGCATTGGCATCTCCTCGTTCACGGAGGTCGTCGGGGCCGGCCCCGGCAAGACCTGTGACATCGCGGGCGTCGAGATGTTCGACTCCGCGGAGATCCGGATCCACCCGACCGGGAAAGCGACGGTCCGGGTCGGTGTCCAGACCCAGGGCCAGGGCCACGAGACGACGTTCGCCCAGATCGTCGCCGAAGAGCTGGGAATGGACGTCGACGATATCGTCGTCGAACACGGCGACACCGACACCGATCCCTACGGTCTGGGAACGTACGGCTCCCGGAGCACGCCCGTCGCCGGCGCGGCGACCGCCGTCGCCTCGCGCAAGGTCCGCGACAAGGCCAAAACGATCGCCGCGAACGAACTCGAGGCCGACGAGGGGGACATCGAGTGGGACCGCGAGAGCGGCGAGTTCCACGTCGCCGGTGCACCGGATCGATCGATCACGATCACCGAGATCGCCGCGGGTGCGTACATGAACAACCCGGCTGGCGAGGAGCCCGGCCTCGAGGCGGTCAACTACTACGACCCGCCGGAGATGACCTACCCCTTCGGTTCGTACGTCGTGGTCGTGGAGGTCGACCGCGAGACCGGCGAGGTCGAGTTCGAGAAGTTCGTCGCCGTCGACGACTGTGGCAACCGGATCAACCCGATGGTCATCGAGGGCCAGATCCACGGCGGCCTCGCCCAGGGGATCGGCACCGCGATGATGGAACACGTCACCTACGACGACAACGGCAACGTCACCGGCGGGGACTTCATGAACTACCTGTTGCCGACGGCGATGGAGATCCCGGAGTTCGAGACGGGCCACACCGTCACGCCCTCCCCCCACCACCCGATCGGCGCGAAAGGCGTCGGCGAGTCGCCCACCGTCGGCTCGCCGCCGGCGATCGTCAACGCCGTCGTCGATGCGATGGCCCACGCGGGCGTCTCCCACGTCGAGATGCCGATGACGCCCGATGTCGTCTGGGAGGCCCTCGACGAGGCTGGCCTCGCACAACAGCCCGCCGCGAACCTCGAATTCGAACTCGAGAGCGGGGAAGCGGCCGACGACTGACCGATCACGAATGACCAGGGACACGACACCACCCGACGACGCGGCGGACGGCGACCCGGCCCACTCCGACGAGGGCGATCCGGCACGATCTACCGAGGCCGATCTGCCCCGATCGGACGAGGGCGACGAACAAACGGACGAAACCGCCGTCTCGACGATCGAACGCCGGCTCTCGAGTCGCAGAGAGCCCTACGCGCGGGCGACGGTCGTCCGCCGGGAGCCGCCGGTCTCTGCCAACGTCGGGGATCGAGCCGTCGTCACCGCCGACGGCGAACTCCACGGCTGGATCGGCGGCGCCGCCTGCGCCCAGTCGATCGTCGCGGCCGAAGCTCAAGCGGCTATCGAGGCGGACGAGGCCCGGCTGATCGGTATCGCACCCGACCCCGACCGGATCGACCGCGCGGGTCTCGAGGCGTTTCCGATGCGCTGTCACAGCGAGGGCATCCTCGAGGTGTTTCTCGAGCCGGTCAACACGGCGCCGGATCTGTTGCTCGTCGGTGACTCGCCGGTTGCCCGCTCGCTCGCCCGCCTCGCGAGCGAGCTGACGTTCGACGTCACGCTCGTCGCCGGCGAGAGCGCCGGGCTCGAGGGCTCGATCCCGGCGGGGACGACCGTCCTCGGGGAGACGGATCCCGAGACGGTTGCGGCCGCCGTCGACGGCGAGCCGATCGTCGTCGTCGCCTCGATGGGGTCGTTCGACGCTCGCGGCGTCGCGGCCGGCGTCCTCGCGGACGCGCTCTACGTCGGCCTCGTCGCGAGCGATACGCGCGCCGAGGAGGTGATCGATCGCGCCGCGAGTATCCTCGAGCGTGACCCGGAGGCGGTCCGGGCGGCGGTGACCAACCCTGCCGGCGTCGACGTGGCTGCCTACACGCCGGCGGAGATCGCCGCGAGCCTGCTCGCCGAGGTCGTCGACGTCCGCGGAACCGCCGGCGGTGCGAGCGGGAGCTACACGCCGACGTCCTGTGGTGTGGCCGCGGACTCTGGCGATGCCAGTTCGGATTTCCAGACCGACGACGGCGTCCGAGATTCCGGCGAGGAGCTGGCGACCGACCCCGTCTGCGGGATGACGGTCGATCCGGCGGACGCACCGGCCAGCGTCGACCACGCGGGGGAAACGTATCACTTCTGTTGTCCCGACTGTGCGGACTCGTTTCGCGAGGATCCAGACTCGTATCTCGAGCAACCCGACGAGACGGCAGCGCCGTGACCGGTCTTTTCGATCGCAGTCGGTGCCGTTGTGGCCAACGGACCGGCGAGAAGCGAGGAGACCGCACTCGACAGGGCACTCGCCGTCGGGCCAACGATCGCGGCGTCGGCGCGAATCCGGCCCGAAGCACTGATCCCGTTTCGGACGCACTCTCAAACTCAGCGGGTGAAACTAACCGATGAACTCCCTCCTCACAGCAGTTCGTGGCCACCTCGAGGCCGGCGGTGCACTCGAGGGGACGAGCGTCGACCGGATCACCGTCGGGAAACGTGTCGTTCTCGTGGAGTTGACCGCGGACGACGCGTCCGAACCAACGCTCGCCGGCCTCGCCCACCGTCCGCGAGGGGTCCCCCCGTCCCCGACGCCGCGGACGCTCGAGGACCTCCTCGAGCCGCTCGCCGCTTCCGCCGGCGCGTCGGCCGACGACGAACTCGACCCGATCGCCGGTTCTCGATCCGCCTCGAGCGACGGTGGGGAGCGGTTCGATCGAGCCCTCGCGGTCGCGACGCTGAACGCGCTGTCGGCTCCGTTTCTCGAGTGGCGCGACGGCGATCCGATGGCGTTGCTCGAGCCGTCCGTCGAGACGATTGCAACGGTGGGTCTCTTTCGGCCAGCGTTTCGGAAGTTCGGCGACGTCGACGTTCGCGTGATCGAGCGGACGCCGATCGACTCGGTGTCGACGCCCCCCGGCGTTCGGGTGTCGACGTTCGGCCCCGACGAGGCCGAACGGGCGATGACCGACGCCGACGTCGTCTTCGTCACCGGTTCGGCGTTCGTCTACGGCGGCACGAGTCGCTACATCGACCTCGCGCCGTCGTCCGCGACCGTGGTCGTCGTCGGTGCGACGGCCTCGTTTCTGCCCGACCCGCTGTTCGAGGCCGGTGTCGACGTCGTCGCGGGGGCGACGGTCGACGATCCGGCGAGTGTCCGCGAGGCGGTCCGTGACGGCGAGTGCGGCACCGGCCTCCACGACCGCGGCGTCCGGAAAGTGTACGTCGCAGCCGACCGCCCGTCAGGACTCCGGTTGGACTCCGAGACGAACCCCACGACGGACGAGCGATAAGAGGCGTCGGCCAGCGGTGACGACGTCTGTGCCGGACTCGACGACCTGCGTACACGGATCGCCGACCTGCAGTCGACGCTTGTCGAAGTACTAGAAGAATTTGAACAGATCGTCCCGTTCTTGCTCGTGGAGGTGTTCGCGGACGGCCTCGTTCAGCGGTTCGATTTTGCCTTTTTTGGCCGTAATGGGAGCGATCGTCTCCTGCCACTGCTTCCAGGGCGGGAGCAGTCCGAGCCGATCACAGAGGTCGTTTAGCCGCTCGTCGCGGTCGTCGACTTTGTCCATCTTGTTGACGGCGACGACGGTCGGGATCTCCAGCTCGCGAAGGAAGTGAAACATCTCGACGTCGTAGGGAATCTCGTCCGGGCCGGAGTGGCGGTCGATGATGTCAATGACGCTCTTGCCGTCGACGACCAAGATTGCGACGAGGACGTTGTCGGCGTACTCCTCTAAGTAGTGGACGATGTTCGTCTTGATCTCCTCGCGGTACTCCTCGTGGACGCCGCTCATGAAGCCGAAGCCGGGCAGGTCGGTGATGACGAAGTCTTCGGGTGCCCAGTCGTAGTGGTTGGGCTCGCGGGTGACGCCGGGTTTGCCGCCGGTGTCGAAGCTGTGGCCGGTCAACTCGCGCATGAGCGTCGACTTCCCCACGTTGGAGCGGCCGACGAGCGCGACCTCGGCCTCGCGGTCGGGACGTGTCTCGAACATACCGACCGTTGGGTCGTCTCGAGGAAATATGTAGCGTCACGCCACGAGCACTGACCGGAGGCCAGCCCCGATCCGTCGCCGTTCGGCGCTTCGCCACCGACCCGACGCGTCACCGCCCCGGTTCGCCCCGTCCCTCGAGTGAAGCCCTGGCCCTCGAGTGAACCTCCGTCACCGATGCCGTCGATGTTCACCGCAGATGACCGAAAGTTATGATCCCCCGCCGTCTCAGAGAGTGGTGTGCGGCTCGTACAGCTGACGGTTCCGACGGGGAGACGAGAGACGATCCTCGAGACGTTGGACGAACGGGGGATCGACTACGTCGTGACCGACGAGGATAGCAATCGCGACTACACGGCGGTCGTCTACTTCCCGTTGCCGTCGCCGGCGGTCGAGGCTGTCCTCGACGAACTCCAGGAGGCGGGAATCGACGAGGACGCCTACACGGTCGTCGTCGACGCGGAGACGGTGGTCTCCCGCCGGTTCGAGTCGCTCCGAGAGGAGTACGAGAACGGCGACGTCGAGTCCGACCGGATCTCGAGACAGGAGCTCCAGGCCGAAGCGGAGTCGCTGACGCCGACGTTTGCGGTGTACGCGATCATGACGGTCATCAGCTCCGTCGTCGCGACCGCGGGCCTCTTGCTCGACTCGCCGGCGGTCGTTGTCGGGTCGATGGTGATCGCGCCGCTGATCGGACCGGCGCTTGGTGCGAGTGTCGGGACCGTGATCGACGACGAAGACCTGTTCTTCGAGAGTCTCCGCTACCAGATCATTGGCGTCGTCCTCGCGATCGCGGCGGCAGCGATCTTCGCCTGGATGGTGCGAGTGACCAACATCGTCCCACCCGGGCTCTCCATCGGCGACGTCGACGAGATCTCCGAGCGCCTCGCCCCCGACCTCCTCTCGCTGGCGATCGCACTCGGTGCCGGCGTCGCGGGGATCATCAGCATCGCGACCGGAACCTCGGTCGCGCTCGTCGGCGTCATGATCGCCGCAGCGTTGATCCCGCCCGCGGCCGCGGCGGGCATCGCCATCGCCTGGGGACAGCCCTCGGCGGCGATCGGTTCGACCGTCCTCGTGCTCGTCAACGTACTCTCGGTCAACCTCGCCGGCCTGCTCACACTGTGGTACGCCGGCTACCGACCGGAGAACCTGTTCTCGCTGGGTCCGACCGAAGAGCGAGTCCGCCGCCGGGTCGTCGGCCTGGGCGTGATCGTTCTCGTCTTCACCGTCTTTCTCGGCGCGATCACGTACTCCTCGTTTGCCGTCGCGTCGTTCGAGGAGAACGCCCGTAGTGAAGCTGAACTCCTCCTCGATGACGAAGCGTTCGCCCAGTACCAGCTGCTCGAGTTCGAGGTGATCATGGACCAGGATTATCCGTTCCAGAGCCCGGAGCGGGTGATCCTGACGATCGGTGGTGCGCCGGAGGAGCCGCCGCCGGAGTTGGCCGATGCGTTACACGAGCGGATCAACCAACACGCCGAGAGCTCCGTCGATGTCGAGATCAGATACATCGGCCTCGTCGAGCGAGAAACGGCGTAACCGCCCGCCGCTCACTCGGGCCGCGGACCGTTCATCGTTTGCGAAGCCGGTCAAGCGGGCTCGAGAGCGTCGGATCGCTTCCGTCATCGGACTGTCGACGCTCGGATTCGGGCTCGCTCGAGCCGGCGTCGGTGTGTCCGAGTCGGCGACGAATCCAGGCTCGTGGCCCGCCGATGCGGTTGACGAGGTACGTCGGGAGATAGAGTGCGACGAGCCCGACGGCGAACATCCCGACACCGGGTGCGATTCGCCCCGTCCGGACGAACTCGAATCCGACGATGAACATCGGCCCCGCCATCGAGAGTCCGGCGGCGGTCTGGAGCATCCAGAGGAGTCCCGGACTCTTCATCGTCACCCCTCGAAGGGGAGTGTCGGCTCGTAGTCGATCGCGTCGACCGCCGCCTCGAGCACTGTATCGACGTTCTCACCGGTTTCGACGCTCATTCGATAGTCGGCGTCCATCTCCGCGACCGCGTCGCCGGTCCAGACCTCCGTGCGGTCGGCCTTGTTCGCCACCGTGAGGACGGGGACGGTATCGAATCGGGCCGCGATCGCGTCCCGAAGCTCGAGTTGTGACTCGAGTGGGTAGCCACACTCGGCGCTCGGATCGAGGACGACGAGCATACAGTCGGCGAGGTGTTCGATCGCGCTGACTGCCTGGGATTCGATCTCGTTTCGTTCGGCCGGCGGGCGGTCGAGGAGGCCGGGGGTGTCGACGATCTGGTAGCGGATGTGATCTCGCTCGAAGTGGCCGACACCAATACCTTTCGTCGTAAACGGGTAGGAAGCGGTCTCACCGCGAGCGTTAGTGACGTCGTTGACGAGCGAGGACTTTCCGACGTTCGGGTAGCCCGCGACGACGATCGTCGGCTCGTCGGGGTTGATCTCCGGGAGGTCCCGAAGATCGTTGCGGGATTTGTTGATATACAACAGCTCGTCGTCGACCTGTTCGACGATGTCGGCAAGCCGTGCGAACGCCTGTTTGCGGTGCTTTCGAGCGGTGTCGACGTCGGTCTTCCGAAGCTTCGACTGGTACTCCTCGTGGATCTCGCGGGACTTTCGACTGGCCCACATTACTTCCGAGAGACTCTGGCGCAGTTCGTCCACGTCGACGATTGCGTCCGCGAGTTCGTAGTAAAACGGGTGGACGTCGTCTTCGTACGCGAAGTCCGGCCAGGCCGTCACCACGTTCTCTAAGTTGTCCGAGATGATGTTCGCCGCCGTCTGGAGCATCGACTGCTGGGCCTCGAGGCCACCTTTGGCGTTCCCGGCCCGTGCTGCCCGCGAAAACGACTTATCGATCAACTCTTCCGCCGTGGGCGTCGTCGGAAGATCTTCGAAAATCATACTCCGTCGTAGGACGCGCGACGGTAAAAGGTCGTTCGTTACGCGGCGCAGCCTCGCTACGGTCTCGATTGACATGGGGGATAATAACACTCCAATCGAAGCGACTCGTCCTCTATTCCTCGCACCCGGCTCAGGAAACGTCTCCGAACGCCTCCTGGAGGATGTAGTAGGACTGCTTGCGCCGGTCGTGGTACTCGGGGATCTCCCACGTGAACGTCGGGGACGAATCGAACTCGAGTCGGTTGCCACGGATCGCCGACAACGAGTCGGTGACGTTCGGTGACGACTCGATTCCGATCACTACCTCCGGTACTTGGACCGAGGACCGTGACGTTATCTTTGTCGTCCACCTAGGACAGCTATGACCGACTGGCGTGCCGTCATCATCGGCTTTCTCGTCATCACCGTCCTCGGAATCATCGGACTCACGCTGCCGGGCGTCGGCCAACTCGCGGCGGGACTCATCGGCGGCTTCGTCGCCGGCTATCTCGCCGGCGGCGGGATCGGACGTGGCTTCTGGCACGGGCTGCTCGCGGGGGCGTTCGGCGGAATCGTCGCCGGGGTGCTCGTGGCGCTCGTCGTCGGCGTCGTCGGCTGGGCGGGCGGCCCCGTCGGCGGATTGATCTCGGGTCTCGCCGGGATCGGCATCCTGGCTGTCGCCATCCTCATCTCGTTCGTCATGGCCATAGAGAGCGCACTCGCCGGCGCGCTCGGTGGCCTCCTCGAGTCGTAACTCATCAGTACCGACCCAGCGCCAACCCAGCGCCAACCCAGCACCGACCCAGCGCCGATCCAGCGTCGACGGCCGTCCGGCGTTTTCTTCGGTACGCTTACGAGCGCCGAAGCCGACCGTCGATCCATCGTGGCGCCATCGGTGTTCGATCCGGAACTCGAGTCGATTACCGTCGCCGAGACGGAACTCTGTGACGTCGACGGCGAGGCCGGCGAGCGACTCGAGGGGTTTGGCCACCGAATCTACCGGGTTCGCGATCCGCGGGCGGCCGTCCTCGCGGCCGCGGCGGAACGGTTCTACGAGCGGGCAGGGGAGGACGACCTCCTCGAGAGTATCCGGGTGTTCGAGACGATCGCGGAGGCGGTCCTCTCCGAACGGTTGCCGACGCGGGACGTCCGGGCGACGGTCGAGTTCTACGCCGCCGCCTTGCTCCACGGTGTCGGCGTTCCGCCGGCGCTGTTTACCGCGACGTTCGCCGCCTCGCGGGTCGGCGGCTGGTGTGCTCACTGCCTCGAGCAACTCGCGAACAACGGGCTCGTCCGGCCGACCGCGCGCTACGTCGGCGCGACGGAGCGAAACTGGACGCCGCTCGGCGAACGGTTCGTCGCGGGCGACGACATCGTTCGAACGCCCGCCCGGTCGTCGCTCGAGCCCGTTTCGGAGACGCTGTCGGTGCTTTCGGAACCCAATCGCCTGCAGATCCTCCTGGCGCTTGCGGAACGCGACGAACCGATCGCGTACTCGACGCTCCGTGCGTCGGTGTCGGCGAAGGACAAAGGCCAGTTCAACTACCACCTCAGACAGCTTCGAGAGTCTTTCGTCGCCAACTGGGAGGAGGGGTACGAACTGACCGACGCCGGTCGGACGGTCGTCGATGCCGTTCTGACCGAGGATCGGCTGCTCGAGGACGTCCTCGAGTGACCGCCGATACCGATCGACATCGACGCCGAACGGGTTCACGTCTCGACTGACGACTCCTGTCGTAGGTTGTCGCCTCGAAACGGCCGTCGTGGGTTGTCGCCTCGAAAATCTGTATCCGGACAGGTAAGCGCAGTCGGACGGTTCGTACGTCGGGCTCACCGCAACGGATTTGTCCGGCGGCGTTGGCGTCTGGTGTGTATGCACAAACCACTGCTCGTGACGGCGTTTCTCGACCGGGCGCGAACCCACTACGGTGACGACGAGGCGGTGGTCGCGACGACGGGGGAACGATTCACCTACGAGGAGCTCGGCGAGCGCGTCGACCGATTCTCGGCCGCGTTGCAGGCCCGCGGGGTCGAGAAGGGTGACCGGGTAGCGGTACTCGACCCGAACACGCACTACCACCTCGAGGCGGCGTACGGAACGATGCAGATCGGCGCGGTCCACACGCCGTTGAACTACCGGCTCACGCCGTCTGACTTCGAGTACATCCTCTCGGACGCGGGCGTCGACGCGATCTACGTCGACCACGAGTACGTCGAGAAGATCGAACCGATCCGCGAGTCGGTGCCGACGGAGACGTTCGTGACGAACGATCTCGACGCACTCGAGGAACTCGACGCCGAGAGAGCGGAATCCAGCGACGACGGCGAACCGTCGGGCTCGAGTGGGGACGTCGCCGACGCGTGGGAGTCGTTCGACGTGATGCTTGAGGAGGCCGGGACGGCGTACGAACGGCCGGAGATGGCCGAGGACGAAATCATCACGATCAACTACACCTCGGGGACCACGGGCGATCCGAAGGGCGTCTGTCGTACCCACCGCGCCGAGACGCTCCACGCCTACCAGGTGACGATCCACCAGGAGATCGCGGACGACGACGTCTACCTCTGGACGCTTCCCATGTTCCACGTCAACGGCTGGGGCCACATATACGCCATCACGGGGATGGGCGCGAAACACGTCTGTACGCGTGGCGTCGACTCTGGGGACGTCTTCGAGGCGATTCGATCCGAGGACGTCTCCTACCTCTGTGGTGCGCCGACCGTGTTGAACATGCTGATCGACCACTACGAGGCACACGACCCCGAGACGACCGGCGACAACGACGTACGGATCGCGACTGCGGGGAGTGCGCCACCGGAGGCGACCGTCCGAACGGTCGAAGACGAGTTCGGCTGGTATCTGAAACACGTCTACGGGGCGACGGAGACGGGACCGCTGATCACCACGTCGGACGCACGCCGTCACTTCGACGACGAGAGCGAGGGTCGCTTCGCGATCAAGAAGCGACAGGGGCTCGCCTATCTCGGGACCGACGTCAGGGTCGTCAACGAGGACGGCGAGGACGTCCCGCGGGACGACGAGACTGTCGGTGAGGTCGTCGTCCGGGGCAACCAGGTGATGGAAAAGTACTGGAACAAGCCCGACGCGACCGAGGAGTCGTTTACCGACCGCATCGAAGGCTACTACCACACCGGTGATCTGGCGACGGTCGACGAGAACGGAATGGTCGCCATCCAGGACCGGAAGAAAGACATCATCATCACTGGCGGCGAGAACGTCTCGAGCATCGAACTCGAGGACACCCTCTTCGACCATCCCGCGGTCTCGGAAGTCGCGGTCATCCCCTCGCCCAGCGACGAGTGGGGTGAGACACCGAAGGCGTTCGTCGTGCCAGCCAGCGGCGACCCCGACGATCCGGGGGTGACGAGCGACGAACTCGTCGCGTTCACGCGCGACGAACTCGCGAGCTACAAGGCGGTCAAACAAGTCGAGTTCGTCGAGGAGTTACCGACGACGGCGACCGGAAAGATCCAGAAGTACGAACTCCGCCAGGAGGAGTGGGAAGACGAAGATCAGATGGTCGGAGAAGGGTAGGTCCGTCGTCGGTTTCTGCTGGCCTTTTCGCGCGTGAGAGTGCTACTCGTCGACGTTCCGTCCGTCGAGTCGGGGTCGCTACTGTTATTGGAACCGAAACGGCGTGCGTTCGAGTCGACCTCACCGCTCGTCTCGATCCGGCTCGAGCCCCCAGGAGCCGTACTCGAGGCGGTCGTCATCGGCGTTCTCGGACGAACTCGAGCGGTCGGACTCGTCTCCAGCAGTCGTTGCCGCCGAACGGATCTTCGAACCGTTCGGCGAGAGTCCGCCCCGTGCTTTCGCCTCGTGCTCGGCCGTCTCGCGGTCGACGACCGTCGGGTCCCACGTTTCGGCGTCGATCAGCAGATACAGCACGAGCGGTGCTCCCAGCCCGAAGACGAGGACCATCAGGACGATTCCACCGCCGGTCATCGCGTTCGCGTTCGACCGCCCATCGGAAGACACTTACCATACTCGTCTGACACTACCGCGTATGAACGATCACGACCGAGACGATCACGGCTGTCCGAAATGTGGTCACACCGAAACCGAAGTCGACGACATTTCGACGACGGGAACCGGACTCTCGAAGTTCTTCGACATCCAGAACCGTCGGTTTCGGGTCGTTTCCTGTACGAACTGTGGCTACGCTGAGCTGTACAAGGGCGGGCAAACGAACGATATGGTCGATCTGTTTCTGGGCTGAATCCGTCGCTGACTCCGCGCTTCCGGAGTTCGCCTCGAGGCGGCGCCTCGAGTGAGACTCGACCCGAATCGGGCGACGGTGAGCGGGCCGAAACCCGGCAACTGAAACTGTAAACAGTTATCCGGCTGGGAGCGCAACCGTCCCACAAGATGGCCGAGGACGTCAAACCAACCCGCAAGAACCTGATGGAGATCGAGGATCGTATCGACCTCTCCGAGCGGGGCCACGGGACCTTAGAGAAGAAACGGGACGGGCTGATCATGGAGTTCATGGACATCCTGGACAAGGCCCAGGACGTCCGCGGGGAGCTCTCCGACGACTACGAGGAGGCCCAGAAGAAGATCAACATGGCCCGCGCAATGGAAGGGGACGTCGCCGTTCGCGGAGCAGCCGCCGCGTTACAGGAGCACCCGGAGATCACCACCGAGTCGAAAAACATCATGGGCGTCGTCGTCCCCCAAATCGAGTCCTCGCGCGTCTCGAAGAGCTTAGACGAGCGCGGCTACGGGATCATGGGAACCTCCGCCCGCATCGACGAGGCCGCCGAGGCCTACGAAGACCTGCTCGAGAGCATTATCCTCGCCGCGGAAGTCGAGACCGCGATGAAGAAGATGCTCCGCGAGATCGAGACCACCAAACGACGCGTCAACGCCCTCGAGTTCAAACTGCTTCCCGAACTCTACGAGAACCAGGAGTACATCGAGCAGAAACTCGAAGAACAGGAACGCGAGGAGACGTTCCGCCTGAAGAAGATCAAGGAGAAGAAAGAACAAGAAGAGCGCGAAGAGCGTGAAGCCGAGGCCGATGCGGCCGCCGACGAACCCGAGATGGAGCAGGCGACCGCTGGCGGCGTTCCCGGAAACTGAACGCCTCTCCACCGATACCGTTTCGGACGCGGGCGACGACTGCTCTCGTATGGCCTGTCTCGAGTGCGAAGCGCCGACGATTTCGTTTGCCGTCCCGGCCGAGTGTCGCGAGTACACACCCGAAGCGGCGTCCGGCGTCGAATTTTGTACGCGGTGTCTCACGCTCGAGCCGGTCGACTCGAGTGCGGGCCGATCGGACGACCAGGTCGACTTCTCGCGAATCAGCGACTCGTTTCCCGCCCATCCCGAGCGAGCGATCCCGCTCGCGTTGGCGCTCGGGCTCTGTCAGTCACTCGCGACCAATCGATCGGCGATCGAGTCGCTGCTTCGCGAGGTCGAACGCGCGGGAACCGACCCGTTGCTTGTGATGGATCGACTCGGGCGCGATCCGTCGATCGAACCGGCGTTCGACCTCGAGCGGCGAACACACCAGATCGAACAGCTACTGTACTGAAACGGTCTGCTGTACCGATCTACCGGTGGGCGAGACCGGTCGGAGTCACACCGGAGCTGACCGACAGCGGGCCGGGCGAGTGGCGATCATCGGAGACTCGGACACCTCTCGAGTGCGGCCGTCTACGCGATCGACGAAACGGGTGCTGTCCGCGTCACAACGGATCGACATCAGAAACCGGCGGATCCGATCGAGTCAGGCGAACTCGTCACCTGCTTCTGATGGGACTGTTGTACCGATGTACCGGAGCGACCGCAGGACGGCTCGTGGTCACCCCGAAAATGACGGACAGCAGTTTGTACGAGAGTTTATTTCCCGGTCGGCGTCACGTTGTCGCTGACTGCCTGTTTCACCTGGAGAGCGGCGCTTGCAGCCAGCCCGCGGGCGACCTCGCTTCGCTCGTCGGACGTGATGATCTCCTCGGTCGCGTTCTCGAGGTCAGGGGTGAAGCCGGCACTGACGGCGTGGCCGACCGGTGGCCTGACCGCGACCCTGACCTGGGGCCCCCCAACGCCGCTCGAGACGTCGGCGTCGACGATGTACTCGTCGGGAAGAAACTCGCGGGTTCGGGCCGCGATCCGCGAGACGTCGCGGTGAAGCAGTCGTTTCTGTGTACTCGTGAGGGTCGGAACGTCCGCCGCTGCTCGCCTTCCGGCCTGCGTCTCTCCTGGCAGCCCTGCGTACGGCGTATTTCCGTTCATGAGAAGTGTGTACCACCACCAATGTGTTGGTCGGTCAAAAGCGTTCGCTTTCGGAGAATGACAGTCGTTGTCACTGCGGTCGGTGATCGGTAGCTCGAGACCCTCTCGGTATCGGTGTTAGCCGGCGTTCGGACGAACGATCGGGTCGCTTTCGCCGTACACCGCGAGAACGACCGCCGTCGTGTACCCGTCCGACTCGACGGGGGTGCTCTCACAGACGACCGACGGCTCGTCGAACTCCCACTCGCGAAGCTCTTGACCCGCAGCGAGCCCTTCCCGAACACGGTTCTCGGCGGTTTCTGGATCGGTTTCGCCGGCGAACTCGTAGAACAGTCCCGGCCCGTCGCCGACGGATCGCGCCCAGGCCAGCGACGCGCTCACCTGACTCGAGGCGTCGTCACCGCAGGCGATCGCTCGAGACTCGACGACGGTCAGACGCTCGCCAGCGGGACCGAGGGTCGGCGCAGTTCCGACGGCTTCGACGTCGACGTCCGCGGGAATCACCGAGGAGACGGAGACGAGGTTGTAGTTCTCGACGCCCGCGTCCGCGAGCGCGGCGTCGTACGACGACATCTCCGTCGGCCCCGAGGCGGCCCCCCAGACGACTCGGATCGAACTCATAGACGCGCTCGGGGATCCACGGCGTAAGGCGTTGCGGTTCGGAAATCGACGCTTCGAGAGAACGTCAGTCGTGGTGACGTGTTTCGTCCGTGATCCGATCGATCTGCCGGCGCGAGGACGCGTGGAACGCGACGTGGTCCATCCCCGGGGCCGGCGGACGAACGGCCGGTTCGGATGGTCGGACTGGACGACCACGACGTCCGTAGCCCCGTTGGTCCAGGAACGTCCGCCGTCGAACGAGTTCTTCGGCCGGTAGCCGAGTTCCGTCGACAGCCATCCCCAGAAGTCGACCGCGGCCTCGAGGTCGGAGGCCGAAATCTCGAGGTGGTAAAGCCCGCCTTCGCGATCCGGATCGGCATGATCGTTTTCCATCACCGACAACCGCCACTACACCAACATATATTCCTGACTGGTGACTGGTGCCCGTTCGGACCGACCCACGGGCTCTCCGGCGATAGACGATCGAATGCGTGACGGAACGATCCCGACCGGGACCGTCTCGAGACGTCCTACTGATAGAAGTAGCCGGCGGAGGAGACGACGTCGCTCGAGTCGTCGTTTTCGATCTTCTCTAAGGCCTCGAGGAAGTCCTCGTGGCGGACCTCGTCGCGATCGTTGCGGATGGCGAACATGCCGGCTTCGGTCGCCAGACTCTCGATGTCGGCTCCGGAGTAGCCCTCGGTGTCGTCGGCCAGCGTCGCGAAGTCGATGTCGTCGCCGACGTTCATCCCGCGCGTGTGGATCTCGAGGATCTGCTCGCGGCCGTCGCGGTCCGGTTCGGGTACCTCGATGAGCCGGTCGAATCGGCCCGGGCGCAAAATTGCGCGATCGAGCATATCGAAGCGGTTGGTCGCGGCGATAATGCGGATCTCGCCGCGGGCCTCGAAGCCGTCCATCTCGCTTAACAGTTGCATCATCGTCCGCTGGACCTCGGCGTCGCCCGACGTCTTCGATTCCGTTCGCGTGGTGGCGATGGCGTCGATCTCGTCGATGAAGATGATGGCGGGTTCGCGCTCGCGAGCCATCTCGAAGAGGTCGCGGACGAGCCGAGAGCCCTCGCCGATGAACTTACGGACGAGTTCGGAGCCGGCCATCTTGATGAACGTCGCGTCGGTCTTGTTCGCGACGGCCTTCGCGAGCATCGTCTTCCCGGTTCCCGGCGGCCCGTACAGCAAGACGCCGCTGGGCGGGTCGATGCCGACCTCCTCGAAGATCTCCGGCTGGGCGAGTGGCTGTTCGACGGCTTCGCGGACCTCGCGGACCTGCTCGTCGATGCCGCCGATATCCTCGTAGCCGACGGCGGGTTTCTCGGTGATCTCCATCGACTGGGCGCGCGCGTCGGTTTCGGCCTCGAGGATCGTCTGGATCGCAAAGGAGTCGTTGACGGCGACCCGGTCACCGGCGGTGATACGGTCGGCGAGACGGGGCGAGAGTTCTGTGAGCACTTCCTGGTTGTTTCCGTGCTGTTTCACGACGACTTCGTCGTCGAGGACGTCCTCGACGGTCGCGATGTACAGCGAGGAACTCTTGAGCGCCTCGTTCTCGCGCTCGACGCGGTCGACCTCTCCTCGGAGCTGTTCGCGGCGCTGTTCGGCCTCGGCGAGTTGCTCCGAGAGCTGGTCGTTGACCTCGACGAGGTCCACGAAGTGATTACGAAGCGCCTCGAGTCGCTCGTCGTCGGGGAGATCGGGGTCGATATCGCGATGGGGTCGGTCGGGGAGAGACGGGCTTCGAGACATCCTGACGTGCGCCGATAAGTCCTCGGTCATAAATGTGCCTTTGGGTCGCGGTCGGTTTTCGCGACTCGAATCAGATCTCCAGAACGTTCCCGCGAGGTCGGCGATTACTCGAGTAATTCGGCTAACTCCTCGAGTCGGTCGCCGTAGGTCGAGAGCGCCCGATCGATCGGCTCCGAGGAACTCATGTCGACGCCGGCGGTCCGCAGGAGTTCGAGGGGGTACTCCCGGGATCCTTGCCGGAGGAAGGTTCGATAGTCGGCGGCCGCCGACTCTCCCTCCTCGAGGATGTGGTCGACGACGGCGAGCGCGGCGGAGATTCCCGTCGAGTACTGGTAGACGTAAAAGGCCCGGTAGAAATGGGGGATGCGCATCCACTCGCGGGCGATGCGGTCGTCGACGACGGCCGGTTCGTAGTACTCCGCTTTGAGACCGCGGTAGAGTTCGTCCAGTCTATCGGCGGTGAGCGGTTCGCCGGCCTCCTCGAGTTCGTGGGTGCGGTGTTCGAACTCGGCGAACAGCGTCTGGCGGTAGAGCGTCGATCGCACTCGCTCGAGAAACTCGTTGAGGACGTGTTTCTTGAGTTCGGGATCGTCGACGGTCTCGAGGAGGTGGTTCGTCAACAGCGCCTCGTTGACCGTGCTCGCGACCTCGGCGACGAAGATCTCGTACCCCGAGTAGACGTATGGCTGTTCTTCTTTCGTCAGCTCGGAGTGCATCGAGTGGCCGAGTTCGTGGGCGAGGGTGTACATCGAGGAGACGTCGTCCTGGTAGTTCATCAGGATAAAGGGCTGCGTGTCGTACGTCCCGCCGGAGTAGGCCCCCGACTGCTTGCCATCGTTCTCGTAGACGTCGACCCAGCGTGACTCGAGTCCCTCCGCGACCCGGGTCTGGTACTCCTCGCCGAGCGGTTCCAGCGAGTCGACGACGTACTCGGTCGCCTGGTCGTACTCGAGGTCGGGGCCCTCGTCGCCGGTCAGCGGCATGTAGAGGTCCCACATTCGGAGATCGTCGACCTCGAGCGCCTCGCGTTTGAGTTCGGCGTGGCGGTGGAGGTTCTCGAGGTTGTCGTGGACGGTGTCGACGAGCGTATCGTAGACCTCGACCGGGACGTTTGGCCCGTCGAGGGCGGCCTCGCGTGCCGTATCGTAGTTTCGCGCTCGGGCGGTCTTGACGTCAGCCTTGACGCTGTTCTTGTAGGCTGCGGCGACCGTGTTTCGCATCGATTCCCACTCGTCGAAGTACGACTCGTAGACGCGCCGGCGCAGGTCCCTGTCGGGTCGTTTCAGCAGGTTCGTGAAGTTGCTCTGGGTGATCTCGACGAGCTCGCCGTCGGCGTCTTCGACCGACGGGAACGACATGTCGGCGTTCGACAGCATGTTGTACACTTCGCCCGTCGCGCCGGTGACCTCCCCGAGGTCGGCCAGTAACTCCTCGATTTCGGCCGAGCGGGTGTGGGGTTTCATCCGGAGGACGTCGTCTACGTAGTGGTCGTACGTCTCGAGGTCCGGTTTCTCCTCGACCATCTCGTCGAACTCCTCGCGAGTCAGCCCCTGAATTTCGGGGTCGATAAAGGATGCCGCAGCGGAGGCGTCGGCCGCGAGTGACTGGGCGCGGGCAGTCAGCGCCTGGTACTGCTGGTTGGTCGTGTCCTCGTCCCGGCGCATCCGGGCGTACGCCGAAACGGTCGATACCTCACGCATGATCTCGTCGCGAAGGTCGAGCACCGAGTGGAGGGTCTCCGCATCCTCGACGACCCGGCCCTCGTAGCTCTCGAGGTCGTCGATCCGCTCGGCGACGCTCTCGTAGGCGGCTTCCCAGTCGTCGTCAGTCGCGTAGATACTCTCGAGATCCCAGGTGTACTCCTCGTCGACCTCGGAGCGTTCGGGGACTGAACTCATGGCCGCCGATTCGGAGCGAAGGTGGTAAAGGGTGTCGAACCCCTGCGAATCGTGAACGTGCCTGCGGCGTTCCGACTCGAGGAATACCGCCAGATACGACGATCGCACAACGGAGGAGGTAGAGCCGACGTGTCAGCGGGAGTGGCTGTCGCGACCAGGGCGGTCGGCTGGCACCACCGGTCAGCGCGGCGTGATCGGTCACCGCGGTCACTGGCGGCGATTTCGACGCTCGAGTCGGTCAGCGACGGTCGTCAGCGGTGATCTCGACGTTCGAGTCGGTCACCGCGGTCACCGTCCCGTCGATCGAGGCGTGCTGGGGAATGCTGATCCCGTCCGATCGGGGACCGGCGACGACGTCACCGCGATCGACCCGGTCGCCGGGGGCGACGATCGGCCGGGCCGGGTCGACAGTTCCCTCGAACGCCGGATTCGTCACGAGGGGGATCCGAACACGGTCGGGCTCGAGCGTCGCCGTCGGTTCTGTCTCCAGCGCCCGTTCGGTCCAGTCACGTGACTCGAGGACGTCGATCCGGCCGTCGCCGAGCGTGTTGGCCTCGACCGTCGACTCCTCGAGAACGAGCAGTCCGTTCGTCGCTTTCGTGATCCCGAACTCCCGAGGCCCGCACTCGAGTTCGAAACACCAGCCGGGCCCGCCCGACGCGACGACGGCGTCCGACGGCAGCGACTCGATCGGAGCGCCCGCCGCCTCGAGTACCGTACTCGCCGGGGTCCCGATCGGGACCTCGAGAAATCGGTGGCGGGGGACGTCTCCATCGACGTGGACGTACGTGGACGTCACCGGCCGTTGCTCTCGGAACGCCCGCGAGATGTTGGACATCGTCTCGGTGTTCTGGACGAGCCAGCCGTGATCGGCGGGCAGGTCGCTCCCGATCACCGTGTCGGCGACGACGTTCAACAGGACGCTCTCCATCCCGTACTGGTAGGTCGGATCAGTGTACGCGAAGACGACGCCGGATTCGGTCTCGACCTCGAGTGGCAGCTCGTCCGGCGTGCGGACCGTTCCACCGGTCTCGGCCTCGAGAGCGCGCAGGTAGCCCTCGCGGTCGGTTCGCTTTGCGCTCACGACGATCACGTCGAAGACGTCCTCGAGTAGGCGGTCGAACAGCTCGGCGAACGCGCTCGCGCGGGTCTTCCCCAGCCACTTGTCGACGACGTAGTTCGGCTCACTCTCCTGGTGGTTGACGAGGAGATACTCCGTCGAGTCCGCCCGTTCCCACTTCGCGTAGGAAGGGAACCCGGCGCCGCCGGCACCCGCAACGCCGGCGTCGCGGATCCGCTCGACTCCGTCGGCGAGGTCCTCCGGCCACCGGGACGCGTCGTCGGGTCGCACTGCCTGTTCGTACATAACATATGGACGTCGGTACCGACCGTTCCTCCGCGTTCTGCCCCACGAATGAGGGTTTTTTATAACGAACGTCGTTCGTTACCCTTCACAAGCTGACGATCGGGGACTCGAGTCAGCCGCGTCCCTCCGCATCGACCGCGGTCCGGACGACGCGGGCTACCCCGAGCATCGCGAGAAACGTCCCGGCGAAAACGATCACGGCGAAGAGGAAGATGCCCATCAACACCGGTGCGACGTCCGGGTGTGAGAGCAAGTGCGTGAGAACGAACCGGTAGCTCAGGTAGACGACGAGGAACCCACCTGCGATGCGAATCGAGGCACGCCAGTAGGCACCGTACTCTTCCGGCGACAGTTCCATGCGCCGAGGTGTGTTCCGGGTGGTAAAAAACGCTCGTACACGAGGTGCTCGAGTGTGCCGTGTGTGAACTGTTACCCCGAAGCGTTCCCGGCCGACCGTCGATCACCGAACGCCGTCGGCGACGTGGCGGGCGACTCGAGCGCCGGTTCGCCGTTCGATCGACCGCGATGCGAAGACGCCTCGAGCGCTCTTGGCCGCCTGTCGATCGATCTCGAAGGAGAGGTCCGGATACGCGACGTCGGTCAACACGAGCGGTTCCGGCGGCGCGGGGGCGATGCCCTCGTGGCCGGGCAACGGCTCGGACGCGAGCGCCCGGGAGAGTTTCTCGAGAGACGCCTCACCCGTTCCGACCGCCCGTGCGAGCGAGACCAGTCGTCGAACCAGTTCGCGGGCGAAGCCATCGGCGACGACGGTGAGGACGATGTAGTCGCCGTCACGGCTCGCCTCGAGCGTCGGCGACCGTTCGGTGTTGCGGTCGTCGGGGGTGAGGTTGTGGAAATCGTGGGTGCCGGAGAGCCCCTCGCAGGCGGCCACGAATCGGTCGTCATCGACCGCTCGCTCGCGGGCGAGTTCGTCCGGTTCCGCGTCGTTCCGGTCCGATCTCGAGTCGGCGGCCGGCGCGTACAGGTGGTAGGTATACTCCCGACGGGTCGCGTGGTGGGTCGCGTGGAATCCGTCGGGGGCGTCCGCGACCGCCCACGCCCGGACGTCGGCCGGGAGTTCGGCGTTCAACGCCCGCGGGGTGAGCCAGGTCGGTGCCTCGAGGGCGATCGTCTGTGCGAGCGCGGAGACGCCGGCGTCGGTGCGCCCGGCCGCGGCGTATCCTGCGGGCTTTCGGTCGCCCGTCTCGAGGACCGAGAGCGTCCGGAGCGCGTCGAAGATCGCGTCCTCGACGGTCGGAACGTCCGGCTGGCGCTGGTATCCGTAGTAGTCGGTGCCGTCGTAGGCGATCCGGAACGCGCGCATCGGTTCCACCGACGGCGGCGGTCGAGTTAGGGCCGTCGACCGCGTCCGCGTTCGGCTACCGGCGGTCGTTCTCCATCCTGGGGTGGCTCTCCACGCAGCCACTCGCCAGCCCGGTCCCTCGAACATTTTCCGCTCGAGATGGTCGAGGCATCCATCTCTCATCCCCTGTGAACTCCCTGCACCTTCCGGGCCGACGACCTTCCGGATGTGAAGCGGAAGTTCCCTACCCATGGACGAATCCAGCGGACGTGATTCCGAGTCACACGAAACCGTCCGGAACGTCGTTCTCGTCGTTCTCGATACCGCACGGGCACGAAGCGTCGACGTCACCGGCGATCCCGACACTCGAGAGCGAACGCGTTCCGGCACCGACCGTCCGACTACCCCGACGATGGACCGACTCGCCGCGGAGGGAACGACCTTCGAGCGGGCCTTCGCGACGGCTCCGTGGACGATGCCGTCCCACGCTTCGATGTTTACGGGGATGTTTCCGTCCGAGCACGGCGCTCACGGCGGGAACACGTACCTCGACGACGACCTGCGGACGCTCCCCGAGGCGTTCGCCGGCGGCGGCTTTCAGACGATCGGCGTCTCGAACAACACCTGGATCACCGAGGAGTTCGGCTTCGACCGCGGCTTCGACGACCTCCGGAAGGGGTGGCAGTACATCCAGTCCGACGCCGACATGGGCGCAGTCGTCCGCGGCGAAGACACGCGTGAAAAACTCGAGGCGACGCGCAATCGACTCTTCGACGGGAACCCCCTCGTCAACGCGGCGAACATCCTCTACAGCGAAGTTCTCCAGCCTGCGGGCGACGACGGTGCAGACCGGTCGACGACCTGGATCGAAAACTGGCTCGCAGGCCGGAAGGACGACCGGCCGTTTTTCCTGTTCTGTAACTTCATCGAGCCACACGTCGAGTACGATCCGCCCCGCGAGTACGCCGAACGGTACCTCCCCGAGGAGGCGAGCTACGAGGAGGCGACAGCGATCCGTCAGGACCCGCGGGCCTACGACTGCGGGGACTACCAGATCACGGATCGCGAGTTCGCGATGCTCCGCGGACTCTACCGGGCCGAACTGGCATACGTCGACGACCAGCTCGCCCAACTCCGGCGCGCTCTCGAGGCCGCTGGTGAGTGGGAGAACACCCTGTTCGTCGTCTGTGGCGACCACGGCGAGCACATCGGCGAACACGGCTTCTTCGGCCACCAGTACAATCTCTACGACACGCTGATCCACGTCCCGCTGGTCGTCTGTGGCGGACCGTTCGCCGGCGGCGGGCGGCGGAGCGATCTCGTGCAGTTGCTCGACCTCCCCGCGACCGTCCTCGAGTCCGTCGGGATCGACGATCCGGCGCTTCGAAGGCAGTGGTCCTCGCGGTCGTTTCTTCCCGGTTCGGACGACGAGCCCCGCGATGCCGTCTTCGCCGAGTACGTCGCTCCCCAGCCGTCGATCGAGCGACTCGAGGCCAGGTTCGGCGAGATCCCCGACCGGGTGCGGGCGTTCGACCGCCGGCTTCGGGCGATCCGGACGGACGAGTACAAGTACGTCTGCGGCGACGACGGCTTCGAACGGCTCCACCACGTCCCGACCGATCCGTTCGAGCAAACCGACGTCTCGGGCGACGAACCCGAGCGGGCACGTACGCTCCGAGAGCGCCTCGAGGACCGGTTCGGCTCGCTCGAGTCGGCGACCGCGGACGGGTCGGTCTCGATGCGCGAGGGGACCAAAGAGCGACTGGCGGACCTCGGCTACCTCTGATACGCTCGAGGGGAGTCGCCCTGTCCTCGAGCGGACTCCGCACACGCCCTCTGCGAGCGGACCCACGTCATCAACCGTGAACGTGTACAGGACGAACGGTTTCCGCGGTCGTTCGAAACGTCGATTCGTGCCCTTCGCTCCCCCCGTCGAGACGGATCCCTTCCGGACGCGAGTCGTCTACGACCGGTCGACCGAACGGCTCCGGATCGCCGTGGACGCGGTCGACGGCGACGCCGACGTCTCGGTCGCTGCCGACTCGAACCGCGTGCGAATCCACCTCGAGCGCGCCGGCGACGTCTACGATCGAACGATCCCCTCACCGTCCCACCGACGGTTCACCGACGACCGCGAGGCCGTCTTCAACAACGGCGTCCTCACCGTCACGCTCGAGACTGCACCGCTACAGTTCTCGCGGGCGGTCGGAGGCGGACGGTGACGACACCGCTCCATAGCGCCGACGACGCTCGAGGCGTGCGTTCGCCTGCAGAACGCTTTTTCTCGGCGGTCCGGTGCCGTTCTCGAGCGGACGCGGCCACCGGGCAGCGATTTCTGGCCCAGAGATGGCTCTCGTGGATTTAAGTTAGGCGACACGAACGGCCGTGTATGGTCCCACGCAGACATGTACTCGCTGGCTGTAGCGTCGCCATCGCCGCGACGGCGGGCTGTCTCGGCGACGAGACGATCGATCCACCGAGCGGCGGTAGGAATGCGGCGACGGCCGACGACGAGAACCCTACGCCCGACGATGGCGGAGTGGACACCGACCAGGCGACGGCTGACGATCGCGGTGACGACGCGACGGAACACCCGGACGAATCGGAGCCGTCGCCCGAGACACCCGACGAACCGCTCGTCACCGCCCTCCGACGAGACGAGAACGTCGAGAGCGACGACCCGGAAAGCGGCGATACCGAACGTGACGACCGATCGGCGGACGACGTCGAGTCTGAAGGTGACGGACCGACGGACGACGAGGTCGTGCTCGTCACCCACGGGGAGGTCGCAGATGTCGGGGCCGTCGGTCGTGACGAACAGCGGGGCAACTACTATCTCCCACTCCAGTTCACCGACGACGGCGTGAGCAGGTTCACCGGCGGGCTCGTAGCCGTCGACGCGTTTCAGGAACCCGAAGAACAGGAACTCGTCGTCTACGTCGACGGCGAGGTTCTCGGGACGTACGGCCTCGGGCAGACCCTCTCTGATGCGATACGAACCGGCAGATGGGACGGAAACTTTCGCGTCGTCGCACTCGAGGAGGCGCCGCTGGTCGAACTCCGCGAGACTCTCAACCCGTCGACCTGAGACGGACTCCGACGGCAGTCTGCATCAGGAATCGCCCGATTCGCGCCTGACCGGGGGCGTCGTCGAAACCACGCGTCCCAACAGGTCGCGGTTGTTGGCGGCCCACCGGTAGCCGCGCTCGCGCAGGCGTTCGTACTCTTCGAAGTTCCGCGCGAACCCGACGACTTCGTCGAGCGGATCGACGAGCCCCGAATCGGCGAGAGCCCGTTCGATCGACGCCCCACAGGAGTGGACGTCGGTCTCGGTGACGACGTGCGAACAGGCCTCGTACTCCTCGGGCAACCGCTCGCGCAGTTCTGGAGTTAGATCGGAAAAGCCGACGATTCGGACGTCCGTCCGGCCATCGACGTACTCGGCCCACCAGGTGCAAAAGCCGCAGTCGTCGTCGAAGACGAGCGTCGGTTGGCCCATACTCGGAAAAGGAGACCGAGACACAAACGTGTGGCCCCGACCGACCGCACCCGGTGGAACACCGTGGCGATACGCTCGTACGCTCGAGACGGAGTTCGATCCAGCCTGGACAGTTTCGGGAAATGTTTTTTGTCGTTCGGTAACCTATAACTCGAGTGTGAAGTCCGTCAGAGAAGGACTCCGAGAGGGCGAACTGGAGAAGGACACCTACGACAGGCTCGTCTGCGTAGAGAGCGGCAAACAGCTGAAAACCAAGAACGATCCGGACTCGATCGAGACGATCCGCATCTGTCCCGAGACCGGGAAGAAATGGAAAGAGGTCCGCTGACCGACGGCGTCGACAGCCTGAACGCGTGGGAAACGTCCCTGGTTCTTTCGGACGGGTTGCTGTCCGCTCGCGTCCCGAGCGTGTGTATCGACCACGCCGTCGGGTTTCGACCGCTCGCCCGGCGGCGAACGCCGGAACAGTCTTGACGTCGGTGTCCAATGAGGCCCCATGGGCACTGCGACCGACTCGCTCTCGGAACCGCGGGTGCTCGCACACACCAAGCGACGGCTGTTTCCCGACGGCGGATCGGATTCGCCGTCGTACGTCGTCGCCGACACGCAGTTCGCTCGAGAGGAGTGGCTCCCCGGCCAGCCGGTGGATCCGGCGGTTCGGGATCGACTCGCACCGTTCAACCACGTCCGGATCGGGGGCGGCTACCCCGACCTCGTGGGCGTGCGCTCGCTCGAGTCGGATCTCCTCGCCGTCTCTCGGCTCGGCGACGAGCCGCCGTTGATCGCCGTCGAGGCGAAAGGGTACGCGAGCGGCGGCGTCGACACCCGCCTCGGCATCGTCCAGGCTCACGATCGGCTCCACGAGGCCAACGCCGCCTACGTCGCCGCGCCGGCAGGCGCTATCTCGGGGACCGACCGGACGCTCGCACGCGACCTGAACGTCGGCGTCCTCGGCGTCGACGCCGACGGGGGGGTCGAAGTGCTCGAGACGCCGCGGATCGTCGGCAACCGCTCGACGAGCGAGGCGACGGCGCTTCGGTTCCAGGCCGGGGCACAGGGCGTCGCGGACGCCTCCTTCGGGCTCAACCACCCCAAAAACTACCTCGGCTACCCGCTGGCTCACTACGCCGACGGCGACACCGGCGCGCTCCTCTCGGCGTACGACGTCGTCGGCGCGGTCGACGACGCCAGACGCGGCGCGGCGTTTCTCGGGCTGGTCGAGGACGGCCCGAGGGTGGAACTGACGTCGCTCGGCCACGAGGTCGTCCGGTACGCGCGAGCCCGCCACGGCTCCGTCGAGGCCGCACTCGAGGAGTTCCAGGAGTGGTACCGCTCGAGCAAACGGTTCGTCGATCTGGCACCCGGCTGGGGGCAGCTTGCTCGTCGCGTCGTCTTCGAGTATCCGCCGACGGAGCTACTCGTGACCGAACTCCAGACGATGCACGACGACTGGCAGCCCGAGCCGACGCTGGTCGAGTTTCTCACGCACATGCACGAACTCCACCCGACGTTCGCCGTCGAACTGTTCGTCCGCGGCGACGAGGCCGTCCGCCGGCGCGTGCTAACCGACGATGGAGCGCTTCGACGGTCAGCGCTCGAGGACGGCTCCGTCTACCACTCGCCGACGGTGTTCCAGCTGAAGGCGATGCTGTACCACACCGGGATCCTCACCGAGCGGGGGAGCGAGCCACACCGCCTCGAGCCGACCGAGGACGTGTGGGCGCTTCGAGAGCCACTCTGAGGACGACCGGTCACAGGACAGTACGGGTGTAGCCGACGGCGAACGCGAGCGCGACGAGCACCGTCACGATTCCGGCGAGCAGTTGGACCGGCGCGAGGATCACGAGTTCGTGGACCATGAGCGGATACAGCGTGAGCGGAACGCCCCACTGTCCGAACACCGTCAGCCCGACGATCAGCCCCCGCCGCCTCGAGAAGACGTCGTCGAGGACGAGCGAGTAGAGAAACACGACGAGCGAGAGACCGAGAACGTGGATGTGTGTCACCCGCATCCAGTGGGGAACGCCGTCGTGTGCGGTCGATATCATCGGGTCGAGGGTGAACATCTGGTAGACGCCGATGCCAAGCCCGAACGCGAATCCGAACAGCGCCGAAATTCTGAGTCGCGCGCCGTGTCGGCTCGAGACTCCCATCCCCGTGTTCGATCCACTCGCGGTGTCGTCGGCCGTCGCGTGAGCGCGTTCGGTCATCCGTTTTCCAGCCAAGTTTCACCGAGAATATATAAATCATCCTATGATCGCGCGTCGGTTTCTCTTCAGCGCGTGCGTTCGATCCACTGGGTGCAGTTATCGACCCGGAGGCTGACGGACGATTCGTCGGGCCGAACCGGTTGGAACGAAAGACTATACGGCTCAGTCGAATACCCCCTACCGTGTCGACGATTTACGGTCGAAGCGAACGAAACCAGCGAGCGACGAACGCCCTGCGCGTCTGACTATGCGTCGTGGTTCCGACGCCCTCACGAACGACGGTCTGTTCTCGGATGGGTATCTCGAGGCGGCGTACTCGAAGCCGGTTGACCGCCCCGACGACCCCGAAGACGAACGCCGGGCGATCGTCGCCGAGATCGCCGACGTCTGGAAACGCGAGCGATCGGACGCACCGACGTACGACGTCGCCGACCTCGAGGAGGCGATCGTTCGGCCGATTCTCCGCGCCCTCGATGTTCCGTTCGTCCGCGACGACCGCGATCCCCCGGCCGACCGGCCACGACGACGACCGGCGTACGCCATCGGCGACGGGGTTTCGTCCGTCGACGCGACGGACCCGCTCGAGCACGCGGTCGCCGTCGCGGACGTGCGGCGGTGGGGACGGCCGTTCGACTCGCTCGCGTTCGGCGCTGACGGAGACGGTGGCTACGAGCGCCCGTTCGAACACCCGAGTCACCGAATGCGTGCCTTCATAACGGAGACCTCCGCCCGCTGGGGAGTGCTCACGGACGGCAGACGGTGGCGACTCTACGCCGCAGATGGACGAGTCGACGACTACTGCGAGGTCGACCTCGAGGCGGCCCTCGAGGCGGACGACCGCGTCGCACTCGAGCAGTTCGTCCGCCTGTTCGGCGGCGACGCGTTCCGCGAGGGCGCAGACGGCGCGTGTCCGCTCGACGCCGCCTCGACCGAGAGCGAGGAACTCGCCCGCGAACGTGTCCGGACGCTCCGTACGGACGTCTGCCGTGCGGTCGTCGACCTCGCGAGCGAGCGGTCTACTGACGGCGATCGTGCAAAAGTCGGTCCCGCCATCGACGCCAACGGGGTGGAACTCGAAGAGAGGTACGACCGCGCGGTTCGGGACGTCTTTCGGGATCTACTCGAGCGATACGTCGACCGGACGGCTACGATCGGTGGTGACTCCGACCAGCCGCCGATACCGTCGTTCGCCTCGGTAGCGGCCAGTGGCACACACTCGAGCAGTTCGGCGTCGACGCCGCTCGAGACCGACGTCCCCCTCCATCGCCTCGAGAGCAGCCACCTGGGTCGTCTCTACGAGTCGACGCTCGAGTACGAACTCGCGATCGCCGAGAGCGAGCGGCCGGCCGCGGACGGGGAGTACGCGCCCGTTCGTGAAGACGTCGAAGGGCGAGAGGGGCTCCGCCCCGGCGACGTCTACCTGACGGCCGACTCGGGCGAGCGAAAGGCGAGCGGATCGTACTACACCCCGGATCGAGTCGTCGAGTACGTCGTCGAGTCCACCCTCGGTCCGCTCGTCGAGGACGTTCGCGAGGGACTCGAGCGGGACGATCCGGCGTGTTCGGACGCGTTCGTCGACGCTCTCCTCGAGCGGGCGATCCTCGATCCGGCCACAGGAACGGGTCGGTTTCTGACGAGCGCGGCCGATTTCCTCGTCCGCGAAATCGTCTACAGTCGGGAACGCCACGCCGCACGACACGGGCTCGAGGCGGTCGATCCCGAACGTGGCGTCGCGTGGGCCCGGCGTCGAGTCACCGCGGGGTGTCTCTACGGCGTCGACCTCGATCCCGTCGCGGTCGGCCTGGCGCGGGCCGCGCTGTGGGAGCGAGCCGGCGGGACGCCCGCGGTTCGCGACGCCCTCGAGTCCCACCTGCTCGCCGGTAACGCGCTCGTGGGGATGGACCGGAAACAGCTCGCCGACCTGGCATCGGCGCTGACCGACGATCCGTTCGAGCACGGCGAACCCGCGAGCGACCTCTTGCTCGAGCACAGCGAGTCCCTCGACCGTCTCGAGCGGATCGCGAACGTGGCGACGGCACAGCGCTTCGACGCCGATCCCGAAGGAGAGTCCGACGACGTGCCACCCGATGCGGTCGACCACCTCGTGTCGGCGGCGACGACCGAGGACGAGTACGAGTCTCTCGTCGGGACTGCCTGGTTCGAGGCCGCACAGCGACGCGCCGCCGTCGACCGGTACGTCCACTGGCCGCTCGCGTTTCCGGAGCGGTTCCTCGAGGCGAGCGACTCCGGTCGAGCGGAGCCCGGATTCGATGCCGTCGTCGGGAACCCGCCCTGGGTCGCGACGGCGGGACGTGCGGACATCAGCGCGACGATCGACTCCACGCTCCGGTCGTATCTCTCGCGGTCGTTTGCGGCCACGGAGGGCCAGTTCGATCTCTACGTCGCCTTCCTCGAGCGTGCGGTTCGGCTGGCTCGTGACGGCCGCGTCGGGTTCGTCGTTCCCGATTCGATCCTGACCCGCGAGCAAAACGAGCCGATCCGGCGGCTCCTCATCGATCGGGCACCGCCGTCGCGAATCGTCCGGGTCGGGACCGTCTTCGAGGGCGTCGAGTCGGGTGCGGCGATCCTCGTCTGTGGGCCCGACTCGGGGACCGTCGCCTGCGGGGACGCGACGGAGAGCGACGAACTCGGGGAACGGGGGACGGCCGTCGTCGACGGCACGGCGCTCGAGGGAGTCGCGACCGAGGAGATCCCACTCGAGACGTTCGCGAGCGAATCCGCCGCCCGGTTCCTGATCTACCTCGACGAGACGACGCGAACGATCCTCGATCGAATCGAGGCGTGGCCGTCGCTCTCGACGCTCGCCGAGATCGCACGTGGGGAGGAGGTGAGCAAGCGAGCGGCGCGTCTCGAGAACGAGCCGACGCCGGCGACGCAGCCGATCGCCCCTGGAAGCGCGATCGTTCGGTACGGACTCGACGAGGCCGAACTCCGGTACGTCGACCCCGACGACCTCGAGAAGCGAGCCGACCAGTACCGAAGTCCGAAACTCGTCTTCAGGCAGACGAGCGACTCGCTGGTCGGAACGTACGATCCGGACGGGTTGGCGACGATCAAATCGGCGTACACCGTTCACCTCCGGCCCGAATCCATCTCAGAGACGGTCGATCCGGTCGACGCGTACAAACACGTCCTCGGCCTGCTCAACTCGCCGCTGTTGAACTACTATCTCCGGTACAGACACACGGCCTACCGGTCGGTGTTCCCACAGATCAACCAGTCGACGTTCGAGTCGCTCCCGCTCGCGATGGGCGATGGACCCGATCCGGACCTCGTCTCCGCCGTCGACGCTCGGCTCGCAGCCACGGCCGAACGGAACGCGATCTCGGTGGATCTCGACGCGGCGCTCGGGGAGTACGACGACGGCACCCAACTGGACGCAGTTCCGGCGTATCGGGTCGAACCGGGCGTCGAGGGGACGATGCTCACCGAGACGACTACGGAGCGATCCGGACTCCGGATCGACTCGATCGAGACGAAACGTGATCGACGCCTCTGCCGGGACGGCGACGTGGTTACGCTATCGGTTCGACTTCGGTACAAGCCAGCGGACGACGGCACCGACACGGACCGGTGGGGGTACGCGACGACCGACCCAGTGCCGACGATCAGGTTCGTCGGTGTCGACGACGACCTCGCGCTGGCACTCGAGACGTTCGTCCCGCACGCCGTCGAGGTGGGCGACGGGTTCGCCGGCTTCAGGGCGGCCGCGACGCGAACGATCACGCCCCTCGATCGGTTGAACGCACTTACGCTCCCCCGTCTCGATCAGGTCGCCGCCGATCTCTCACGGGTCGTCGAGCGTCGCGAGCGGGCGAAGAAACTGGACGAACGTATCGCGTCGATCGACCGTCGGATTCACGAGCGCGTCTGCTCGCTCTACGACGTCCCAGCAAGCGAACGAGAACGCGTTCTGCGAGAGTGTGGAGCCGACTCCGATCCGTCCAGCTAGATCGAGGACTCGGTGTCTACCGTCCCGGATGCGTCGGTTCGACGAACGGTGTCGACGAGCGTAATCTCGATCCCATCGCCGCTCCGTTCGAGCAGAACCGTTCGACCGCCGTAGACGAATTCGATCTCGAGTGACTCCGTGGTCGATCCACAGACTGCATCGAGGCCGTCGGGGTCGATCACCTCGTACAGCGGCTCGAGTTCGATCGGGTCCACGCCGTCTGTCCGGGCGATCAGGTCGACGATAGCCATGCTCGGTCGGATGTCGTCGGAGGGACTCACTGTCGTCGAGGGTCGGTTCTGGTTCATGAATGGTGATGTCGGGTCCGCCAGTAAAGAATATACCCCAATATTCCATCGACGAGCCGTCCGGGAAAATTAACGTTCCGGGAGCCCGAATTACGGAATTGGGGTGCCACCAGCGGTTCTGTTGTCGTTTGATCGGTGTCTTCACGTAAACACGTTTCGGTACGGAGCGTCCCGCCAGAGAGTGAGACGATCGAACCGAGTGGCTGACGGCGTCTGATTGGGGTGTATGCGGTGGAACCAGACTGCCAGCCAGATTCCGACCCGACCGAACCGCCTCGCTACGACCGAGACGATACCGCCGAGTCCGTCGTCTCGGACGCCGACCGTGTGCCGAAAGCGACCGAAAACGTCGTGCTTCGCCAGTGGCGACGTCTGGGTGAATCCACACCGCAGTCGACTCCTGGCTATACGATTTTATGACTGGCCCGCCTACGTCCGATGGGCGTCGCCCCAGCACACCCATGAGCTACACGTTAGAGATCAGCGACGACCTCAAGGAACGACTCGACGATCACCTGGAGGAAGACGAGACACACGAGGAGTTCATCGAGGAACTCGTCTCGATCTACGAGACCGAGGGGGCGTTCCTCCAGGAAGGATACTCGGAGTGAGATGGGCCTCGAGTATCCTCACTTCTTGATCAACTTCAAATCGACAGCGGCGACGGTCGGACGGGACGGCCTCGCGTTCGCGGAGACGATCGACCGCGTGAGCGCGGACACCGGCCGCCGGTTCGTCGTCTCGCCACACCACTCCGACATTCGGCTGATCACCGACCGGACTTCGCTTCCAGTCGTCGCGCAGTCGGCGACCCCGGCCGCGACCAGCGAGACGGGTGCGGTCACCTGCGAGGCGGTCGCCGCCGCGGGCGCGGACGGAATCTTCGTCAATCCACCCGGAGAATCCGACGCCGTTTACGGCCGTCGCACGCACCGTCGAGCGGTGTTCGGAGTTGGGACTCGAGTCGATCGTCTGCGCGACCGATCGCCGGACGGCGCGGGCTGCACTCACACTCGAGCCGGACTGTCTGCTGTTCGAACGGCCGGCCGACGTCGCGGCGGACGACGCGACGATCCGAAGCGAGCCCGCACGGATCGACGCGATCGTCGACCTCGTCTCCCGCGAGCGACCCGAAACCGCCGTGTTCGTCGGGGGTGGCATTCGGACGGCTGCCGACGTCGAGCGCGCGTTCGATCTCGGCGTCGACGCGACCGGCGCAGCGTCGGCCGCCCTCGAGGCCGACGACCGCGAGGCGTGGCTCCGGTCGATCGCGGCGGCGATTCCGCAATCTCTCGAGTGAGTACGTCGGTAAATCGTTACAGTAACCCGCCTCAGTGATCCTCGTCGGGGTGTTCCCGAAGGTGTTCGATCGCGTGAAGTTCGACGACGGGGACGACTTTGGCGACGAGCAAGAAGAACAACACCACCATTCCGATCGTGCCGATCACCGAGGCGATCTCGATCAGACTCGGAAAGTAGACGCCGGGTGTCGCGCCGTAGATATCGAAGGTGGGGTACATCAGCCCCTCGACGACGAACAGGATCTTCTCGAGTAGCGTCGCCGTGAGGATGGCGACACCAGCGACGACGGCGCGGCGTTTCGCGAACAGCGAGGGTCGGATGGTCTGGGCGAAGATGTACGCGAGGACGATCGCGACCAGCGCCATCGAGACGATGTAGATCGGATGCTCGAGGGTTGCAGCCCAGGCGTAGTCCATATCGACCGGCGGGAAGAACGTGCCGGCGGTGACCTGCTGTAACTGGAGCCAGAGAAAGAGGAGGCTGAAGAAGCCGAGCCACAGCGTCAGTCCCCGGAAGATGTCGTCGGTGATGATGTGATCCCAGTCGTACGCCCGGCGAAAGCCGTACGAGAGGAGGATGACGCCGCTGATCGCCGACGTCAGCGCGATCGTCAGGAACTGGGGGCCCTGCACACCGCCGAACCAGCGGGGATAGGTCGGAAGCAACGCGAACAGCCACGGAATCACCCCGCCGTGGAGCAACAGCGGCGCCATGATGATGATCGCCAGCGCGAGCCACCAGACCATCCGCTGGACGACCTCGTCTTCCCGTTCGGAGTAGCCGACCGTCAACAGCGAGTAGATCGGTCCGAAGTGATCCGGGAGGTCGTCTCGCAGCCGACTGACGTCGTAGCGCAGCGTCAACATGAGATACGTTGCGGTCAACACGAAGTAGGCCGTAATGACCGTCACGTCCCACACGAGCGGCGAGCCGTGAATGGTGATGTGGTAGTGTCCGACGATGCTCGTGACCATCCGATCGGGCCGCCCCAGGTGAACGACGATGTAGAAGCCGGCCGCCGAGAGTCCGGCGATCGTCAACAGTTCGGCGAGTCTGGCGACCGGCATGTACCGATCCATGCCGAGCAGGCGGACGGCCGCCGAGAGGATGATTCCGCCGTGGGCGATGCCGACCCACCAGATGAACGCGCCGATGTAGACACCCCACGTGACGCCACCGCCGGTCCCCCAGTCGGACAGCGCCGTAACGACCATCCCTTCGTACAGCTGGTAGAGCCAGCCCAGCAGAAACAGCGCGAACGCGAGCCCCGCGACGGCTGCCAACGCGTAGTACTTCGTCGACGTCTGTTGCATCGGCCTGAGGATGTCGGCCTCACTCGGCGATTTCGTACTCATTGTGACCGAATCCCGAAGACGTATTCCGGCCACGACTTTCGAACCGGACGTTGCAATCGCAGGCCCGTTTCCTCGAGTCACCGTAGAGACTGGCCGTACAGCTGTGACAATCACACGATCGCTACGCTCCCGGCAGTCCATCCGGCGGGAAACACCCACACGGGCGGAGACTCGTTCGCAAACGGGTTCGGCGGTTCAGTTCGCTCGCCGCGTTACTGTTCTTGGCTCTGGGCGGGCGCTAACTCGTCGAGGTCGACGGATTTCTTCATGAGAACGTCGGCTTGGTCGGCGACGACACGCTGTTCGCGCATCAGCTGTTTGAAGTTGCTCTGTGGGGAGAGATCGCCGATCAGGACGCCGCCGACGATCTTGCCGTCTTTGAACGCGACACGCCGCCACTCGGTGTCGCTGTAGCGGCGTTCGGCGTGTTCGTCGCCGAGCGTCGGGTGACCGAAGGAGAGAAACGGGAAGTCGAAGTGGGTAATCGAGTACGAGGAGACCCACTCGAAGACTTCGTCCTCGTCGTCGGCAGCCATGTTGACCGCCGCGACGCGACCCTGCTCTTTTGCCGACCCCCACGAGCCGTTCTGTGCCTGCTGGTCGAGCAAGACGTCGTAGAATCGCGTGATGTCGCCGGCCGCGTAGACGTCCTCGACGTTCGTCTGCATGTACTCGTCGACGACGATCCCGTTGTCCTCCTCGAGGCCCGCGCCGCGGAGGAACTCGGTGTTGAACGTCAATCCGATCGCGACGCCGGCCCAGTCGCATTCGTACCGGTCGCCGTTCGGATCGATCGCGGCGGTCACGTGACCGTCGTCGTCGGTTTCGAACTGGCCGACGCCGCTGTCGAACACCGGTTCGACGCCGACGTCGCGCATTCCGTCGTGCATGATCTCCGCGCCGTCGGCCGAGAGCGCGTAGCGCCACCAGCGATCGCCACGCATGAGGTACTTTCCGGAGACGCCCTGTGCGCCACAGACCGCCGCGAAGTCGATTCCGAGGAGACCGGCACCGACGACGACGGCTTCCTCGCCGGCTTCGGCGCTCTCGCGGATTCGCCGTGCGTCCTGGAACGTCCAGAAGTGGTGGATTCCGTCGGCGTCACTGTTCTCGACCGGAAGCTGGGTCGGCGTCCCGCCCGTCGCGACCAGCAGTTTGTCGTAGGGGATGTCCTCACCCTGGTGGATGCGAACGATCTTCTCGTCGGTGTCGACCGACGTTACGTGCGTGTTGAGCGAGAGATCGATGTCGCGCTCGTCGTACCACTCCTCCTCGTGAATCGAGATCGGCGCTTCGGGGAGTTTCCCTTTCGCGTGTTCTTTGATGAGAATCCGGTTGTACAGTGGCTCCCCCTCATCGGTGATGACGGTAATCTCCGAATCCGGGTCTTCCTCCCGGAGGGTCTCGGCAGCCGAACTGCCCGAGATCCCGTCACCGATGATGACGTACTGGGTCATATTTGGACCGTTCGTAATGCGGGTTAAAGTGGGTTGCTATCTCGTCTATTTTGCCTCCCCTGGGGAACTGATCGGACGATTGTCCGCCCGAACCGAATACGTTCACCCAATCATATAGTTCGATGCGTCATATCGCAGGCGTTGTTATCGTTATAATTGTCACCGCTCTCGGCTCCGAGAGAAGTCGACTGCGTATCGTGGCTGGTCACACCGGCGTCCGAACCGCTCTTTACGCTAGCCGCCCTACGCCGAGTCATGAAACTCCACCAGAACGCGCGCCACTTCGCCTCACGCAAGGCTCTCGAGACGCCGGTCGTCCGCTCGGTCGCGACGTCGGGTCTCGTCCGCCTGCACACGCGAGTATTCCTCGGCAAGGCCGATCCGGCCCACGCCGACGAACGCGAGGCCCACCTCGACGGACTCTTCGAGGCGACGGTCGATAGCTACCTCCGGGCGCTTCAGGATGGTTACTCGGAGGCCCAAGCCCGCGAGATCACACACATCCAGGCGAACTTCGACTTCTACAACCACGGCTGGACCGAGATGATGGAGTTTCCGACGGACGAACTCGAGTCCCATTACGACCGCTACGGCGACTTCTTCGAGCGCTGGGACGTCACGATCGACGACCCACTCGGCCAGTTTGCGCCACCCGAGGGGCTACCGGAGGCACCGTCCACGCCCGAGCGACTCGAGGATCCGGACCACCCCCACGCGGAGGGCGGGTTCGCGGACGACGTCTACGTCGAAACCGAGGAGGGCGAGCTAGTCGTCGGCGATCGAGACGACATCGACGCCGACGAGGTCGACGTTTCGCAGGCGGTTGGAGTCGACGACGATCCAACCAGCGAGTAGTTCGTCGAGACGACGAATCGAGCCCCGCAGACGAGCGAACGCAGACGGGTCGGGCATCGTTCGAATCGACACCGTTCGTATCTACCGTTTCACATCTGGGGGGAGACTTCCAAGCGGCTAAGTGCGCTGCGTGCCGGGAACACGTAACGAATGGACGAAAACGATCGGTCGATCGCCGGGTTCACGATGGCGGGTCACGCCCTCGTTCACTGGTTCGAGACGTCGATTCCGATCTTTCTGGTCGTCTGGCTCGCCGAGTTCGACGTCACCATCGCGTTGCTGGGACTCGTCGTCGCGCTCGGCTACGCACCGTTCGGCCTGGGCGCACTCCCCGGCGGCATCCTCGCGGACCGCTACGGGACCAAGCGGCTGATCGTCCTCTGTCTCGCCGGGATGAGCCTCTCGTTTCTCGCCCTCTCGGTCGCGACGTCGATCTACGCGATCGCCGCCGGCCTGCTTCTGTGGGGGATCGCCGCGAGCGTCTACCATCCGGCCGGACTCTCGCTCATCAGCACGGGAGTCGACGATCGAGGGACGGTCTTCGCCTGGCACGGCATCGCCGGTAACGTCGGCATCGCGCTCGGCCCGTTCGTCGCGGCGACGCTGTTGATCGTCCTCGAGTGGCAACTCGTCGCGGCGCTGCTCGCCGTCCCCGGACTGCTCGCAGTGGTATACGGGCTGACGGCCCAGTTCGATCCGACCGCGGCAGTCGAAGACGACGTCGACGCCGGTCCAACGGAGGCGTTGTCGCTGTCCGACCTGCTGGGGAACTCACGGGCACTGTTCGCGAGCACGTTCGCGATCGTCTTCGTCATCGTCACGTTCGAAGGCCTCTACTACCGAGGGATGCTGACCTATCTCCCCGAGATTCTCCACGGGGTGCCGGCGATGGAGACCCTCGCCGTGCCCGAGGGCCTCGAGGGGATCTCCCCGGCCGATTACATCTACGTCGGGTTGCTCGTCGTCGGGATGGCGGGACAGTACGTCGGCGGGAAGTTGACCGACCGCGTCTCGCCCGATCGTGGGCTGGCCGGCCTCTTCGTCGCGCTCGCCGTCCTCGCGGTGGCGTTCGTCCCCGTCACCACCATGGGTCTCGGTGCGATCGTCGCCCTCTGTGCCGTCTTCGGCTTCTTTCTCTTCGCGATTCAACCGTTCTACCAGAACGCCGTCGCCGTCTACACCCCGCCGGATACGCGCGGACTCTCCTACGGCTACACCTACCTCGGCGAGTTCGGCCTCGGCGCGGCCAGTATCGCCGTCGCCGGCTTCGTCCTCGAGGGGTTCTCGACCGCCGCCTTCTTCGTCCTGATCGCTGGCTTCGCCGCCGCGGGCGCGGTACTTTCCGCCGCGCTTGCGGCCGGGTTGGACCGGTTTCTCGAGGCGAGCCCCGATACAGCAACCGGGTTGAACGAGTGATCGGCGACGATACCACCCGTTACCGGGCGTCTCGCTCGACCGGTCGACAGACCTGTCTACATTCGAGGAGGAACGACACTGCGGAGAGAAGCGGATCCCACCGACAACAATCAAATAGTTGTCTTTTCGGCCAGTTGATTATCAGCTTCGATAACCGTGGATTACCATTTATGTGGTGACGCCATCACCCGTTCGATATCAATGAGTTTCCTCCGACGGCTCGTACCGGCGGCCATCCGACGCAGATACACGGTCAAGTTTACGATCGTGCTCCTGTGTCTCGGGCTGATGGTCGGGCTCATCGGGTTCGCCGCGACCGTCGTCGTCACCGACGAGGTAGAAGACCGCGTCGAGGCGGACCAGCTCTCTCTCACCGAACAGGACGCACAGGGAGTACAACAGTGGCACGACCGGAACGAACGAACGGCGGCGATGCTCGCCACGTCGGACGCCGTCGCGAGTGACGACCCCGACGCGGTCGAACGACAGTTCATCGAGTGGGACCAGCGTCTTGGAGAGCAAGCGGTCGCGATCAGCTACGTCGATTCGGCGAACGGGACCGTCGTCGCGAGCACCGACGGCGCGCTCGTGGATCGGTCGCTCGCCGACCTCGACGGGGTCGACGAGGAGGCGACGAGCCAGACCACCGCCGACGAGCCGTGGATCTCGAGCCCGTACGTCGGCGACGACCTCGAGACCGAAAACGCGGTCGTCAGCTACGTCCTCCAGACGCCAGAACACGACGAGCGTGCGATCGTTTACACCGTCGATCTCGAGTCCGTCGGCACGCAACTCGCCGGAAGCGGGTCCGCCGTGACCGTCGTCGTCGACGGGAACGACGAGATCGTCCTCGACAGCGCGGGCTACGCTGGGGGTGAGACCCTCGGTGCCGAGTACGACGGCAGCGCCGCCGACTGGGTCCGCGCAGACGGTGCGACGACGCGACAGGTCGCCGGCGGGAGCGCGACCGTCCTGGACGCCTACGGGTTCGGAACCGAAGACTACGTCGTCAGCGGCGCACCGGTCGAGGGCACCGACTGGGTCGTCCTCACACACGAACCGCGAAGCGCGGCCTTTGGCTACCTCTCGCTGGTCGACGAGCAGGGACTCGCGGCCGCCGCTGGCGGCCTCGTCGTCTTCGTCGGACTGGTCGGCGTCGTCCTCGGACGAAACACCACGTCGTCGATCGACCGACTCACCCGGAAGGTAAACGAGATGGAACAGGGCAACCTTCAGGTCGAGTTCGGGACCAAACGGATCGACAGCGTCGGAACGCTCGCTGACGGTCTCGCCTCGATGCGCGACACGTTGAGCGATCAGATTCAGGAAGCCGAAACTGCCCGCCAGGACGCCGAACGCGAGCGAGAACGAGTCGAAGAGATCAACGACCGCCTCGAGCGAAACGCCGACGAGTACAGCGAGGTGATGGCCGCGGCCGCCGAGGGAGATCTGACCGCCCGAATCGACGCCGACGGCGAGAACGAGGCGATGGACGCCATCGCGACCGACTTCAACGGGATGTTAGAGGAGATCGAGCGCACCGTCGCGGAGCTGAACCGGTTCGCCTCGTCCGTCGCGCTCGCCTCCGAGCAGGTCACCGCCTCGAGCGAGGAGGTTCGCTCGGCGTCCGAACAGGTCACCCAGTCGGTCCAGGAGATCTCGGAGGGGGCAGACCAGCAAAACGAGTCGCTGCAGGCCGTCGACGGCGAGATGGACCTACTCTCGACGACGACCGAAGAGATCGCCGCCTCCTCGAACGAGGTCGCCGACATCGCAGAGCAGACGGTCGAAACCGGCCAGAGCGGCCGGACGGCTGCACGAGCGGCGATCGAAGCGATGAACGAGATCGAAGGCGAGTCCGAGGGTGCCGTCACCGAGATCCAGCGCCTCGAGGAGGAGGTCCAACAGATCGACGAACTGATCGCGACCATTTCCGACATCGCACGCCAGACCAACATGCTGGCGCTGAACGCAAATATCGAGGCCTCACGCTCTGCGAGTGGCGACGACGAGGAAGGGTTCTCCGTCGTCGCCCAGGAGGTCAAAGAGCTCTCCGAGGACGTCGCCGCCGCGGCGAACGAAGCCGAGGCCCGACTCGAGGCGATCCGCGAGCGGACGGAGGTCTCGGCGGCCGAAGTCGAGGGAACCAGTTCGCACATCGAGGACGCAAGCGAGCAGGTCCAGGCGGCCGTCGAAGCGCTCGAGGAGATCGCCGACCTGGCCCAGGAGACGAACAGCGGGGTCCAGGAGATCTCCGCCGCGACCGAAGAACAGGCCGCGTCGACCCAGGAGGTCGTGGCCATGGTCGACGAGGTGGCGACGATCTCCCAGCAGACGAGCACGCGTTCGGAAACTGCCGCCGCTGCGGCCCAAGAGCAGACCAGCGCGCTGACGGAGGTGACGAAGTCGGCCTCGCGACTGGCCGAGCAGTCCTCCGAACTGTCGGCTGCCCTCGATCGGTTCGCCACCGACGTCGACGAGGACGACCTCGCGGTCGACCCCGAGGCGACGCTCGAGGATCTCGCGTTCGACGCGGAGTCCGCGCTCGAGGACGCTGATACGGACGAAATTACAGGCGAGGACGACCAGGTAGTCGCAAGCGAGGGCGCCGAAGGGGAGACCGAGCAGGCACTCGACGACGTGGCTCCAGGAACGGATCACGCGGACGACGAGCCTGCGGACGGTGAGCCGTCTCCGACGGAGGGCGACGGCGATCCGCTCGCGGCCGCGCCGGCGACCGCCGAGGAGACGGACACAGCGAGTGACGACGAGGCACCGACCGATCTGGCGGACGGCATTACGTTCGCGGCCGACGATGCCGCCGACGGCGACCGGCCCGATCCGCTGGCGAACGAGTCGCCACCTGACGAGGCCGAACCAGCTTCTGACGAGGCCGAATCCCCCTCCGGCGAACGCGAAACGGACGCCGCCCCCCTCGAGATGAACGAACCGATCGCGGACGACACCGTCGATCTCACGGTCGAGGAGGATCCGCTCGGGGATGGCTTCGCGGACGCCGAACCAGCCGAAACCGCGGAATCGGTCGACGGAAACGCTGAGACGACTGACTCGACTGACTCGGAGGCAACCACCGACGTGAGCGACCCGCTTGCGGCCGGTAGCGACGATCCCGTCACGTCGGACCCGCTCGTGGAAGCGGACGACGACGGGTTCGCGGACGAGGAACCCCGTACCTCGAGCAGCGGGCCGTCGGTCGAGGATCCGCTGCAGGAAGGCGATCTCGTCGATTCCGACTGGAGCGGCGACTCGTCGACCGTCGACGACCCCGTCTCGGAGCCTGCCTCGAATCTCGAGGTCGAAGAAGACGACGCCGTTGCCGGTGAAACCGAAGCGCACGGCGGAGACGACGATTCGACGGAGTGGGACGAAAGCCGTGATGTGTTGGACGACTCGCCGGAGAGCACCGACCCACTCGCGGACACCGGGGTCGAATCCGAGACGACCGAGGGATCCCTGCCGGACGACGAATCCGGCGGCGACGACTCCGCGGACTCGATGACCACCGAACCGGAGGAGTGGAACCCGTTCACTGACGGCGACGAGATAGACCAGGTCGATCCGTCGGAGACCGGTGAGAGCGGTGACGATCTCGAGGAGTCGGCCGAAGCCGAACGGGACGACGCCGAGCGAGAGGGCGACGAGTCCGAAACCGACGAGGACGCCTCGGCGGTCGAGAACACCGACGACGTGTTCACGTTCGGCGAGACGACGGAAGAGTAGCGCCGAACGCGGAGCCGACGGATCTGTCGAACGATGGAGACGGCCCGTACTCCCGTCGTCGTTCGCTACCTTTTTGCCTGCACTGTGGCAAGAAATCTGCATGCTTACCGTGCGGGCTCCAGCGACGAGTGCGAACCTCGGGAGCGGCTTCGACGTCTTCGGCGTCGCGCTCGGAGCGCCCGCCGACGTGGTTCGAGTCGAGCGCGCGCCGGAAACGACGATCTCGATCACCGGGGCCGGCAGCCAGTACATTCCCGAAGACCCGAAGAAGAATACAGTGGGTGCAGTCGCCGAGGCGCTCGACGCGCCGGCACGCATTCGAATCGACAAGGGCGTTCGCCCCTCCTCCGGGCTCGGCTCGTCGGCCGCCAGCGCCGCCGCCGCCGCCGTCGCGTTGAACGAACTCTACGGCCGTGGTCTCACGCGCGAGGAACTCGTTCCGATCGCCGCCGAGGGCGAGGCGCTCGTCTCCGGCGAAGCCCACGCCGACAACGTCGCGCCGTCGTTGCTCGGTGGCTTTACGGTCGTGACCGACGGCGGCGTCACCCAGGTCGACACGTCGATCCCTCTCGTGGCCTGTCTCCCCGAAATCACGGTCTCGACGCGGGACGCACGCGCGGTCGTCCCCGAGCACGCCCGGATGGACAACGTCGTCGACACCGTCGGCAACGCCGCCACGCTCGCGGTCGGGATGGCACGGAACGATCCCGAACTCGTCGGGAAGGGAATGGCCGACGAAATCGTCACTCCCGAACGAACCGCACTCATCGACGGTTACGCACAGGTTCGCGACGCCGCCCTCGAGGCGGGTGCGACCGGCGTCACCGTAAGCGGCGCTGGGCCCGGCGTGCTCGCGGTCTGTCACCACGCCGATCGTCGAGCGATCGCGGCGGCGATGCTCGACGCCTTCGACGCGGCCGGTATCGAGAGCCGGGCCTACCAGACCACGGTCGGGCCCGGCGCTCGGCTCTACACCGACTGAGCGACGATGGGCGTCCGAACCGACGGCGCGTTGGCCGTGGTGGTGTTGACCGCTGCACTCGTCGCGTTCGTCCTCGTCGGGGCCACCCCGTCGCTGCCTGCGTTCTTGCTCGGAGCAGCCGCGACGCTCGGTTTCGAACTCGTCGCCGCTCGCGATCCCGAGACCGTTCGAAAGTACTGGGAGCGGCGTCCGGTCCAGTTCGCTGCCGTCGTCGTCGCGCTCGTGATCGTGGGAGTCGGCACGACGGTCGCACCGTCGAGCGTGTTGTCGGCGATTTCGGGAGCGCTGGTGGCGTATCTCGCCTTTCTGATTGTCGTCGTCGTCGGATCGTAACGGCGACAATTCCGTCTCTCCGGGCGTTCTGCGCCGCCATCGTTAGGGCTGCAAACTCGAGGCTCGCGCCGGGCCGGACGCGAGCGCCCCGACCCCGTCACGGACGGGACGGTCGAGGCGTCACGGGTCGAACGGGGCCGACGCCTCGGTGTCGGTCCGGGTGAGGCCTCGATGGACGCGACCAACCGTCGTCCCGTTTACGTCCCGCCACGTTCCCGTCGCAGTAACGCGGTTTCCGTCGACGTCGACCGATCGCTCGTCCGCCGACGCGCCCAGTCGTTGCTCGAGGTCATCGACGTCGGGGTCGTCGACGATCGCTGCGAACTCACCGGTCGCCGTCTCCGCGTCGTCGACGGTAAACGAGCAGACGACGCCGTCGGCGTCCTCGAACCCCTCGAACGTGACGTCGGTGATTCCCCCGTTCTCGTCGGGAGTGAGTCGGTCGCCGTACTGTCCGACGGTGACGTCGCCTTCGCCCGCGGTTTCGACGAGCCACGCGACCTCGTCCGAGAGCTCGGTCGCCCGATCCGCGTCGCCCACCGAGGCTGCGACGATGGTTTCGATCCGCGTCGTCGGGTCCGCGTCGTCCTCGAGTTCCGCGCCGTCGACGAAGATGATCGCCTCGGCGCTGACGGCGATCACCGCGTCGGCGTCCTCCTCTACCGGCGTGTAGACGTCGTACTCGCCGACCTCGGCCGTTCGTTCCATCCGTCTGAGAAACTCCGCCGCCGGCTCCTCGGTGAGCCGGTCGTCGATCTCCGCGGTGTCGACGTCCCCGGCCACGATCACGGCGTCGTTTACCACCAGCAGTTCCTCGACGGCCGTCTCGAAGGCGTCGTCGTCGACGAGCCTGCCGAGTCGGTACTGCGAGAGACCGAGCCCGACGGCGAAATACGCCGCGAGCAGTCCGGTAGAGACGGGTTCGACCATCGGATCGTCCTGGAACTCGTCCGGAACCTCCTCGCTCGGCTCCGCTTGTTCGAGTTCTCGCTGTGTCTCGTCCTCGAGGGCCGTCCAGTCGATCGCGACGAACTCGAGGCCGTCGTCTTCGATCGTGAGCCACCGGGTGTACGCCGGACGGTCGTCGGTCTCCTGTGCGGTGACCGTGGGACTGCCCGCGATACCGACTGTGACCGCTGTCGCCGCACCGATCAGCTCGAGCGTCCGTCGTCGACTCGGGGTCATGGTCGATACTACGCGATCGCGCTCGATATAGGACAGGGGCCGGTATTCGTTCGTGCCACAGAGACCGTCACGCACCTCGAATGAACTCACCGCTCGTTGTCAGATGTCCCGGCGCGTAAAGAGAACCAGGGCGACGCCGAGCAAGACGAGAAAGGCGACCAGGAGAATTCCTGCGTCCGCGAACGCGTACTCCTCGCGGACGAGGATCGCCGTCTCGTCGAAGTATCGACTCGGCGTCACCGCGCCGATCCACTCGACGTCGGGATCGAGCCCGGAGACGGCATCGACCAGCCAGCAGACGAACACGAGCGTTATCGCCGTCGACCGTGCGGTCTTCGGCCGGTCGGCGACGACCGAGAGGACGAGACCGATCCCCGCACAGACCAGCAGGTAGGGTATCGAGAGCAGATGGACCATCGCGAGTGCGACGGGGTCGAACGACTCGCCGATGACGAGTGCGCCGACGTAGACGACGGTCGCCACTCCGACGTTCAACGCGACCAGCGGGACCCACAGCGCGGCGACTTTCTGGAGAATGACGGATTCCCGCGAGACCGGATTCGAGAGGGTGAGGTCCATCGTCCGGTCGGCGACGTCGGCTGCGATCAGTCCCGCACCGGCGTACGCGAAGTAGATGCCGACGAGGATCACCCAGAAAAACGAGTAGATTTCGGCCGCGATGAACCCCTCGATCGTGTGCAGCGCCTCGATTCCGAACAGGTCGAAAAAGAAGGCCGGAAACGCCTCCTCGAGCGCTTCCATCTCTTCGGAGAGACTCGGGAACATCGCAAAGTAAAGCGCAGAGAGGAGGACGAAGACGCCGACGAGGACGACTGACCCGCGGACCCGCTTTCGCGACTCGATCCGGAGGATCGCCGTCACGTCGACACCTCCGAGAGACGGTCGATCGTCGACCGGATGCTCGCGTCGGCGTTCCGTCGGCGCTCGTGGATGTGCTCGCGCCGACTGGTGGGGACGTCGAACACGGCGGCGGTTGCGGTTCGATCCGTTGTCCTCATCAGATATCCCTCCGGACGAAGAGAGCGGTCGCGACGCCGAGCAAGACGAGAAACGCGATCAGAAGAATTCCTGCGTCCGCGAACGCGTACTCCTCGTGGACGAGGATCGCACCCGGGTCGACGTACCGACTCGGCGTGATCGCACCGACCCACTCGAACTCCGAGTTCATCTCGGAAAGACCGTCGACCAGCCAGCAGACGAACACGAGTCCCAGTGCGGTCGCCTGTGCGCTCTCGACGCGTCCGAGGACGACCGAGAGGACGATGCCGATCCCGGCACAGACCAGCAGATAGGGGACAATAAACAGGTGTGCCACCGCGAGAGTGACGGGATCGAGCGTCTCACCGATGACCACGATGCCGACGAACAGGACCGCAAACAGGCCGACGTGCAACGCGACCAGCGGAACCCACAGTGCGGCGACTTTCTGGAGGAGGACGGACTCCCGCGAGACCGGATTCGAGAGGGTGAGGTCCATCCGGCGGGTGCGAACGTCCTCGACGATCATCCCGGCGCTGGCGTACGCGAAGTAAATTCCGGCGAACAGCAGCCAGATCAGAGAGAACACGTATCCGCCGACGAACCCCTCGATCGTGTGAATCTCTTCGATCCCCAACAAGCCGAGCAAGACCGGCGGAAATGCCTCCTCGATGAGTTCGGCCTCGTCCGCAAACCCCGGAAAGACGGCGAGGACGAACGCCAGCAACAGGCCCAGCAGGCCGGTCAGTACGAGCGAACTGCGGACCAGCTTTCTGGACTCGAGACGCAGAATCGCCGTCATCCGCCCCTCGCCGGTTCGCCGTCCGTTCTCTCCATCGGCGTACCCTCTCCGTAGTAGTGTTTGAAGATCTCGTCGAGTTGCGGATCGGTGATCTCGACGTTCGCGATGTCGAACTCGCCGAGGTGGTCGATGAGCGCGTTGTACTCGCCAGTGTAGGTAAACTGCACCGCGCTGTCGACGATCTCGAGATCGATCATCTCGTCCGTCGCGAAGCGCGCTTCGTCGACCGGTTCCGCCAGGTGGACCCACACCCGCTTGCCGCTTCGCTCGAGGAGCGCATCGATATCCTCGAGGGCGACCAGTTCGCCCTCGCGAATGATACCGACGCGGTCACAGACTCGCTGCACTTCGCTCAGCACGTGTGAGGAGAAAAAGATCGTCTTCCCGGCGTCACGTTCCCGCTCGAGGAACTGATGGAGTCGATCCTGTTTGAGCGGATCGAGCCCGGACGTCGGCTCGTCTAAGATCGCGATCTCCGGATCGTGCATGAACGCCTGAACGATGCCGAGCATCCGTATGTTGCCGTGAGAGTACGTCTCGACCGGTTTCTCGAGCGGTGGGTGAAACAGCTCCAGTAATTCGTCTCGTCGTTCGTCGCCCCGCATCCGTGCGAAGTAATCGAGAACCTGTCGGCCGGTGAGTCGCTCCTCGACGCCGATCGAATCCGGCAAGTATCCGACGTCGGCTTTCCGTTCGGTGAGCGCTCGTCGGTCGCGAATGTCCGTCCCGAGGATGGTCGCAGTCCCCGACGTCGGCTTGATGAGCCCGAGTAACAGCCTGATAGTCGTCGTCTTGCCAGCCCCGTTCGGGCCGAGGTAGCCAAATATCTCGCCAGAATCGACGTCGAAAGAGATGCCGTCGTTGGCGAGGACCTCGCCGTACCGTTTGGTGAGGTCGTCGATCCGAATGGCGGACATAGGAGACACACGACGCCAGAATACTTGAAACGAACGGCGATTTGACGTGTGTGAGGACAACCACGAGTCCAGAGGAAACCCCCTAAGAATCAGTTATGTCCAACACCCCGTCACACGCGTCAACTGTACTGTAGCTCATTTCCGTCGCAACCGCCGTCGGTCGCGGTTGTGCCGGAAGAGACCGGCAGCAGACCGTATCAGGCCGTCACCTCTCGCTTCTGGACGAACTCCCGAACGTCGCTTATGAGACGGGCCGGTGCCTCCATCGGGCCGACGTGACTGACTCCCACCAACTCGAGGGGTCGACTGTTCGCACTACCGACGGCGCATCCGTGATCGCGACTTTGGAAAATGGAACCGACGCCTCTCGCCGCTAGACGCCCCGTCCCTGCATCTTCTCCTCTTCGGACAGGTCGACGTTGGCGTCGCCTTTCATCCCTTTGCCGAGGTTCTTCGAGATCTCGGCGAGCGCCTCGGGGTCGTCCCAGTTGTTGACGGCTTCGACGATCGCTTCGCCCATCACTGGCGGGTTCTCCGCGCCGAAGATACCGCTGCCGACGAAGATGCCGTCGCACTCGTGGTGCATCATGAGCGCCGCGTCCGCGGGCGTCGCGATGCCGCCGGCGGCGAAGTTCACGACCGGCAGGCGGCCCATCTCGGGGGTCTCGTGGACCAACTCGGCGGGCGCTTCGATCTCGCGGGCGTAAGCCTCGCGCTCCTCGAAGCTCATTCCCTCGAGTCGGCGAATCTCGCCTTTGATCGTTCGCTGGTGGTGGACGGCCTGGTTGACGTCGCCGGTGCCGGCCTCGCCTTTGGTTCGGATCATCGCCGCACCTTCTTCGATCCGGCGCAGGGCTTCACCGAGGTTGCGCGCGCCACAGACGAAGGGCGCGGTAAAGTCGCGCTTGTCGATGTGGTAGGCGTCGTCCGCGGGCGTGAGGACTTCGGACTCGTCGATCATGTCGACGCCGACGGCCTCGAGGATCTGGGCTTCTTTCGTGTGACCGATTCGGGACTTGCCCATCACCGGGATCGAGACGGAGTCGACGATCTCTTCGACGTCCGCGGGATCGGCCATCCGGGCAACTCCCCCGCGTTTCCGGATGTCCGCCGGCACCGCTTCCAGGGCCATGACGGCGACCGCGCCGGCCTCCTCGGCGATCCGGGCCTGTTCTGGGTCGACGACGTCCATGATGACGCCGCCTTTCTGCATCTGTGCGAACCCTCGCTTGACGAGGTCCGTTCCGCGTCGCAGTTCCTCGAGGTCGGTCTCTGCTGACATACACCAGGGTTCGAACCCACCGCACTTACGCGTGTCCGTTCCGGCCAGGGACGACCGCGTCGGTGACGGCCGACCGCTAGTGTTTTGCAACTGTCGGTCCACACGACGGACGAACGATGTTCGCGACGAGCGAGGTGCCCGACCGAGATGCGCTTCCCCGATACCTCGCCCCCGTACCGAAACCGATCGAGGATATCGGGCTCCGATTCGCCTGGCTCGTCGTCGCGATCAATCTCGCGGGGACGGTCTTTGGGTTCTGGTACTACGCCGGTCAGTTCGCCGGGACACCGGCGCTGATGTGGCCGTGGGTTCCGGACAGCCCGATGGCGACGCTGTTGATCGCACTTGCCATTGCCGCCTGGAAACTCGGCTACGACCTGCCGTGGCTCACCGCACTCGCCTTCTTCGGTAACGTCATCCTCGGCCTCTGGACGCCGTATACGTTGCTCGCCTTCGCCGATTCGTACGGCTATCTCCATCCGCTTATGTACCAGTTTCTGTTCTGGAGCCACCTCGGAATGGTCGTCCAGGCGCTCGTTCTCCACCGGATCACCGACTTTTCGGTCGGCGGCGTCGCCGTCGCGGTGATCTGGTACACGAGCAACCTGATCGTCGACTACTTCGTCCCCGTCCTCGAGGGGCCACACGGAACCCACCACACCACGATTCCGGTCCCCCGCGATACCCCGATGTTTCTGGGTGCGGACGCCCTCGGCGTCATCGCGGCCGGTGAGGTCACGTTCACCATTCTCGCGCTCTTTCTCGCGCTCTCGATCCGGGTGAAAAAGTGCGAAGCGACTCGAGTCCACGCGTCGGGATAGCCACGTAGTTTCGTCGGGATACTCACACGGTTTCGTCTGGACAGCCACGCGACCGCATCGAACGGTGATCGAGCGTCCGCGTGAAGAGATGTCGACTGGTCAACACCGCAACGGGGGATCTTGGTCGTCGAACCCGAATAGCGCGTATGGCACTCGCGGTGATCGAAGGTCGACGCCGGAGATCGGTGACACGGTGGCTCCGCGGACTCTGGTCGTACTACCGGGCGTACACGGGAACCGCGGTCCACACCGCGTCCGCGGCGGCGCTCGCGATATTCGGATTGCTCGTCTTCGTCGATCCGCTCTTTGCCGTCGTCGCGATCGCCTCCTACGTCTGCCCGCCGGTCGTCCTCTACGTGCTCGGCGTCGACCTCAGGACGGACTCGAGTCGGCCGGAGCCGACGGTCACCGAAACGGATGCGAGCGATGGCTCGAGCAGGCGGACGACCTCCGGTCCAGCCCCCGCTGACGTCGATTCGAAACCGGTACCGAACGCCGATGGAAGGAACGAATCCGTCGCCGCGGATTCCGACACCGACACTGCCGACGGCGACGCGGATTCGGATACCGATACCGACGACGGCGACACGGATTCCGAGACCGACACTGCCGACGGCGACTCTGATTCGGATACCGACGACGGCGACACGGATACCGACGGACGGGACACCGATACGGATACCAACGGCTAAAACTCCCAAAACGAAAATCGACGGCGTTACTCGAGGACGATGACCGCCGACTCGGTTTCGATCATCTCGCCGTCGCCCGAGTAGGTGCGCTCGAGTTCCACCTCGAACAGCTCGTCCTCGAGTTCCTCGCCAGCGACCCGCAACACACCCGCATCGTCGTCGATTTCGTACTCGCCGCTCTCGATACCCGAATCGATCTCGCCGACCTTGGACCCGAACTTCGGTCCGAGCGTCGAGTAGTCGAGGTCGATCGCGGCGACCTCGGTCGTTACCTCGGGTTCGTCCACGAGGACCGTCAGCTTCTGAACGTTCATCACGTTCTCGATCGCGTCCTCGAAGCCCTCGATCGGGCCGTAGACCGCAACCGACTCGAGGTCGGCGTTCAGCGGGAGCTGGTTCTCGCTTTTGTACCGCCGAAGCGCCGAGATGACCTCCATCGCCGTCTCGCCGGCCTCGAGGTCGGCCTCGTACCCTTGCGGCGCAGGCCACGCTCGAGTGTGGATACTCGCTTCGTCGAGGTCCGCGTCCTCCCCAGCGTAGACGGCCTGCCAGATCTCCTCCGTGACGTGGGGCAGGAAGGGAGCCCACAACTCGAGGAAGGTTCGGTGGGCCGTCCGCAGCGCGTACTGCGTCGAGGGGTTGTCCTCGCGGCCTTTGGCGATCTCTAAGTAGTCGTCACAGAAGGTGTTCCAGAAGAACGTCCGCAGGCGGTCGCGAGCTTTGGCGAACTCGTAGGCATCGAACTGGGCGGTGAGTTCGGAAACGGCGTCGTCGAGTTCGGCGAGCAGCCAACGATCGATCGGCTCGAGTTCGTCGGGCTCGTCGGGATCGGCAGGTGCGAGCGTGTCGACGAGTTTCGAGGCGTTCCAGAGTTTGCGCAGGAGTTTCTCGCCGGCGCGGAGGTCTTTCTCCTGGTAGGGAAAGTCGTCGCCGACCGCCGCACTCGCCGCCCAGAAGCGGACGGCGTCGACGGGGTACTCCGCGAGCACCTCGTCGGGCGCGACGACGTTGCCACGGGACTTGGACATCTTCTCGCGGTTCTCGTCTAAGACGTGGCCGTTGATCAGCGTCGCGTCGAAGGGCACCTCGCCGGTGTGTTCGTAACACTTGACGATGGTGTGGAACAGCCAGAAGGAGATGATGTCGTGACCCTGTGGGCGCAGGTCGAACGGATAGAGCTCCGGGTTCTCCATCGTGAACTCCTCGGCGTCGGCGTCCCAGTCCCAGCCGGCATTGATGAGGGGAGTCAGCGAGGAGGTTGCCCAGGTGTCGAAGACGTCCTCCTCGGGTTCGAACTCGTCGTGGCCACACTCGGGGCAGGCGTCGACCGGCGGCTCGTCCGAGAGTGGATCGACTGGCAGGTCCTCCTTGTCGGCCATAATCGGGTGATCGCACTCCTCGCAGTACCAGACCGGGAACGGAATCCCCGAATCGCGCTGGCGGGAGATGAGCCAGTCCCACTCGAGGCCCTCGATCCAGTGGCGATAGCGCGTGAACATCTTCTCGGGGAACCAGTCCATCTCCCGGCCGGCCTCGAGGTACTCCTCTTTGTGGTCCAGAATTTCGACGTACCACTGCTTGGAGACGCGGTACTCGACGGGGGTGTCACAGCGCTCGTGGACGCCGACCGCGTGGGTGATATCCCACCGGTCTCGCAGATAGCCCTCTTCGTCTAAATCCTCGACGATGGCCTCGCGGGCCTCCTCGGTCGAGAGTCCCTCGTAGTCGCCGGCGAGGTCGGTCATCGTCGCGGTCTCGTCGATGGCCACACGGAGCGGGAGGTCGTGAGCCTGGTACCACTCGATGTCGTTTTGGTCGCCGAAGGTACAACACATCACGATCCCGCTTCCTTTCTCCATGTCGACGCGCTCGTCTTCGATGATCGGCACCTCGTGGCCGAAGATCGGAATCCTCGCCGTCTCGCCGACGAGATCCTGGTTTGCCTCGTCGTCGGGGTGGACGAAGACGGAGACGCAGGCGGGAATCAGTTCGGGCCGTGTCGTGGAGATGACGAACTCGTCGCGGTCGGTGCCGTCGGACACGACGTCGAACGCGATGTCGTTGAAGTGGGAGTGGCGCTCGTCGTCTTCGGTCTCGACTTGCGAAATCGCCGTCTCGCACTCCGGACACCAGATCGCGGGTGCTTTTTTCCGATATTCGCGCCCCTTCTCGTAGAGGTCGAGAAACGACAGCTGGGAGATGCGCTGGACGCGGGGTTCGATCGTCTTGTACGTGTTCGACCAGTCGATCGACGTCCCGAGCCCCTGCATCTTCTCCGTGAACTCGGCCTCGTACTCCGTACAGACCTCCCGACAGAGCTGCTGGAACTCGCGGCGTTCGTACTCTTGGTGTTCGATGTCGAGTTCCGTCTCGGTCAGACGCTCGCTTGCGATCCCGTTGTCGTCGTAGCCGAACGGAAAGAGAACGTCGCCATCGTGCATTCGCTGGAACCGCGCGGAGAAGTCCTGGAGTGTGTGGCCGTAGAGGTGGCCCATGTGTAGGCTCCCCGAGACCGTCGGCGGCGGGGTGTCGATCGCGTAGGTCGTGTTCGGATCCCGCTCGGGGTCGCTTTCGTAGGCGTAGATCTCCTCGTCGACCCACCGATCCTGCCAGCGGGATTCGACCGCCTCGGGGTCGTACGCGCCCTCGAGTGACGGTTCCTCGTCGCTCGAGCGCTCCTGGGAATCCATACTCATGCTCTCACCGCCCGCGTGGGGCGTGGTCGATGCCACGGATGTTGGCGTCTGCGTGATAGATCGATCATGGCTGATACTGGTCGTTGGTCGATGAATGCTGGTCGCCGACAATACATCCGTCGAAACAGGGTGGGGAGTGTGGGGCTACGAGGCCCCTACGAAAACGGCGGTCTGCGGTTCGGAGACCGCTCCGCCATCGTTCGTGACGGCGACGTTCATATTTGATGGTACTCCGGGAACCCTGTTAGGTGTTTCGCGTTCGTCGACTCCGAGTCACGCCGTGATCACAATCCCGGACCGGTGGAATCAGCCGGTTTGGGGGAAGCGTTATCCGTCGGCATGTTGGACCACATCTGGATGAACGGACCGAACCCGATCCGACGCGGACGTCGACGTACCATCATCGATGGGTCCTGATCTCGCCGATCGGTACGCAACCGCGGTGGTTGATCGGAGCGCCATCGTCGTCGCCGTCGTACTCGTTCTTACGGCGCTGATCGGTGCTGGCGCGGTCGTCAACGAGACCGAAGACGCCGGAATCGGCGAGTTCGAAACCGACTCCGAGGAGCAGGCGGCCCTCGAGTATATCGATGAGAACTACGAGACCGACGACCGGCTCGTCACCCAACTCGTCGTTCGCGAGGACGGCGGCGACGTTCTCACTCGAGAGTCGCTGCTCGAGGGACTGTCGCTCCAGGCGGCGGCCCAGGAAAACGAGTCGGTAAACGAGACGCTCGCCGACGACGGATTCGTCGGCGTCGAAAACGTCGTCGCCACTGCGGCACACACCGAAGACCGCATCGACGAGTTCGAGGAACGCGGCGAGGAACTCGGCGAGCGGCAAGCGGAACTCGAGTCCCGAACCGACGCCCTCGAAGCGGGACTCGACGACAGCCGAGAGATCCAGCGCGCCTACGAGCGACTGAACGCGACGACCAACGAGAGCGACCCGGCCTACCGGGAAACCGCCGCCGAACTCGAGGCGGAGTTCGAGACCGCCGTCGAGAACGCGACCGCGGCGGCGGAACTCGACGAGGAGGAGGCCGCGGCGTACGAAACCCTCGCGAGTGAGGTTCGAGGGCTCGAGTCCGCGCAGTTCGGGATCGAACGGGCGACCGACGAACCGGAGGAGACCGCCGAGTACCAGGAGGCACAAGAGGGTATCGACGGGATCTACGCCGCCGCGACCGTCGGCCTCCTCGAGGACGAGTTCGAAGCGCTGGAAGACGAACGCGAAGCGCTCGAGGCGGAACGCGACGAGTTCGAAGCGGACGACGGTCCGACACTCGACGAGCAGATCGCCGCTCTCGAGGGCCGATCGGACGAGGCAGTCGAGGAACTCCTCGCGGACGTACTCGACCCCGATTCGGACGCCGCCGGCGGCCAGGATCCGACCGTCTTCGTTCCACAAGGGTACGAACCGGGCGAAACTGACGCGGAGGCCCGGATTACGTTCTTCTTCCAGGAGAGCGAGGCGTCCGGGGACGAAACGACCACCGGCGACGCCGAGGCTGGGGACGACGACCCGTCCGAAACCGCTGACGACGGCCTCTCCGAAACCGCCGTCGAGGCCCAACTCGAGGTTCAGTCGCTGTTCGACGAGCGGTTCGACGACGGCTTCGTCTTCGGCCAGGCGATCACCGACGCGGCGACGTCGAACGCCGTCGGCGACAGCTTCGCGATCATCACGCCGGTCGCGCTCGTGGCCGTCCTGGCCATCCTCGCGATCACGTATCGGGACGTCGTCGATGTACTGGTCGGCCTGACCGGCATCGGTGTCGTGATGGCCTGGCTCGCCGGATTGTTGGGATGGCTCCAGATTCCGACCAGCCAGTTGCTGATCGCCGTCCCGTTCCTGCTGATCGGGCTCTCGGTCGACTACGCTCTCCACGTCATAATGCGCTACCGCGAGGCGAGGGCGGGGACGCTCGAGATCGGTGGCCGGGAGTCCAGGTTCGCCACGGCGGGTGACGGCCGGTCGCCGGCGGGAACTGAGGGGGTTGCTCGCGGTGTCCGTACCGGTATGGTACTCGGGCTCGGCGGGGTCGTCCTCGCGCTCGCGGTGGCCACGTTCTCGACGGGCGTCGGCTTCCTCTCGAACGTGGTCAGTCCGTTGCCGGCGATTCGTGACTTCGCGATCCTCGCGGCGGGGGGCATCTTCGCGACGTTCGTCGCGTTCGGCGTCTTCGTCCCGGCGCTCAAAGTGGAAGTCGACCGCCTGCTCGAGCATCGATTCGACCGCAACCGCGCGAAGCCGGCCTTCGGGGTGACGCCGGGACCGATCAATCGAGCGCTCTCGAGCGGCGTCGTCTTCGCCCGTCGGGCACCGCTTGCGGTCGTCGTCGTCGCCCTCCTGCTCGCCGTCGGCGGCGCGTACGGCGCGACCGGGATCGACACCGAGTTCAACGAGGCCGATTTCCTCCCCCAGGACGCACCCGACTGGGCGAAGTCGCTGCCCGGCCCGCTCGCGCCGGACACCTACACGATCGCGGACGACGCCGAGTACCTCGCCGACAACTTCCAGGATCCCGACTCACAGGCGGAGATACTGATACGTGGCGACGTGACCGACCCGTCGACGCTCGCTGCGATCGAGGACGCACGCGAGGACGTCGAGACGGGAGACGACGCCACCATCGACGCCCGAAGCGACGGGACGGCGGCAGTCGAGGGTCCGCTCACCGTCCTCGAGGCCGTCGCCGAGGAGAACCAGACGGTCGCAGACGGACTCGACGAACGGGACACGACCGACGGTGGGGTTCCCGACGACGATCTCGCAGGACTGTACGACCTGCTCTACGAGGCCGACTCTGAGGAAGCGGCGACAGTACTCGAGCGGACCGACGACGGAGAGTACGAGTCGGCCCGACTGATCATCAGCGTCCGCGGCGACGAGTCGGCACAGGCGGTCGCCGACGACGTCGGGGCACTCGCGGACGGAATCGAAGCCGAGACAGGAGCGAGCGACGGGGACGATACTGCGTCCGGGAGCGACGACACGACGGTCGCCGGCAGTGACGCGCCGATAACGGCCGTCGCGACGGGCGGTCCCGTGACCACCGCCGTCGTCCAGGACGCCTTGCTCGAGACGCTGGTGCAGGCGCTCGCGGTGACGCTCGTCGTCATCGGCGCGTTTCTCACGATCCTCTACTGGGTGCGCCATCGCGCGCTCTCGCTCGGACTCGTGACGCTCGCGCCCGTCGTCATCGCACTGGCGTGGCTGCTGGGAACGATGGCCCTGCTCGACGTGCCGTTCAACAGCGAGACGGCCGTCATCACGAGTCTGGCGATCGGCCTCGGCGTCGACTACAGCATCCACCTCGGCGAACGGTTCGTCGTCGAACGGGAACGGCGAGCGGTCGACGGAGCCGACTCCTCGGAGCGGAAACCGGGAGACGAACGGAGCCGTGAGCGACGCGAAGCCGTCGAAGACGCCCTCGAGGCGACGGTTACCGGGACGGGTGGTGCCCTGCTTGGAAGTGCAGCTACGACCGCGACGGGCTTTGGCGTCCTCGCACTGGCACTCGCTCCGCCGCTCCAGCGGTTCGGGCTCGTGACCGGCGTGAGTATCGTCTTCGCGTTCGTCGCCTGTCTCACCGTCTTACCGTGTCTGCTGGTGCTTCGCGAACGATTCCTCGGGTGGCGGTCAGCCTGACGGTGAGATCGTCCTATATAAATCCTGGTGGTCGGATGGCCGGTCGACAGTCGCCCACCCGTATTAACGGTTCGTGGAGCCGTCGTGTCGCATATGACCGCAGAACAAACCAGACGAGCCCTCCTCGGCGGCATCGCGACGACCGGTCTCGCGGCGCTCGCCGGCTGTGCCAGTATGACGCCACTCGTTGGACAGCGCGTCGAGGACGAGGAGACGATCACCGTCGCAGACGCGGATCGCCTCGCCATCCACGGCGACGTCGGAACGGTCTCGGTCGTCGGCACCGACCGCGACGACGTCCACCTCGAGGCGGAGAAACAGTCTAGCTCGATCACCACCGACCTCGAGGATCTGACCCTCCGGACCGAACGCGCCGACGACCGACTCGAGATCCGTTCCGAGTGGGACGGAAGCGAAGGGTGGTTCCAGAGTCAGCCGTCGATGAACCTCGAGGCCGAGATTCCCCGCGCCGTCGTCCTCGAGACGATCGACACGAGCGTCGGTCGGGTCGACGTCCAGGACGTGGCGGGGGACCTGACGGTCGACACGAGCACGGGCCGCGTCGACGTAGAGAACGTCGACGGCTTCGTCGGTGTACAGACCAGTACCGGCCGCGTCGAGGTCCGCGACGTCGATGGAATCGACGGTATCTCGACGAGCACCGGTCGCGTCGAAACCGACGTGCCGGCGATCGACGGCGATACGACGGTCTCGACCAGCACCGGGCGGATCGAGGCCGCGATCGATCCGTCCGTCGACGCCGAACTACGGGTCAACACGAGTACGGGACGGATCGACGTCGACGAGCTCGCGTTGACCGACGCGGTCGAGGGAGACGACTACGTCACTGGAACGCTCGGCGACGGCGGTCCGCTGCTTCGGTTCGAGACGAGCACCGGACGGATCACCCTCACGGCGCTCGAATGAGGGCGACGCCATGGCGACGTCTCGGTTCGCGTGACTCGGAGACCAGTCGAACGAATCGTTCGAACGAGCGGGACACGGGGACGGACTCCCCGCGGCGCTCGAGGCGAACGTTTATCGGCCCACGCCGGGCAGTCACCATCGAGATGTCGGAGACTGCGGCCACGGGAACGGACGGACCCCTCGAGCGAGTCGGTTCCGGTCTCAGGCGGTTCGTCGCGGTTCCGCTCGAACGACAGACGTACCTGAACCTCGCGTACCTGTTGCTCGCGTTTCCGCTCGGGCTTGCGTACGTCGTGTTCGTCACGGTCGGCGTCTCGGTCGGCCTCGGACTCTCGATCCTCCTCGTGGGGATACCGATTCTCGTCGCGACGCTCGCGTTCACGCTCGCCGTCGCTGGCTTCGAACGCTGGCTGACCGTGACGATGCTCGACCTGGAGATCGAGCCTCGAAGCCGGGAAGCCAACGAGCGTACTCGCGACCGACTCGTCTCGCTGTGTACCAACCCGAAGAACTGGTCGGCGCTGCTCTACGTCCCCGCGAAGTTCGTCCTCGGGACCGTCTCGTTTTCGGTCGCGCTCACCGGATTCTCGACCGGCGCGAGCATGCTGATGCTTCCGCTTTACTACGACCGACCGGGGCTGTACGTCGGCGTCGTCTCCGATCGCGCCCCAGAGATCAGCCAGACGCTGTATCTCGGCTGGAACTACCTGCTCGTCGGCGTCGAGGCGGTGTTTACGGTCGGCTACTGGGAGATTTCGACGCTGCCGGAGGCACTCCTCGCCGCGGCGCTCGGAGTCGTCGTCGTATTGGGCACGTTCTACGTGCTCGACGCGCTCACCCGCGTCTGGGGGTGGTTCGCCCGTCTCACTCTCGAGGGTGCGTTCGACCCGCTCGCCGCACTCACACGACGTGGCACCTGATACTGTTGGACAGAACGACGTGAAGTCGATCGCCCGTAGCTACTCCCCGAGTCCGCTGTCCGAGTGGGCTCGTACCCAGAGTTCGCCGATCCGCGAGAGCCGCGTTCGGTACGACTTCCCGTGTTCTTCGCGTTCGATGTACCCCTTGCCGCCCGGCCCCAGCCGATCGACGTTGTAGATGACCTTCGAGCGGAAGCTGTCGGTGTACTCCTCGTTGAGTTCGCGCGCGAGCGACTCCGCCAGTTCCGAGACCGAGGCGAACTCGCCGTCCTCGCCGAGTTTGTAGAGGATGAGCTCCTCGAACGGTTTGACGTTCGAGAAGGAAGCGACCGGTAACTCGACGATGTGGCGGCCGTCGATCTCCTTCGCTCCGATCGTCGTCCCGCGCTCGTCGAACTCCGAGAGCAAGTCTCGAGCGCTCTCCAGACGGTTCGCGATCCGATCCGCCGTGATCGCTGCTGTGTCATCCTCGTGGTCGAGGTCCTCGAGGAGCGCGATCTGATCGCGAAGCTCCTCGGCGAGTTCGGTCTCTAAGTACTTCTCCGGGGCGGTGTAGTAGGTGTGTATGTGTTCGCGGTCTTCCTCGCGTTCGACCATCAGCGAGTGGGCGGCGTTCGCGAAGGCGAAACTCACCGTTCGGGGCATCGCCGCCACGTTGACCCACACCTCGTTCTCGCGATCGAGTTCGGCCGTGATGAGTTCGTAGGCCTGTTCGAACGCCTCGTCGTAGTCGTAGACGTCCTCCAGGACGAATCGATCGGTCTCCGCGCCAAGCAGGTTTCGAAAGTCCGTCTCGAGTTTTTTCGAGAGGTGTCTGGAGTACTCGACGTTGGCCTCGCTCCCGACCGCCCCTTCCAAGAGAATGACGCTGTCGACGTCGATCTGATCGCGGACGAGCGGGGCGATCAGCCGGTCGTAGTCGAAGCCGACCGGGACGATGTGGGTTTGCATACGTGCTAGTTCGTCGGCGGGGTAATATATTCCCTCGAGTCGTCTCTCCGCCAGCTCGTCGACCGCGGTTCCGTCGTCGGCTCCTGCCCAGGTACCGGTGTGGACCGGGCGAATCGACGGCATATATCAGTTGTGGCGAACCTTCATGATCGTGTCGCCGGGTAGTCTCGACCAAGAATGCCAGACGACGAAGACGACCAGTGGAGTACGGTAGGAAACGACGACCTCGAGGACGTATCGGCGGCGGAAGGCGGTAGCGAACCGTCTGGATTCGACCACACGGACTCGAGCGACAGCACCGATTCGAGAGCTGATGTCGACTCGGGCGACGACTTCGATTCGGACGACGACGCGAACTCGAGCGAAAACGCGGACGTGGGGTGGCCGCCCCAGTCCGACGAGAACGACCGCGACGAATCCGAACCCGCCGGCACAGACTCCGCGAGAGGCGTGGAATCCGAACCTCGAGCGAACGCCGCAGTTGGGGCAGACGACGAGTCGCGGCCCCGGCCGGACGAACAGTACTGTCCGAGTTGTGGAGAGATTATCAAGAAGGAAGCACGGATCTGCCCTCATTGCGGCGTCGACCACGGCGGGTCGGCGAGCAGTCAGGAGAAGGATCCGACGATCGCCGCACTACTTTCGGGTATCGGGCTAATCTTCCCGATCGCTGCCGGCGCAGGGCAGATGTACAACGGGCAGATGGGCAAGGGGATCGCCTTCTGTCTGGTTCAGTTTTTCAACGCGATGCTCATCATCCTGCTCATCGGTCTGATCACGTTCCCGCTGGTGGGAATCTACACGATCTACGACGCCCACCAGACCGCGAAGAAGGTCAATCAGGGCGAGATCACGGTCTGAGACGGACCAGTGTACTGTCAGTCGGTGCCGGTACACCTGCGGCCGTGGGCAGGTCTGCCGGGAGACCGGGACAGCAATCCGTTTCAGAGGGAGTATCGTAGCTACTGGAGGTCTCGAAACCGGGCCTTCGGCGCTGTTCTCTGTTCTTCAGCGGGAAACTATGAACTCCTACGATACTCCCTATCAGACGTCGACTTGCGAACACACCGTGGAACGTCCAACGGATGAGTTCAGCCTCTCTTTCACACGTAGCAACGTTTTTGCCTTTTGTATATCAAATATGGGTGATGGATCGGCGTTCGTTCCTCGGCGGTATGAGTTGTTCTGCCGGTATCGTACTCTCAGGGTGTATGTATTTTGACAACAGTGGTGACTGGGAGACTGTGAGGAACTGCACCGAAGAGACCGCAATTCGCGTCGAGTCGGTCGGCACTGCGCTGGAAGACTGGCTTGAGTCCCCCGAGACGTTTGATTCATCTCGATTCGATCGAGCGGCCGACGAAACGTTGGAGACACTCGAAAACTGTGAGTCTGATGTTCGCCACCACTACGACGACATCGAGGACGAAACCATCGTCCCAGAGGACGAACTGGACCAGTATAACGGGAAAGAAGTCGTTGCTATACTCGAAGAACTCTTCGCGACTGCACGAGAGGGACGAACAGCAGCCACGGCTGTTGTCGAAGCAAGTGGAGAGCCGGAAGAACTCGACGCCGAGGAGGAAGAGACCGTCGAATCGGTAACCGAAGAATACGACGACGTTCTCGAGGAGGTCGAGCCGTTGATACCCGATAATACGGACTCATAACGAGGGCGAACGACCGACTGCTGACGACTGACGGCAGTCTGTCTCGAGTCGACTGGTCGTTCGATCGGAAAGCGAGCGGTGGGTCAGCGATCAGCTATCCGGCCAGCGCTCGATGTAGATCGTTTTGTCCGTATAGAAGTGGATCATGTCCTCGCCTTGTGCGTGGAGGTCCCCGAAGAACGAGTCCTTTCGACCGCCGAAGTGGAAAAACGCCATCGGTGCTGCAGTACCCGCGTTGACGCCGAGGTTTCCGACGTCCGCCTCGTGGCGCACTTTCCGGGCGTCTGCACCGTCTCCGGTGAACAGACTCGCGGCGTTTCCGAACTCGCTTCGGTTCATGACGTCGATCGCCTCGTCGACGTCATCGACCGCCATCAGTCCGAGCACGGGGCCGAAAATCTCCTCGCGCACGATCGTCATTTCGGGCTCGACGTCGCCGAAGACGGTCGGTGCGAGGAAGTTCCCGTCCTCGTAGCCGTCGACCTCCACGTCGCGGCCGTCGAGGAGCAACTCCGCACCCTCCTCGACGCCGCTCGCGATCAGATCGCGGACGCGGGATTCGTGTTCCGGCGTGATCAGCGCGCCGATATCGGTGGCGTCGTCGAGACCGTAGCCGACGGTCTGGGCCGCCGCCTCCTCGAGGACGAGGTCGGTGAACTCGTCGTAGACGCCCTCCTCGACGACGATGACGTCGTTGGCGAGACACCGCTCGCCCCCACAGGCACAGGCCGACGACACCGTCTTCGCCGCGGCGAACTCGAGATTCGCGCTCTCGGTGACGATGATGTGATTTTTCGCCCCGCCCTGGGCCTGGACGCGCTTTCCGTTCGCCGCGGCGCGTTCGTACACCGTCTCCGCGACGGGCGTCGAGCCGACGAACGATGCCCCCTGGATCCCCTCGTGGTCGAGGAGTCCGTTCACGGTGTCGACGCCGCCGTTGACGAGCTGGACGACGCCGTCGGGGAATCCCGCCTCGTCGATCAGCTCGAACAGTCGCTGTGCGACGACCGGATCCTGTTCGCTCGGCTTGAGGATGAACGCGTTCCCGGTCGCGACCGCGTAGGGGAGAAACCAGAGCGGAATCATGCCCGGGAAGTTAAACGGCGTGATCGCCGTAAAGACGCCCAGCGGCTTGCGAATCGCCGTCTCGTCGATATCGGGTGCCGCGTTCGGGAGGTGGCCAGCTTGCATCATCGAGGGAATGCCACAGGCGACCTCGACGTTCTCGATACCGCGTCGGAGCTCGCCGTTCGCCTCGGCGAGTGTCTTCCCGTGTTCCCGGACGAGAACCTCCGCGAGCTCCTCCTGGTGGTCCTCGAGGAGCTGTTTGAGTTCGAACAGCGGCTGGATGCGTTCCTCGACCGGCGTCTCACTCCACTCCTCGAACGCGGCCTGTCCCGCGCTCACGGCGGCGTCGACGTCGTCTGTCGAGCTGAATCCGACGTACGAGATCGTCTCTCCAGTCGCCGGATCGACGATGTCCTGTCCATCGGTTCCCGACGGAGCGTGCCAGTCGCCGTCGATGTAGTTCTGTACGTCGTCCCACGGAGGCGCTGTCTCGAGTGTCATCGAACAGTCGAACGTTACTCCCGTTGGCAATAAAACCTTTCAATACTTTCCTCTCAATCATGCATATACAGAATATCGTCCCAAAGACACCCAAAGTAGAGATATTTTGTACTACTATACTTAGACAGGGCCAAAGATTAATCAATGAGGGGCGAGAGGTGTTACGCAAGGATGTCAGAACGGGAATCCGCGGAGGGTGACGGATTGAACGATATCGAACGAACCGACAAAGAGCACGTATTCGGGACCTGGTCGTACCAGAAGGAGGTCAGTCCCACGCAGGTCGTCGACGCTGACGGCGTCCGGTTTACCACCGCGGACGGCGACGAGTACATCGACTTCTCGAGCCAGCTCATGTGCTCGAACCTCGGCCACAGCGCCGATCGGATCGCCGACGCGGTCGACGAGCAGATGCGAGACGCCGCGTACGTCTCACCGGGGTACACCACGGAAAACCGCGCGAAGCTGGGCGAGAAACTCGCCGAGATTACGCCCGGAGAGCTCTCGAAGACGTTCCTCTCGACCAGCGGGACGGAAGCGGTCGAAGCAGCGATCAAGATCGCACGATTCTACACGGGCAAACAGAAGATCATCTCCCGCTACCGCTCCTATCACGGCGCGACCTACGGCTCGATCAGCGTGACCGGCGACCCCCGTCGTCTCGAGTCCGAGCCGGGGATTCCGGGGACGATCAAGGCACCGGATCCGTACGCCTACGGCTCGACGCTCGATCCGATGGAGAGCGTCGAGTACATCGACGAGATGCTCGAACTCGAGGGGGATACGGTCGCGGCGATCCTGGTCGAACCGATCGTCGGCTCGAACGGGATCCTCGTCCCGCCCGAAGAGTACCTCCCGCGGCTGAAGGAGGTCGCACACGACCACGGCGCGTTGCTCATCTGTGACGAGGTGATGGCGGGATTCGGCCGAACCGGCGAGTGGTTCGGCTGTGACGTCTTCGACGTCGAACCCGACATCATGACGATGGCGAAGGGACTGACCGGGGCGTACCAGCCGCTTGGCGCGACGATCGTCACTCCGGAGATCGCCGACCACTTCGAGGAGAACATGCTCTGTCACGGCCACACGTACGCCGGTCACCCGGCCGCCGTCGCGGCGGGACGTGCGGCGATCGACATCTACCAGGAAGAGAACCTCATCGAACGGGCAAGCGAGGTCGGCGAGTACCTGGGCGACCGGATCGACGAACTCGCGGACCGTCACCCGAGCGTCGGCGACACTCGCGGCGTCGGGCTGTTCAGAGGGATCGAGCTCACCAAACACCCCGAAAAACGCGTCCCCTTCGGCGAGCGAGCGGACAAGATCAGCCCCGGCTCCACGGTCGTCGACGAGGTGTCGGCCACGGCCGCAGACCACGGCACCTACGTCGCGAACATGATCAACACGCTGATCATCGCACCGCCGCTTACGATCACCGAAGACGAGATCGACGAGGCGATCGCGGCGATCGACGCCGGCCTCGAGGTCTCCGACGACGCGATGGAGCACTGATCGGGGTCGAGCCCCCATCCGCGTTCGTGAAACAAGGTTCATTGATCTAGACGGTAATCGAGATATCATGGAAGGCACACTTCACACCCAACAGGATCTGGACGAGACGGATCTCGCGATCATCGAGCGGGTCGAGGAGGATTTCGACGTCAGCCTCGAGACCCTGGCCGACGAACTCGATCTCTCGAAATCCGCCGTCCACTACCGGCTGAACAAACTCAAAGACAGCGACGTCATCAAGGGTGTGAGTGCAGACGTCGATCCGCTCGCGTTCGGACTCGAGATGGTGGCGATCACGGACGTCTCCGTGGCACACGAGAGCGGGTACTCGGAGAACATCGGCGAAGAGTTAAACGACCTCGAGGGCGTCGAACGAGTCTACTACACGATGGGGGACGTCGACTTCGTGGTCGTCAGCCGCGTCCAGACTCGCGATCAGTTGAACGACCTCATCGACCAGATCGTCGCAGTCGAGGGCGTCAACGAGACGTCTTCGAAGTTCGTGATGCAGGAGTTCGACGCCGACAGCTCTCTCGTCTCGAATCTCACGGACGAAGCGCGCCAGGCAGTACTCGACGCGTCGACGAACTGATTGGCGTCGCCGCCTTCGTTTCTCACAGCTACATCGCGCTGACGGATAACGGTCCGTCTCGTAGGGATTATCGTCACCAACCGATCGTTTCGCCGCTTGTCTGTCGACATCGTGTCTCGGCCGACGGGCGGGTAATCGATGGACGTCTACGATAATCCCTATCAGTATCCCGTCCCGCGGAGCCAGTTCCCGAGGAGAAGAACGCAAACGACCACGAGCGAGACGATCAGCGTACCAAAGGAGACGGCCCAACCGAACTGGTCGGCGAGCGCGCCGAGCGCGAGCGACCCCGACGATGCGATGACCAGGTAGACGGTACGTACCAGCCCGAACCCGGTCTCGCGCTCGGATTCTGAGAGGTGATCCATAAACTGCGGGAACACCGACGCGCCCCATCCCATCCCGAATCCGAGAAGCACGATCCCGGTCACGGCGGCGGCGATTCCCGGGACGGCCAGGAGCATCGCGAGTCCGGCGATCGCCGCGATCATACAGGTTCCGGTCGCGACGTTTCGACCGTACCGATCGGAGAGCGAACCGACGCCGATCTGAAGGATACCCAGCGTGAGAAAGTAGACGGCGAACAGTACCCCTGCGTCCGTCGATGAGTACTCGCGGTAGACGATGAGAAACGTCGGCAAAAAGGAGATGAGTCCCGTCCAGACGAACTCGGCGAGAACGGCGATCGCGCTGGTGAACGCGATCGCTGGCCGAGAGAGCACGGCGAGAAGCGGACGGATCTGAAACCGTTCGGTAATGGACATTTCGGGCCGACGAGGCTCCGTCTCCCGGACGTTTCCAGCGAACAGGACGAATACCACCGCTGCGACCAACGCCGTCGCCGCGATGGCGGGTCGCCACCCGTAGCGAACGGCGATCCACGAGACGGCGATCGGCGTACACAGCCCAGCGATCGGACCGCCGGCGTTGTGGATCGCGATCGGTGTCCCGATCCGATCGAACGCACGCGTGATCATCGCCGTGGCGACGCTGAAGTGAAGCCCAGCGACGGCACCTAACAGCACTGTCCCCGCGAAAAAGACCTCGAAGCGTGGTGCCGTCGCAAGTACGAGACAGGCGATGCCGGTTCCGCCGATCGAGACGAGGATAATCCGACGTTCGCCGTAGCGGGTCGCGAGGATCCCGCTTGGATACTGGACGAGCGCGTAGGAGAGCCACATTCCCGTCAGCGAAGCGCCGATAAGCGTGTTCGAAACGGTGAACTCGTTCGTGATCGACGGGACGATCGGACTGATCGCGACCCGACCGACCATCGTCGCGAAAAACGCGAGCGTACAGTGTGCCAGAACCGTGTGTCGGTACCGCCAGCTCATCGCGTCGACTTCCTTCGGTTCGAAGTTCGATCTCTGTTCTCGGTCGACATCGTACGACGAACGTTCGATCGGGTTGTGCCCCATCGCTCGAGCGGACCTGTGTACGGTATCGCCGGCCACCACGCAGCTACAGACTGATCGCGGTTACACCGACGAGGGTGGACATCGGCCCCACCCATACCGTCTCCTGTTCGTCAGATCCGGTCGGACCGCGACTCGGGCGACGGTCCCACCGATATATCGGTTCACTAGCCCGTCTCAGTCGTCTTCACTCTCTCCGACTCGTTTGGCACTCGGCGGAGCCGATGGCTCCCCTGGCTCCGAGGGGACGTTCTGTGACATCTCGAGGTCGCTTGCCGAGTACTCGCGAAGTTCGTAGACGAACTCGTTGACGCGCTCTTCGTCGGGTTCGGCGGTAACCAACGAGACAGCCACGAGAACGACTCCAGAGGCGATCAGGCCTGGAACGCCGATCCACAAGTCGAGCGGAATCGGGGCACCCGTCAGCGAGTAGTACCAGATCACCGCGAGTCCGACGAGCAATCCAGCGACGGTTCCCTGCCAGTTCGCCCTCGGCCACCAGAAGGCGGCGATTGCCGGCGGAAGCAACAACAGGTATCCCGGTATCGCCAGGTCGATCGCGACCTCGACGAGCAGCCCGAGGTCGATAAGCGAGAATCCGAGTGCCAGCAATGCGAGTAACCCGGAGAAGATCTTCGAGTTGCGCGAGAGTTTCTGGTCGGAGATGTCGGCAGAGAGCAGTTCTTCGTAGACGTCACGGGAGACGATCGATCCCATCATGAGGATCATCGTATCGGCGGTCGACATCGCGGCCGCGACTGCGGCTGCCATCAGAATACCGAGGACCGGCCCCGGCATCTCGAGGATGTACTGGAGGATGACCGTATCGGGGTTCTCTAGCCCGCCGTGTGCGGTCAATCCCGCGAACGCGATGAGGCCGGGGAAGATCGTCAACAACACCAGCGCGGAGAACGAGTCACCGAACCCCATCGCCCACACCGCAGACTGGCGTTTCGAGGAGTAGTAGCGCTGCCAGATGTGGGGGAATACCGGAATCGCGAGCCCGAACCCGGCTGCAGCGGTGTAGAGATAGAGCGGGTCCATCGTCACCTGTCCGACGGCGTCGAACTGCTGGGCGGCGTTTACGTACACGTCGGACGGTGTCGTGAGGAGGACGTATCCCGTTACGGCGACCATCCCACCCCACAGCAAAATTGCCTGGAGCGCGTCGGTGTACGCGACACCGCGCATCCCACCGATCGCGATGTAAGCGGCCATCGCGATACCGATAATCACAGCCGCTGCCTCACGCGAGATCAGTCCGTCGGTCAAGACGTTGAGCACGAGCCCCATCCCAGTGAACTGGATGGTCACGTAGAACATCGTGAAGCCGACGGCGATGAGTGCGACAAGTACACGGACCGACGTACTTCCGCCGTACCGATCGGCGAAGAGATCCGCGGGCGTGACGTAGTCCTTGCCGGTCTTGCTGATCTTCCAGATCTTCTCGCCGAGCATGACGATGATCGGGAAGTCGGTGACGACGATAGCCCCGATGATGACGAGTCCTGCGATCCCGAGATCGTACGCGATCCCGCCGCCGCCGAGGAACGTGTACGCCGAAAACGCCGAGGCGATCATCGTCAGGAAGATGACGATGCTGCTCAACGAGCCGTTTGCGACGAAGTAGTCGCTGACACCGATGTCGGTCAGACGGCCTCCGTACATCGAGAGGACGAACAGTCCGGCCAGATAGACGCCCGTGAGCGCGAGACCAACGTAGATCCACGTGGACATCTAGTGGTCCTCCGTCGTCTCTGCGGGTTTCGGTTGCGTAAAGACCTCGCGCAAATCCGGTTTCCCGAGGTAGAGCCATCCGATTATCGAATTCGCGGCCACGACGAGCGTCAAAAACGCGATCAAGACCACGAACGGTTCCGGCAGACCGACGACGGTCCCCGTCGGCTGTTGATAGTAGTACAGGTATCCGATCAGTCCGAGATTGGTCAGAACGGCGAACCCGACCCACCCCCGTCCAATCGTTGCTTTTTTACTGTGTTTGCGTACCTCTGACATGGCGTTATCGGGTTACTACTATTTCCATATAAACCTGATTGTCAAGGTTAATTCTCCAAATGAACTCGTGATAGTTGAACAATGTGCTATTGACTCCTGGCGACGGTGGCGCCAGTTCCTGTGAGTGGCGGAATCAGGTTTTTTCCATTGCTCGCAAAATACGAATTCTGAATCGCCGGCTCGAGCGCTCAGACGGACTGCTGTCCCGATCTCCCGGCGGACCCGCCCTACGGATCCCGGCTGTGCCAACACCGACCGACAGGAGACCAGGTCAGCCGATCGATGCAGCGCCGAAACCCGGCCTGTCGGTGGAGATCCACGCTGTCTGTGGGTTGAACACTGTTCGTCGTATTTTCGGTAAGGAACCGATTTTCCACACGGTCACGGTTGGTGTGGCCCGGTAGTGGCGGTCAACCGTACTGATAGAGAGGATACAAAAAGCCAGGACAGCAATAGGGAATGAACAATGTACAGTAAATATGACATCTAGTTGTATTTTTCCCACCAGAATAGTGTTTTGTGGGATGGATTCCTCTTGTTTCGGAATAATGCAAAGGTTAATCAATCCCGTTTTCCAACTGTCCCGACAGTATGCGAATCGATTTGGTTGGCCGGCCCGACCGGCCCAAAGCGGACGAGGTCGCGACCGGATTTAGGATTGGAAAACGTTCAAATATTAGTGGTGTCCGATGATCGATCCACAGGAAGTGCCGCGATTCGCGGGGGTGCCGTCGTTCATGCGGATGCCACACACGTACGATCTCTCGGACGGCGTCGAGGCCGACGCGGCCTTTCTCGGAATCCCGTTCGACGATGCGACGACGTACCGGCCCGGTGCTCGGTTCGGTCCGAGGGCGATCCGCGAAGCATCGACACTGCTCAAACCGTACAACTCGATCACGGAAACGAACCTGCAGGAGTACTCGATCGTCGACCACGACGACGTTCCGGTGGTTCCGGGATACATCGAGGAGACGTTTGCCGAGATCGAAGAGCGCGTCGGGTACGTCCTCGAGTCCGGGGTGATTCCGGCGATCGCCGGTGGCGATCACTCGACGACGTTACCCGTGTTGCGCGCCGTCGCCGAGAAACACGGTCCCGTATCGCTCGTCCAGTTCGACGCCCACTCGGATCTCTGGACGGAGTACTTCGGGAAAGACCACAATCACGGTACGACCGTCCACACGGCGATCGAGGAAGGGTTGATCGACCCCGAAACGTCGATCCGAATCGGCGACCGTGGCGGCCTGTACAGCGCCGACGACGTCGATCTCATCGAAGACTCCGGGATCGAGTACCTGACGACCGAAGAGGCCGCGTCTCGAGGGTTCGATTCGCTTGGCGATCGGATCCACGACAGAGTGGACGGGCCAGCGTTCGCGACGATCGACATCGACGTCGTCGACCCCGCGTTCGCACCGGGGACGGGCACTCCCATGCCCGGCGGGCTGACATCGCGGGAGATTCTTCGCCTGACGCGGTCGCTCCACGACATCGATCTCGTTGGATTCGATCTCGTCGAAGTGGCACCGACGTACGACCCCGCCGAGACGACCTCGGTTCTCGCAGCGAACGTGATGTTCGAAGCCCTGTGTGCGGCACTCGACGGAACCACCGCGTGAACGAGAGCTCCCCCGCGAGCGAACGCGGAGGCTGATCCAGTCCGGTCGGTAGCGGGCCAGCCTCTCGAAGCCCGCATCGTCTCAGACGGTTTCCTGTCGGTCAGTGCCGGCTCAGCTACGACTTGTGGGGCGGGTCCGCCGAGAGATCGAGGCCGCAATCCGTCTCAGTTGCGAGTTTTCTGCTCCGAACTCCTGTGATAGCGACTGCGGTCGCGCTTATCCATCCTCGTCGACGTCGAGATCGAGTTCCTTGACGAGCGTCGAGACGCGTTCCCGATCGCGCTCGAGTTCGGCGTCGGCGCGGTCCTCGATCGACCCCGCGTCGTCGAGGTCTTCGAGTGGCACTGTCCCGCCGGCGACCCCGAACGTCGTCTCGGCCGGCCAGACGGCGACGTGGGCTTCGGCTCGAACGCGATCCCCGTCGGTGGCGGTCCGATCCGCGTCGACGGGATAGGTGACGTCGAGAACCGACCAGGTGCCCGCTGACCCGTTCGGTCCGTCGAACTCGAGTTCGTCGCGGACGCCCTCGACGACCACGCCGTCGTCCGCGAGCATCTCGACGAACTGGTCTCGCGCCGTCGAGGCGGCCTTCGAGCGGACCGACTCCGGCGAGATGCCGACCGACGACAGCGACGGCGAGAACTCGAGATCGACCGCGAACAGCGATCGAGGCGGGAACTCGGTCGCCACGGCGTCGGCGAGCGGCGACGGGTCGACGGGTTCGTACAGCGTCGTCTCTGCGGTGATCGACACGACCAGGACGCTCGTCTCACCGACGCGCGTTCCGAGTGTCGTCCACGTTTCAGCCAACGGCTCCGGCAGGTCGGTCATCGATCCCGCGTACGTGTGGCTGGGTTTTCGATCTGGCGATCCCAGCGTCGGGTAGGGTGGCGATCTCACCGTCGAGCAGGTTCGAATTGGGCCACACGGACGACAGGTCAGTCCGCGCCGAGTCCGTCGAAGTAGATCGATCGGCGCTCGGCGGCCGCAGGTGTGGTGACAAGCGAGACGACGACGGTGACGACGAGCCCGACCCCCATCCCGACGAGGCCGGCGGTCCACCCGCCGTAGGCCGCCGGAACGGCGGCAACGAACAGACTCGAGAGGTAAAACAGCTGGCTCGAGAGGATACCGGCCGTGATTCCGGCCCGTGTCGTCCCCCGCCAGTAGAGTGCGATCATGACGGGGAGGGCGAGCTGGGCGAAACCACTGAAGGCAGCGTCGCCGAGTTCGAACAGTGTAGCGGGGTTGAGGAGGCTCACGGCGAAGGCGGCGCTCGCGAAGACCACGACGCCGACGCGGGCGAGCAGGTCCTCACGGCGTTCGGAGACGTCCCGTTCGACGAACGGCCGGTACAGGTCCCGCGTGAAGTACGACGACCCGGACAGCAACATCGAGTCCGAGGAGGACATCATCGCGGCCATCGCGCCAGCGATGACGAGCGCGGCGAACCAGACCGGCGTGAACTCGGCGAGCACCGCCGGGAGGACGTTTCCGCCCTCCGGAACGGCGACGTCGAGGCCGCGTGCCCACGCGCCGAGCATGAACGAGGGGACGAACAACAGGACACAGAGGAGCGGCCAGAGCGCGAAGGATCGTTTGAGTACCGTCTTCGACCCTGCGGCAAAAAACCGCTGGTTGACCTGTGGGAACATCGCGACGCCGAAGCCGATCACGATCGCCGTCGAGAGCATCCACTGGATCGTGTAGTGATCGCTCCCCAGCGCGAGGTGGTGGGCCGCCTCGGCCTCGAGCGCCGCCGTCGCCGCGCCGGGGCCTCCGACGACGGCGAGCACCCAGAGCATCGCGACCCAGGTCGTGACGAGCATGAACGCACCCTGGAGGGTGTCCGTCCAGGCGATGCCGCGCATGCCGGCGACGACGACGTAGAGGATCATAAACGCCGTAATCAGCCCCGCGCCGACGGCGTACGGAACCGCGCCATCGGTCAGCGCCTCGAGGGCGGTGCCGGCGCCGACCTGCTGGAGCATGACGTACGGAAAGAGCCAGACGAGGCTGACGACGGCGACGAGGCCGCGGAGCCACCGCGAGGCGAAGCGATCACCGAGCATCTCACCCAGCGTAACGTAGTCGTATTGCTTACCGAGTAGCCACTGTTTGTAGCCGATGACGTACCAGAGGATGGCGAAGATGATGCCGTCCATCAGCCCCATCACGAGCACCCACTCCGGACCCTCGTGGTAGGCGACGTTCGGCCCGGCGAAGAAGGTAAACGCCGACAGCAGCGTCGCGAACGTCGTAAAGAGGAGGACGACGGTTCCGAACGTCCGGCTCGCGAGGTAGAAGTCCTCCGCGGTCCGGTCGGTCATCCGGTAGGCAACGAGGCCGATACCGAGAGCGAGGGTCAGGTAGCCGACGATAATTCCGAGTTGGATCGTGAGCGTCACGGCTCGTCACCCCACGCGGCCGAGTTCGACGACCGGCGCTGTCCCTTCGGTTCGCTCTCGCTCGAGGACGGCGTCGCTTCGATGCCGATCCCCCAGGCTCGTTGGGCGAACAGCCAGAAGACGATCGAGGCGAGTCCCATCCAGCCGACGTGCCACCAGAGCCACAGCGGAACGCCCGCGATCAGCGTATCGTCGCCCCACAGAAACCACGGGATCGCGAGCGCGGAGAGGACGACCGCGACGGTGATCCACCCCCACAGTTCTCGTCGGCGCATGTCGGCCGGTCGGTACCAGCCGCGTGTAACCGTTTCGTTCGGCGGGCATTCAACGTGTGATCGACCGGTATCCGACGTGTGGTCGACCGGCATTGACGTGCAGATCAGTCCGCGTCCGAGACGAAACGGCCGAACGGACAGCAGGTAAAATCGTTCTTTCACGTAGGAAAAAGCGTATAGGGGTCGGAGAGAGACTGACAGCCGAAGCCGACATGGCCCGTCTGTTCCCGTTCCGTTCCGAGACGACCGCTCGGGACGGCACACCCCGCGTCGTCGACCTCGAGGGTGAAGACGCCGATGCGGTGTTCAGCGCGCTCTCCTCGACGACCGCCCGGCAGATCTACGCCCGCCTCGACGAGGAGCCGGGGACGCCCAGCGACGTCGCCGACGCGATCGACTCCTCCATCCAGAACGTCCGGTACCACCTCGAGAATCTAGAGGACGCGGGACTCATCGAGGTCGTCGACACGTGGTACTCCTCGCGGGGCAACGAGATGAGCGTCTACGGGACGACGGACGGGCCGTTGATCGTGACGAGCGACGAGTCGACGGCGTCGCAGCTGAAGACCGCGATTTCGCGGCTGATCGGCGGGATCGGTGCGCTCGCCGCCGGGAGTCTCCTCGTCCAGTACGGCGTGAGTCAGTGGTTCGCTCCGACGGCGCCCGGGACCGAGGAGGCCACACCGGCAGAAGGTAACGGGATCGCTGCCACGGACGGTGAGGAAGACGCGGTCGACGGGGACGCTCCCGTCGAGGAAGCGCCCGACGACTCCGCGGAATCGGAACCACAGGACGACGAGATGGGGACTGCCGCGGTCGACGACGAGGCGGACGCCGCCGACCGCGACGCCGAGGAGAGCCCGGAGGCCACCGGAACCCCGGAAGACGATTCGCCGGAGACGTTCGAGGGAGACGAGTCAGAAGACGCCGAGACCGAGGTTCAAACCGACGACGAACCGGTCGCAGAGTACGATGGTGAGGCCGAACCGACTGCCGACGACGGGACGTACCTGGTCGACGGCGGGGCCGAGGCGACCGACGCGGTCGTCGGAACCGTCCCGCCGGGACTGCTCTTTTTTCTCGGGGGCCTGGTCGTGTTGCTCGCGATAACGGCCTACTGGTACTGGTCCCAACCGTCGTACTGATACCTGGTTTCTTTCGAACGTCAACAGCTATTTGCCTCTCACGCACTATATTCTACACAAACCGGTCTCTGTACGCAACGCCCGCGTCACCGCGCGCCCCTTTCGGGGACAGATCTCCAATGGAAGATACGACCAAATACCTCATTCACGCAGACGTTACGGCCGACGGGGTCGTCGAGCGGAGCGACGTCGTCGGCGCTATCTTCGGGCAGACGGAAGGTCTGCTCGGCGACGAACTCGATCTCCGCGATCTCCGCCAGTCCCAGAAAGTCGGCCGAATCGACGTCGAAATCGCAAGTAGGGAGGGAACTTCGAGCGGTCATCTGACGATCGCGACCAGCCTCGACAAGGTCGAAACCGCCACGCTCGCCGCCTCCCTCGAGACGATCACTCGCGTCGGCCCCTGTCGCGCCTCGCTCGAAGTAACCGAGATCGAGGACGTCCGCGCGGCGAAACGAAAGGAAGTCGTCGACCGCGCGAAGGAACTGCTTCGAACGGGGTTCGACGACACGGTGATGACTTCCGAAGAGATCCTCGCGGAGGTTCGCCAGCACGTCCGCGTCGAGGACATCACCGAGTACGAAGGGCTCCCCGCCGGTCCCCGAGTGACCGACAGTGACGCCATCATCATCGTCGAAGGGCGCTCGGACGTCCTTACGCTGCTCAAGTACGGCGTGAAAAACGCCATCGCGGTCGAGGGGACGAACGTCCCCGACGCGGTCGCGGAGCTCACCCGCCACCGCACCGTGACGGCGTTTCTCGACGGCGACCGCGGCGGCGACCTCATTCTCGAGGAGCTCTCGCAGGTCGGCGACATCGACTACGTCGCGTTCGCACCCGCCGGCGAGTCCGTCGAGGAACTCGACCACCACCAGCTCTTTGCCGCCCTCCGGAACAAGGTCGCCTACGATAGCGTCTCGGAACTCAACGAACCCCGCGAGGCGGTCGCCGCGACCGACGGAAGCGCGACGCCCGCACCGGCACCCTCCGACTCGCGAACCGTCTCGCCGCCGACGATCGACGAAGAATCGGCCGACGACGACACCTCGAGTACGGACGCCGACCGGACGACTGCCGAACCGGCGGAGCGATCGTCGACCGCCCGTTCAGCCGAGACCGAGGCCGAACCGAGTGTTCCCGACACCGACCCGGAAGCCGCCGAGGACGACGAGCCGACGACCGTCTACGAGCACGCGACCGAAATCGTCCGCGCGGGGACCGACCGGGTTCGGTTCCTCGACGACGACGGCGAGACGATCGACGAAACCGACGTGACCGCAGCGGACGAGTCACTCGAGGAGTTCGACTCGGCCCCCGCGGCGATGATCCTGGACGGTATCCTCAGCCAGCAGTTACTCGACATCGCGACGGACCGTGGCGTCGACCTGATTGTCGCTCGGTCGCTTGGTCAGTTCACCAAGCAGCCGACGGGCGTTCGCATCTACGCGATCGACGAGATCGCCGAAGCGCCACCGAACGCGTCCTGAACTCCAACCTGCGGTCAGCCGATCACGGCAAACGAGAGCACGAGGAGCGCACAGACGATCGCACCCGAGAGCGTCGCGAGGAAGTTGACACCCTGATTGCCGAGGACCGTGCCCTCGAGGGTCGCACCGAGGAGGCTGTCGACGGTCATACCGACGAAGCCGGCGGCGACGATGATGGCCGCGCCGGTGGCGTCGACTTCGGGGAACAACAGGTACGAAATTCCGGCGACGATGGCCGCGCCCGCCAGTCCGGCGAGTTCACCCTGCCAGGTGACGCCGCCGTCGGTGCCCGGCTCGACCGGTTCGAGGGTCGTGATCAGTCTCGGCGTCTCGAAGACGCTCCCGATTTCGCTCGAGAGCGTGTCGCTCATCGCGGTCGCGACGGAGCCGGCGAACGCGAACAGGAAGACGACGGGCGCTACGTGACCGGCGAGCAACGACGCGGAGCTGGCCGCGTAGCCGAGGACGGCGACCAGGGCGACGGCCGCGTTGCCGAGGACGTTACCGCTTCCGCGTGCGCCGTCGTTGTCCTCGGCGACGCCGAGGTCCTCTTTGCGGTCGTACCTGAACTTCGCCGAGAGCCCGCCGAGCGCGAAAAAGGCGATTAGGACGACGAACCAGCCGTAGCCGCCGAGGACGATCGTCACCAGGCCGAGGAGGATGCCGGTCAGCATCCCCGCGATCGAGGCCGTATCGAGCGCGTAGGAGACGTACCCCAGCGCGACGGTGACGACGAGCGCGACGACGATCTCGAGCGGGCCGATCGCGGGCTCGAGTTCTGCGAGAAGCCACAGGAGGAGTCCGACCGAGAGCATGACGATCGGATCGTCGTACAGCAACAGAACGTCACGGAGCAACGCGGCGAGCAACGTGCCGCTGGCCGCGAGAAAGACGACCGTCGGTGCCACAGACTCGAGCGGTGCACCCTCGATCGCGAGCGTCCCTGCGTGACCGATCACGGCCGCGCTCGTCGCGGCCAGACAGAAGACGGTCACGACGACGACTTCGTTTTCCGTTCGCGTGCGGGCGATCTGTTCGGCGACGTTGCCGTAGCCGATGAGGAAGACGGTCCCGACGAAGACGGCGATCGACATCGAGGACGACACGGCGATGATCCCGAGTGCGACACCGGCGAGGACGAACGTGATCAGTCCGTAGAGACGATTGTCCTCGTAGTCGCCGGGATAGGCGAGGAGGTCGAACAGCGGCCCGTCGGTGACGGTGAACGCACCCAGTAACACGACCGCGGCGAGGGCGGCACCGACCACCGTTCCGAACAGCGGAACGGCGAGCGAGAGCGTACAGATCGCCGCGAAGACGGCTGCTCGCCGAACGGGTGATGTCACGATAGGGGACTCTTTCTGTGGCGATTACTTGAAGGTTCCCGAACACGCTCCGCGGTCGATTTCACCGACGTCAGCGGATCTGGTGTCGGTCTCCGGGCGGTCGAACGAGCGAGTTGACGATCGGAAGCTGCCGGACCCGGAACCTGTATACTCACGGATCGTGAACGAACGGCCGTGGGACTGTACGAACGATATCTCACCTATCGCATCCGCCGCCACGAGGGGGTCCCCCCCGAGCACGTCGCCCTCGTCATCACCGAACGCGACCTGCTCGAGAACGGTGGGTACGAGACGCTCACCGACTGCTTCGAGTGGGCGTTCGAGTACGCATCTCGCGTGACGGTTTACGTGAGCGTCCTCGACGCCGAAGCGGTTCCGACGTTGCGACGCAACCTCGAGACGATCGACGCGCCACGAGAGGTCGCCGTCCGTGGACCGGACGACCGGACACCCGCCGATGCGCCGATCCAGATCGGGATCGGTCTCGGCGGCAAACACGAGTTTACCAGTGCCGTCAAGACGCTCGCCGAGGGCGTCGAAGCCGACGAGATCGATCCGAGAGAGATCGACGACGACCGCGTCGAGGACCACCTCGTCTTCCCGTCGGAGCCGGATCTGGTCGTCAAGACTGGAGCCGAGCGACTCTCGGATTTCATGATCTGGCAGTCGGTCTACTCGGAGCTGTACTTTACCGACGTCAACTGGCGTGATTTCAGGAAGCGAGACTTCCTGCGCGCCGTCAGGGAGTACTGTAACCGATCGCGGCGGTTCGGCCAGTAAACGACCCGGTTCGACCGGCGTCGCCGACACGACCTTGCACGTGCAACGGAAGGCGGAGTGACCGTCGCGGTGACGGACAACGGGATGCCCGCGCTCGTGTCGCCGGTCGAAATCGAGACGATTCTCGCCGCAGTGCTGGTCGGGGCAATCACCGCCGCTCATCTACTCCCGGAGGAACTACTCGAGCCGGTCGGACTCTCCAGAGAGAGCCTGCTCTCGGTGACCGGCGGCGTCTCGATCGTCTACGCGTTCGTCCACCTGCTCCCCGAACTCGACGAGCGCCAGGAGGTATTCGAGGGTGTCACCGTCCTGCTGTGGTCGCTTGCCGCACACCACGCGTACGCCGTCGCGTTCGTCGGCCTCGCACTGTTCTACGGGCTCGAGCGGCTGGCGACGGTCTCGAAGTCACACGATTTCGGCCGACGACTCGCCCCGGTCGCGGACGATCCGGTGTTCTGGGTCCACGTCGGAGCGTTCGCCGTCTACAACGCGTTTATCGGCTACGCGGTGGTGCGAGGTGAGGCGGGGGCCGACAACGTCGCTCTGTTCGGGATCGCGATGACGCTTCACGTCGTCGGGAACGACGAGGCGATGGAACGACGCCATCACGAGTTGTACAGTCGGTTCGGCAAGTGGATCCTCGCGGGTGCTGTCGTCCTCGGTGCCGGGATCGGCGCGGTGTACACGGTCAGCGACGTCACGTTCACGACGCTACTCGGACTGCTAACCGGTGGTATCGTCTTCAACTCGATCAAGGACGAACTCCCCCGGACGCGAGAGAGCCGGTTCTGGCCGTTCGCCGCAGGCGCGACCGCCTACGGGCTGTTGTTGCTCCTTCTGTGATGTTCCCGCTCTGCCGTGGGTTCCGCTCCAGGGGTCGCGGGTGCGCCGGGAGATCGGGACAGCAATCCGTATCAGTCGTACAGCAATTCAGTCGGCTCCGTATCAGTCGGCCGCCCGGCCGCTCGAGTCGATGCCGTCGACGCCCTCGCCGTCGGCTCGCTCGAGGGCCTCGAGATCGGACCGGTCACCGGTCGAAAGCGAGTCACGGAACCGATCGACGATCGACCGGGCCTCCGGAAGCTCCGACTCCCCCATCGCGGCGAGCAACGCGAGCGCTCGGCGGGCACGGGTTCGGCGCCAGGATTCTGCGCGGTGCTCGTAGGTTCGGATCCCGCGGAGGAAGTCGGTCTTCGAGAACTCGGGCCAGTAGGGTGTACAGAAGAAGACGGCCGCTTCGTTGCCGTTTGCGTGCCACGGCAGGAAGTTCGAGGTTCGCTCGTCGCCGCCGGTTCGGATGATCAGATCGACGTCGCGGACCGGACGGTCGTAGAGCCGCCGTTCGATCGTCTCGACGTCGATCTCGTCGGGGTCGATCTCGCCGTTCTCGACCGCCGTGGCGACGTCCCGTGTGGCCTCGAGCAGTCGGGACCGGCCGCCGTAGGCGAGCGCGATGTTGAGGACGAACCGGTCGTACTCGCGGGTTCGCCGTTCGGCGTACGCGACCGCGTCCCTGACGCGGTCGGGGAGCATCTCGGTCTCGCCGATCGCACGGATGCAGACCTCCTTGTCGTGGACCTGATCGGCGTCGGCGAACTCCCGAAGTTTTGCACAGAGAAGGTCGAACAGCGGCTCGGTCTCCTCGTCCGGGCGGTCGAAGTTCTCCGTCGAGAACGTATACAGCGTAAGTTCCTCGACGCCGACGTCGTGACACCACTCGAGGATCCGTTCGGTCGTCTCGACGCCGGCGCGGTGGCCGTCGTGTGCGTCGCCGCCGTTTCGGCGGGCGTAGCGCCGGTTGCCGTCCTGTATCACCGCGACGTGTGTCGGCGCACCGGCGATCTCTCGCGAGAGCAGACGCTCGTAGGCTGCATCGACGTGCCGACGGAGCCACCGCCTCATCGGTCGGTACGAGGTCACGGACGACTATGTGTCTTGTGTGTCACTCTCCGCCACTGACACCGACCGGAAGGCTCTTTCTCCCGACTCCCGGTCGCTTCATCGGCGGTCGAGGCGGATACCCCGACCCTTGGGGTCGGGGAGGAAGCCGACACTCGATGACACAAACCACGCCCGAAAGCAAGTCTGATTTCCCCATCTGAATAAATATTAATAAGTATCTTCAGGTACACTAATGAAGTATGGAGGTTGTTCGGAACATCCAAGTCAAACTCGACGTTTCCGACGAGGACTCCGAAGTCCTCGA
>NZ_VTAW01000012.1 GCF_008245225.1 Natrialba swarupiae
CTTGCAGGGTTGTGGCGCTGCTGGACACAGTTTCCACACCCTGCTGCCTTCGTTGAGAACGTTTCTATGACACGCTCTTTGTAGTGAATTCGTTTTCAGTCATCGATGGGTACGTAGGGCCCGAGCGGGTATATCCGCATATCCTAACCGCCCGAGGATCGTACTTTCAGCTGTTTCCGACGTTCTCCGGGACCGACCGTCAACGCTGTAGAAGTAACGCTCTCGAGAACGGTGTGCGACGAGTGCTCAGTAATTAATCCCCGTCCTAACCAAAGCGAAAAGCAGGTCCAATTCCACTGCTTCCGCCGCGGACGATGGAGGTTGGCGGACGGGACTGTAAAATCGCTGACTTCGGCGTTGAATCCTCAAGACGGTGGACTGACCGAGCGGGTACGGGGTGGGGTTTGTAAACCGGTGGCCTCGGCACTCATAGGGCTCGTCATCACCAGGTGCCGAGTCCGGCTCGGAGCGGGTGTATCGTCATCGGCCGCTCGAGCGTATGCACGTCGAGCCAAAGACGATTTGGATTGCTGTGCTCCGAGCGAAAATCCGGCGGAGTTCGGTTATACTGTCGGACAAAGCGAGTTACAGGTTTCGACTGAACAGGGGTTCGGAAGTATTCAGAACGCGGATCGAGGCCACTCACGACGTTTCCGGAATGCATCCTTTCGGTGTTCTTCAGCAACGTCGGTATCCCGCGCTCGTTCGTGGTTCTCAATTTCGTCTCCGATCCCTGCTATCGGTCCGGAACACTGTCTTCGGTGAACCTTCCGAGCGTGTATTCGCCATCGCCAGTCGTCTCGAGGAAGGCAGTGTAGCCAACGAGGCAGTTCCGTTCACGCAGATCTAACTCGGAAATCACGGACAGTAAACCGTATGAATCAGTTCCCGGACTCAAAAACCGCTAGGACGGCGATCCAGCGGCCTCGATCGCCTCGAGCCCGAACGTCACGTTGTCCTCGGGGAGATCACTCCCGCGGAGGTCACGCGGCGCGTACCACCGCCAGTCGTCCGGACTCACCTCGCCGTCGGTCGGCGTAATATCGCGGCTCCGAACCGTCGCGTAGTAGATCATATCGATGTGCTGGTGGCCGACCTCGCCGTCGTGGACGTTGATGTCGTAGAGCATCTGGTGGCGCGGCTGTGGAAGGGGCCGACCGTCGGGCGACTCGACCGCCGCCGGCTCGGCAAGCAGGGTGGGCTCGAGGCCGGTCTCCTCGCGAACCTCCCGAATCGCGGCGAGGTGGGGGAGTTCGTCCCGATCAACGTGACCCCCCGGCGGGAGCATCAAGTCCAGTCGCTTGTGGTCGTGGAGGGCGGTCGCCCCGTCGTTGACGATGTAGACGGTCGACGTGAAGTGGCGCGTCGTTTCCATACCGGGGAGAGAGAACGGGGGACCGTAACTGTCGGCCATCCGCGGTGAAACTGAAATTGCTATCGATCCGGATTACGTCGATGCGGGTCGAATCACATCGGGCCCTCCTCGCCGTCGACCGTCATACGATCCGGTTGTGAAACGCCTCACCGGAATCGAGGCGGTCGACGTTCTCCCGGACGATGTCACCCGTATCCCGGAAGTAGTCCTCGGTAAAGGCCGCACAGTGGGGCGTGACGATCACCTCGTCCATCCCCCACAGCGGTGACTCCTCGGGGAGCGGCTCGGTCCCGAAGACGTCCAGCGCCGCGCCGGCGATCGACTCCGACTCGAGGGCGGCGATCAGCGCATCCTGGTCGACGACCGGGCCGCGGCCGACGTTGACGAAGCGCGCCCCCTCGTCCATCGCCTCGAAGACGTCGGCGTCGATCGTGTGATGAGTCTCGTCGGTCAGCGGTAGCGTGACGATCACGAACTCGACGTCCGCGACGGCCTCGAGCAGATCGTCGTTCGCGTACACCTCCTCGAAGCCGGGGACGGGATCGCCGGAGCGTCGAACACCGGTGACGTGGACGCCGAGCGCACCGAGGACGTCGGCGACGCCGCTTCCGAGCGTCCCGGTGCCGACGACGCACGCGCTCGTGCCGGGGAGCGTGAACGCGTCGTCCCAGGCCGGCTTGTCCCACCGACGTTCGGTCCCGTTCGCGACGTGTTCGTGAAGCCGCCGGGAGAACGCGAGCAGGTAGCCCGCGACCGTTTCGCCGACGGTCCGGTCGTGAATCCCCGTGCTGTTGGTGAGGATCACGTCGTTGGCCTCGAGTGCGTCGAACGGAAAGCGGTCGACGCCGGCCTGAATCGAGTGAACCCAGTCGATCTCGAGGAAGGCCTCGCGGTGCTCGAGGGTGACGACGGCGTCGCAGGCGTCGATTTCGTCGTCGCCGATCACGTCGACGTCGACGGGGAGATCCGAGAGGTACGACGACAGTTCCGACGCCGGGAACACTGGATCGACCGATTCGTGGACGCCGACTCGCTCGAGTTCGAACTGCATGGGCACCGATACGAACGGCGGGAAAGTCAACGTTTCCACGACCGTTTACCCCCGCGTCGGTCGCTCTCGAGCGTTCCGGCAAAAAACACTTATCACTCGATCTAGGAGTGCGATCATGGATCGGCGTTCCCTCCTGATTTCGGTCGGCGGCGCAACGAGTCTCGTCGCCGGCTGTCTCGGCACCGGCAACGTCAGGGAACCGGCCGACGACGGCGAGGTCGGAACGACGAGCGACGAGACGGACGATGCGAACGGAGGAGATGGGGACACCGAAATCGACCCGGAGTTCGAGCGGTGTGACGATCGAATCATCCCGTACACCCGTCTGCCGGAGGAGCCACGGGAGGAAGCGGGCGAAGCGTTCGAGACCCGCGTCTACGAAACCGACGGGGAGACCGCGCGACTTCGCCTCGAGGAGACGACGCCCACCTGGCCCGGAACGCACGACCTCGTCCTCGTGAACGAAACCGACGATTCCGCGACCGTCTCGATCGTCGTCCGCGACGAAGACGGCGACGTCGTCTTCGAGGAGGACGACGTCGAAACGAAACCCGACGACGAGGTCGACGTCACCGACCGCCCCTCCCTTCCCGTGACGAACGCGTACGCGACGTTCGAGGTGACGGCGACGGTCGACGGCGACCGGATGGAGACGGTCACGTGGACGATCGGCCGCAGGTCGGGCGGCGAGGGACGACTGCTGCTCTCGGCGGACGGCGCGGAGATCGAAACCGACGACGTCGCGCTCCACACCTGCATGCAGGAGTACCACGACGGCTGAGTTCGACCCGAAACAATCGTATCACGGAATCATACGAATTACTGTAGCGATGTACCGGTGAGACCGCAACCCAGACGGCGATCTCACCGGAAATGACCTACAGTAAACCGTATCAGAAGAACGTCCGTTCACCGGCCGACCGCTCTTCGCGGCCACCTACCCTGCCGTCGATCGCACGACCGAACGGAGTTCTTTTATCGAATTGAACGCCAAACTCGGCACATACCCTCGACTCTCCGGTGGGCGATCGATCCACCTCGAGTCACGTCTGCCGACCGCCGACGAACTCGAGACGACCGTCGAGTTCTACACGTAGAAGGCAGTCAACCGTCCGGAAGTAACAGCGTGAGTGCGGTGACGACGGCGACGACGACGGCCAGCATCACATATCCTTCGTCGAAGTAACCGCGTTGGGCGACCGCGCCGAACACCACCGGCCCTCCGGCGCTGAGCATCCCTGTACTCGAGCGAACGAGTCCCAGTCCGGTGCCCTGAACGTCGTTAGAGATAATTTCGGTCAAGTATGACTGGGTGATCGCACCGTTTCCAAGCATCGTACTGATGAGGACGGTCACCCCGACCAGCGCCGCGACGCCGTCGACGAACGGGAGCACCGCGAGGCCGACGATCGAACCGCCTAGAACCACCGGCAGAGAGCGACGAATGCCAACCCGGTCGTAGGCCGCGCCGGCGAGCGGTTTGACGACAACGCCGGCGGCGAAAAACAGCCCGAACAGGGCCCCAGCGACCGGCGGTGAGAGCCCTTTCTCGTCGACCAAGTACGTTGGGTAGAACGCCGAGAACGTCTGCCAGACAAAGAGAAACAGGAACAACATGACGCCCATGATCGCAATAGTCGGCGAGCAGAGTTCGGCGACGACTTCTCTGATACTCGCGTTGGACTCCGCAGTGCCGTCGTCTTCTGGCTCGGATTTCGGCAGCGTCCACCAGAGGCCGACCACGCTGAGACAGAGGAACGGGAGAACGTACCCGAGGCCAAACTGCCAGCCGACCACGACCGCGAGAACGCTCGCGATGGGTGGAAGCACTGTTTGCCCGAGGTCAGCAGACGCCATCGTCATGCCCAGCGCCCGGCCGAGTCGACTGGGATAGAGATCCGACAGCATCGTCATACGCGCGACCGGGTACTGTGATAGCCCGAATCCGACCACCGCGGTCGCGGCGAACAGGACGAGCGCCGACGGCGCGGAAACCACGACGGCCAGTCCGACAACGGTGACCGACACGCTCGCCGTCAGGATCTTCCGCTCGCTGTACCGATCTGCGAGAATCCCGCCTGGTACCTGTCCGATCGACTGGGCAAGCCAGATAATGCTCACGAGCAATCCGGCGGTTGTCAGGGTAAGCCCGAAATCGTCGCTAAAGTAGGGCAGCAGGGGCGGGTAGATCATTCGCGTCCCGACCAACAAGCCCCACGCCACCGCGATGGCAATCAGCGACTTCCCCTTACCGCCGGACCACAACCCGGCCAATTCTCGACGCACCGAATCTAAATAGCCCATCGAATATTCGAGTTCGAGCATTTCAGAGTAGTCAAAATTACGTTTCGCTGTTGGAACCGGAATCGAGAACCAGCAGGGCTTCCGAGGAGAGGTGTGACACACGTCACTCGAGGGCTGACACACACGTTTACCCCGACGTTCGCCGTCTCGAGAGTCGGCGGCTGGTGTAACCACTGCCTCGAGCAACTCGAGGACGACCGGCTGGGTCGGCCGGTCTCGCGCTACGGCGGAGCGCGGGATCGGATCTGGACGCCCGTCGACGAGCGGTGACCTCGACGCTCCGACCAGTCACTGCGATCGCTGGATTTCCTCGAGCACGCGTCGTTCCGCGTCGATTTCGCGCTGTGTTCGCACACCCATCCGGCGGAAGACGGGGACCGGCGGGCACCACCCCTGAAGCGCGTGCTGGAGGAGAAACGCCGCGATCACGGCGGGCATCGCGAGGAATCGCCGATCGACCGTCGCGGCGAGCCCGAGAGAGACGAGCGTGAGTCCGGCGGCGTTCGCCTCGAGCGTCCGCTCGACGTCCCACTCGCGCTCGAGTTCCGCCAGCCGGTCGTCGATCTCGTCGGTGTGTTCGGCGTAGTACTGAACCCGCTCGCCCAGTTTTCGCCTGATGCGTTCGTTGACTGTCTGAGACGTACTCTCGGGCACTCGGTCGGCGGTTCCGGGAAGTGACGTGGACATCGGTCGCTCAGGTCGACGCCATCTCTCGACAACTCTCGGCGCAGTCGGGGAGGATCTCCGCACACGCCTGACAGTGCTCGTGGTCGTGTTGTTCACACTCCTCGAGACACTCCTCACAGAGGTCCGCACAGAGTTCCGCGAGGTCGCGGTGGTAGCCCGAGTTGCGCGCCATCCAGCGGGCGTGAAGCGTCGTGACGTCGGCGACGTCCCGACAGAGCCGAACGCATCGGGCCATCTCCTCGCCCTCGTCGAGGCAGGCGTCGGCACACCACTCACAAACCTGGGCGGCCTCGAGACAGTTGTCGATACACTCCTGCATGTGGTCGTCGGCGTGGTCGATCCGTTGGAGCGCCATCGACTCGGGCTTCGCCGAACGGCCGCATCAACCTGGAGGGAGCGAATGCAAGGAGTCTGTTGGGGACGGTATGCCGAGTGAGGGGTCCCGTTTCGCCTCGAGTTTACGCGTCGTCGCGGTCGGACGCCGGCGAGCCGTCGGCGGGCGCTGGCTCCGCGGACCGACTCGGCGCGGGCTCGGCCCCCCGTGAGCGACCGTCTGTCCCGGCAATTTCTTGGTCGGCTTCGGACCCGTCCGGTGCCTGTCGCTCGGTCGGCGATTCGTCTGCGTCCGCCGGTTCGTCCGCGTCCGTCGATTCGGGGCCGCCGTCGGATTCGTCTTCGTCCGGTGCGACCGCCGGAACGTCGACCGTCTCGAGTGCGTACCGAACGACGTCGGTCCCGTCGACGCCTTCGACGGTCGCCTCGGTGGTGAGCACGACCCGGTGGGCCATCGTCGGCTGGGCGAGTCGCTTGACGTCGTCGGGCGTGACGAACGAGCGGCCGTCGATGATCGCGGCCGCGCGAGCCGCCTCGAACACCCGCTGGACGCCCCGCGGCGAGACGCCGATCTCGGCTCGCCCGTCGCGTCTGGTCGCGCGTGCGAGTTCGACGATGTACTCGCGGATCTTCTCGTCGACGTCGACTTCCTCGGCCAGCATCTGCAGGACGCGAACCGAGTTCGGCGTCACCGCCGGATCGACGCTCGGCGACAGCGTCCGCCGGTTCGCGCGGCGCTCGAGCAGTCCCATCTCGCCGTCGAAATCGGGGTAGCCAAAGGAGGTCTTGACGCTAAAGCGGTCACGCTGGGCCTCGGGGAGGCGGAACGTTCCCTCCTGTTCGATCGGGTTCTGGGTCGCGATGACGATAAACGGCCGCGGGAGATCGTAGGTCGTTCCGTCGATGCTGACCTGGCGTTCCTCCATGGCCTCGAGCAAGGCGGCCTGGGTCTTCGGCGGTGCGCGATTGATCTCGTCGGCCAGGACGACGTTCGCGAACACCGGACCCTTGGCGAACTCGAACTCGCCGGCGTGTTCGTCGTAGACGGTCGAGCCGGTGACGTCTGAGGGTAATAGATCGGGGGTAAACTGGATGCGGGTGAACTCGAGGCCCATCGCCTCGGCGATGACGCGGGCGGTGACGGTCTTTCCCGTCCCGGGGACGTCTTCGAGGAGGACGTGACCGCGGGCGAGGACGGCGGAGAGCATGGCGAACAGCATCCGGCGATCGACGACGGCAGCCTCCTCGATGCGCTCGAGGATCGTCCGAACGGCCGCCGCGGCCTCGTCGGGGGTTACGTTCGTCTCGTTCATACCTGATCATTACGCCGAGCCATCATGAACCCTCGCTTCGTTGCCATCTTCTCCGTCTCCTTGCCTTTCGTCCTCGAGAGACGTGGCGTGATACGGATTGCTGGCCCGATCTCCCGGCGCACCCGCGACCCGTAGGACGGCTGTGCCCGCACTGACGGACACCACGACGGATAGCTAGCCGCGAAGCGGGGTCAGAAGGATCAACGCGCCGAAGCCGATCGCGACGACCGCCCCCATCGCGACGACGCCGCCGAAGACGTCGGTTCGAACCCACTCGAGGGCGACCGCGACGAGGACGGCGACGACGCCGACGCCGACCGAGAGCACGCCGTGGAACAGTTCGGTTCGACGGGTATCGGGAAGGTGGCCGAGTTCGGCGGTCAGCCCCAGGCCGAACGTCGAAACGTCCCAGACGACCGCTGCTCCAGCCAGACAGACGAAGACCAGGACCGGACTGAGCGAGCCGAAGCCGATCGCGGCGACGACGAGGCCGACCGCGGCGAGCGCCGGTCCGCCCGCGCGATCGGGAACGATCCGGAGCAAGACGCCGACGAGCACCAGCCCGACGACGATCAGGAATGCCGGCGGTCCGGCCACGAGGATGACGACGACGATCGACGCCGCGTTGGCGGCCATGGCCGCACCGATCAGGTTGAAGTAAGTCATTCCCAGGATTACGATGATCGCCATCCCGACCACGAAGGCGACCAGCGAGACGCCGACGACGACGGCGCTGCTCCAGCGGACCGCGCTCGTCCCGAACCGTCGAGTGAGCAGGCGAAGCGTGACCGCCACGGCGCTTGCGAACAGCGCGAGAAGTGACAGCCCGACGATCGGCCAGACGACGAACGGTGCGGAGAGGCCGACGAGGAGCGACTCGAGTATCGGGACGCCGCTCACACCCGGGCCGAGAAGATCGAAGATGGACGCGATCGCCACCGCGATAAGGACGCCGAACGTGGCGATCGTTCCGATCCCGATTCGCCACCGAGCGCTCGAGAGCGCGCTCTCGACGCGGTCGCGGCGACTGCGCGGGGTCAGCTGTCGGATCGGGAGCACCCAGAGGGCGATCAGCGCCGAACAGCCGGCACCGACCACGACGAGAGCGAAGCCGACGACCGAGCCTCCGATCGAGGACGTCTCGGTCACGACGACGACGATCGCCCAGCCGAGGACGCCGAACGCGGTCACCACCAGGAGAAACACGGACGAACTGAGCACCGCCGCGTACGTCACGAAACAGCTAGCGACGGCGCGTTTCGTCCCGTCGCCGCCGACGTCGGCCCAGGCCATCGCGATCCCGAACAGCGCGACAGTAAAGCCGGCGAGTGCGATTCCCGGGCCGCCGAGTAGCGGCGCGGCGAGGACCAGTAACGCGAACACCGAGCCGAACGTCACGATCAGCGTGTGGCCGACGAACAGCTGGACGAAGCTGGTTCGATCGAGCAGGGCGATTCCGGCCACGGCCAGGCCGGCGAACGTCGCCGGCAGCGTCACGAGCGTCGGCTCGCCGAGAGCGGCCCCGACGGCGACGGTGATCGCGACGATGACGAGGGTGGCGATCCAGAGGCTGATCGCCCTGGGTCGGCCCTCGTCGCCGATCGCCGACGGACGATCGAGGCGGGGACCGGCGAGGGACATCAGTCCTCACCCCCCGTCTCGGCGCGTTCGGTCGCCGGACCGACCGCTTCGTCTTCCGGCATCGACCCGGCGTCACTCCCAGTCGTCTCGGCACCGGCAGCGACTCGAGCGGACGCGTCGGAGCCGTCGCCATCGGTTTCCCACGGATCGACCGACTCGTCGTCGCCAGGTCGCCCCCCGGAGCCCGCGTTCGCGCCGAGTCGCCCACTCGAGAGTCGCGCGTTCGCGCTGAAGGCGTACTCGATGATCAGCGGTAACGGCGTGCCGCGTCGCCAGTCGACGGCGCGTGTTCCGACGGACTGACAGCGGGCGAGGCGGGTTCGTCGTCGAATCTGTGCGTACTGTCCGCTGACGGTGTTCTCCGGGACGACGTCGGGCGAGAGGACGATCGACGGGAGTCCCCCGCCACGCCAGGTCTCGACCGCTTCGACGGGCCGATCGTCGAGCAACGGGGAGAACAACGCTACCTGTGCCCCCGCGGGCGCGAGTTCGATCAGCTTGCGGATCTGTTCGTCCGCCCGGCGGTCGTCGACGTCGGCGGCTCCTGCGGTCCGTTCCATTCGCCCGTGCCCCTGTTCTGCTCGATTTCGTCTGTGCGCCTGTTCCGTTCGATCGCGTCCATTCGTCCGTTCCGCTCGATCGTCCCCGCCTGCCCGCTCCGCTCGATCCCGTCGCTCCCAGTTCGAGGTTCCCGCGGCCGACCACTCTGACGACTGTTCTGGGTCGCGTTCGTCGTGGACGCCGGTCGCGTCCCGGAAGATCTCGAGGCCGCGGGCGCGTTGTTCGGAGCCACTGGCGGGCTCGAGCCAGTGGAGACCCGCCGGACCGGGGCCGGAGAGACCGATGGCGGCGACGCCGACGTCGTGACCGTGGGCAAGCAGGTCGGTCAGCGCGCGCGTCGCGGCGTACGCCGACAGTTCGACGGCGGTGGGTCGACCCGGGCCGGCGACGACACGGTTCGGTTCGCGTGCGTCGACGACCAACACGACGGTCGCGGCGACCTGCCGTTCGTAGTTGACCGTCGCGAGCGAGCCGCGTTTGGCGTAGTGTCGCCAGTCGATCCGATCCGCGGGATCGTCGGGGCGGTACTCCCGGGTCGAGTGGAAGGTGAGCCCCTCACCGGGCCGATCGGTCGTCAGCTGACCGATTCGTCCGGTCCCGATCTGCTCGAGCGGCGGGGCGTCGGCGTCGAGTCGACAGGCGAGCGAACTGTCACCGTCGACTGCGGGTTCGGTCGTGACCACCGCGCCAGCGCCGAGACCGCGAACCCTGACCTGGGGCGGGTCGAACTCGTACTCGCCGCGACGGGCGACCACCGCGTACTCGAGGACGATCCGATCACCCGGCTCGAGCGTCCCGCTTCCTCGCGGCGATCCGCCGGTGACGGCGAGATCCGCCGGCACCGCGTCCGCGACGCGAACGTCCGTCAGCGTCCGCTCGCCGTCGTTTTCGACCTCGAGCGAGACGGTGACGGGACGACCCGGCGGTGCGGGCGTCGGGCTGATCGTTCGCCGGACGACGAGGTCCTCCGGAGCGCTCGCCCGCGAGAGCGCGCCGTAAGCGACGTATAGCAGCGGAACGACCGCGCCGAGTAACACGGCGCCGTTCCCGCGAGCGACCCCGAGCGCGACGAGGAGAATCGTCGCCGCGACGGCGCCGCGCCAGCGGTGCTGTCTCCACGTCACGGCCGATTCACCTCCCCGTCTCCGACTCCGTCGGACTCCGCCGGGGCGGCTCTGACTCCGTCCACAGCGCCGGCGTTCGCGTCCGTCTCGTCGGGGCTCGAGTCCGTCTTGCTTGAAATCGAGTCCACGTCGTTCGGGTTCGAGTCCGCATCGACCGGCCCATCCCCCGGCGGCCGCGGCCCTCGAGCGACCGCGTCCGGATCCACGGCCCGTTCGAGTCGCCCGTCGGCACCGCGCGTCAACTCCTCGAGACGCGGCTGGACAACGGGAACGGTCCGGGGCGCGGTCTGGCCCGGAACCGTCGGGAGCGCCTCGTCGGCGGCGTCCGCGACGGCGCCCATCGACCGCCTCGCGAGTCGACGGACGACGCGTTCGGGAAACAGCCAGGCGTACACCCGTTTCCGAAACGACCGGTCGGGACCGGAAATCGTCTCCTCGAGGACGCTCGCGGCGACGTCGTCGTCGGTCCACGAGCCGTCCGAAACCGCCGCCTCTGCGTCGGCCCTCACGACTCCGCCCTGGACCAGCGCGTCGACGAGTGCCTCGCGAAGCACCGGTCGGAGGACATCGAGACCGTCGTCGACGGTTCCGCTCTTCCGGGCGGTGGCTCCCGCCTCTTCGACGACGGCCGTGAGGCCGTCACTCGATAGGGGTGGCTCTCGGATCGTCCGTTCGGGTGCCGGATTGGCGAAGGGCTCGTCGTCCGCCCAGGGAACCGGCGGCGCCGACCCGTCGGGCTCGAGTGCACCCCAGACTTTCCAGCCAGCGACGGCGACTGCGAGGAGGACGATCAGGACGGCGAAGCCGGTCAGGACGGACTGTCCGCCCCCCGACGCGCCGGCGATTCCGAGGGCGACACCGCCGACGACGAACGCGAGGCCGAGGAGCGCGACCCCCGCGCGGCGAGCGCTCGTCACGACTCGATCACCCGTTGGCCCCCGCGTTCGTCCCCCTCGAGCGACGCGCTCTCCGGGCTGGTGGTGTCGACGGCGGCTGCGTCCCCGTCGTCGCGTTCGGTCGAGACCTCGGCCGCCCTCGCGTCGACGATTTCGTCGTAGGCGTCGGCCCCACGCCGGCGGACCGTCTCCGATCGGGCTCGATCGCCGTACTCGACCTCGAGGAACAGCGTCGTCAACTCGGCGACCGGTTCGCGTGGATACCCCTCCTCGAGAGCCCGCCGACGGATCTCACCAGGCGTTCGCGTCCGCCAGCGACGGGGCGCGACGTCCCGGGCGAACGCCCGCCAGATCTCGCGGAACGTGCGATCGTCCGCGGTGTCGGCTTCGCTGCGGATGGGGCCGGCTTCGCTGGGGGCGTCTGCCGCCTCGCTCGAGTCCGCGCCGTCGCGGCCGACGAACCGATAGACGACGGCGAGACACACGAACACCGTCGCGACGACCGCGGCGACTCGCTCGCCGAACTCGACGTAGCTGGCGGCCACGAGGGTCGCCCCGGCGGCGACGGCGACGACCGTTCTGACGCCGGGGCGGGGCGTGGCCGCGATGGCACGTCGGGTTGCTTCGACCGCTCGTCCGGGAAGCGCCGCGAGCCATCGACCGAGCGCGCGTGCGAGACCGGTCACCGAGCGTGGCAGCGACGCGATGCGGAGACGGACCGCCGTGACCAGCGACCGGAGCCACGCGAGCAGCGACTCGAGGGCGGCTACGATCGCCAGCGTCCGGGCGACGACCCAGTCGGTGATTCCGCCGCGAACCGACGGCGCCGAGGGGAGAGACGGCCTGACGCGTCGGTCGGATCGATGCGCCGCGAGTGCGAGCGCGATCACCGCGACGGTGACGAGTGTGACCAGCCCACCAATGGTGCCGTAAAACGCCTCTGCGATGAGAACTGCCATCACGGCCGCGACTCCGGCGAGAACGGCGATCGAGCCGCGAGATCCGTGAGTCCGATAGCCGGCCGCAACTCCGCCGAAGACGAGCACGGTCAGGGCGACGAGCGGCCCGCCGTAGCTGTCCACGAACGTGGTCGTCGCGGTCTGGTCGCCGGTATCGACCGTGACGGGTTCGGTCGGGTCCAACGGCAGCGAGAGGGGTACCGTTCCGTTCTCGTCGGTCTCCCCGTGGGGCTCGCCGTCGACGGCGACGTCGGCGTCCTCGACCGGCTCGTCCGCGATCTCCGCCTGGACGGCGCCATCGCTGCCGGGGATCGGCGCGATCCCATCGGCGACGAACTGCGCCTCGAGCAGGAGGATACGAAGCGTCGCCGTCCGTTCGAACTCGCCGCGGGCGACGGTAAGCGAGAGTCGGTCGGAGCCGTCGTCCGGGATCGTCAGGTCGACCGTTCCGTCGTCGTCGGTTTCGCCGATCGACTCGCCGTCGACGGCGACGTCGGCCGACCGCATCGGCACTCCCTGGATGCTGGCCTCGACGGTGACCTCCTCGCCGGGATACGGATCGTCCTGAAGATCGAGCATCACGAAGCCGTCGATCTCGTACTCGGCCGTCGCGTTCCCCTCGATCTGTGCTCGAGCGGTATCGGCGGTGTGGAGGGATCCGAAATCGACGGACGAGACGTCGTCGACCGAAGACGTAGTGTCGGGTGTAGACGAGACGATGGGGTGGGGAACGTCGACGTCGGTCACGGTGGGCGAGCGCGAGGCGGTCGTCTGGCCGGCGCGACACTCGCCGTCCTCGCCGGCGCCGACCCGGATCAGCAGCTCCCGTTCGTACGGAACCGTTCCAGTCACCTGTCCTTGTTCGTCCGTCTGGCCGACGTGGCGGTCGTTGAACCACACCGGTGCGTCGGCGAGCTCTTCGTCCTCGTAGTGGACCGTCGCCGTCACCTCGGTTCCCGGAACCGGTTCGTCGCTCAACCAGATCGTACACTGTGCCTGGGCCGGTTCGGGCTCGGTGAACAGATCGAGCAACGCGAGCAACTCGAGCCAGTCGAAGGCGTCGTCGGATTCGTCTACTGGCTCGCCGAACTCGGACTCCCCCTGGCCGCCGATCGCCGGCGCGAAAAACGCCGCGACGACGACGGCAACCGCCGCGAGGACGACGAACGAGACCTGCCGGTAGTCGGTGCCGGTCGTCGGCTCGTCGGGCGGATCGTCGGGGGCCATTGGTGTCCTCAATCGCGGGACCGATCGGGTCGAACCTCGATCGGTCGTCGGTATCGGCTGTGTGGGCTACCTGATCATGAATGTGTCCACGCGGTTGCACACCGAGAGAACGCGGCAGTTCGCCGGCGGCGTTTCCGGCCTGCACCGGTGGTCCAAACTCCGTCGTGTGGGGCAGTTCGATCCATCGGCCGGCGCGCAATCTCTCCGACGCACAGCCCCGGGAGGGGGCGCCACCGTCCAGGTCCTCTCTGGAGAGCAGCGTCCGATGGGCGGGGATCGAATCGACACGAGCATTCGTTTCGTTCCGCCGGCATACAAATATGTTGGATTACGTGTCGGTCCAAAAATCTTTTACCAGCAGCGCGGTGGTGGCGAGTACGATGGATATCGACGAGTCGGTAACAGGATCTTCGGCGTGTGCGACGGGATTCGTCGAGGTGAGGTAACGATGATCGTCACGGAAAGTCTCACCAAGCGCTACGGTGACGTGGTCGCAGTCGACGGGCTCGACCTTCGAGTGGAAAAAGGCGAGGTGTACGGATTCCTCGGCCCGAACGGGGCCGGCAAGACGACGACCATGGAGATGCTCACCACACTGTCGACGCCGACTGCCGGCCGAGCGTCGGTCGCTGGACACTCGACTGCCGAACGCGACGCGATCAAACCTCAGATCGGCTATCTACCGGACGATCCGCCGGTGTACGACGCCTTCAGCGCCCGCGAACAACTCGAGTACGTCGCGACGCTTCGCGGTCTCGACGACGTGTCCGACCGGATCGACCGCCTGCTCGAGCGGGTGGGCCTCGCCGCCGACGCTGACCGCCAGATCGACGGCTACTCCCAGGGGATGTGCCAGAAGGTCGGACTGGTCCAGTCGGTGCTTCACGAGCCGTCCGTCCTCTTTCTCGACGAGCCGACCAACGGACTCGATCCACGGGCAGCACGCGAGGTCGTCGATCTGATCGCCGACCTCTCGGTGGATGGGACGACGGTCTTTCTCTCGACGCACATCCTCCCGGTCGTCGAGGAACTCGCCGACACCGTCGGCGTGCTTCACGAGGGGACGCTCGTCGCCGAGGGATCACCTGCAGAGCTGAAAGCCCGTGCGACGGACGACGGCGACGGCTCGCTCGAGCAGGTGTTCCTCGAGGTCACCGACGACGGGGGGTACCTCACCGACGACGCGACGCGAGCGGGGGTGGAGGTGGATGACGGATAACCGGGACTCGGAGTCGAGCGAAGCACACGGAACCGAGTCGGATAGCGGAGCCGACGACGGTCGTGCACCCGAGAAACGGCAGGCCGCGTCGTCGCTGTCGGTGATCCTCGCGGTTTCCCGCGCGGAGCGCCGTCGCTTCGACCATCGACACACGTCGACCCGTCGAAAGAAGGCGGTGGCATACGTCGCGCTCGCGCTCATGCTCCCGGTTTTCGGGGCGATGGTGTGGGGTGCGTACCGATTCGGTACCTCGGTCGGGGACGGTGGCATGGACGGGTTGTTGACGCTCACACGGTGGTACGTGCCGGTCGTCATCGGTCTCTACGTCCTCGCTGGCGCGAACGAGGCGGGTAAACGGTTACTCGGGTTCGAAGCGTGTGAGCTGTTGCTCACGACGGTCCGCGATCGCGACCTCGTTCTCGGCCTCCTGCTCGCGGATCTTCGCGAATCGGGGTGGTATCTCCTCGGCCCGACCGCGGTTCTCGTCCTGGTCTTTGGCGTCGGCGTCGGTTCGCCGACGCTCGTCGCCGTCGCGACCGTGGCGGCGGTGCTGGTAACGCTTGCGGCCACGCTGGTCGGCTACGTCGTCGGACTGGGTGCCAGACTCGGCTTACGCCACATCCCGCTCTCGAGTTCGGCACAGTCCGCGCTGAGCGGCGTCGCCTCCGTCGGCGTATTTTTGCTGTTCGTCGCCGGTGGTGCGATCGCGGGACAAACGGGCGCGTCGTTCGACCTCGGTGAGACCTCGCCTGCGGAGCTCGCACCCGAGGGGCCGCCGCCGCTGGCGATCGGCTACTACGCCGATTTCTTCTTCGTCGGGACGCCGATGCTCGAGGGAATCGGGTACCTGGCGCTTGCGAGCGGGGCGCTCGTCGTCGCGGCGATCCCCCTCGCCGTTCGGGGAACGATCGCGATCACGCCCCGCCTGTGGCGGGTCGAATCCCACGGCGATTCGACGGATTCGGCCGCCGCGTCGACCGGTGACGAGCGACAAACCGGAACGGACGTCGGGGACCGTCGAGAGTGGCCGTGGCTCGAGATTCCCACGGGCTACGTCGCCGACGGCGTTGTTCATCGGGCGATTCGGACGCCGGACCGGTCGCTTCACGTCGTCTACTACCTCGTCGGTGCCGGATACGTCGTCGTCTCGCTGGGTGTCGCGGATTCGTCCCTCCTGGCGACCGCGGTCGGCGCGTCGCTGGTCCTGCTTGGCATCTGGCTCGCGGGTGGCGCTGTCGGCCTGAACCCGATCGGTGACGAGGGATCGATGCTCGGCCAGCTCGTCCTCGCGGAGTACTCGCCGGAGACGTTCGTTCGCGCGCGAATTCTCGTCGGAACCGCGATCGGACTTCCGCTCGTCCTCGGAGGAACAGCGTTGTCGACCATCAACGAACTCGGCGGTCTCGAGGCGACGTTAGTCGGCGGATTTCTGGCCGCGATGGTTCCGGTGAGCGCGTGTTTCGCCGTCGGCGTCGGAACGCTCCTCCCCAGATCCGAACCCGGGACGGTCCTCGAGAAGTTCGAAGTCAGACCCCCCGAGACGCTCGCGATACTCGTCCACGGTGCCGTGACCACGGCGCTGGCCGCTGGCGGTGCGTTCCTCCTGATCGGCGATCTCGCGCCGGCCGCTCGAGTTGGCGGGCTCGCCGCGGTCGCGCTCTGTTCGCTGATCGTCGCCGATGCGGGCTACCGGTTCGCCGTCAGCGGTATCGCGGGGTACGGCCGGCCCCAGAAACCGGATCCCGTCTATGCGCTAGAACTCGTGACGGGGCTCGGATTGCTCGGACTCGCCCTCTCGCTTTCCCTCGAGATCGGTATGGCGACGCAGCTACCGTTGTCGGGACCCGTCCAGTTCATCGCGACGTTCGTCGCCGGCTTCGCCGGTTGGGCGCTGGTCGGCGTCGTCTACCTGTACGCGACCGGCCGATCGTGGGGGTACCTAGACGTCGCGGTTCCGGACGGCCGGGACGGTCGGTATCTCGCCGTCGGCCTCGTCACGTCGCTCGCCGCCTACGGTGCGTTCGCGACCGCGGTTTGGCTCTTCGAGTTGCCGGTCGTCTCACACGCGATCGCCGAGGAAGTCGGGACCGCTGGACCGGCGTTCGCTCTCCTGCTCGCCGCGCTCATCCTGCTGGTCAACGCGCCGGTCGAGGAGTTCCTGTTCCGAAACGTCCTCCAGAAGCGCCTGACCGAGGCGATCTCCGCGGGCGGAGCGATCGTCGCCGTCTCGATTCTGTTCGCCGCCGTCCACCTCCCCGTCTACGCGAGCGCCGATCCCGTCGCAGTCGCCGTCTCGTTGCTCCCGCTCGTCGTCGTCTCGATCGTCTGGGGCTGGGTGTACGAGCGAAGCGGGAACCTCGCCGTCCCGGCGCTGTGTCACGGACTGTACAACGTAGCGATCGTCGTCGTGCCGGTGCTCGCCGTCTCGACGTTCTGAGTGGGACCCGACCCGATCGGTTTTCGTTCGATCGACGAACCGGTGGCGACCTCGAGTTCGACAATCCGATTCAGCGGGGCTTCGTCGGCGTGTCGGTCGGCAATCCGGCGGGCAATCGATAGTGGTCTCGAAACGAGTACGCGGTTCCTGGCAACGGGGAGTGGCCACGTCCTCCCCAACCGACTCGCTCACGCCGTTCGCTCGTCCCTCGCGAGTCGCGGCGCGGCTCACCCCCGGTCGCCGCGCCGCCGCGGGCCATTTGCGGTCACCAGACAGCGGACGAGCGGGACCGAGAAACGGGAAAGCCGACGGCTGTGGATGGTGTGATAGCTTCGGGCGGTGTGACGGCTTTGGACAATTCGATGGCTTCGGACGGTGATCGGGTGGCGAAAGCGACGGTGTTACCGGCGCGCCTCGAGTTCGGCCTCGAGATCCGACAGCTCCATCTCCTTCATCGAGAGCAAGACCAGCAGGTGATAGACGATGTCGGCGGCCTCGTAGGCGACTTCGTCGCGGTCGTCGTCTTTCGCCGCCAACACGAGTTCCGTCGTCTCCTCGCCGAGTTTCTCGAGCACCGCGTTCTCGCCTTTCTCGTGGGTAAACAGCGAGGCGGTGTACGATCCCTCAGGTAGCGTTTCCTTTCGGTCCTCGATGACGTCGAACAGCTCCTCGAGTACGTCGTCCATCTATCGTTCACCGGCAACGGTGCGGATATCTTTTAATTCGTCGAACTTCTCGCTGTCGTCTCGGCCGTCCTCGAAGACGTCCTCGGTGACCTCGATGGTGGCGTTCGTCCGGGCGGCCAGAGCGAGCGAGTCGCTGGGCCGGGCGTCGATGACGACCTCCTCTCGAGGAGTCTTGACGTGTAGATCCGCGATGTAGGTGCCGCCGCGACCGTCCGCGCGCGCTTCGATCTCGCTGACGACGACGCGGTCGATCCGGCTGCCCAACTCTTCGATCACGTCGAGTAACAAATCGTGGGTCAGCGGTCGCCCGATATCCTCGGCCTCGAGCCCGCGAGCGATGCTGGTCGCCTCGTCGAAGCCGATGAAGATGGGGATCACGTCCTCCTCGTCGTCGACGGCGAGGACGACCACTGGAACCGGTCCTTGAGGGGTCCCCGCGACGCGAACCGCGTCGATAGATGCGTGCATGTTCTCTCACTCGCGTGCGAGGGGCAAAACAGGTCCGGTCGCGAATGCATGCCAGGGCCGGCCGCGACCGGAGACGTGCCGGGTTGTGAGGACGATAGCTGCAGTGTGGGCTCGATCAACACTGTGCCCTCCGAGAACCGGTGTAAGCGACTGGACGACCACAGCCACGACGGACCGTCTACTCGGCGGGGTACTCGGATCGCTCGTAGAGATACATCGCTTTCCACAGCACGTCTTCGGCGTCCTCGTTGCTCGAGAGGTCATCAAGCTTGCGGGCCATGGTTTCGGAGACGTCGATCGCTGGCATGGAAGAACCATCGATACGGGCCGTATTAAAGGTACTGTATTTCGGAATGGAGTTAATTTATGCCGTATACGTCACGGTTCCGGACACGACTCCGATCACGAACGGCGTCCGTTACCTGACGGTGTTTTCGAGCGACGGTACGAACGCAGCCTCGTTGTCGAAAAAGGCCAACCCGTGAACCCGGCTGTCGGGAGTCAACTCGGGATGAAACGCGGTCGCGACGACGGGACCGTCGCGGACCGCGACCGGCCGCCCGTCCCAGGAGGCGAGCACGTCGGCACTGCCGACCGCTTCGATAGCCGGTGCACGGATAAACACTGCAGGATAGGGGTCCTCGTCGGCGAGTCCGTCGACCGACAGGGGGGCTTCGAAGCTGTCTTTCTGTCGACCGAAGGCGTTTCGCTCGACGGTGACGTCGATCAACTCGAGTTCGTCGACGCGGTCGTCAGCCGCGTCCCTCGAGGCGACGATCAACCCGGCGCAGGTCGCAAGCAGGGGTTTGCCCGCTTCGACGTGAGCGACGATCTCGGGGGCGATCCCCTCACTGTGGACCAGCCTCGAGATCGTCGTCGACTCACCGCCGGGCATCGCGAGCAGGTCACACGCCGGGACGATCCCCGACTCCCGAATCTCGCGAACGTCGACCTCGTAGCCGCGGGATTCGGCCGTTCGTTCGATGGCGCTAGCGTGTTCTTCGACGTCGCCCTGGACCGCGACGACGCCCGCGACGAGTGACATACGGGCGTCTACGGGAAGAGTCATGAAAAAGGCCGCGTCACGGCGTCGCGACTCGAGACGGTTCGATACGAACTCGAAGGGACGGTGGGGTCAGGAGACGAACGTCAACAGCTGTACGAGTACGCCGACCATGACGCCGGTCGCGATGACCGTCTTCGGGTTGATGAGAATCGCGTTCGAGTCCTCGGAGTCAAAGTACCGGACGAGCCCGGCACTGGACATCAGCCCACCGGTGTTCTGTCCTCTGTCCATACCCAGTCTTTCTGGGTGGGGTGAACTAAACCTTTCGACGTTCGCTCGCTCTCGCGTCGGTTCGCCACGCCGTTTGCGCGAGTGGGAAACCCTTATGCGCGGCGCGGGGTAACTGTCGATGAACTGTATGACTGTCACGCTCAAGGACTTCTACGCCGACTGGTGTGGCCCCTGTAAGACCCAAGACCCGATCCTCGAAGAACTCGAGGACGACTGGGATGGCCGATTCGAAGTCGAGAAGGTAAACGTCGACGAACAACAGGATGTTGCAAACGAGTATCAGGTTCGCTCGCTCCCGACGCTCGTCATCGAAAACGACGACGGCATCGTCGAGCGCTTCGTCGGAGTTACCCAGCGCGAGGACTTAGAGGACGCCCTCGAGTCCGCAGGTGCGTAATCCGGCCTCCTGACTGATTTATATCCACTTGACGCCGACGTCGTGCATCTCGTCGTTGTACGTGGCAATGTTGATCACCAGCGGTGTGACGCTCTCGACTTCGGCGGCGTTCGCGAGTGGCCCCGCCTCGAGGGCTCGCAATCCGTCGATTTCGTTCGTGAGCGTGCGGATCGTCTCGTTGGCGGCGGAGTCGTCGCCGACGATCAGCGTATCGAGATCGAACTCGACATCGAGGTCGGCGAGTTTGCCCGCCGCGAGGTTGTGGTAGGCACCGACGACCGGAACGCCGTCAGGAGCCCGCTGGGCGACGAGTTCGCTGACGCTTCCGACCCCCGGCGGGTGGTAGTGCATCCCGTCCTCGTCACCGTTCATCCCGACCGCAGGCGTTACCAGGATCGTCTCCTCGTCGAGAACGTCTTCGATCGCCTCGACCGTGTCCCCTGCGTAGTACGGTGGGACTGAGAGGACCACGATGTCCGCCCTGTCGGCCGCCATCTCGTTTCCAAACCCCTTGATCGTCGGCTCGTGTCCGCGGTCGTCGAGTTCCGCCTCGTAGCTCTCGACCGCGTCACGCGCTTTCTCGGGATCGCGAGAGCCGATCAGGATCTCGTGGTCCGTATCACGCGCAAACCGGAGTGCAAGTCCTTCGCCGATGTCACCCGTTCCACCGAGTAGTGCAATTCGCATGCGAATCGATGGGGACGGCAGCCGAATAAATGGGTTGGTGCACGGCCGATCTCGCCGGAAATATCGAAGCCATCGGTCGACCCTGTGATACGAGTGACTGTCAGTCAGTGCCGGCGCTACGGTGCCTCGTCTTCGTCCGGGTTCATCGCTGCACCGAGTCCGCCGTCGTAGGCGTCGCGGTTCTCGATTTCCCTGATTCGCTGCTGGAGTCGATTCTCGAGTGCCTCGCGGCGACCGTCGTCGACATCGGGATCGCTTCCGAGGGTGCGAAGGTCCGTTCGTGCCGTTTCCAGTATAGAGATGGCTTTTTCGGCCTCGAGTTCCGTCGCTCGATCGAGAGTTCGTTCGACGTCGGCGAGAGTTACGTCGGTCATTGCGTGGCCGTTCCACGTACGACGCCTTTAGTGCTAGACCGGGAGGTGCCACCACGCTCGATCGGTCGCTCGAGTCGGGCGCTATCGGTGTGGAACGGACGGAACCGAACCGCGAGGGACTGAGACGAATCCGACGAAGAGGACGACACCTTGCCCAGCGATGGCGAATAGGGCGAGAGTCGTATCCGCAAGTACCCACGTGTCGGTGAGCCACTCGAGCGGGCCGACCGCCGTCAGTACCGTCTCTGCGGTGAACACGACGAGAGCCATACCGACGACGACGAGAAACGTCCACACGAACGACGAGAGCTCCAGATCGAGTCGATCGAGGCCGCCGTAGAACGCCAGCCAGCCGCCGAGTAACACGCAGGCGACGAGATAGAGGTTGACGAAGACGCCGGGAATCTCGAGGAGGAGTGACAGCGCGTATCCCACGGGGAGAAAGGTACACGGCAGATAACAGACGGACAGCCAGGCGAAGTTGCCGCCGCCGTGTGGATCTGCACGAATCAGCCGATAGCCGTCGCGCTCGAGCCAGATCGTCCCCAGCGAAGCAACTGCGAGAATACCGAGCCAGACGAGTTCCTCCGGAATACCGGCGGTTGCCGGCGACAGATCGGTCCCCTGGACGCCCGCGAGGACGACATTGGCGGTCAGCCAGACCAACCCCACGAACGTTCCGATCGCCGCGGCGATCTCGGTGAGCATCGATCCCGCGGTCGTACGGAGAGTTCTGATGGTCTTCGTCACGGCCGTTGCCACCGTATTACCACCGACATTCATTCATGTAAACAAATAGGTGACGGTGGAATACGGTCGGTGCAACAACACCGTCTGATTACTCTCTCGAGGGGAGATCCTCGGTTGCCGGCCCCTCAAGAACCTCTCCGTCGGGGTTGAACCGCGAGCCGTGACACGGACAGTCCCAGCTACACTCCGCGTCGTTCCACTCGAGCAAACAGTACATGTGAGTGCAGACGGCCGACGTCGTGTGGAGGTCGCCGTCGGCGTCACGGGCGCAGGCGATCGGCTTCCCACCGCGGCGAACGATCGTTCCCTCGCCTGATTCGAGTACGGATCGGTCGGGTGCGAGCAGCGTCTGGAGCCAGTCGGTCGCGAACTCGCTCGCGGCGTCTGCGTTCTCGGTGAGCGTCGTGCCCAGAGAGGCCTTGGGGGTGAAACGCAGCGGATCGAACAGGTCGCGTTCCGGCGGTGAGTCACCCGTAAGGAGGTCCGCCAGCAGACGTCCGGCGGCGACGCCGTTGGTCATCCCCCAGCCACGAAAGCCGGTCGCGACGAACACGTTCTCGGTCGCCGGGGCGGCGCGGCCGACCAGCGGGACCCGATCTGCCGACTCGTAGTCCTGGGTCGACCACCGGTAGTCGACCGACTCGACGGGAAATCGCTCGCGCGCCCACCGGAGAAGCCGACGGTAGCGTTCGATCGTCGACCCGCCCTGCCCGGTCTTGTGGTTCTCGCCGCCGACCAGCAGGAGTTCGCCGTCGTCGTCTCGGTGCATTCGGACGGAGCGGTAGTTCTCACCCGCCCGATAGTACATCCCCTCCGGCGGCCGTCCGTCGAGACGTAGTCCCAGTACGTACGAACGCTTGGGATGCATCCGAGCGAAGTATCCCGCTCGATCGAGAATCGGGAAGCCAGTCGCGAGGACGACGCGTCGCGCCGAGAGGCGCGTCGACCGTGCCGACTCGCTCTCCCGTGTTGACCCACGTTCGCGTTCTGACTCGTACTCGAGGCGGACGCTGGGCGGCGACCCCGGCGTTACGTCGGTTACGCGAGTCCCTTCGAGAACCACCGCGCCATCGTCGGCCTCGAGTTCGTCGGCGACCGCGAGGAGGTACTTCCGGGGGTGAAACCACGCCTGGTCGTCGAAGCGAACCCCCGCCTGGGCGCGCTCGAACGGCGGAACCGACGTCACGTACGTCGCGGAGAGACCCGCCGCGCGAGCGGCCTCGGCCTCGCGTTCCATCTCGTCCGGTTCGTTGCTGTAGAGGTAGGCGGGGTGGCGTTCGAACCCACAGTCGATCTCGAGGTCGTCGATCCGCTGTTCGACGGTATCGATGGCTGCCTCCTGAATCCTCGCGTACTGACTGGCCTGGCGGCGTCCGAACTCCCGGCGGAGGTGATCGTAGATCAACCCGTGCTGACTGGTCAGCTTCGCCGTCGATTTGCCGGTGACGCCCGTCGCGATTCGATCGCGTTCGAGAACGACCACCGTCTGCCCGCGCTCGCGGAGTTCGATTGCCGTCGAGAGGCCGGCGACCCCCGCGCCAACGACGGCGACGTCGATCGGACGGTCGCTCTCGAGGAGCGCCGCGTCCCGGGAATCGTCCCCTCTGCGTTTGTCGGGTTCGCGTTCGCTCGGTTCGCCTGACTCGAGCGTGTCTGCGAGCCACGGCGAGGTCGGTTCACCGGGGAGGTCGTCGCGGCGGGTGAACTCTGACATCGGAACGGGAACGTACTACGGGGGCGACGTGCAAAAAACGGCCGGGCGGTGTCGTCAGTTCCTCACGAGACGGTCGGGCAGCTCGTTGATCGATGCGAGGACGGCCGTCGCTCCCTCGTCGTCGAACTTGCGCCGCCCTGCATCGCCGGTGAGCCCGCCGGTCAGGACGCCGACGCCGTGGTACGTCCGGTCGGGGTCCACTTCGGCCGCGTTCGTCGCCGTCCGAACGTCGTCCAAGGTGTCGCCGACGAAGACGACGGTTTCGGTGTCGAAGCGCTCCGCCAGCGTCGTCAGCGCCTTCGGATGGGGTTTTCCCTCCTCCCAGTCGTCCATCGTGAACCGGTGCTCGGCGGGGACGGCGTCGTCGAGCCCGACCCGATCGAGCGCGATCTCGGCTTCGGCTTCCGGCCGGCCGGTCAGAACGCCGACGTCGTACCCCTCGAGCAGTCGGTCGCGGGTGTCGGCCTCGAGGATCACCGGCTCGTCGTGGATGAACCCGCGCGTCTCGAGATCGGGTTCGCCGCCTTCGAGTCCGCGGTAGAGCTCCGCTCCGAGGTAGAGTTGCTGGAAGACGTCCCGTAGTCGATCGGGGTCCCAGCGGTCCTCGACGCGGCGGGTCGCCCGCGCACCGATCGCGTCCCGGACGACGGTTTCGGCCGCCTCGAGTCCGCCGCCCTCGGCGGCGATTCCGTCGGTGAACGCCTCGATCGAGTCGCGATACCCCTCGCCCGTCGCGAGCACGTACAGGGCCGCGGCGTACGTGAGTTCCCAATCGTTGTTGAACCCGCCCGCGTCCTTGAACTGCTGGATGTCTTCGCGGCGGATCGTCCGGTCGTGGACGCACTCGATCGACTCGAGGATCGCCCGACGGTAGGAGTCGGCGACGTCGACGAGCACTCCGTCGATATCGAGGACGACGGCATCTGCGTTCATACTCGAGTAGAGGGAGCGGGGAGAATAAAGGCGGCCGGATTGCCGTCGATCACGTCAACCGGTGAAATATCGACCCTCGACTCGGGAGACGTACAGCGTCCCCTCACGGACTGTCTTCCGTTCGACCGGTATCGCAGGCTGGTCGCCCCCGAGCGTCGTGAACAGAAGCGCCGCGTTGGCGTCGCGGGCGACCTCGAGCGCCGGTCGATGCAACTCGGGCGGCAGGTTCCGCGCGTAGATCGCCTCGGCGTCCGCGTAGACCGACGGGTCGGGATCGACGATATCGTCGCGGACGAACCGGACACCCTCGGGAACCTCGCGACGGTAGACGTCCGTCGCGGTCACGGAAACGCCGTCGTTTACGAGCGCCGCCGCCAGGTCGGTCCGCCGGCCGATCCCCACCTCGACGAGGCGGTCGTACTCGCGAAGGGACTCGATCATCGATTCGAACCGGCGGCGAGAGTCGCACACGGCGGGACGTTTATAGCGTCCGCACGCATAGCTGTTGCCATGCTCGTCGACATCGTGCCGGTCGGCAACGTCTCCGCGGAGGTCAAGCGGGCGGCGTCCTCGGCACTGCGATCAGTGTACGACTGCGACGTCACGGTCAACGAGTCGCAGCCGGTCCCCAACGGCGCGTACGATTCGGGGCGAAATCAGTACTCGGCCGAGACGTTCATTCAACTCGCCGAACGCGTCGGAAGCGGGGAGAAAAACATCGCGATAACGCCCCACGATCTCTTCTATCGGCGTCGAAACTACGTTTTCGGACTCGCCTATCTCGACGGCAGCGGCAGCGTCGTCTCGACCTACCGGCTCCAGACCTCGAGCGACGGCGGCTTCTCGAACAAGAGCGCGAGCGAGATCTTCGAAAACCGGGTGCGCAAAGAGATCGTCCACGAGATCGGTCACACGTTCGGGCTCGAACACTGCGACAACAACCGCTGCGTGATGAACTTCTCGCCGACGGTTCGCGGAGTCGACATCAAAGAGGAGAACCTCTGTGGGAGCTGTCAGCGGTTGATTAGATGAGTCCAGACTCGAGTGTATCAGTCCGCTCGTCGATCCACCGCGGATGCGCTCCGGTCGTCGAAGCAGGAACTGTTTTAATTTCGTGACTATCCATGTCTGTATATACTGATGCAAACAGTCACCTCAGCTGACAGGACCGAAATCGCCTACGAACGACACGGAAACGGACCGCCGCTGATTCTCCTCCACGGAGGGTCGGGGACCCGACGGAGTTGGGAAACGCTTCGTCCTGCCCTCGCCGACGATTTTACCCTCGTCGTCCCCGATCGGCGGGGTCGCGGGGACAGCAGCGACGGTGAGACCTACGGACTCGAGCGGGAGGTGGCTGACCTCGAGGCGCTCGTCGAGGCCGTCGACGGCGATCCGACGGTGTTCGGCCACTCCTTCGGTGGGTTAGTCGCGCTGGCGGGCGCGTCCGACCTCACACTCGACCGGCCACACCGGCCGTACCGGCCGCGAATTCGCGAGCGAAAACAATGATGTTCACCGACTACTATCGGTTCCACGACTCATACGGTCTGCTGTAAATCGGTACCGGCGAAACCACGAGCCGTCTGTGGTTTCACCGGTAAACCGTTACAGCAATCCGTATCACACGTCCTAACCGTTCCCGATCGAACATGCGAAGAGTACGGTGACGGATCGTCAGCCGCCGTTCGCGCTGCTCCCGTCCGTCTGGGGCCAGCAACGAATCGGTCGCACGTCGTGACGATCACGCTGTCGGAAGAACAACACCTTACTGTGAGCGACGCCTACCGGTAGCTATCCGAGGAGCCGATCGAGAGGATCGACCGGGCGACCCGAACGGCGAACCATGACTGATACCGACGACGAGATCGAAATCGAGATCGAACGCGACGAGTACGTCGAGCGCGCCGCATCCGACGGGCACGGCGGAGAGAGCGAGCCGTCCCACGAGTACGCCAGCAACGACGAGTATCGCGGAAACGGTGAACGCACCGAGAGCGACGACCGTGACGGATACGACCACGGCAACGGGTTCGACTCGCCCACCCGGGAACTCGAGGAGGAACTGGGCCGGATCGACCTCGAGACGACGCCGGAGGGGTACGTCGAGGGGAGAGTCAGCGCCCTCGAGTCGCTCGACGAGACGCGAGTTCGCCTCGAAGTCACGTTACCCCACGGCGAGGTCCTGGAGTTCGTCCTCGAGAAACCGATTCCCTGGTCCGAGGAGTTCCTCCTGGCTCGCATCGTCGAGGACGTCGGCTACGACGCGACCTCGATTAGCCACATCGTCGGCGAGGGGATTCCCCTGGTGCGGACCGATGCGGGGGCGAACGCGGAAGACGACGCCCCCGACTGGAAGACGACGACGGTCCACGCGGTCGGCGACGTGATTCTTTCCTCGCTGGGCGGCCGATATCAGCTCGAGGAACGCCGGAGCCCGGAGTGGCGGCTAGTCGATCCGCTCGAGCGTCGAGCGCACGAGGACGATGGGGGAGGCCGCGATATCGCCAAGGGTTTGGGGACCCTGTTGATTCTGCTGGCCCCGATCGCGGCGGCGGTCGGTGCCATCGTCGCAACGACCGGCGGCATCACGATTTCGATTCCGATCATCGTGACGGTACTCACAGCGCTGGTGCTCGCGCTGTTTGGCTTTTCGTTCGTCGCTGGGAGCAGACGGTAACAGCCCGCAGTGACGGGTCCGGACGGAGAACTCATACGGATTGCTGTACCAATGTGCCGGCGAACCCGCAGACGGGTCGCGGGTTCGGCGGTACCGACTGACAGTAAACCGTATCAGGGCGCGTAGTAGTACTCGCCCTCGCTCTTTTGCTGTTTGTCGAGTTGCGAGTCGGGTTTGTTGATCCGCGGTCGGGAGGTGCGCTCGTCCCGGCGGAACGTCACCTCGAGGTTCGCGAGGAACTCGTTCATGCCCTCGCGCATCGACTGTGGCGTGCCAGCCCGGCCGTGGACGGCGGGTTCGCCGTCGAAGACCATCAACCGGTCGGCGAGCAGGTCGATCATGTAGATGTCGTGGTCGATGACCAGAACCGTCGCATCCTGCTGTTCGGCGTACCGACGGATGGCGCTCGTCGCCTGCACCCGCTGTTCGACGTCGAGGTGGGCGGAGGGTTCGTCGAGCAAGTAGAGATCGGCGGAGTCGGAGAGGCAGGCCGCAATGGCGACCCGCTGGCGTTCGCCGCCGGAGAGATCCGAGAGGTTCTGCTCCATGATGCGCTCGAGTTGGAGCGGTTGGGCGATCTCGGTGTTCCAGTACGACGAACCGAACTGGTCGGTGATCGACGAGAGGAAGGCGTCGACCCGCATATGCTGGTCGATGGTGACGTACTGGGGTTTGTACGAAATCTCGAGATCGAGATCCAGGTCGGCTCCGTCGGCCGAGCCGGCGACGCTGTCCGGCTCTACATTTCCGGTCAGCAGTTTCGCGAACGTCGACTTCCCGATCCCGTTGGGGCCGACGATCCCCAGCACTTCGTTCTGACGGATCTCGCCGCCCTCGACGTCGAGACTGAACTCGCCGTCGCCGTAGCTCTTTTCGAGGTCGGGGTACTCGACGAGCGTGTCGCCGCGGACGCTCGAGCGAGGGGCGTGTTCTTCGAACTCGATTGGATCGGGGCGGATCCGCATGTTCTCGTTGTCGAGGTAGCCTGCCAGATACTCGTTGATCCCGTTGCGTACGGACTTCGGCGACGTGACGACACCGTAGGCGCCCGGTTCACCGTAGGCGACGTGAAGGGTATCGGCGAGCAGGTCCAGGATCGCGAGGTCGTGTTCGACGACGAGCATCGATCGGTCTTCCTCCTCGGCGAGTTCGCGGATCAGCCGCGCCGCGGTGACGCGCTGGCCGATGTCGAGGTACGGCGTGACCTCGTCGAGGAAGTAGAAGTCGGTGTCTCGAGCCAGCGTGGCGGCGATTGCCACGCGCTGGAGTTCGCCGCCGGAGAGGTCGTCGATCGACTGCTCCATGACGGGGCCGATCGAGAGCCGTTCGACGAGGTGGTCCAAGGCGTCCCGTTCGTCCGTTTTCTCGAGCAGTTCTCGCGTGTTGCCGTCGAAGCTGTTGGGGATCTGGTCGACGTACTGGGGCTTGCGGGCGACGGTCACCTCGCCGTCGCGAACGTCCGCGATGTAGTCCTGGAGTTCCGTGCCGCGGTAGGCCTCGAGTACGTCGTCCCAGTCGACGTCCTCGTCGTGGCGGCCGAGGTTTGGCTCGAGTTCGCCGGCGAGGATGTGGACGGCGGTCGTTTTCCCGATGCCGTTCGGTCCGAGGATACCCGTCACCTGTCCTTCCTGTGGGGCGGGCAGGCCGTACAGCGAGAATGCGTTCTCGCCGTAGCGGTGGGCTGGGTCGTCCTGGAGTTCCTTGGGCAGGTTGATGATCTCGATGGCGTCGAAGGGGCACTTCTCGACGCAGATCCCACAGGTTTCGCCGAGACAGATCTCTTCGGAGATGTGGATCTGTTCGGGTTGACCCTCGTCGGCGTCCTCGCCCCGGAGGGTGATACACTCCTTGCCGGTCCGATTGGGTGGACAGTAGTTCTTACACTCGTAGCTACACCGGTCGGGCTGGCACCGGTCCAGATCCACGACGGCGATACTGTCGTCGGCCATCGTTAGACGGCGGCCTCCGCGGTGAGTAAGATCCCCCACACCACGAACCAGAACGAGAACGTCATGAACGTGATGAACAGGTAGTGTTTGATCCCGAACTCGTCGTCGCCGTAGATGCTCGTGAAGTCGAAGAGCACGAACTGGACGAGGATCGCGCCGACGACGAGCATCAACGCCCGCGTGTCGGTCGCCGCCTCCGCCGGCGCAAGATCGCCGGTGAGGGCAGCAGAGCCGAGTGCTGCCCCGACGCCGAGCAGCGCCGACAGCGCGGTCACGCTGATCGAGCGTATGTGCTCGCGCCGATCGCTGATCGATTCGGTCGACATGAATCGAACTCAGTCGTCAGCAGTGAAAAGGAGTTCGCATTGACGGGATAGCTGAGCGATGCTGACTGGACAGCCAATCTCGAAACGACTAGCCAGCTGATCAGCGATTATCCTCGATCGTTCCACCAGCGGTGTAACTTCCCTCGATGGTTGTTCCCCACTCGATGACAAGATCTCCGTCGGTATGGAGATCTCCCTCGATTGCGGCCTGATCGAGGGTCGTATCACCTTCCGCGAGTACGTCTCCATGGATAGTGGCCCCCTCGACGGTCACGTCGCCGCCAGCAATAACGTCCCCGTCAATAATCGAGTCCCATCCGACGGTGAGGTCGCCTCCGGCGCTTACGTCTCCTTCGACGGTGTTTCCACCGTCCAATGAAACGTCTTCTCCGGCATCGATATCCCCGGCAACCTCGCTTGAGTCCGCCAGTGAGACGCCACCGTCTGTTTCGATACTCCCGCCGACGACTGTCGATCCACCGACGGAAACGTCTTCTCCGGCGTCGATATCCCCGTCGATGGAACTCGAGTCGCCGGTAATAACAGCACCATCCGCCTCGATGTCACCGGCGACCTCACTCGAGTCACTGAGGTAGACGTCTCCCCCGGCCACGATATCGCCGTCTACGGTTCCGTCCCAGCCAACTGTTACGTCATCCGCGGCCTCGATGTCGCCGTTGATCGAACTCGACTCACTGGTGGATACGGACCCATCACTCGAGACGTCACCGTCGATCGTCGAGTCCCAGCCCATCGAGACATCGTCTCCTGCCTCGACATCGCCGCCGATGGAACTCGAGTCACCGGTCGTTACCGTACCACCGGCGGTAACGTCACCGTCGACCGTCGACTGCCAGCCCGTCGTGACGTCTCCATCGGTCTCGATATCCCCGCCGTATGTATCTTCGTCATCAACGTGGACGTCCCCTTCACCGTCTCCGGGCGGCCCTTCACCGTTTCCGGGCGGCCCTCCACCGTTTCCAGGTGGTCCGCCACCGTTTCCAGGTGGTCCGCCACCGTTTCCAGGGGGTCCGCCACCATCCGGGTTACAGTTGTACGTTACCGTACTGGACGTGTGGACGTCCGCTATCGTCGTCTTGTCGGCGACTGCTTGTTCGATGGTGACGTCTATACTGACGATCTCATTCTGTGGATTTCCAGGTCCGGAACAGGAGACCACGATCGGTTCTGAACCCCCGGTTTCGATCGAGGACGGTGTCTCGACCGTCAGATCGTTGCCGGCTCCGTCGACAGTGATCTCGAGTGTATGTATGTCTGAGGGGAGATTATTTTGAAGCGTTACAATCTCAGCCTCGTCAGAATCTCCGTCGATACTGCCGTCCGAAGACGAGACACCGAGGGCGGCATTTTCGTCTGCAGCGGTACTCAGGTGAACGCCGCGATCCGCTGCAATCGAGGAGAAGCCGTATACCGGCCCGGCCAGTACCAGCGCTCCGACGACGAGGAAAACGAGACCGAGCTTGGTTGTGGCTCCAAAGTACATGTTCCTATTACGGTGGCCGCTCCATTTCGCCGAGTCGCATCCGTCGGCTCTGGACGGCGTGAACGATCGCCGAGGCGACGAACAGCCCGACGACGGCGGTCGCCCAGCCGAGCTCGGGGATCGTCTCCGTCGGGACGACCTCGAGCCACAGTCCCGCCATCACGGCCGAAGCCACGACGGCGAGTCCGAGGTAGTACGTCCCCCACGGAATCGAGTCGCCGGGAACGACGTCGAGGTAGACGTCGAGTTCGTTCGCCTTCTCGGTGAGTTCGATCGTTCGATCGTCGAACTCGACCATCTCGGCTTCGGCGAGCGTCGGCAGGTGCGTCTGCTGGAGCGACGTGTACACCCGCTTTCGCTCCGCGGAGGTCAACTCTTCGACCTCCTTGTCGAGTTCCCAGGCGGCGACGTGCTCCGCGAGGTCGCCGAGTTCGACGGGTTCGCCTTCCCGCTTGCAGTAGTGGATGGCGTACCGCCGTCGGTGATTACTCAACAGGTCAAAGATTTGCCCCCGATTCGAGCGTTCCCCCATACGAACTGAGATACGTGTTTCATTCCGAATGTAACCGTCGCCGACAGATAAACTCATCGGCCAGCTGATATATTGTTATGTGGCTGTCAGATGATGGGTGGAAAAAACGGCTGATCGATCCGGCTCGAGTCGGAACTGCAGAACAGCCGGTTTCGGGGGCGCATCGCAGGTGTTCTCGCTCCGTGAATCGACCCAACCACCGGTTCAAACCTGGCTTGAACGACGGTATCGGCGATCTTGCGCCCGTTCTGGCTACTCAATACAAAGTGGGTGGCGTTCCTCCACTCGAGTAAGAACCGCGCCGGGTAACGGCGAACTACGGTTGCCAGCGCGGTCGTACGAGGACACTACCAATGAGAATGAACAGACGCAACGTGTTGATCGGACTCGGAACCATCGTCGCCGGCGGCGGCGCAGCGCTCGGAACGGGTGCGTTCAGTACAGTGGAAGCGGACCGAACGGTCGATCTGAGCACCACGGGCGACGGCAGCGCGCTGTTGGCGCTCGATGACGGCGGTTCCGAGTTGGTTACCGTTACCGACGACGGTGACGGACAACTCGAACTCTCCTCGGAGTCGCTCAACCAGAACGCGCTCACGCGAGCCGACGGCGCGATCGAAGTGACGAACAACGGGGAAAACGACGTCGGGTTCTCCGTTCGAGACGATAGCTTCGACGTCCTCGATTTCGAGGTTAGCGAGGGCTCGATCGTCGGCGATCCGGAGGACCTGGACGCCGACGATACCGTTTCAGTCGATCTGGTCATCGATCTGACTGACGACGAACTCGACGACGACATCGCGGACGAGATCACGTTCGTCGCCGACGTCGACGATCACTCCACCGCCTGATTTCGGTCACGCGGACAACATTTCGTCACCGCTCTTCACGACGAGGGTCGACCCCTGTCTACAAACCGACACCTCGTCGAGTTCCCCAGATGCCGTCATCCAATACGCTACTCGTTACGACCGTCGTCTGCCTGCTCGTGGCGCTCGTCGTCCCGACAGCGGCGGTCAGCGTCGGCGAGGAGACGGCATCGGATGGCGTCGTCCTCGAGCCGACGAGCGCTCACGCCACGATCGACGACGGCGAACTCCGTCTCGATCTCGAGGCGCTCAACAGTCGGGCGACGACGGACGTCGACGGCGTCTTTGCGATCGAGATCCGCGACGATGCGGTCGATCGAGTCTGGGTCGAGAGCGCAGTCGATGGCGTCGCCTTCTACGACAGTGACGACAGAACGACCATCGACGAGTCGACCCCGCTCGAGTTCGACGGCGGAGGATCCGCGACCGTCGGCGTCTCGATAGACACGCGCGTGGCCCAGGAGGGGACCGAGACCTTCACGATCGTCGTCGCGTACGAGGAAGAAGACGCCGACGACGACGAAAGCACTACCGGTGGGGCCGGCGGTGCGGGCGGACCTGTCGACGACCCGATCGACGAACTCGACGAGGAGCCGGTCGCAGCGATCGAGCAAACTGCACTCGAGGCGTCGCCGACGACGCTCGAGCCGGGGGAGACGGTGACCGTGAACGCGACCTACGAGAACGTCGGCAACGAATCGGGCGAACACACGGTCGAGTTCGTGGCCGACGGGGCACTCGTCGCGACGGAGCCGCTCGAACTCGAACCGGGGGAGGCGGAAACGGTCACGTTCGAGTGGACGCCCGACGAGCCGGGCACCTACGAACTCGCGGTCGACGACGTTTCGGCCGGATCGGTCGAGGTTCAGGAGCCGGCGCCGCTTTCGATCGAGAACCGGGAACTTCCGACGTCCGTGACGGCGGCGCTCGCCCCGCCGCTCGCGATCGGGCTCTCGCTCGCGTTGGTCCGTATGAAACGCCAATGGGAGTAGCATGAACCGCCGATGGCTGTAAGCCATCTTGCTGTGGGACGGCCGGCCGCGAGCGGATCGACTCGTTCGGCAGGTCCTTCTCCGGGCTTTATGTGCCTGTGTTTGTATCGACTATCCACGACACGGGTGACGACCATGACGGCGTTCCGGGGGTGGCGATGACGGCTCGAGCGTTTCTCGAGCGCGGGGTGACAGTCGTCATCGCACTGATCGTCGTCGCCCTCCTCGTCGGCCAGCTTCTGGGACAGCCGATCTTGCTCGGCTACGTCGCGACCGGGAGCATGGAGCCGACGATGTCCGCCGGCGACGGGTTCGTCGCGATTCCGAGCGTGGTCTCCGGCGAGGTCGAGGAAGGGGACGTCGTCGTCTACGACGCGAGGGAACTCCACGACGGCGGGCTGACGACCCATCGCGTCGTCGAGGTGACCGACGAGGGGTACGTGACCGCCGGGGATGCGAACCCGTTTACCGATCAGGACGGACCCGAGCCGCTGGTCTCGGACGGACAGATCGTCGCGACGGCCTGGCAGCCGGGCGGCGAGGTCGTCACGATTCCCCACCTCGGAACGGTCGTCATGGGCATCCAGGCGATCGCGACGACGACCATCGACGCCGTCTCCGGCGTGTTCGGCCTGACGACGGCCGCCGACTCCGACGGCGTCGGCGCGTTGCTGGTCGGCGTCGGCGTCGCGTTGCTCGGCTTCGGGTTCTTGCTCGAGGGGTTCGGCCCCAGCCGCCGGGAGACGTCCAGACGCCGCAAGCGTGAGAACGTGATCGGGTTCTGGGTCGCTGTCGGCCTCGTGTTGCTCGTCCTCACGACGTTTGCGACCGCGGCGATGGTGATCCCGACCGGAACGACCGAGTACGGCATCGTAAGCACCGAGTCGCCGACCGACGATCCGCAGGTGATCGCACCCGGCGAGACGAGCGATCTCACGCGGACGTCCGACAACGCGGGGTACGTCCCGGTCGTCACCGTCTACGAAGCCGAGAGCGCCGGCGTCGACATCGACCCCGGCTGGCAGACGGTCGGCATCCGCTCGAGCGCGGAGACGACGGTCTCACTCACCGCACCGGAGTCGACCGGCGAGTACACCCGACACGTGGGTGAGTATCGATACCTCGCCGTTCTCCCGCCGTCGATACTCGTGTTCCTCCACGGCGTCCATCCGCTTCTCGCGATCGCGGCCGTCAACGGCGTCGTGGTCGGAGCCGCCGTCGTCGTGATGATCGCGCTGTTCGGCACCGGCGATTTCCGTCTGCGAAACGCTGGCGCTGACGTCCCGTTGAGGACCAGACTCGAACGAAAGCTCCGCAAGTGGCGGTGAGAGACATTCCGAACCAGTATCGTTATACTGTTCGATTCCTTGCACCAACACATACATCGTTTCGCCGACCTGTCGATTTCGAGATCCGACCTGCGACCTGACTCGGAGAGTCGGCAATCCTGGGGGTGGTAGCTGTGATCGATAATCCGCGTTTCGACCTGTTGCTCGCCAAACACGGGCGGTCGGTAGCGATCGCACTCGTCGTGGTTGGGATCGTCGCGTTCGTCGCCACGGGGTGGGTCGTCGCCAACCCGGAGACCCAGACTGTCTCTCAGGTCGCCGAGGAGGAGGCCGTAACCGACGTCCAAACGAGTTCCTCCGTCGTCGACGGCGGCAGCCTCTGGGAGGAGGGTGACGAACTCGCTGACAACCCCGTGTACGTGATGAACGCCTCGCCGGAACTGAGGATCACTCCCGAGACGAGACTGGCGAACCGAACTGCCAACACACCGATCGACGACGCCGAAGTCACGCACCGACTGTTCTTCGAGTTCGAGGCGAGTCGCAACGACGAGGCGTTCTGGAACGAAACTCGCGAGGAGCTCCACGCCTCGCCCGACGTCGAGGATGGGATCGCGAGGTCGCAGACGACGATCGACGTCGAGTCCTATCTCGAGCGTCAACAGGCTCTCGAAGAGGAGATCGGAACCGTCGGATCGATCACGCTTCGAGTGATCCTCGTGGCGGAGTACGATACCGACACCCTGGCTGGCACGCATACGGACTCGACGACGCTCGTGCTCACCGACGAGGCCTACTGGCTCGAGGAGTCGATTTCGGACGACGACTCGGCGACGCACACGATCGGGACCCAGGAGGTTTCGGAGCCACGGAGCCCAGCACTCATCGCCGCGCTCTCGCTGCTCGGAACGCTCTCACTCGTCGGCTGTGTCCTCGTGGTTCGGCGCACGCCGGTCGACGTCGAGGCCGCCAGACGCGCGGTCCACGAACGCCGATACGCCGAGTGGATCTCGCGTGGTTCGATCCCGATGTGGGTCGGCGATCACCACATCGGACTCGACAGCCTCGAGGACGTCGTCGACGTGGCGATCGACACGAACCAGCGCGTCGTCCACGACCGACAGCGGGGACTGTTCGCGGTCGTCAACGGATCGGTCGTCTACTACTACAGCGAACGAGGGGTGTGGGAACAGACGACCTGGCCGGCGATGAATCTGGCCGCTGATAAATCGGCTGTCGTTCCGGATCAGGTCCCACCCGTGAGCGAGCTCTCGGAGTTCGACGGCAGCGACGAGTTCGGTGGCGGTGACGAGCCTAATTTCGACGACGAAGACGTCTGGGAACAGCTGTAGGTGCCTCTTCGGTGGCGGTCGTTCGATCGCGCTTTCGCATTCGAGAGCCAAACAATCCCCCAGATTTTGACTGACTGGTCAACCAATCGAATACCCACTCGAGAATCTCTCTGGAGGATATTTACTATGAAATACGTATCGAATAAATACCATTCCGGAGATCAGTGAGGCTCAACTTTTATACTGCTGGGGGCTTTTCGATTCGTAATATGGGAGAGACCGACGGGGAGGAAATCGAAGACTTGCCACCGAGCGCGAAACTCGTCTTCAAGGTTCTCGAGTACGACGGCCCGCTAACTCAGAAACAGATCGTCGAGGAGTCGATGCTTTCGGCCCGGACGGTCCGATACGCCCTCGAGCGCCTCGAAGAGATCGGGATTGTCGACGAGGATATCTACTTTGCCGACGCCAGACAGAGTCTCTATCGGCTCCAGGAACCGGTCGCAGCGGATGGAAGCGGCGTCGAGGAGTGTGCGAAAAAGGACGCCTGCTGTGCGGAGTAACTGACCGACCGATTCGATACTGGAGGGCGGCCAGTTCGTCGAGTCGAGAGGCAACCGGGAACGGCAGGATTATTTCGCCACAGTGACCGTCTCCACCTATGGATAAAGATCGGTTACCGCGTTGGGGGTGGATGTTGGTCGCACTGTTTTCGGTAACGATCCTCGCAAACATGCTCAACGTTGTCGTGCTCGGTCCCGCCGGGTTGGCCGAGGAGTACCACGTGGTCACCGTCATCGCGGCGATGGCACTCGTGTTGATATACGTCGGCGTCTGGTACGACGAGGAGCGACAGGAGTACTGGGAGTTTCGAACCGAGCGGATCGTCGGCGACGTGATTTTCGTCGTCGTCGGCGCGATCGTCGGATCGGGGCTCGCGATCGTCTCGATCGGCGAGTTCGGCTTCTCGCGTCTCCTTCAGGACGTCCTCGCGATGGTCTCGGGCTTTGTCGTCGCCTGGGGGCTGTTCTGGTGGCGCAATCCCGAACTGTACCGAAGCGAGGACGACGGACGCTGATAGGGAGTGTCTCGAGTTCAGCGATTTCCCGCTCGTGGATCGACATACGGTATCGTCAAACATGCAGCGATACGTTCGGTTGGCGACGATAATCCGATAAGCATGTTTCGAGCCGAATCCGACCACGGTTGACTCCTCGGCGCAATCTCGATCGAACCCACCGTTATTCGCCTCGGTGCCGTATGGGTTCGACTCGAGTCACGGCGTCCGGCGTCGGGACGCTGACTCGCTTGTGGGCTGATTCGACGAATCGGCTCGCGATCGCGTCGGCCGTCTCGCGCTCGAACCCGAGGACACGTGCGGCGTCGGTGACCTCGACGCCGTCGTCTGCAATGCGGGAGAGAAACGGGTCGATGACGTCGTAGGGTGCCCCGAGTTCGTCGGCATCGGTCTGGCCGATCCAGAACCCGGCGGTCGGGTCCTTACTGACGATCCGTTTCGGAATACCGAGACGCTTCGCGAGCGCCCGTACCTCAGTCTTGTAGAGGTCACCGATCGGATAGCTGTCGGCCGCGCCGTCGCCGTGTTTCGTGAAGTAGCCGAGCAACAGCTCCGACCGGTTCGCCGTGCCGAGGACGAGCATCGATCGACGGTTCGCCACGTAGTACGTACAGCACATCCGCATCCGGGCGATGGCGTTTCCGATCGCGTGGTTTCGTTCGTTCGGTCGATCGGTTTCCCAGACCGACTCGAGTTGCGTCGCGAACGTCTCTTCGAACGCCTCGAGCAGCGGTCGCAACTGGATCTCGTGGAACTCGATGCCCAGGCCGTCGGCGATCGTCCGAGCGTCGTCGGCGTGGCCGCGATCAGCCTTGTGACACGGCAATCCCAGCCCGATCACCCGGTCGCTTCCGAGCGCTTCGACGGCAAGCGCTGTGGTGACGGTCGAGTCGATCCCGCCGCTCATCCCGACGACGACGCCCGTCGCGTTCGTCTCCTCGACGGTCGATTGGACGTCCGCGACGATCCGTGAACGAACGCGCTCGAGTCTCTTTCCGTCGGTCACGAATCGGCTGCGTCCATCTTCGACACCACGATAGACAATCGTCTCGCTATTGGCACTCATTTCGCCCAAACACTGTGTGTTTCACACACTATACGAACAGATATCTCGTATAAATCGGTTATCCTTAAACAGCTAGTAGTCGAGGTGTGAGTCTCAGTCACGTTCTCGATTCTTCCGGATCGGTCACGTGCGGACCGGTTTCCACTCGGGTTCGCGTCGCTCACCCTCGCACAACAATCTGCACCAAAAAACCGCTCGTTCGCTTCGTTCACTCCCGGGCGACGATCACGACGGAACGACCGTTATCGGGTCTTCGCGATGCACCTTTTTCCACTCGGGTTCGCGTCGCTCACCCTCGTGCAAAAATCTGCACCAAAAAACCGCTCGTTCGCTTCGCTCACTCCCGGGCGACGATCACGACGGAACGACCGTTATCGGGTCTTTGCGATCGATCGCCGCCTCGAGTTCGTCCGCGATCGCACTCCCGCGTGAAACCTGGATCTCGCCGCCACGGCTCACTGTCGCCGTAAAGAGGTACTCGCCGCCGGCCTGAATCTCGACGGTCTCGCCGTGGTTGCCGTCGACGGGAACGACGATATGTCTCGAGGTGATCTCCGGGGTGACCATCTGGCCAGCCTGTCCCCCGCTGCTCGCGCCGCCGTCGGCGGTCGTTCCGCCGCCCCCGCCACCGGAACCGTAGTGGGGGTTCTCGTCGTGGGTTCTGACGTCGATGTCGATTCCGAGTCTGTTCTCGATGTCGGTAATTCGGCCGCCGCCTTTGCCGATGACCGTCGAGATGTCGTCTTCCTCGACGTAGACGACGGCTTTGTCCTGGCTCTTGAGTTTGACGTCGACGTAGCCGCGTGCGACGGAGCGAATCTCGCGTTCGATCTCCTGTTTGGCGATACGATCGACGCCGCTCTCCGCTCCGGGACCGTTCTCCTCGTCGACGAGCGGAACGGTGACGACCTGGCGGTTGAACGTGTAGATCTCGTACTCCGGTTCGCCGGTCTGGAAGTCGGTAACGAGGATAACGGGTCGGGCGAGGTCTTCCTCGGTGAGCCCAGCCGGCACCTTCACCTCCGTTTTGACGTCGTACACCTTTGCGATCTCCCCGGCGTCGACGTAGACGACCGTGTCGACGACCTGCGGAATCATTCCTAGTTCGACCCGGCCGATGAGCCGCTGGAGCGCGTCGATCGGACGGGTCGCGTGAACGACGCCGATCATGCCGACGCCCGCCAGTCGCATGTCCGCGAAGACCTCGAAGTCGTCGGTCTTGCGAACCTCGTCGTAGATGGTGTAATCCGGCCGAACCATCAACAGCGCGTCCGCGGTCTTGGCCATGTCGCCGCCCAGTTCGGTGTACTGGGTGATCTCGGGGCCGACCTGCAGGTCCCGTGGCTTCTCCATCGTCTTGACCGCGTACTCGTGACCGTTGAGGTAGCGTGCGACCGCCTGGGCCAGCGTCGACTTCCCCGCACCCGGCGATCCGGAGATCAGGACACCGCGCTGGCGCTCGAGCAATCGCTCCTTGAGTTCGTCGGCGTGGTCGTACTCCTCGAGGTCGGTCTGGGCGATCGGTCGGACGGCGGTGATCTCGATCCCGTCGGAAAAGGGCGGTCGGCCGATGGCGATCCGGTAATCTCGGAACTGGACGATCTTCATCCCCGGCTCCGAGAGTTCGATGAACCCGCCGGCGGCCTCCTTTGCGCCGTCGACGACCTCACGGGCGTACTCGTCCATCGTCTCCTCGTCTATGGGTTCGTCGGCGAGTTCCTCGTAGCGCATCTCGCCGAGTTCACCCCGTTTGGCCATCGGCACTGCGTCAGTCTTGAGGTGGACGCTCATCGTCGTCTCGTCGAAGAACTCCTCGACGGCGAGCGTTCCGACGTCGCGACTCTCCGGGGAGACGTGGCGGACGTCGAGTCCTTTCGCCTCCGCGACTTCGGCTTGGACGATGTCGCTCGTCAGAAACGTGGCCTCGAGATCCTCCGCGAGGTCGCGGATGAGCGCGTCGATCTCTCCCTCGGAGGCGTGTCCGCGTTCGATCGCGTCCGGCCGCTCACCGACGTACTCGAGGTCGACGACGCCGTCGTCGGCGAGATCGGCGAGCCGTTTTAGCTCCTCGAGGCCGTCCCAGCCGGTCTCGATGCCGTCGTTTGCCTGCGCCTCGAGTTCCGCGACGACCGCTTCCGGTACCGAGATCGTCGCTCCCTCGAACTGCCCGTCTTCGATCGTCTCCGAGACGCGGCCGTCGATGACCACGCTCGTATCCGGCACGACGTTCATTGTGTCGTCCGTTGGGTACGTACGCGTAAAAGGGTGCGGGAGACGACGTGAAGGCTCACGGACGGGTGTAGGTGGTGATCGCTGCTCGACGAGAGTGCGTTCGTCTACCGGTTCTCGGCGTCCGTCGTCGCTTCGAACGACACTCGAGTCGCCCGTTCGCGATACCGTTCGTAGAGGTCCGTACACCACTCCCGAAACGCCGGATCGGTGCTCTCGATACACGCCACGAACGTCCTGTCGTCGTGTACGCCGACGAGTGCGGTCTCGTCGGTCAGCGTCAAGCCGACCTCGAGGGATTCCTCGAGGACGTACAGGGTGAAGATCGACGCCGGGATGTCGTCGCTCGGTGGCGGCGCCGTCTCGAGTGCCGACCTGGAGACGATGACCTCCGTCTCGATCCCGGCTTCGACGTGTTCGCGGTGGATCTCGACGAACAACTCGCTGAACACGGGCATGATCCCGCGGACCGACGCCGTCTCCGTCTCGGTCATCGCGTCCCGGTAGTGGATGATCGGCTCGTGCGGGTCGTTCGGTTCGGCGACCGAAATCGTGGCGTCGGCCAGAAACAACGGATCGAACGAATCGTCGACCGCCGCGAGCGTCCGGACCACTTCTTCGTGATCCTCGAGAACCGACAACCGGTCGAGAAACGTCGTTGCGGCCTTGCAAACGTGTGTGCCGACCGGCGTGAGCTCGTAGCGCCCCTCGCGCTTTCGAACCCAGCCGAGGGTAGAACAACAGTTTACGTGCCGCTGGACGGTTACGCGCGAGACCGACAGCTCGTCCGTGAGCCCTTTCGTGTCGGCGGGCTCCGATCGGAGCGCTCGAAGCAATTCGAGGCGATGTGGCGAGGAGAACAGCTGTTTCCCCCTGTCGTAACCCATTACCCCCTTCTGGCGTTCACAGTCTATTAGTCCTTCTGGGCCCGCTGTATCGGCTACCCGTCCGAACGTCGGCTGATCGAGAGCTGTCGTGGCTCATTTCCGGATTGGGAACGGTATGACAGCCCACAAACACTGTTCGTTCTCCGCCTCTTCGTTCACATGCTGAACGAACATTCACACGGTAAGGTAAGGTCAGTACGTGACGATTGGTTTCGTGCACCACGACAGTCGCTACCCAACGACTCGAGTGTGCGTGCCCAATCGATCGAGTTCGGACGGACGTCGATTGTCGTGTGCCTCTGACACAGACGAACCCGGTAAGGCGTTCGAAGCTGCCCGAACCGAACGCCTCATCCGCGTCTCGAACTCGCAAGAGACGGCTCTCGTTCTGGCGGCCGATCCAGACGGCGTTCCCAGTGAGCGGGAAGAGGCGATTCTTCGAAGACCTCGCTCGAGTACGTTTCGTTCATGAATCCGGAACGGTCGTTTGGGAACGGGAGGTTGAACCACTTCGTCGACGTCGACGAACTCGTCGCGTCCATCGGTCTCGACGAGGAGGAGATCGCCTGGCGAAAGGAGTTCGTCGGGTTCGACGAGGCCGACGAGCGACGGCTGGCCGATCTCGAGTCACTGCTCGAGGCGAACGCGGATCAAATCGCCGACGAGTTCTACGAGAACCTCCTCGAACACGAGGAAGCCCACGCAATCGTCGACCGCTCACCCAAAGGGGTGGAGGCGCTAAAACGGACCCAGAGCGCGTACCTCGTTTCGCTCGCGACCGGGACGTACGACCAGGCGTATTTCGAGAACCGGGCCAGAATCGGGAAGCTCCACGAACTACTCGATATGCCGCTGAAACAGTACGTGGGGCAGTACGGCGTCTACTACGAGTTGCTGTTGACGCGGCTCAGCGAACGCGTCCAGCGACAGGTCGTCGACGCCGCCGAAGAGTGGGCACACGAGCGTGAGGAAGCCGAATCGGAGTCGACTCGAGCGATCGACGGCCTGATCGACGCGTTCGGATTCGGTGATGGAGGCGAGGGTCGGCCTTCCGAGGACGAACTCGCCCTGGAGACGTCGTTCGAGGAGGCGATCAGGGCTGCCATCGACGACGGCATGATGGACGTCCTCGCGCTGTTGCGAATCATTAATCTCGACCTCCAGATCGCAGTCGACACGTACGTCGACTCCTACGCCAGGGATCTCGAGCGGGCGACCGAGCGCCGTCGCCAGCTGGCGTACGAGGTCGAATCGGACGTTCAGGCACCGATCGAGGAGCTGTACGACGCGAGCGAACTCGTCGCCAACCGGGCCGAATCGATCAGCGGTCACGCGGCGAACCAGGCGTCGGCCGTCAACCGGGTTTCGGGGGAACTCGAGGATCAGAGTGCGGCCGTCGAGGAGATCGCGAGCACTGCCGACGAGGTACGCTCGGAGAGTGCCCGAACCGAGCGGCTGGCCGCGGCAGGCGTCGAGTCGGCCGACGATGCACTCGACGACCTCGAGGCGATCGACGAGGCGGCCGAGCAAACCGAGGCGGCCGTCGAACGCCTCGAAGAACGGATCGACGAAATCGACGAGGTCGTCTCCCGACTCGAGAGTCTCTCCGAACGAACGGGGCTTTTAGCGACGAACGCGAAGATCGAGTCGACCCGGTCGGACGCCGGCGACGCCACGATGGGTGTGATCGCCGACGAGGTTCGAACGTTCGCCGAACGAACGAAACAGGATCTGACCTCGATCCAGGAGGCCGTCGAAGGCGTCCGTGCGGACGCCGTCGCGACGATCGAGGCGACGGAGGAGACTGTCGATCGGGTCGATGACGGAACGGACAGCGTTCGTCAGACGGTCGACTCGCTCGAGGCGATCCACGAATCGGCGCAGTCGACGGCGGCCGGGATGGAAGACGTCGCGACCGCGACCGACCAGCAAGCACGGAGCCTCGAGGTGACCGCGGAGACGGTCGGGGACGTCTCGACGGCCGCAGACCGGATCGCCGATGCGACCGAGTCGCTGGCCGCCGCGAGCCAGGAACAGACGGCGAGCCTCCGAGACGTCGGCGACACCGTCAGCAGGCTCACCGACGATCCGGAGCCAGAGCCGCCGGTGTACGAACGGATCGAGTAGCGCCACTACTCGACGGTCCGCTCGAGTTCGACGACGGTGACGTCCTCGAACGTCGCCTCACACGGCTGTCCGGAGACGACGCTACAGACGACCAGCCCGACGTGGATCGGTGTCGTCTGCTCGATCCGACGTTGATCGATCGCTGTCCACTCCTGGCCGTCCTGGGAGACGAAACACGTCACGTACCCGTCCAGGAGGTCGACGCGGAACCACTCCGATCGAGACTCCTCTCTGAGCTGTTGGCTCGTTCCGTCCTCACCACGCTGGGTGCGCCAGAGGACTTCGGTCCCGAATCCGGGCGTCGCCCCGACGAACCCGTACGTCGAGGCGTCCTCGAGTTCGTCACGGATCATGAACCCGGCCTTGCTGAACGCGTCGACCTCCTCGATGTCGGTGACGCGGCCACGGATACTGACGGGGCCGTCGACGGGCGTATGGACGAAGTAGAAGTCGTTCCAGTGACGCCAGATATTGGTTCCGTCGGCGCTGACTGACCACCGATCGGTTATCGGGTCGTACTCCGCTTTGCCCTCGGTCTGGAGCGTTCCAACCTCGATCTCGTCAGTGAGCTCGAGCGCCCTGTCAGCGTGGACGTCCGACCGATCGTCTGCGATGGGCTCGAGCACCATCGGAGAGTTCGTAATCTCGAAGCGAGCACCGCCTTCGGAGCTCTCGCCGATCTCCAGGCTCCAGCCACGTTGGACGCAGACGTCCGAGACGATGCTTAGGCCCATTCCGCTTCCGTCCGATTCGGTGGTGTACCCCGCCTGAAGAACCGACTCTCGTTCGGATTCCGGAATACCAGGGCCGGTATCTTCGACGTAGAACCCGTCCTCGAGCGGACCGACGCGAACGGTCACGTCCGACTCGCCGTGGTCGATCGCGTTTTTGAACAGGTTCTCGAAAACCGGCCGAATCGTCTCTTTGGCAGTGTAGACGGTTGCAGCGGGCGGTAACTCGTTCTCGAGGGTCGCATCGCGCGTGTAGAGGACGTTCCACACCGAGTCGGCAATTTCGACGAGTTCGTTCGCCCCCCGCTCGGGGGCACTCGATAGGTCCTTTGCGATCGACTCGAGGTCGGTAACGATCTCTTCGATCCGCTCGAGTGACTCTTGTACGGCGTCGAAGGATTCGTCGGCCCCACTCGTTCGGGCGAGCTGAAGGTGTCCCATCGCCACCTGTAGCGGGTTCTTGAGGTCGTGTCTGACGTTCGTCGAGAACTTCTCGAACTGATCGCGGAGGATCTCGAGTTCCAGCTCCGTCCGTTTGAACTCGGTGATGTCGACAGTCATGCCGACCAAGCCCTTCGTGGTCCCGTCGTCGCCGACCCACGGAACCTTCGTCGTGCGCATCGCGTAGGCCGTCTTGCCGTCGCCGTACTGTTCGTCTCGGTCGTAGATCGGTTCGCCGGTCTCGACGACGCGAACGTCGTCCTCGTACGTCTTTCGGGCCATCTCCGGGTTGGCGTCGCCGTAGATTTCGACGTCGGTCTTCCCGATCGCGTCGGCGGGATCGACGTTATCGGGGACCGACGCGACGCGGACGTATCGACCCTCCCGGTCTTTGACGTAGACGTTCGTCTCGATCTCCTCGAGCAGCGTGGTGAAAATCTCGCTCTCTTCGGCCGCTTCCCGTCGCCGGGAGTACGTATCGATCACGTCGTCGACGGCCCGGCGAACCGTTTCGGCGGAATCCGATCGCGTGTAGTATCCACTCACACCGGCGTTGAGTGCCTGTCGAGCGACCTCGTGGCCCTCCTCGTGTTCGTCGACGTAGAAGACGACGGGAAGATCTGCCTCGAGTTGTTCGACCCGGCGACAGAGGTCGATCCCCGTCGTGTCCGACAGCGACCGGTCGGTGACGACGCAGCCGATATCCTCGCGCTCGTCGATCGTCTCGAGTGCGCTCGCACCCGTCTCCTCGAGGAGAACCTCCGTGGCGGCCCCGTCGAGGAGCGTCTCGCGGAGGGCTGGCTCTCGGACCGATTCGCCGACGACGACGACGACGGTCGGTTCGTCGAGCAACCGACTCACCGATCTGACACCTCGACTCGGGCGCGTGCATGGCGTTCGGTCATCGTCTCGCGTCGTCGCCGGTTGCCGACCGCGAAGCGTGGCTCTCGTGACTCGACGACGTCACGGGACTGTCGTGTGACGTTTCCATCCGTACGAATACTCTCTCGTGTTCAGTGCCATTATCTTAGTGGCCTCGAAACCCGACTCGATCTCGGACGATACACACTACCCGAACAGGTGTGCCACTATCTCGAGGGGCTCGAAGGAGCGCTCGAGGCCCTCGAACGGATCGGGAGCGAGTCGACAACCCGCTCTCACTGTCGACAGTGTCGGGATATCGGGACGGATCTCACTGTCGACAGTATCAGGGATATCGGGACGAATGGACGACTATGAGCTCCTCAGTCGCCGAGTTGACCCGCGAACTGGTCGCCATTCCGAGCCACGACGACGAGACGGCCGCCGGAGACGCCATCGAGCGCTGGCTCCGCGAGGAGACGACCGCCCACGTAACTCGAGACGCCGTCGGAAACGTCCTCGCGCGCAAGCGGGCGGACGGATCCCCTCGAGACGAACCGGCCCCTCGAGACGAATCGGACGACCGTCGATCGCTCGCGTTCGTCGGCCACCACGACGTCGTGTCGCCGGCCGACTCACAGATTCGAGACGCCCCGGAGCCAGGCGAGTACGTCGTCGAGGAGCGCGATGGGCGGATCTACGGGCGCGGCGCGGCGGATATGAAAGGTGCCGTCGCGGCCGCAATGGTTGCCTTCCGAGAGGCGACGCCCGCCGAGCGAGCGGATCTCGTCTTCGCGAGTTTCGTCGGCGAGGAAGTCGGCGGCGTCGGCGCGCGCCACGCCATCGAGGAGGGGTTCCTCCCCGACTACGCCGTCGTCGGCGAGGGATCGACGAACTACTCGAGCCCCGGCGTCACCGACGTCGTCGTCGCCCACCGCGGTCGACGCGGCGTCACCGTCACCGCCCACGGCGTCGCCTCCCACGCCAGCGAACCAGAAGCGGGCGAAAACGCCATCTACCGCGCGGCCGAGGCCGTCGAGCGCGTTCGCGACCTCGAGTTCCCGTCGGTGGAAGTGGCCGGTGAAACGCTCGCCGGAAGCGTCGCCGTCACCGAGATCGACGGCGGCTCCGCGATCAACGTCGTTCCCGACCGGTGTTCGTTCACCGTCGACGAGCGGACCGTCCCCGGCGAACGGGCCGACCTCGAGATCCTGGCCGACGTTCCCGGCCTCGAATGGACCGTCGATCAGGATCTGCCGCCGATGCAGTGCGACGACGACGCGTTCGCCGAGGCGACCCTCGAGGCGGCTCGCGAGAGCCAATCCGGTAAGCCGGAACTCGTGACGAAACCGCACGCGACGGACGCGGGGTGGCTCTCCCAGGCCGGGACGGAGTGTGTCATCGTCGGCCCCTCCGAACCCGGCGAGGCCCACACGAGAGACGAGAGCGTCTCGATCGCCGTCCTCGAGCGCTGCCGGGAGACCTACCGGACGATCGCGGAGTCGTGGCCGGCCTGATCACTCGAGCGACGCTGGCAGGAAAGACCGCACTACTCGGGGTCGGACTCACTCGAGTCGTCGGCCGACTCGTCGGCCGGCTGTTCGCGCTCGACGACCGCCCCGCCACCACACTCCGGGCACGACTCCTGTTCCGTATAGAAGCGCTCGCCGCAGTTCTGGCAGACGTAGGGGGTGCCCTCGTCGGCCGCCTGTTTCGCCTCGTGCGTGAACTTGCCGACCTTTCGCCCGAGATCCTCGAAGAGCCCCATCGTCTCTTCGTTGTCGCTCGAGGCGGAAAATAGTTCGCCGGCCGACCTACGTTCCCGGAACGCCGACCGCGCCGAACCCGGTGAGACCGAGGGCTGCGAGGACCCACAACACGATCAGGACGGTGACCCACGCGATGACGCCGATCATCGCCGCGGCGGTCCAGTCGGCGGGATACCGGACGTTGATGACCGCTACGTACGCGAGCAACGCGAGTAGCGGTCCCAGGAACGGAATCCAGCCGACGAAGAAACCGACCACTGCCCAGACGAGTGCCCCGATCAGGGCAGTGACGATCGCGTGGTCGAAATCGCCCGCGCCGACGATCACGCGTGCGCCGACGTAGATCCCGAGCGCCCCGAGTACCAGACTGACCGCGAAGACGATCGCCGAAGCGAGGACCATATCGGGAATACGTCGACGCGCTCGAACAGTCTAGGGCTTGCAGTTCCAGACGACGGGGGCTCTCTACGAGTCTACGACCAGTTCGTCGGTGAATGAGGCGGGCACCGTGATCCCCGGTTCCGGAACCACGACGTTGATAGCGCCCGCCGTGCTAGGCCCGAAAAATGGCAAGCGAACAGTCATCGACCGAGACGGAGGCGTCCGACGTGTACGACGAGTTCGAGACCCGCGTCGAACGCATCTCCAACGTCGGCAACGCCGCCGGTATCCTGCGGTGGGACCAGGAGGTCGTCATGCCCGACGAGGGGACGCCAGCCCGTGCACAGCAACTCTCCACGCTGTCCTCGATCAGCCACGAACTTCTCACCGACGACGAAACCGGCCGACTCCTCGAGGAGCTCGAGGCCCGAGACCTCGACGACGAACGGGCCGCCGTCGTCCGCGAGGTTCGCCGTCAGTACGACCGAGAGACCAGTGTCCCGCAGGAACTCGTCGAGGAGATCTCCAAGACCACCGCCAACGCCCACCCCACCTGGAAGCAAGCCAAAGCGGAGGACGACTTCGAGACCTTCGCGCCCGTCCTCGAGAAGCTGGTCGAGCTCAAACGGGAGTACGCCCACCACATCGATCCCGACGCCGACCCCTACGAAGTCCTCTTTTCGGAGTACGAACCCTACATCGAGCTCGAAACTGCCGAAGAAATCCTCGAGCGGCTCCGCGACGAACTCGTCCCGCTGATCGAGGCGATCGACGAGAGCACGGAGGCGCGAACCACCTCGGACGACGCTGCCCTCGAGACCGACGCGTTCGCTGGGGAGTTCGACGACGACGATCAGGAGGCGCTCGCACGCGACGTACTCGACTCGCTTGGCTACAACTGGGATCGCGGCCGTCTCGACACCGCACCGCACCCGTTTTCCTCGGGGACGCAGTTCGACGCCCGCGTCACGACGCGCTTCGAACCCGAGGATCTGCTCGGCTCGATCACGTCGACGATCCACGAGTTCGGGCACGCGAACTACACGCTCGGACTCCCGGACGAGGCGTACGGAACGCCACTCGGCGAGGCTCGAGACCTCTCGGTCCACGAATCACAGTCCCGGCTCTGGGAGAACCACGTCGGTCGCTCCCGGCCGTTCTGGGAGCAGTTCCTGCCGGTCGCCCGCGAACGGTTCCCCGAACTCGAGGACGTCACACCCGAGGAGGCGTACGAGTCGGCAAACCAGGTGTACGACGACAACCTCATCCGCGTCGAGGCGGACGAACTCACCTACCACCTCCACATCGTCATCCGGTTCGAGATCGAACGCGACCTGATCTCGGGTGACCTCGCGGTCGAAGACGTCCCCGAGACGTGGAACGACAAGTACGAAGAGTACCTCGGCGTCCGCCCCGAGACCGACGCCGAGGGCTGTCTGCAGGACATCCACTGGTCTCACGGCTCGTTCGGCTACTTCCCGACGTACTCGCTTGGCTCCGTCCTGGCGGCCCAACTGTACGCCGCCGCCGAGGACGAACTCGGAGAGCAAGACGACCGCATCCGCGACGGCGACTTCGGGGACCTGAACCGCTGGCTCCGCGAGAACGTCCACCGCCACGGGAAACGCTACACGACCCAGGAACTGATCGAACGGGCCACCGGCGAGGAGTTCACCGCCGACTACTTCCTCGAGTACGTCGACGCGAAGTACGGCGCGCTGTACAGTCTCGAGTCCTGACACCTTCCGTTTCGACCCTCGAGTCTTATCTTCGAGCAGGCCTTAGACGCCCCCGATGATGGTGACGACCCACGCGCTTGTCGGGCTGTTCGTCGCCCTGCCAGTCGCGATTCTCGTTCCCGAACACGGCCCAACGGCCCTCGCCGCCGGCGCCCTGGGAGGTATCGTCCCCGACCTGGACGTCTTCGCGGAGCACCGCCGGACGCTCCACCAGCCGGTGTACGGGTTCGCCGCAGCCGCGGGTGCGCTTGCCGTGGCGGTCGTGGCCCCGACTGCGCTCACGCTCGGCCTGTTCGCGTTCCTGCTCACCGCGGCGCTTCACTGCGTCGGCGACGTCGTCAGCTGTGGACTCGGCGCTAGGCCGTGGGACAACCCGCCGTCCGATCGGGCGGTTTACGACCACGTCCGCGGAACGTGGGTTCCCCCGCGGCGGTGGATCCCGTACGACGGATCGCCGGCCGACCTCGGCTTCGCGGCAGTGATTTCCCTGCCGCTCGTGGTGGTTCTGGACGGCGTCTGGAAACTCCTGATCGTCGGCTTACTCGCCGTCTCGATCGGGTACACCGTCAGCCGAAAGCGCCTCGAGGACGTCGCGACGTGGGGCGCTCGATTGCTCCCGTCCCGGTTCCGGCGGTACGTTCCCGAGCGATACCTCGTCTCCTGATCCTGCCTGCGACTCGATCACCTGGCGTCGACCGCTATCGCGTGGAGCGAAACACCGACGGTGCTGGCGAACCCAGGTGGAGGCGACCATGTCATCCGACCGTCGGCTCCAGGAACAGACGGCGATCGTCACCGGTGCGAGCGCCGGAATCGGGGCGGCGACCGCCCGAAAGCTCGCAGCCGAGGGCGCGAATCTCTCACTCGCGGCACGGAGCGAGCGTCGGCTCTCGACGCTCGCCGAGGAACTCGAGACGGAGTACGGTATCGATGCACTGGCGGTCCCGACGGACGTCAGGGCGGAGGACGACGTCGACGCGCTGATCGACGAGACCGTCGAGACCTTCGGTGGGCTGGACGTCCTCGTGAACAACGCGGGGCTCTCGCGGGGCAGCGACGTCGCCGCGATGGCGACCGAGGAGTACGAGACGATCCAGGAGACGAACGTCGACGGCGTCTTCTACGCGACGCGGGCGGCGATCCCCTACGTCAGCGAGCGCGAGGGTCACCTGATCTTCGTCGGGAGCTTTGCAGGGCAGTACCCGCGCTCGTTCAACCCGGTTTACGCCGCATCGAAGTGGTGGGTGCGAGGATTCGCGAAGAGCGTCGCGGCCCAGGTCGGCGACGAGGGGGTCGGCGTCACCGTCGTCAACCCCGCCGAGGTTCGCTCGGAGTTCGAGACGACCGACGGCTCGACGTTCGCGGAGGCCTTCGAGGAGGGTGAGGCGAGCGAACCCGAAGAGGTCGCCGACGCCATCGCCTTCGCCGCCACGCGCGAGGGCTCGAGCGTGAGCGAACTCGACGTCAACAGGCGGGACAAGTTCGCGGACAACTTCTGATCGCCGATGGACCGGTCGAACGCGTTTCGACGGGAGCTACTTGCGCTCGGGAGCGGTGGGCTCGTGACGATCGCCGGCTGTCCCTCCAACGCGGGATCGGGACGCGACCGACGACGGAACGGAGACCGCCGAGCGGGGATACTACCACGTCGAGGGGTCGTCTATTCGGCGAACGGAACGCAGCGGCGCGGCTCCGGTCGACGGAATCGCACTCGACTGTTCGACCGGGTGATCGACGGGGTTGGGCAACCGAGTTAGCCCGACGACGGGGTGACGGACCGGTATAAGGAGGGTGGTCCTGCCGGCAGTGCCGTTAGGCCGGGAGCACCGCTGGACTCGAGTATGCGTCTCTCCATCCCTGGCGTTCCTGGTGTCTACTACGACACCGATTCAGGAACCACGGCGATTGCCGCCGTCACGACCGCCGCTGGTCGGTACGCACCGAAACCGAAGGGGTACGCCATCCAGTTGCTCCCGTACCTCTGGTCGTTCGACGTCGACTTACACGAGGTACCGAACGATCACCCCATCCAGTTCCTTCACCCCGAAGGCGCGCGCAGTCTCGGCACCCTCTCGAGCGGGCAGGGACCGCGGCGGGCCGGCGACGACCTCGAGTCCGTGCTCCGGTTCGTCTGGTCTGTCAACCGCGAGGTCGAGTCGGCGACGAATCGTCTGGTCGGCCGTTCGCCGGACCACGACGGCGTCGTCATCGAGATCCAGGAAGGAAGCGTCGGCGTCAGCGGGACGGAACTCGAGACCGACGCGTTCGATATCCACGAAGGCGACGTCTCCGATTCGGGCGGCGACGGCGAGTTCGGTGCCGACCACAGTTTCGACCTGAACGCCGACGAGGGCGACGGCAGCGATGACAGTGATGGCGGCGGCGGCAGCGATGGGGAATGCGACGCGGACGAGTTCGACAAAGGCGGCGAACTGTAGCGGCGGGCACGACCGATTCGCCCGAACGCTCGGTCACCGCCGATGCAGTCGGATCCGAACGTCCTCCGCTGGACCGAACGTCGTCGTTGGCGAGATCTTCGGATCTGGGTCGCTCAGCAACTCTAGATCGAACCGCCGAAGCAGGGTTGCGACGATCAGCGTCATCTCGAGGGTCGCAAACCGCATCCCGATGCAGTGGCGGGGTCCTCCGCCGAACGGGAAGTAGGCGTACTCCGGGCGGTCGTCTTCGGAGCCGTCGGTCCAGCGCTCCGGCCTGAACTCCTCGGGTGCGTCGTAGAAGCGCTCGTCGCGGTGAATGCGAAACTGGGGCAGGGTGAGAATCGTCCCCTCGGGAATCCGGTAGCCGGCGATCACGACGTCCTCGAGTGCCCGTCGGAACAACATGTAGACCGGCGGGTAGCGCCGCATCGCTTCCGTGATCACCGCGTCGATGTACTCGAGATCCCGGACGTGCTCGGCGCTCGGCCGATCGTCACCGACGACCGACTCGAGTTCGGCACGGAGTTCGTCGACGACGTCGTCGTGCTGGGCGAGGAGCAAGAACGTGTACGTGAGCGCGACCGAACTCGTCTCGTGGCCGGCGAAGAGGAACGTGACGAGATTGTCGCGGATCTCCGCCTCCGAGAGCGCGCATCCTTCCGATCCGCCGGCGCGGACGAGAACCGAGAGCAGGTCGTCGCCGTCGGATCCCGTCGCTCGCCGCTGGCCGATCAGTTCGTCGACCCGTCGTCTGTACTCGTCCATCGTTCGCTCGAAGCGCCGGTCGGCCAGCGACGGGACCCACTCGGGGAGAAACGTCGACAGTCGCCGTGCGTCGGCGCGGTCGTTGATCGCTCGCGCGGCCCGGACGACCGCCTCGTCGTCCGACGTCGGATCGACCTCGAGATCGAACAACGCTTCGGCCAGTATTCGGAGTGTGAGTCGGGAAAACTCCCGGTTCGCTGCGATCACCTTGCCGTCGTCCCAGCGGTTCGCCGCCCGGTCGGCGTACGTCGCCATCGTCTCCGCGTACGACTGTACCCGATCGGTGGTGAAGACGGGTTGCATCACGCCACGTTGGCGTCGCCACTGCTCGCCGTCGCTCATCACGAGCCCCTCCGCACCGATGTCGAGGCCGAGGTCGGCGAAGAGGTAGCGCTCGAACCGTTCGTGTTCGGACACCAGCACGCGCTCGACGTGGTCGGGGTGTAACAGCGCGGTGAACGTGTTCCTCACGATGCTGTACCGGACGACGTCCCCGTGTGCCGAAACGACGTCGTAGAAGCCGAACGGATCGTTGACGACCTGGAACGCGTTCCCGACGATTGGGTAGCCGGCGGGACCCGGCGCAGGCGGATACTCCTCGATCGGACGATCACTCTCGTTTCCTTCGCCCGCGTCGATCCCCTGACCGGTTCCGTCGGTGGCCGACGATCCTGATACCATACGCAGTGAGACGAGCCCTCGGCGGATCCGGATTACCTCGAACCTCCTAGGGTGTTTTTATACTCGAGATCGAATGTCCACCGATGAAGTACCTCGACGTCCGGATTCGCCAGCCCGACTGGATGCTCCACCCGATGCAGGAGTTCATCCGGTACGACGACGCCGTCCGGTACGAGGAGCTACTCACGTGGAACATTCAGGAGGGGGCGGGTCTCGAGTACGAACTGTTCTACGTAGAGGGCGACCTCGAACGCTACCGGGAGGTGATCGAGGGCGTCGAGTCGATCCGTGACTACCGGATCGCGCCCATCGACGAGAAATCGTTCCACGTCTGGGCGTGCCAGGAAACCCGACCCGAGGACCGATCGTGGCGTGCGGCGTTTGCCGACCGGAACCTGCTCGTCGTTCCGCCGGTTCGGTTCGACGACGCCGCTGCCATGGGCATGACGCTCGTGGGAGAGGGTGAGGACCTGCAGGCGGTACTCGAGGAGCTACCCGCCGACGTCGAAACGACGGTCGAGGAGATCGGCACGTACGATCGCCGCGGGGGGACAGTCGCCGGGACTCTCACCGACCGCCAGCTCGAGGCGGCGAGTACGGCGCTCCAGCTGGGTTACTACGACGTGCCGCGAACCGCGACGCTCGCCGACGTCGCGGCCGAACTCGGCTGTGCCGAGAGCTCCGCGTCCGTGGCGCTCAGACGGGCACAGCGAGCGGTCTTCTCGTGGGTGCTCGAGCGCTACGGCGGCGCAGTTGGGACGTCGACGAGGAGCGACGGTCCGGTCGACTCCTGACTGATCGCACTCGTAGACCAGACGACGATCGATCGTGGCTCGAGCCGGCCGTTTTTGTCCTCGGAGTGCCTACGCCAACTCATGCGTATCGTCACCACGCTCCCCTCGGCGACGGAGATCGTCGCCGCGCTCGGGATCGATCCGGTCGGCGTCTCCCACGAGTGTGACTTCCCGCCGCGGATCGAGTCGAACCCGTCGGTCACTCGCTCACGAATCGACGCCGACGCCTCGAGCGAGGAGATCGACCGCCAGGTCCTCGAGGTCGGCGAAGACGGGGTATACGAGGTCGACCTCGAGACGCTCGAGAAACTCGAGCCGGAGCTGATCGTCACGCAGGGGATGTGTGACGTCTGTGCGGTCGACGAGGCCGTCGTCGCCGACGCCGTCGACGAGATCGCGGCCGATCCCGACGTGCTGACGACCGATCCCCACAGCGTCGGCGACGTACTCGCGGACGTCGAACGGATCGGGCGGGCAGCCGGACGTGAGGACCGCGCTCGCGAGGTCCGTGCCGGCCTCGAGGAGCGGATCGACCGCATCCGAGAACGAGTCGCGGATCGCGGTTCCGAGGGAGCGGGAATCGACGACCGGCCACGGGTCGCCATCTTCGACTGGACGGACCCGGTCATGATCGCCGGTCACTGGACGGCCGAACTCGTCGAGTGGGCCGGCGGCGAGTACGGACTGGCCGGCGTCGGCGAGGCTTCCCGGCCGCGCGAGTGGGCGGAGATCCGCGACTACGACCCCGAGATCGTGATCGCCGCCCCCTGCGGGTTCTCCCTCGAGCAGACGGCCGAAAACCGCACCGACCTCATCGACTACGACGGCTGGGCCGACCTGACGGCCGTCCGCAAGGGACGGGTCTGGGCGATGGACGGCAACCACTACCTCAACCGGCCGGGTCCACGGCTGGTGGAGACCCTCGAAGCGCTCGCGCCGATCGTTCGGCCGGACCTGTTCGACCGATCGATCGCGCCGTCGTCGGACGGGGAGGTGGTGTGTCCGTTCGACGAACTCGGTCGACGAGGCCGGCTCGAGGGACGCGACGGCGACGCTCGGGCCCAACCGTGAGTCCGAATCGCGATCCAGACGAGCCCGGCGCGAGACCGATCGACCGGGAGCGTCGCCGCTCGTCCGACGAACCCGTCGACGCCGCCGTTTCTGGCCCCGCACTCGTCGTTCCCGACGCCGTTCGTGACGCCATCCTCGAGCGCGCCCGTGCCGGCCGGCCTCACGAGGTCTGTGGCGTTCTCGGCGGACCGTTCGATCCCGACGGGCGAAACCGCGTTCGATCGCAGTACCCCGCCGAGAACGTCGCCGACCGACCTCGAACGCGATACCGAATCGACCCCGAGGAGCAGTTCCAGATCTTCGAGCAACTCGAGGAGCGGGGGGAAGAGATCGTCGGCTTCTACCACTCTCACCCGCGTGGACCGGCGGAACCGAGTGAGACCGATGTCACGGAGGCAACCTGGCCGGAGCGGTCCTACCTGATCGTCTCGCTAGAACCCCTCGAGATCGGATCCTGGCGCTGGCGGCCGGCCGACGCCGGAAACGACGCGAGCTCCGAGCCCAGGGGGCGATTCGAACGCGAGCGACTCCTCCTCGAGTAAATATCCGTCCCTCGTCCTCCGTTTGTCCGTACAAATCGAGTGATACGGCCCCGACCCCTGGAGGAATCAATAGTTAAGGGGTGTGGAATGCAGTATGTGGTATGGACGTCATCCACGCCGCAATCTGGGTATCGGATCTCGACGACGCCCGCGCGTTCTTCGTCGACGCACTCGACCTCGAGGAGAACTGGTCGTTCACGCTCGACGGTATCGAAAACGTCTACGTCGGCGGCGATCACGGTGAGATTCAGCTTCGGTACGATCCCGACCGGGAGGATCCGGATCCGGACCGGACGGGACTGGACCACCTTGCAGTCTCGGTCGAGGACGTCGACGCGACGACCGAACGCGTCGTCGAGGAAACCGGCTGCGACGTCGTCGACGGACCGCTGACGGTCGACGACGCCGATGCCCGCGTCTCGTTTCTCGAAGGTCCGGACGGCTACGTCGTCGAACTGGTCGAACCGCTCGAGTAACTGCGACGACCCCGCAGATACACCGGAAAATCGCTCATAAGGGGTGTCGGAGGCGCCATCGTGTTCCTGCGACGAATCGGGAGATGGTCACGAGAGATCGGTCACAGCTATCCCAGAACTGATCTCCGGCCGGGAGATGGCCGTCGAACGCAACTCGTGTTGATCGACGGCGAACTGGATTCTGTCCCCCGTACGACGGTTCCACTCGTGATCGACCGCGATAGGGCTGACAGTGGCTTTTTCCCATCGCTCGCCGAACAGTCCGGCATGACGTTCGCTACGATGCTCCGCGACCGCGAGTCACTCGTCGGCACCTGGGTCGCACTGAACGATCCGGCAGTCGCCGAGATCAGCGCCGGCCTCGAGTTCGACGCTGTCGTAATCGACGGCGAGCACTCGGTCAACTCGATCGAGACGATCACCGAGATGGCCCGCGCAGTGGACGCCGCCGATGTCGACGGCGACAGCGACCCCGGGACGATCGTCCGCCTCTCGACGAACGATACGACGGAGATCAAGCGCGTCCTCGATGCCGGCGTAGACGGTGTGATGGCTCCGATGATAGACGACCCCCAGGACGCGCAGGCGTTCGTCGAGGCCACCCGCTACCCACACGAGGGCGTCCGTGGCGTCGGCTACGGCCGCGCCACCGAGTACGGGGAGGCGTTCCCCGAGTATGTCGACCGGGCGAACGACGAGATCGTCACGATCGCCCAGATCGAAACCGAAGCCGGCCTCGAGAACGTCGAGGAGATCGCCGCCGTCGACGGCCTCGACGGCCTGTTCGTCGGACCGGCCGACCTTTCGGCCGCGCTCGGGATCTTCGGTGAGACCGAAAGCGACGAGTTTCTCGCAGCCGTCGACCGCACTCTCGAGGCAGGCCACGCGGTCGACAAGCCGGTCTCGATACTCGCGCTCGATGGAGACGAGATCGAACGGTGGGTCGACCACGGTTTCGACATCGTGTTCGCTGGCGTCGACATCGACTACGTGAAGATGGGTGGACGGCGCGCGAAGGCGACGTTCGAGGATGCCGCCGGGACTCGAGACGAGTAATCCGACGTGTCGGTTCGATACTGGGACGGGGAATCAGCACCACGAACGATGTACACGCCAGGTCGGCACGAATCCAGACGGCGGCCGCTACAGCCGCTTGCTTACGTACGGCCCGTCCTGGTGATAGCCGAGTTTCTCCCGGTAGTACTCTCGAGCGCCGATACCCGAAATCACACTCAGCTTGTCGTAGCCCGCCTCTGACGCCAGCGTCTCGGCGCGTTCCATCAGCCGACGGCCGTAGCCCTGATGTTGGTGCTGGCCGCTCTCGCTCTCGCCGCCGACGGCGACCTCCGTCCCGTAGACGTGGAGTTCACGGACGAGCGCGGCGTTCTCGAGTTCCGGCCTGACGGGATCGTTCGGGAACCGGAGCCGACAGAAGCCGACCAGCAGGTCCGTCTCGAAGTCCTCGAAGGAGATGAAGTGTTCCGTCCCGCCGCAGGCCTCGTAGGTCATGACGTCGAGTTCGACGGTTTCGGGTTCCTCGTCGTTCATCCCCGCTTCACGACAGCGGATGCAATCACAGGAGCCGCCGCGATCCTCGAGTCGCTGGCGTGCGAGTTGTCGGAGGTTCGACTTCCAGACGCCCGCGTCGATGTGATCGGCGGGGATGTCCCGTTGGACACGCTGGAGTCTGGTGTATCGGGGGATCATCTCCTTGATCTCCGCGACGAGTTCGGCGGCCTCGTCGTTCGAGAGCGGCTCGTACTCGCCTCTATGCCACCAGTCGTAGGTCGCGGTGTCGCGGACGACCAGCGTCGGATAGATCTTCAGGTAGTCCGGCCGCCACTGCTCGTTTTCGAAGAGTTCACGGAAATCCTCGAGACACATCTCTGTGGACATGCCGGGCTGGCCCGGCATCATGTGGAAGCCGACCTTGAACGCCGAGTCGCGCAGGCGGCGGTTGGCGTCGATCGAGTCCTGGGTGCCGTGGCCGCGGTGCATTTCTCGATTTATCCGCTCGTAGGTGGTCTGGACTCCCACTTCGACCTTGGTCCCGCCTAGCTCGAGCATCCGGTCGATCTGCTCGGGATCGCACCAGTCGGGTTTCGTCTCGAACGTCGTCCCGATGTTGCGGACGTCGTTCGTCTCGTTTTCGGCGATGACGTCCTCGACGTAGCGCCACTCGTATTCGTCGGGATCCTGGGCGAAGCTGACACCCTCCGCTGGCTCCGGTTGCTTCTCGACGTCGAAATCGTTCATCGCCTCGAGTGCGCGCTTGACGAACCACTCCTGGTAGTCGTGGCTCCGGGCGGTCATCGTCCCACCCATCAGGATGAGTTCGACCTTGTCGACGGGGTGGCCGATTTCGCGCAGTTGCTCGAGTCGGAGCGTCACCTGCCCGTAGGGGTCGTAATCGTTCTGGACGCCCCGTGCGGCGGCGGGTTCCTCGCCCGTGTAGCTCTGGGAGGAGGAAAACTCCGAATCCGGGCCGCCGGGACAGTACAGACACTTCCCGTGGGGGCATCGTTCGGGCGAGGTCATGATCGCGACCGGCGAGACGCCCGACGCGGTGCGGACGGGCTTGCGCTGGAGGACTTCCTCGAGTTCCTCGCGGCGCTCGAGAGGTGCGTAATCGAGCACCTCGGAGTTTTTCGGTACCTTCGGCGCGGAGTACTCCGAGCAGGCCTCGAGTTTGGCCGTTTCGACCTCGTCGCGTTCGATCTCGCCGGCGAGGATGCGCTCGACGAGCGTCTCACAGACCTGCTCGAACGCGTCGGTCTCGGTCGGATCGGGCGTCTCGGTACTCACTACAGGGGTTTCGTCGCGCGTCGCGAATAAGCGTGTCGGACTCGAGAACGGAGCTCACCCCGGTCGCGAACTGCTGTCCTCCCCACGGCCGTACTGCTCGCGCGTGATCGTGTACCGGTGGCGGTCGACGATTCGACCGTCCGGCCGAACCGTCGCGTTCCTGATCAGGCCGTCGTAGCCGCCGCCGAAGCGCTCGACGTAGCCCTCGACTGTGGATCGGGACCTCTCGTTTTCGCCCTCGACTGGAATCGCGACGAGATCCAGATCGAGCCGGTCGAACGCGAGTTCGATCAACGCCGCCGCTCGCTCGCCGGAGTAGCCACGGCCCCAGAACCGCTTTCGCAACCAGATTCCCGGCGTCGCCGTCTGCGTCTCCCAGTCGACGATCAGACAGGCCGCTCCCGCGATCTCGCCGGCGCCGTCCTCGCCCTCCCGCGGTCGAATCAGGTACTGCGCTCGCGTCCCGTCATCCCACTTCGCCCCGAGATCCTCGACGTACTCGGCGGTCTCGTTCGGCGTTTCGTGGGGCGACCACGGTAAGTACGCGGTCACGTTCTCGATATTGGGATTCGGTGCGAACAGAGTCAGTAGTACTCGAGGACGTCGGCGGTCTCCCGACAGAGCCACTCGAGGTAGAGTCGGTTGGTCCAGAGTTCGGGCGGAAACAGTGACATCGCTATACGACGTATCTGTTCAGTGTTGTATAACTTTGGCCACCAATATGCAGTAACAGAGATCGTCCCCAGGAGGTTCGATCTCGCTCGAACGCCCTGATCGAAAACACCGGCTCTACGCGGACTGCTGTCAGTAGGGTGTCTTAAACGATCGAACTGTGCAGCAGGAACGACGATCGGTCTGGTCGTCGTACCGTATTCGTAGAGATGAACGTGGATTGGCCGTTCGAGTGGGGCGGATCGAAACGAAACGAACCGTCAGAGGTAGATCGGCTCTGGACGAGCCTCGGAGCAGCCACGCTGGTTCTCGCCGTGATCTTCGCAGGCATCGCCGGATACTACGCCGCGGTGGGGGAGGCGGGAGCCGAACCGCCTGCAGGCGTCGTCTACGGCGCGACCGGCGTCGGGTTTCTCCTCGCTGGAGCTTTTCTGTGGTGGCGCTTCGACGAATCCGAACGCTGCGTCGCGTTCCCCGTAGGCCGGCCGAACCGGGCCGAACTGGTCTGGACGCTCGCGTTCGTTCCGCTGGGCGTAGCCGCGTTCGTCGGCGGCGAGTGGGTCGCGGGAGTACTCGGGTTCGAGATGACCGCATTCTACGACTACGACCTGACGAACCCGGTGACGCTCCTCGCAGTGTTGTTCGGGCCGGTGATCGTCGGCCCGTTGGTCGAAGAACTCATCTACAGGGGGGCACTTCTCTCCTCGCTCGAGGGGCGTGGATGGTCGCCGATCGCAGCGGGTCTCGGATCGATCGTCGTCTTCGCCGGCTCCCACGTCTTCGCGCTCGGTATCGCGGGCGTGTTCGCCATCGCCGCGTGGGCCGTCTTTCCGACTGTCCTCAGACTCCGGTTCGAGAATCTCACTGGTGCGTGGCTCCTCCACGTGCTCAACAACGTCTACGCCTACGTAATTGCGGTTCACTTTGTCCTTTGATTGCGCGCTGTGTCAGTCGTCGACCGACGCGACGAGCGCGTGAACGATCTCCCGTTCGGCCCGTCGCAACAGGTCCGACGCCGTGCTCTCCGTACACTCGAGTTCCTCGGCGACGTCCGCGAGCGACCCGGCTCGAGGGACGTCGTAGTATCCCCGACGCGTGGCGACTCGCAACGCACGGTACTGTCTGGTCGTCAGACGGTCGGTGATCCGCCGGCCGCGTCCGTGATACTCCCCGACGGAGTCGATTTCGACCGACACGGCCTCGGAGAGGTCGTCGACGACTTCGCCCAACGTCTCGAACGCACCGAGGATCGTGATTCGGACGACGCCGTCCTCGACGACGACCGGGGGGACGTGAATGAGGTCGTGTTCGAGAAACGCCGTCCACCACGACGGGCGCTCGTGGGCGTTCGCCTCCTGGAGGTAAACGTAGAACCGCTCGTCGTCGACGGGACGGATCTCGTACTGGACGATTTCGGACGCCTCCGCCAGCGCGTCCGCGTAGACGTCCGGATCGCCGTGGACGAAACTGAGCTGGTTGAGCACCATCCCGCGACTCATTCGCCACGTGAGCAGTTCCTCCCGGACGATCGCCTCGCTCGAGGCGAGTGTGCGACTGAGCTCCGACTGGTAGGCCGGACCCGGCTCGACGGTCAGATCGACGAACTGCATCGTACGAACGGGTTGGACGCCCGAAAAGAAATGCGCGCCGATAGTCGACACGCCGGTCTCGCGCCCCCTGGAAGAGACGAACGGCCCGTCGACGTGCCCAACGCTGGACAAGTGGGACCACGTTTGAGAGCGACTAAGACGGTCTCGAACGCCTTCGAACGCATGAAGGAGTACACGTATTTGGCTGGTGCGATCGTCACCGAAGTGATCGGCACGTCGGCGCTGAAGCTGTCGAACGGGTTCGAACACGCCGCGCTGGGTGGGCTTGCCATCGCTCTCTACGTCGTCTCGTTTTACTTCGTGAGTCAGGCGCTGACGTTCCTTCCTGTCGGACTCGTCTACGCAACGTGGTCCGCGGTCGGGATCGTCGGTCTGGCGGCGATCGGAATCGTCTTCTTCGACGAAACGGTCGACCTGGCCGCAGTCGTTGGATTCGTCCTCGTCATCGCCGGCGTCGTGTTACTCAACGTCTACTCGTCGGCGTACAACCCAGTGTAAGCCGGTCGACCGGAGGTGGCTTCGGATCGAGAGGGGACAGCCGCTCGTCCCGACGACCGCGAGCGCCACCGGTGTGGGTTACGTATCGAACTCGAGATCACGGTCGCGACTCTGGCGGTTCTCCTCGCGAGCCTGACGACGCCAGTGTTCGACGTCCTCGAGCGTCTCGGTCTCGAGCAGACGCTCGAGTTTGCGCTCGAACTGCTCGTCGGTCAACTCGCCCGCGGCGTACCGATCGCGAAGCGTCTCGAGGGCGTGGGCGTTGTTCGTCTTCCGACGTTCGGGTTCGGTAGCCGTCCGGTCGTCAGCTTCCTTCTCGTCCGATCCCCAGCCCCACCAGTCGTCTTCGGCGTCGTCCGACCAGTCCCACCATTCCTCACGATCTTCCTCGTCGCCGAACAGCAACGCGACCAGCGGGACGACGACGATGTACCCCACGAGCAAGAACGGAAGCCACCACCACTGGTTGGTAAACAGCCCGACGAGCCAGATGCCGGTGACGACCATCGCGGTGATCTCCGTGACGTTCTCACGGAACCGCGTCGCGGGATCCTCGGCCATATCGTGTCGTACCAGCGGAAGGCCGAAAGCTGTTTCCACCGACGCGGTCGCTGAGCGATGGTGCGACCCGGAGAACTGGACTGGCGCTGTCCGGTCGGTTCTGGTTACGCGAGCGTCTCGCCGAGCGCCTCGAGTGCCGCCTCGCGGACGGCATCGCGTTCGCCTGGCAGGTACTCGACGTGACCGTCCGCGCCGCCGACGACGCTGACCCCGGCGTTCGGGGCGGCGTCGGCGATAGCCTCGCCGAGTTCGCGGACGTCCAGTGAGTCCGTCGCGCGGGCGTACAGTTCGTCGTCACCGATTCCGAGCGTCACCGCCGTTCCCTCCTCGCGACGCCGGTGGAGCGCGTCCAGCAAGAGCGTCGTCGTCGGGAAGTTGTATCGGTGCGTAAAGGCACCCGTGTCGAGAACGGCGACCGAGACGCCGTCGACGTCTTCGGTCTCGACGTTCTCTCGAGCCGTCTCGAGTTCGGTCTCGAGTTTCGCTCGGAACTGCTCGGAGACGTGGGCGGCGAGATCACCGTCCCGCGGGCGTCCGTCCTCGTCGTCGAACAGCAGGTCGGCGACGAGTTCGCGCTTGTCCTTGTACGACTGGTAGTACGCCTCGAGTGCGACGGCTTCGCGGCGTTCGGAGATGGCAGTCTCGTCGTAGCCGGCCTCCTTCGCGAGCTCGAGATACGCCTCGGGAGCGTTCACCCAGTAGCTGACAGCTGGGAGATGCTCGACGTCCTCGCGGACGTCCTCGTTGATGTGAGCGGCGACGTTCGCTGCGAGCGCAGTCGAGGTCAGATCGGAGACGTCCGCGCCCGAAAGCGACGGCGCAACCGCGGTCGTGACTGCGTCGACGATCTCCTCGTCCGCTCGGCTGTCGTCGACGACGAGCGCCTCGGCGTCGTACAGCGAGAGCAGGTCGTAGCCGTCGACGGATTCGACGGTCGACCCGGCGTCGACGAGCACAACGAGCGGGAGCTGTTCGCCGTGGCGATCCCGCGCCTCGAGCATCGTCGTAACGTCGTCGGTCGCAGCGTCCATCCCGTAGACGCGCCCGTCGAGGGGCCGACGCTCGAAGTAGTGGTACTCGGCGTCCTCTCGCGTGTGTTTCTCGCGGATCAACGGAAGGACGGCCCGTTCGATCGCCGCGCCGGCGACGTAGCCGTCCGCCGTCGCAGCGTGGCGGACGACGATCGGTCGAGCTTCGACGACGGCACGGCGGATCGCGGTTGCGGCATTTCCGACCTCGCTCTCGACAGCGGCGACCGCATCGTGTTCGGCGAGCAAGCTGATCTCGGCCGGGCGCGCCTCGCGTTCGATCGCGTTCTCGAGCCGGTCGGTGACGGCGTCGGCGTCCTCGCCGTCGAGCACGTCGAGCGTCTCGGTTTCGACCTGCAGGTCGCCGTGGTGGCGTTCGACCTCGCCCTCTAAGGCGACGACGTCGTCGACGTCGACGGCGGGGTAGGCCCTGACGCCGGCTTCCTCGAACGCAGCGCACTCGACGGTGCCCGTCTCGTCTCGAAGCTCGAAGACCGTCGGGCCGCTCGTCTGGCGGACGCCGACGATCTCACCCTCAAGTCTGACGACGGTTCCGACCTGATCGTCGATGGCGTCGATCGTCGTCCGGTTGAGGGCGGGCTCTTCCTCTGGCTCGTCGCTGTCGGCGGCCGGAGTCGACGCGGCCGCCGTCTCGGTCGAGACGGAACCGCTTCCGCCGGCGACGGCCTCCGTCGTGGTGCCCGCGTCGGGGCTCGGCTCCTTGGACGCCTCCTCCTCGGAGACGGCATCGTCCTCGGCTTCGTCGTCGCCGTCGGTGCCCGGTTCGGTCTCCGAGTCCGATGGAGCGTCGGCTCCATCCCCGAACTCTTCGGGCCGGAACTCGTCGTCGGCCGTCTCGATTAGCTGCCCGCGGAACTCTCGTTCGCGCTGGCGGATCGACCAGCCGAGGTCGACGTTGCCGTTGTCTCGAACGTCGAGTACCTGGACGAATACCTCGTCGCCGGGCTCCCAGTCGAGGCTCTCGAGTCGTTGATCTAGTTCGCTTCTGTGCAACAGACCGGTGACGTGATCTCCAACGTCAACGAAGACGCCGAAGTCGGCGTAGCCGTCGACGGTTCCCCGATAGTATCGGCTCGGGGTGAGCTGGGAGGCCGCGTTGCCGTGAAATTCGAACACGACGTCCTCCTCGTGGCTCTCGCAGATTTCACCGTCAACGGGTATGCCGCAGATGATACAGTTACCCATCTACTCGGATCAAGCAGTTTCGTCCTAAAACTGTTGTCGAAATGCGTCCGATCCGCGTTCGCACGCGATATCGGGGACGACAATCGTCAGATCACTCGAATACCGGTGACTCCTCCTCGAGTTCGTCGATCTCGTCGACGAGTTTCCTGACGTGGTCGGGAAACAGCGACACCTGTATCTCGTTTTCGTCCTCGTCCTCGAAGACGAGTTTGACGCGCTTGTCGCCGAACTCGCGGGCCTCGGCGTCCTCGACGTCGAACAGCTTGACCGTCGCCGACTTGTTCGTCGGACCGACGTTCTTGATCGATCCCTCGTTCAACTCCACCATGAACTCCTCGAGTGTGAGTGCGAGCATACCCGTCGTAGGAGCGGTGGGTAAAAAACGACACGGCATCGTCGGTGGCGGTCGTCGAGAACGCACCGACGCCGATCGCGTCGCGACCGGACCGCATGCGTGGTGTGTCAGTTCGCCTGCGGCGTGTGGGGGTTCCGATAGCTATCGCATAAATGTTGGTGATCGTACATTGCTCCGTTTCCCCGCCGGCTTCCCCCCTCATCAGTTTTAAGTCGACATCTGAGCAACTGTTGGACTGCTATGGAACTCACCTGGCACGGCCACTCGACGTGGCACGTCACCGTTGGCGGGACGGAACTGCTGATCGATCCGTTCTTCGACAACCCGAAGACCGACCTCGAGGCGTCGGACGTCGACGATCCCGACTACGTGCTCCTGACCCACGGCCACGCGGACCACATCGCCCACGCCGGCGAGTTTACCGACGCGACGCTGGTCGCGACGCCGGAACTCGTCTCCTACTGCCAGGAGGAGTTCGGCTTCGAGGACGCCGTCGGCGGGATGGGCATGAACCTCGGGGGCACTGTCGAGTGTGGCGACGCGTACGTCACCATGGTTCGCGCCGACCACACCAACGGGATCATGACCGAGTACGAGGTCGACGCCGGCATGCCGGCCGGCTTCGTGATCTCGGACGCCCACCCGAACGAGGCGGACGCGGAGTCGACCACGCTCTACAACGCCGGGGACACCGCGTTGATGAGCGAGATGCGCGACGTCGTCGGCGACTATCTCGAGCCCGACGCCGCCATCGTTCCCATCGGCGACCACTTCACGATGGGGCCGCGACAGGCCGCCATCGCCGTCGACTGGCTCGACGTCGACCACGCCTTCCCACAACACTACGATACGTTCCCACCGATCGAACAGGACCCCCAGGATTTCGTCGACAACGTCGACGACGCCGAGGTCCACGTCCTCGCGGGCGACGAGTCGTTCGACCTCTCGTAAGGGCAGCCTCCATCAGGGGAACGCCGGGATTACCACCTCCGGCACCGACCGACAGTTCGCAGCGTACCTTTTTCACTCGATCCACGGGGTACAGCGCGGTCGCGGCGAGTCGTCACGTACGCCGTCTGTTTGTAGGGCGTCATAGAATGACACTCACGCCGACTACGCTGACCTCGTACTTCGATATGTACGGGTCGAGGCGTTACCGAAGCAGTTACCCACAGCTCGGACAGGCGTCAGAAACGATCTGCTAAATATTGAGAGGGAGCCACAAGAATATCCGGGCAATTTAGTGATCATCACGCTCCACGAGAGACGAGACCATCCACAGGTTGTTATGGACTAAGCTATTACTGACAATTGTCATGCCAATCGTTGCAGGCGTTGATCGTTCGTCCCGTGCTGAATCGGTTGTGAGTCATGGGTACGATCTCGCGGACAAGTGTGATGTTGAGTTACATGTCGTGCATGTGGGAGCGCGTCAGGTTGGCGATGGTGGACTCGAGAGAGGTCGTGAAGAAGCCTCAGAAGTCGCAGCCGACGTCGCCGAAAAAACCATCGGTCAGACGGATTTTGAACCAATCGGACTGGTAGGAGATCCTGCAGAAAAACTCTTGGAGTACGGCGAAAACCAGGATGCAGAATATATTGTGATCAATGCCCGAAAACGAACGCGCTTAGATCACGCGATATTCGGTGGGGTCTCTCAATCACTTTTGCTCGCCGCAGATCGGCCTGTCGTTACGGTACCCTAATTTGGTGGCGCTCATCTCCCATTTACAGGCGGTCGAGGCGAATGCCCCGGGGCTTGACCCCGAGGCGGTTCACCACTCCCCGCCTGCTGATATGTCAAATTTTCCTCGACGCCCCCCTTGACGTCGATAATCTCTGTATGCGAGTTGCTGATGTAACTGAAGTAGTTCGTCCAAACCAGATAATATCTCGATTGTCCGCACTCGATCCGTGGCGAAACGCGGACTCCGGCGGGTCGAGACGGGAATCGGTCTGGTAGGGACGACGGAATCGAGCGACGAATTCACGACGACTTCGAGGAGACGGTCGACGAGTGCGGGCTCGTCGTGCCGGCCGCCAAACTCGAGACGCGACCCGACGCCGAACCCCAGCCCCGACCTCGAAACCAAACGCGGAAGTGGTTTTGGTGTATCATTCCCATCGTGGAATATACTCGAGATCACTTCGACTCCCTCTACGACGACGGCGACGGCGATCCGTGGGGGTTCTGGGAGAGCGAGTACGAAGCACAGAAGTACGACCGAACGATCGCACCGGTCCGCGACAGGCGCTCGAGCGACGAGATCGGATCGATCCTCGACCTCGGCTGTGGGAACGGCGCCGCGACGGCGACGGTCGCCGATGCGTTTCCCGACGCGGACGTGACCGGCGTCGACGTCTCCGAGCGAGCGCTGGCGACCGCACGCGAGCGGGCACCGGATCCGACCTACCGGCGGGCGGACGTCCTCGAGTTCGTCGCGGAGACCGACCGGACGTTCGACGTCGTCCTCGACATCGAGTGTCTCTGCTATCTCGCCGCGGACCACAGCGTCACTCGTCTGTTGCAGTTCGCGGACGACCTCCGCGACCTCCTCGCCGAGGACGGACTGTTCGTCTCGACGCACGTCCACATGCCCCGGGAAGACCAGCCGACGATCGAACAGGCGCGGACGGCCAGGACCGTTCGCGCCATCCTCGAGACGTCGTTCGAGACGGTCGGCCGCGACCGCTACGTCGAGTGCAAGCGAACGGCGCTCGATCCCGACGAGCCGTCGGAACAGCCCTACGAGGTCTGGGCGATGCGACCCCGTTCGTCGAGTACCCTGACGAATCGAGTCGACTGTAAGTCCCGGTGAATTCGGCCGGTTCGCGCCGACCGATCGGCGCGGTGAGCCGGGACCAACGTTTACAGTACCGGGTGTGGATGTCTCGAGTGCCATGACGAAAGACGTCACCACCGTATCCGAGGAGGGATTCAGCGCCACGAACGAGGTTCGCGAGTTCGAGACGACGATCGACGCGACCGGCGAGGACGCACCGGACACCCTCGAGACGCTGCTCTCGACGTATGCGACCTGTTACGTCCCCGCGCTTCGCGTCGGCGGCCAACAGCGCGGCGTCGAGGAGATGGGGCGCATCGAGATCCACACCACGGGCGAACTCAACGACGACGACAAACTCGAGTCGATCGCGTTCGATGTCCGCGTCGAGACAGCGGTCGACGACGACACCGCCACGGAGGTCATCGAACGCGCAAACGAACTCTGCAAGGTCCACGATGCGCTAAAGACAGAGCTGCACGCGGAGACGTCCCTCGAGGGAGAGGCGTTCTGAACTTCGAAGTGTCCCGAGTGAGCTCCTCTCTGGGTGCACTCGAGGCCAGTCGACTCGTCGGTCGATGGTCCAACAGCCGTCTCCGATCACCGTTTGTATCAGATGCACAGAAAGAATAAGGCAAACGGTAACGAGTGAAGACCGTAGACGATGAACGATCCTGACGTCGTCGTCCTCCGGGAGGGGACGGAAGGGCTGTCGATGGAATCGTACGCTGAGACACTCCGAGAGCGGGCCCCCGAACACACCGTTTCGCTCGCACGGACCCCGAGCGACGAGCGTGACCTCGTCTCCAGTGCCCGCGTCGTCACGGGAATTACGATCGACGAGGACCTCATCTCCCGAGCCGACCGCCTCGAGGTGTTCGCCTGTATGTTCGCGGGGACCGGCCACCTCCCGATGGACGCCCTCGAGCGCCGCGGCGTCACCGTCACGAACGCAAGTGGCGTCAACGCTCCGGGGCTCGCCGAGCAGGCGATCGGCAACGTGTTGACCTTTGCCCGCCGGCTCCACGAGGGGTGGCGTCGGAAGCAAAACCGCGAGTGGCGTCACTTCCAGTCGGGTGAGCTCGCCGACAGCACGGTGACAATCGTCGGTCTCGGCTCGATCGGCCAGGCGATCGCCCACCGACTCGAGGGGTTCGAGGTCGACACCATCGGCATCCGCTATACGCCCTCGAAGGGCGGCCCGACCGACGAGGTGCTCGGCTTCGACGAGGCCGACGTCCACGACGCATTCGCCCGAAGCGAGTACGTCGTGCTCGCGTGCCCGCTGACCGACCTCACCCGGGGGCTTGTCGACGAGGCAGCCCTCGCGACGCTCCCGACGAACGCGGTCGTCGTCAACGTCGCCCGCGGCGGGGTCGTCGACACCGACGCGCTCGTTTCGGCACTCCGAACGGAGGACATACGCGGCGCGGCCCTGGACGTCACCGATCCCGAACCCCTCCCATCGGACCACGAGCTCTGGGGGCTCGGGAACTGCCTCATCACGCCACACACCGGCGGATACACGCCGAAATACTGGGATCGGCTGGCCGATATCGTCGCGCACAACCTCGAGGCGCTCGAGGGCGACGGAGACCTCCGGAACGTCGTCTCTCGGCCGAACGCCGACTGACGATCCGAGCGCCCGGAGACGACCCCCTCGGTCGATCACTGGACGTCGAGGTCGCCGTCGGCGTCCCAGCCACAGTCGGCCGGGTCGACCACCGCTTGCTCGGCCGTCACGCCGTTTTCGGAGACGAATAGCTCGGCTTGTGAGTAGTGCTCGCCGACGCTCCACTCCGCGTCGTCGGTCACGCGATCCGACTCGACCTCGACGCGGTAGCTTCCGTAGCGGAAATCGGCGTCGAAATCGGTTTGCTCCCCCTCCTCGAGTTCGAGGTGCTCGTCGACGACGACGTCGCCCCGGTGGTCGATTCGGAGGTCGAACTCGGCGTTGTCGTCGATCGCGTTGACGAGTTGCGGCCCGCCGGTTTCGGGGATCGTCTCCTCGAGTTCGACGCGCCGCTGGTCGCCCTCGGCGTCGACGTCGACCGCGTAGTAGACCCCGTCGTGACTGAGGTAGGATTCCTGAGCGTCCATTACCTCCTCAAGTACGAGTCGCTCGTCGGTCTCGTACCTGCCCGATTCGATCGCAGTCAGTGCCTCCGACTCGGCGGAGTCGGGAAGATTGTCGACGTGGACGATCGTGTGGTGGCACGTCTCGTACGCTGCGGGTTCGCGTCCAAGACAGCCGGCAACCGCGGCCGACGCGGTGACAGCCGCGAGAAACACGCGACGGTTCATACCGAACCGTTGGAACGGCGATGTATATGCGTTCCCGAAGCTGAAACGAGTCTTTGCGTCAACGACTATCACGGCCCTCGACTCCGTTCGGTCGGCTCTCGGTGTCGACTCGCGTCTCCACCGCAGTCGATACGTCGCCCATCGTCGAGACGCGTTCGAACCACCGGCGATTAAGACGTGGCGGTTCGTCCCGCCGAACATGGCAGTACTCGAGACAGTCGTGATCGCATTCTGGGCGATGTTGCCGGCGTACGTCCCCAACAACGCCGCCGTACTGGCGGGCGGCGGCCGACCGATCGACGGTGGTCGAACGTGGGGAGAAAAGCGGGTGCTCGGTGACGGCAAGACCTGGCGTGGAACCGCCGCGGGAATCCTCGCCGGCGTCGCGCTCGCGGCGGTCCTGACGTATCTCGCGCCGACGGTCAGCGACCTCGTCGGGGTCGACGTGCCCGGATTCGTCCCCGGCGCGGCGGTCGGACTCGCCGCAGGGGCGATGCTGGGTGACATCCTCGCGTCGTTTCTCAAGCGCCGGACCGGGCGCCAGCGCGGCGCGATGTTCCCCGGTCTGGACCAGCTGGACTTCGTCGTCGTCTCGCTGCCCCTGACCGCACTGCTGGCAACCGAGTGGTTCCTCGAGGTCTTCACGCTCGGCGTGATCCTCGTCGTCGTCGTCCTGACGCCGATTCTGCACGTGACGACGAACGTGATCGCGTACAAACTCGGGCTGAAAAACGAACCCTGGTGACACTTGGTACGATCGGTTTTTCTCGCCGAGGGCGATTGTGAACGCGTCCCGCTCCCGTCTTACCGTTCAGGCCGGCGATTCCACCCGAGGCCGTTCACCACCGTCATCAGGACGCACACGACGAAACAGAACCCGAGGACGACGAAGACGATCGGAAAGTACGGCTCGGATTCGGGGCCGTGTACAGTCCAGTACATCGCCGCGGCCGTCACGCCCAGAACGGCGAAGTAGACGGCGGTCACTGCGGCGACGGGGACGTCGACGTAGGTGACGATCGACCGGTAGACGTCGACGTCGGTGAGAACGTGGACGATCCCGGCGACCACCGCCGCGATCGCGACGACGGCGAGCAGCGGGAAAAAGCCGAAGAATCCCGAGAATCCGACGAGTATTCCCACGACGGCGACGTATCCGACGAGCGCGTCCGGAACGATGGACGGATTCGGGACTGCGGCCGAGGCGAGCATCACGACCCCCGTGGCGATCAGGTTCGCCCAGACGAGGAGTCTGTTCGATTCGTAGGATTCGATCACGGCTATCTTTTCTAGCGTTTCGGCCAGCATTATATATGCGTTGGATCGAAGAATAAATCGATTTGGGGCGAATGCGCCGACGGAAATCTGGACGGCGTCCCATTCGCCGCGCCTCTGTGCTCGGAGCGCCCGGACTGTTATCACACACTACGTGGTAGCGCCGGCCATGTTGCAGACTCGAGACGAGACGCTCACCGGCGTCGACTCGCGAACGATCGAGACCGATCGCCTCGAGACGCACCTGATCGAATCGGGCGACGCTGTCGGGGAGGGGAAGACGGTCGTCTTCGTGCACGGGGACGTCTCCTCGTCGCGCTTTTTCGAGGATACTATCGCTGCCCTCCCGGACGACCACCACGCGATTGCACCGGATTTACGCGGCTACGGCGACTCCGAGACGAAACCGGTCGACGCGACCGACGGCCTCGGCGACTTCCGGCGAGATCTGCGGGCGCTCCTCGAGCGAGTCGACCGCACTGGATCCGTGACCCTCGTTGGCTGGTCGAACGGCGGGGGCGTCGCGATGCGCTACGCGATCGAACACTCGGACGACGTCGACTCGCTCGTCCTCGTCAATCCCGTTTCGCCGTACGGCTTCGGCGGAACGAAGGATCTCGAGGGGACACCCTGTTTCGGCGACTTCGCGGGCTCCGGCGGTGGTCTGGGCAACGAGGCGTTCGTCGAGGGGCTCGCGAACCGCGACCGGAGCGAGGGTGGTGAGAACTCGCCGCGGAAGATCCTCCGAACGTACTACGTCGGGCCGACCCACCAGTTCGACGAGGAACGCGAGGAATCGTATCTGACGGGGATGCTCGATACGGTGACCGGACCGGAGAACTATCCGGGCGACGCGAGCCGAAGCGATAACTGGCCCGGTGTCGCCCCCGGTGAAAGGGGAGTTAACAACGCCGTCTCGCCGAAGTACTGTGACCTCACCGGGATCACGGCGATCGATCCCGACGAGAAGCCGCCGATCACCTGGATTCGCGGCGGCTCGGATCAGATCGTCTCCAACGAGTCGCTGTTCGACCTCGGGACGCTCGGCCGGATGGAACAACTCGCCGACTGGCCCGGCGACGACGTCTTCCCACCCCAGCCGATGGTCGACCAGACCCGTGCCGTCCTCGAGGAGTACGAAGACGCTGGCGGCGAGTTCGAGGAAGTCGTCTTCTCCAACACTGGCCACACGCCACACCTCGAGGTTCCCGGCGAGTTCCTCGAGCGTCTCGAGTCCGCTCTCGAGTAACGCGTCCAGTCGAGTTCACAAGCGTTGGTGACTCTCCTCTCGCTGAAATCGAACACACGGACCTCCGTCCCTTCGTTGATCGATTCCGCAGTCTGGCGTTCGGGCCAGGTCGAACCCGGCCGAGTTACTCGAGCGTTATGGGCCCGATTCCGTCGTTCCAGTGGAGTCGCTCGTTGAACAAAATCGGCAGCTCAGTCCATGTCAAATACTCCAATAGTTTCTCTTCGTCGACCGGCGTAAGCGGCGTAAACCCAGGTGAGAGATGTGTGTCGACAACTGACTCGAGGTCGGACGCGGATACCGTCCCGAGTTTGTACTCCTTCGTCGAGTAGGTCCGGATGCCGAATCCAAACTCGTGTTCGCTCCAGCGTTCCAGTTCGACAACACCTGGTGACCCACCGTCCGACTGTGCAATGTCCGCCGATCCATCGCCGACGATGAGATACTGCTCGCCGAGTGCGGTGTTCTGTTGGGCAATCTCGAGTGCTGCCCGGAGCGAAAAGCCGCGGTTGAGAAGTCGTGCGAATGTTTCGCCTGCTTCGACGGCGTCCTCGTTGACGACGTCGCTGTAGGTACTGACACCGCCGAACGCGCCGCGGCGGGTAAGCGCGAGCCCCTGTTCGTACGATCGGCAGGCGTTCAAGAAGAAGACCCCGAGATCGACCGACTCGAGGGTCCGGACGTCGAGGTCCCCATCCGGACACCGGATGCCGTCTTCGGTCGCGTGACCGATGTAATGGAGGAAGTCGTACCCGCCCTGGGTGAGGAGGGTCGCGAGTTGGTCGGAGTCGACGCCGAACTCCGAGTGAATTTCGAACGGGAGCTCCTCGCGGGTGCCGTACGTCTCGTCGAGCAGATCGTGTTCGTCGATCATCCGAGCGTCGTTACAGACGACCAGAATCTCGATCGATTCGCTACGGGCGTCCCGATCGATCTGATTTCGGTAGGCTTCGATCGTCGCCTTCGAGGCATTCTGTGGAATAGCGTCGCCAAACCACGCGTGTTCGACCGATTTGTCCCTAATCCGGGGAACGACGAACGCGGACTCGTCATCGTACGTGGATGGAGAGCGGTACTCAGCCGTCGAGCGGACGAGCTGTGTAGTGGTCGGTTCCAGTTGTGGAACCGTGTTCGGAGTCCGTCCACGGGATTCACGAATGATTCCGAGTTCGTTGACTACGAACGGGACTACTTCGACGCTCTCCGGCTTGTCGGGAACGTAGGCCGTCAGTGGCCACCGTGGGGTGTGTGGGTCAATCACGTCGTACGGAATCTCGAGGTATCGCTCGAGACGAACCGGAAGCGGTTTGTCGTAGATGTCGACTAAATCGAAAGACAACTCCTCTTCCAGTGGCGCCCGTTCGATGATGTCGTACTGAAAAATACCTTCCGTCCGGGTCAGACAGTCGAGGAAGAAAAACCGTTTCAGGAGTTGGGCGATCTCGTCGCCGAACGTGTCGTCTGCAGCTAATGATCGCTCGAATAGGGGTGTCTCGAGTCTTGGGTTCGGTCCCGTCCGGACCGTTGCTCCGAGAAAGAACGCGAGGGGTGCGGCCTGGTAGACCGCCAGGTATTCGTTCGGAACGACGAGTTCGACGTTACCACCCGTCCGATCGATCCCCTCCGGAACGTCGAGATGATCCCCCAGTTCGATCAACGGTGGGTGTCCACGAAGCGTTGGCCACGTCCGTTCGGGCGAGGTCGTCTTCAGTGCCGATGGAACCGCGGAGATCGCCTCCGCTACTGACTCGAGGTCCGGCGGCGTCGTAATCGTTCCGGCGGGTCGGTCGTGGGCCGACCGGGCACCGAGTTCCACCACGCCCTCTTGCTCGAGCGTGATCCGGAGTCCCGTGAGACTGATGTCGATCGTTCCCGGAACGTCGACTCGGACGTAGAGTTTGATCGGGGCGCTGACGCCGACGAACTGCGTCCGGTCGTCGAGTTCTGCCGTCTCACCCGCCTCGAAGTTCGAAATCGCCTGTCCCGTTTGGTCGTGGATCGTTACGGCATATCGGTGATCGAAGACGATCTCGTCGGTTTCGATCGTGCAGGTTTCGTCGACCGTAAAGCAAAACTCGTCGGGGTCGATCGATCCTGGCGAGACGGACGCGGACGTCTCGATCTGGAGATGGCGCTGTTCGAGGGAGTCGTGGACCTCGAGCCCAACCGGATTCGCCGTTGTTTCGAACTCGATCGTCATATCTCCTCGCGGCGCTACTGCGTCCGTTTATCGTGCATCGACAAAAAGGGTGCCGTCGGTTGAAAGTCGTGTCCGGACAAACGTCCCGTTTCGAGCGCTCACCTCCTCTGCGTGTCGAATACGAGCCTACTCGTCAGGAGCGAGGTCGGAGGCTCGATTCGCTGCTGGCGTGAGTGAGTTGAATACGTGCGTTGGAAACCTGAGTTCGATCGCACTGGGACGGCGACCGCTACCGGTGGTCGGTAACGGAACGCGCTCGATCACCCCTCGATCGGCGAGTTCGTACAGAAACCGTTTGACCGTTCCTGTGGTCAGCGACGACCGTGCTGCGATATCGTCCGCGACGTCGCGAACGGGTCGATCGGCCGGATCGATCGAAGCGAGCGTCGAGAGGACTTGTTGACGTGTTTCCGAGAGCGACAACGCCCGGTCGACGTGGACACAATCGTCGGGAACGCCGTCGATCGCACACTCCAGATGGCGGGGCTCGATCCGATCGCTGTCTGAGTCTGCGGCACAGTCTGCAGCACCGTAGAGTGCGGCGAGTGCGTCGTGTGCGTTTCCATCGGCCCACTCCGACAGCGACCGAATCGATTCGTGGTCGATCGTTCCCGGCGAGAGCGACGTCGAGACGCGATCGGTGAGGACGTCGACGAGTTCGTGTCCCCGATAGGGCGAGACGGGAATCGTCGTTCCGTCCCACCCATCGGGTTCCCCCCGGCCGACGGCAACCGTCGAGCTACTATCGCAGACGGGATCGAGCAGCTCTCGAGCACGCCGGTACGAGAGCGTCTCGGGTTCGTCGTGGTGATCGACTGCAACGATCGCGCGGCGATCGCGACGGGCGAGTCGATCTTGGAGGCGGTCGCGAAGGGCATCGGTTCCGATGCCACTTTCGGGGATCGAATCGGTCGACAGCGCGGAGAGCACCGTTCGGTAGAACGCGAACTCACTCCGGACCCGGCGTGTATCGACGTAGACGAACCAGGTGATCGGTTCGGCCCTGGCGGCACGAGTCGTGGTCCCGATCGACCGACCAGTCTCGCCGAGACGGTCGTTCATCGCAGCAAACAGGGCGGCGACGATGGCCGACGTGCCGGACCCCGCGGGGCCGGTTACGGCGACCGATGACGGAAGACCGCCGTCGAACACCGGTTCGAACGCGTCCAATAGCTGCTCGAGGACGGGGCCGCGTCCGATCGGCTCCGACCGGTGGACGACGGGGCTTAGGTACTCGTAATCGACGACGATTCCGCTCCCCTCTCCTGCAGATCGGCGACGGTCGATACGCTCGCGGAGTTGCATTACGTCGACTCCGCCGTCGGGTTCGTCCCGACGAGCGCCGCCTCGAGTATCTCGAGGGTGTGGGTGATTTCGTAGCCGGTTCCGTGTTCCATCTGCATCGAACAGGTCGGACACTCCGTCAGTCCCGCCGTGGCGTCGGCATCCGCCATGTGTTCGAACATTTCCTTCCCGATCTTCATGGAAGTTTCGTAGTTCTCTTCCTTCCACCCGTAAGTGCCGGAGATACCGGAACAGGAGTCACCCACGTCGTGGGCCTCGACGCCGTCGATCAACTCGAGGAGTTCGATCGTCTGCCCGTCCAGTCCCTGGTTGCGAGCGTGACACGGTGCGTGATAGGCGAACTCTTCGAATCGGCCGTCGTCGACCGATGCGTCCGCGAGCGCCGCCTCGAGATCCTCGTGGACTCGCAGATACTCGACGGCGTCCCAGGTGTTTGTGGCCACCTCGTCGGTGCCCTCGAAGTCGAACAGTTCGGGGTACTCCTGGCGGATCGACATCGAGCAGGAGCTACAGGAGGCGACGACGTCCGCACCGTCGTCGATCGCGGCGGCGAGTTCGCGGACGTTCGTCTCGGCCGAGCGGCGGGCGTCCTCGAGCATCCCGTTTGCGAACATCGGCGTGCCAGAACAGTGCTGTTCGGGGACCAGAACTTCGTAGCCGAACTGTTCGTAGACGCGCACGAGAGCCTTCGCGACTTCGGGCGTGTTGTAGTTCGCATAACAGCCGTGGAAGTACGCGATTCGGTTGTTCTCGTCGTGGACCGCTGGGCCACCCCGCTTTCGCCACCACTCTCGGAAGGTCTCGGTCGCGAACGCGGGGAGTTCCCGCTCGCTCGTGATACCCATCGTCTTCTCGCCGAGCCATTTGGTGATCGACAGCCCCATGACGAAGTTCGCAGTCCGGGGGAACGCCGCACCCAGCGGTGCGAGTCGCCGATAGTTCGCGAGCATCCGGTTTCGAAGGTACTCGCGGGAGAGTTTGGTCATGTTCTCCTCGACGTACTCCCCGCGGGCGGTGTTGTGCATCTGTGAGAGGGGTACCTCGGAGGGACAGGCGCTGTCACAGCGCATACAGTTCGAACACTTCATCACCGACTCGTCGATGTCGTGATCGTCCTGGCGCTTGAGCCGCCACTGTTCGGGACCCTGGAACTTCGGGCCGGGGAACTCGTCGTCGACTTCGGCGACGGGACAGTTGGTGTCACACGTCGAGCACTTATAACAGTCGTCCGCGCCCGGCCGGAGATCCATCTCCTCGGCCTCGGGGAACACCTGAATCGGTTCGAACTCGCCGTCGTCCCGGCTTTGCTCGTCCGGTACACCCTCGTCCGTCGGTCGGTCTGTGTTACTCATACGCTCTCCCTCGTTGATCGATCGCGTTCGCCCGGACTCGGGGGCGTGTCGGCCTCGACTGGCTCACTCGAGCACGGACGCCCGCTCGAGTCGGCCCTGGCATCGATCATTCGCTTACCTCCGCGCTACGGGTTCCGGCGACGTATCCCGTCGCGATCGAGACCCCCGCGCCCGATTTCTCCGCCGCGTAGTCGTAGCCGCCCAGTACCGCTCCCGCCGCACGAAGGTTCGCAAACTCCGGCTCGCCGTCGGCGTCGAGCGGTCGGAGCTCGCGGTCCGGTTCGAGGCCGAACCGCGCGTACGGCTGTTCGCCGAAGACGTCGTCGACGAACCAGTCGTACCGGTCCTCGGCGTGGGGAACACGACAGCCGAATATCGGCTCGGCGACGCCCTCGCGGTCCGACTCGATCCCTTTGCCGACCAGCCCGCCGGTCGCGAGGACGTACTGATCCGCCCGGTGGGGGATCTCGGCGCCGTGTCGGTCGACGACGACGTGGTCGATCCGCTCGGTACGACGACCGGCACCGGCCCTATCGCCCGTCTCGTACCCCACCACCGGAACGCCAGACGTCACCCTGACGCCCGCCGCCTCAAGCGCGTCGTACAGCAACTCCTCGAGGCGGATTCCGGGGAGACTCGGCGGCCCCATCGGGACCTCGAAGACGTCGGCACCGAGCGTGTCTGCCAGATCGCCTCGGACGTCGTCGGCTCGTTCGTCGCCGAGGATCGCGGGAAACCCGACCCGTGGCTCGCCCTCGAAGTGGTCTCGAACGGCCGTTGAGAGCGCCTCGCGCGCACCCGCCTCTCCGGAGGGAGTCGAGACGGATTCGTTCCGGTCGAGGAGGTGGGCGTATCTGGTCACTTTCGCGTCGTCTCTGGTGATGCCGGGAAACCGCAGTGTCACGCCGCGGCAGTCGAAGGGGATGCCTGCGGCCTCGAGATGGGCCGCGGCGAGCGGCGCGTCGAAGTCGGGAAGCGTCTCGACGCCGACCAGCAGGGCGTCGCGGTCGTCGCTCGCCAGTCCGGGAGCCGTCGCGGCGGGGTAGCGGGCGGTCGGCTTGACAGTCCCGCCGTGGGTCGGGACGAGCGCGTTCCGATCGGTGTGCCCACCCGCGTAGGCGTCCCCGACGATCCCGTCGAAAAACGACAGCGCATCGCGTACGGCGTCAATTCCGACGCGCTCGTAGGGGTGTCCGTGTGGAAGCTCCTCGAGCGCGTCGAACGGATCGGTCAGCGGGCCCTTGCCCGCGGGCGTGTACCCGAGTACGTCGATCAATCCGCTGGCGTGGCGGAGCGTACTCTGTTTGTAGGTGACGAGACGAACCCGTTTCGTGCCCGCGTTCGCGGCGGCCAGAGCGGCCGTCGCCCCGGCAAGACCACCGCCGATCACGAGGACGTCGTCTTCGATCGCCATCTCAGCCATCCACCTCGACTCCATCAGCTGACATCACTGACCCTCCCCCGCGTCGAACGCCGCGTACTCGAGTGACTCCGAACCAGTCTCGAGCGCCGACGGCCCGGCGTTCGCGGGGTCCCGATCGCGGTTCATCGTCGTCGCGTGCAGGGCGTAGTTCAACATCGCCTGCGAGAGCTGTTCGCCCCAGAGGGCGTGGCGTTGGCCCTTCCAGCGTTCGTCGAAGAGGTCGTCGAGCGCCTCGCGGACGGTCTCCTCGTCGTACTCGGGGTGGAGCTCGTTTGCCATCGGCCCACAGCAAAAGCCGCCCTGGCAGTTGCCCATCGACGCCCGGGTGCGGATACGGACCGCGTTCAGATCCGTTCCCGACTGGGAGATCGCGTCCTGTACCTCCGCGCGGGTCACCCCCTCGCAGGCACAGATCACCGGGTTCGGCTCGTCGGTCTCGAGGACGTCCCGCGACCGACTGCCGAGTCGCTTCGTGCTTCGGCGAGCGATCGGCGACCGGAGACCGAACTCGTCCATCCCGTCCTCGAGTCGCTCGAGGTTCTCGCTGCCGGGGAGTGGTTCCTCGGCGGTGGCACAGGTGGCGTCGACACCGAGTTCGGCGCAGACGTGATCGGCGATCTCCTCGGCCATCGCGCGGTAGGTGGTTAGCTTGCCGCCGACGATACTCGCCACTCCCGAGACGCCGTCGCGTTCGTCGTGATCGAGCAGGAAGAAATCGCGCGTGATATCGGTCGGGTCCTCGGTCGCTCTCCCCGGCGGCTCGTACAGCGGGCGAACGCCCCAGAACGAACGGATCGTTCGCGCCTCCGAGAGGATCGGAACGAGCTCAGAGAGCGTGTCGATCATCATGTCGACTTCCCACTCCTCCTCCGGGTAGTCGTCGGGATCGGTGACCTCCTCGTCGGTCGTCCCGAGGATGGCTGTCGTCTCGTGGGGGACGATGATATCCGCGTCGCCTTTCGGCCGACAGCGGTTGATGACGGTGTCGACCTGCCGGACGTTCATGATCGTCATCACGCCCTTCGAGGGCCGGACGGCGACCTCGAGGTCGGCCATCGCGGCGATCTGGCCGGCCCACGCGCCGGTCGCGTTAACGACGTACTCGGCGGTGATCTCCTCGGTGCTCCCCGGAACGCCGTGCGTTCGCCGGCCGGGTCCCGAGTCGTGACGAACCCGTACGCCGTAGACGTCGTCGCCCTCGCGCAGCAGGTCGATTACCTCCGCGTGGGTCTCGATTCGAGCGCCGTGGATCTGGGCATCGAGTGCGTTCGCCACGCAGAGGCGGAACGGATCGACCGCGCCGTCGGGCACCTCGATGGCGCGTTTCACGTCGTTGGCGAGGTAGGGTTCGATCTCGCGAGCCTCCCGACCCGAGAGGGCACGTGTGGGGATTCCACACTCCCGACAGCCCTCGAGTTTCTCCCGGAAGTACGAATCCGGGTCCTCCGGCCGCTGGACGAACAGTCCGCCGGTCAACTCGACGCAGTGGCCGGCGATGTCCCGGAGGACTTCGTTCTCCTCGATGCACTCGGTCGCACTCGCTCGATCGGAGACGGCGTACCGCCCACCGCTGTGTAAGAGGCCGTGCATCCGGCCCGTAGTCCCGTGGGTTAGATTGCCTCGTTCGACGAGCGTGACCTCGAGGCCGCGCATCGCGAGATCGCGAGCGATGCCACAGCCCGTCGAGCCACCGCCGAGGACGAGGACCTCAGTATCGTATCCCATTCCTTTACTCGTAGGTTGGAAGCTCCCGCCTCTTTATTTTATCGACGGTCTCGGAGCGCCCGTACTAAATTGTCGAACTCCGAGGCCGCCGGAAGGTAGGAGTTTGAACCACTCTAGGCGAGGGTTCTCCTCTAACCACAGGAGAAGGCACAGCTAACGGGTGCGATCGCGACGATCGATAGCCGACTCCAGTATCTGGGGACGTCGTGGTCCGGCGAGACCAGTCGATCGTCGCTCGAGAGACGAGAACAGGGTTCCCCCACGTTCGACGACGACGTTGTGTCGATCGAGACACCCGGTTCCGATCGGACGAGCGCGACGTGAGACGGTGTAGCGCTAAACTCACAGCACACAACCGCTACAGAAGATATTCTCGGCAGTGACAGAGGAGAAACCAGATTTCGTACTAAAGGAAATTATAACTCACTCTGGCCGCAACGTCGAGATGCGAACCAGGTCCCCGCCACCCCACGGCGGTCGACACCCACCACCGTCACGTGACGGCCCCGAGCAGTCCCGGTACATTATTCGCTCGAGGATTTGTTCCAAATTTTTGACTCATGGTGTGCGACCAACAATAAGTTATATAACTATTCATTATAGATTGGTGTACATGGGTCGAGATGACAGACCACGGTGCAGCATGTGTCGACGAAAGGTACTCCTCGGGACGGGAGCGGCGATGACCGCCGGTCTCGCAGGGTGTGCCGAAGAAGAGGATGCGGGAGGGAACGGCACCGGGAACGGAAATGGCAATGGAAACGGCAACGGCAACGGCAACGGCAACGGGGAGGCTGGGGCCGACTTCGAGGCGTTCGATCCCGACGATCCGGTGTTCCCCCAGACGATGCAGACGTTGATGGACGAAGGGTTCGTCACCGGGCGGATCGAGGACATCGAAGCGTTCGAAGAGCAAGACGAGCCCCACTACGGGGGCTCCGTAACTGATCCCGGCGATATCGAAGAGAACGATCCGGATACGCTCCAGTTCGCGCTGACGCCGACGGAGGATCCGGCGCTGTACGCGGACATGCTCGATCCGCTTCTCGACAACATCGAGGAGGAAACCGGATACCCCGTCGAGAACAACATGGTCGACAGCTACGCGGCACAGGTCGAGGCGATGCGGGGAGATCAGCTCCACATCGCCGGCTTCTCGACCGGTGCAGTGCCGTTCGCAGTGAACCTGGCGGACGCGGTTCCGTTCGGCATCCAGGTCGCCGAGGAAGACGCCGGCTACCGACTGTGGGCGATCACACACATGGACAACGAGGACATCAACTCGGTCGAGGACTTCGCGGGGCGGACCGGTGCCCACGGTGACCCGGCATCGAACTCCGGTCATCTGATGCCGAACGCGCTGTTCCCGGAGCAGTTCGGCGTCGTCCCCGGCGAGGATTACGAGTTCGAACACGTCGGCAGTCACGAAAACGTCATTCTGTCGATCTACCACCAGGACAGCGAAGTCGCACCGGTCTGTAGTACCTGTGTGACTCGAGTTGCCGAGCGTGGTGACGTCGATCCGACCGAGATCAAGGCCGTCTGGGCGAGCGATCCGATCCCGACCACCGCGTTCACGTACAAGGCGAACTTGCCCGTCGACGTACAGGAAGGGATCGAACGGGCGTTCCTCGAACACGACTACTACGGAACCGAGTTCGCAGAGGAGTTCGAAGGACGCGGCGAGTTCGTCGAGATCGATTACGCGACCCACTGGCACAACATCCTGGTGACTCACGAGGACAACGACGTCGACCTCACGGACCCCGCCGAGATCTGATGAGACGATAAGTCGGGGTCGTTTCGTTTTCAAATTATAATTGAGAAACAACCAATGTTAGAAATAACGGATCTAGAGAAGGTCTACTCGACGGGTGACGAAGCGCTGAAAGGCGTGTCTATGGACGTAGAGGGAGAAGAAGTCGTCTCGATTATCGGCCCCAGCGGTGCCGGGAAGAGTACCCTCATCAGGTGTATCAACCGGTTGACCGAGCCGACGGCCGGATCGATCGTACTCGATGGAGAGGACGTAACGACCATGTCGAAGTCGGAGCTGCGCAACGCCCGACGGGATATGGGGATGATCTTCCAGGAGTTCAATCTCGTCGAACGCCTCACGGTCATGGAGAACGTTCTCTCCGGGCGGGTCGGGTACATCAGTACGATGCAGGCACTCCGTCGGAACTTCCCGGAGGAAGACGTCCAACGCGCATACGAGGTTCTCGACCGGGTCGGCGTTGGCGGGATGGAAAACAAGCGCGCCGACGAACTCTCGGGTGGCCAACGACAACGAATCGGAATCGCCCGTGCCGTGCTTCAACGGCCGAAGATTCTGCTCGTCGACGAGCCGACCAGCGCACTCGATCCCGAAACCTCCTTCGCCGTCATGGAACTGTTGACGGAGATTGCAAGAGAGGAGGGAATTCCTGTGTTGATCAACATCCACGAGGTCGAACTCGCTCTCGAGTACACGGACCGTATCGTCGGCCTTGCGGACGGCGAGGTCGTCTTCAAGGGGACGCCAGACGAGTTCGACCAGGGCGCACGCGACACCATCTACCGGGCCGGCGAGTCTCGGGAGGATCAGTCGACTCCGGGCGAACAGGTTCAGAAACAGCAATCGGCGTCGGTCGATATTTCGGATGCCGACAGAGAAACGTCGTACTAACAGTATGAGCGTACCACACAGTTACGCAGAACGAACACATCGGCAGGGTGAGACGCGTGTCTAAATCGGAGCCCAGCGCCGGATATCCGGAGACGTGGGAACGTCCGTCCGTGTTCTACAACGAGTACGTCAAGTACGTCGTGTACCTGGCGATTATCCTGTTCGTTCTCTGGAGTGCGTGGGCGGTTCGACCGAGCGTCGAACGGGTCATGGGCGGTATCGACGCGGCGTCGATCCTGCTCTCGACGATGTTCCCGCCGGATCTGTCCCCCATTGCACTCGAGCGAACGTACGGCGGGATGGTCGAGAGTATCGCGATGGCGTTCGTCGCGACGGCGATCGGTGTCGTCTTGAGTTTGCCCGTCGCCGTGATGGCGGCCGAGAATCTCGTTCCACGACCCGTCTACTACGTGGGACGTGCGATCGTCTCGGTCTCGCGTGCGCTACACGAACTCGTGTTAGCGATCATCTGCGTCGTCGCGGTCGGTCTCGGTCCGCTCGCAGGGGTCATCGCGCTCGTCTTCGCGACGCCGGGATTCTTCGCCAAACTGCTCGCCGAAGATCTCGAGGATATCGACGAGGGCCAGGTCGACGCGATACGCGCCTCGGGTGGAAACTCGCTTCAGGTGTTGTTGTACGGCGTCGCCCCACAGGTCATACCGCGGATGGTCGGTCTCATCATCTACCGGTGGGACATCAACATCCGTGCGAGTACGATCGTCGGTATCGTCGGTGCGGGTGGGATCGGCGTCACGCTGCTCAACTCGTTCGAGCGCTACGAGTACGACTTTGCCCTTACGATCATCCTCGCGATCATCGCGGTCGTCATGGTCGGTGAAATCGCGAGTGCAATCGCACGACGGAGGGTCCAGTAATGTCGGTCGAAAACCAAACCGAGTGGCGAAAGCATTCACCGCGGTATCATATCGCACGGTGGGCAGCGATCGTCGCGTCAATCGCGGTCGTTGTACTCTCCTGGCGCGAACTCAACGTCACCTACGAGTTCCTCATCTTCACGCCGCGAAACCTCGCGGACCTGTTCGTACGGATGACGCCGCCGGATTGGGCGTACTCCATCGATATCCTTCCGCCGCTGATCGAAACGGTAAACATCGCCATTCTCGGCACGGGACTTGCAGTGTTGATCGCGCTCCCGATCGCGTACATGGGCGCGGAGAACACGGCCCCACACCCGATCGCGTACGCCTTCGGGAAGTTCATGATCGTCGCGACGCGGTCGGTCAACGTCATCATCTGGGCGCTGTTCTTCGTCGTTATCTTCGGGACTGGAGCCCTCGCGGGAGTGCTCGCAGTCGCGTTCCGATCGATCGGCTTCGTCTCGAAGCTGATCGCCGAAGGGATCGAGGAGATCGATACCGGACAGACGGAAGCGATCAAAGCGATGGGAGGGTCGCCGATGGACGTCGCCATCTACGGCATCGTTCCCCAGATCAAACCGACGTTCGTCGGTGTGACGACCTACCGGTGGGACATCAACGTCCGGGAGGCGACGGTGATCGGACTCGTCGGTGCCGGCGGTATCGGGGTGGAACTGAACACGTCGGTCGACTTCCTCCAGTGGCCGCGAGTGCTCACCATCCTGATCGCGATTCTCGGCATCGTGCTCGTGAGCGAAGTCGTCTCCGCCTATCTCCGAAAGAAGGTGAGCTGAGCACGTCTCGAGACTCTCCGCTGCTCGACTCCCTCTCGTCGTCGTATCTACTCCGTGATTCGGACACGATGGCAGTCACATCGGCATCGAATCGAACCCACGACCGACAAGACCAGTGACGAACTGATGGACGAATCGCTAGCGGATCGAACGAACTGTCGTCAGAAACTACGAGCGAAATGAGCGAGAATACAGCGTCTGAACGGACAAATCCCGTTTACCGACGGCTACCGACCAGCAGTATCGACAGCACAGCACCCCCACCAGCCGGTGGGGGCGAACGGCACCGATCCCGGGCGACGTCGTCCGACACCGTGGACAGTCGACCCGAGGTCTCGTGGAGGGTGTGACCATGAACGCAGCAATCATCGATCTCGACGGGACCGTCTACCGGTCTAGGACGGGGATCGACGGGGCCAGAGACGGTATCGATCGGCTCCGTGACGCCGGTGTCGACGTCGCGTTCGTGACGAACTCCGCGACGAAATCCCGGCGCAAGTGTCTCGAGCGACTCGAGTCGATCGGAATCGACGCCGACGAATCAGAGATACTGACGAGCGCCACCGTGACGGCGTCGTACGTCGCGAGAGAGTTCCCCGACGCGACGGCGATGGCCGTCGGCGAACCCGCGTTGTTCGACGAGCTGTCACGGTCCGGCGTCGCGCTCACCGACGATCCGGCCGACTGCGACGTACTCGTGGTCGGAAAAGACCGATCGTTCGATTTCGAGACGCTCACGCGGTGTCTTCACGCACTCGAGCACGGCGCGACGTTCGTCGGGACGAACCGGGACCGAAAGAGCCCGACTGATACGGGCAACGAGCCCGGATCGGGAGCGCTGATCGCGGCGGTCGAGTACGCGGCCGAACGCGGACCCGATGTCGTCGCCGGCAAACCGAACGACCCGATCATCGAGGTGAGTCTCGATCACTTCGACGTCGACGCCTCGGAGTGTCTGGTGATCGGGGACAACCCGGAAACCGACATCCGAATGGGGACACGCGCGGGCATGACGACCGTACTCGTGTTGACTGGGTTGATCGATCGAACCGATCCGGCCGCGACGAACGGCGTCGCCGATCACGTCCTCGAGTCCCTGGGCGAGATCGACGAGGTGCTCGCCAGCGAATCGACGACGAACCCGTAGCCAGCGGTGACGCCGTCCACGTTCGCAGAACGCGATCGCGATCACCGTCCACCTCTCCCGAACGTGTCGTGTCCACGATCCGCCGAGGCCTTGAGGAGGCGATCAACGCGTGAGCGAGCCCACAACTCTTATATTCACGGCAGTTAATTTACTGTCGGTGCAGGTACCTTCAGTAACAAAGTGGCCGCCACGGCTTCAGAGAGGAGTGTGGACGACGGAAGCGGTGTTCGACCGACACGGATACACGAACAGCTGTCACCGATGACTCGTACCGACCGCGAAGCCGCCATCGTCGACCTCGACGGGACGGTTTACCGCGGCGACCGGCTCGTCCCGGGTGCCGACGACGCGATCGAAGCGCTCAGAGAACGTGGGCTCGAGGTGTTGTTTCTCACCAACAAGGCGTTCGAAGACCGGTCCCACCACTGCGAGAAGCTCCGGCGTCTCGGCGTGTCCGCGACGCACGAAGACGTCGTCAACTCCGGATGGGTCACCGCACGGTACGTCGCCGACGAGTTCCCCGACCAAACGGTGTTCGTCATCGGCGAAGAACCGCTGCTCGCCGAACTCGAGCGCGCGGGCGTCGACGTCACCGTCGACTCGCCCGGGGACGTCCTCGTCGTCTCGATGGACCGCGAGTTCGACTACGAGAAACTCGAACTCGCACAGCGAACGCTCGAGGCCGGCGGACCGTTTCTCGCGACGAACCCCGACCGAACCTGTCCGATGGAGGACGGTTCGATTCCCGACGCAGCCGGGATGATCGGCGCTGTCGAGGGGGTAACGGCTCGGTCGGTCGATACGGTACTCGGGAAGCCCTCGCCGGTGATGATCGAGACCGCACTCGAGGCGCTCTCCGTCGACCCCGAGCGCTGTCTGATCGTGGGCGACCGACTCGAAACCGACATCGAGATGGGCAACAGGGCGGGAATGGAATCCGTCCTCGTTCTCTCCGGCGCGACGGACCGACCTGCGATAGCCGAGTCGGCGACCGCGCCGGATCACGTCGTCGACTCGCTGGCCGACCTCGAGTCGGTCCTCGAGTGACATCATCCAGACCGGATCGGTGGCGTTCGCGCTGGCCCCACCGTAACCGCCACGGCGACGGTCACGTTCGTCGACACCGTACATTTAAGCCGGTCAGACCCCCACATCTTGGAGAAATGCGAGCACTCGGGTTGAACGGACAAACGAAGGGGCTGATATCGGCGACCAGACGAGTGTCGGCACCGACGACCGGGCGAGTATCGACACTGGCAGCTACACGAGACCGGACTGGCGATGGCAGCGGTTCCCACGAACGATCCGTCGCTACCGGCGATCGATACCCATGACCGCACCACTCGAGCGACTCAGGCAACCGGAGTACACGGGAACGAACCGGTGTCTCCCGTGTACGGTGCTCAACCTCGCGATTACAGCGGCTATCGGTATCCTCGTCGCTGTCGTGTCGATCCCCGCTGCGATCGGCGTCGTCGCGATCTGCGTCGCGGTCATCTCCCTCCGTGGCTATCTCGTCCCCGGAACACCCGAGTTGACACGGCGGTACGTCCCGGCGGGGGCCCTCCGCGCGATTGGGAAACGGCCGAGTGGGGACGCCGTCGATACTCAGGCGACGTCGGGGGAAGCACTCGTCGAGTTCTGTCTCGAGGCCGGGATACTCGAGGCGGACGGGGACGACGTCTTCCTGACCGACGATTTTCACCGCGACTGGAACGAGCGTATCGAAGCGGTTCGCGACGAGGACGAACGAGCGGTGCTTGCCGACGTGTTCGACGACGAGCCGGAGTCGCTCACCGTGGAGGTAAACGACGAGTGGTTCGTCGTGTACCGAAACGGCGAGAAACTCACCCACTGGCGATCGAAGGCGGCGTTCGTCGCCGACGTCGCCGCCGACCGTGCGCTCGCGGCGTGGACCGACGAGTGGCAGACGTTCGACCAGCAACAGCGCGGACGGATTCTCGGCCGCCTCAGAATCATGCTTCTCGACTGTCCGCTCTGCGATGACGCCCTCGACGTTCGACAGACGACCGGCTGTTGTCCCGGCGAGGAAGCGATCGTCGCGGATTGCCCCGATTGCGGGACGACCGTGTTCGAATCGGCCGTCTGAAAGCGACCGTGATGGCCCGTACGATCTGCGATGACTGACATTCTGGCACAATCGACCGGCACATCGGTACTACAGTCCACTCGAGCCGTCCCATTGGCGGCGTTCGCACACAATTCTTATTCGAGTATAGCCCCACGTCGCGTCCATGAGACTGCGACGGAACGGCGATCCGGATCCACCTGGGCTGGAGTGGGAGGCGCGTAAACCGTGGAAAGCCCAGAACGAACTAACTGACCGGCAAACGATCGAGTACGACGAGGAGACCTACTTCTGTCGAACCCGCGACTCGAGCGACGGGACGTGGCGGGTCGCGTACGGATCGCCGATTTCCGGGGGCGGGTCGCGTGCGTTTCTGTTTTCGAACGGCGAACTTCGCTGGAGTGTCTGGACCGACCATCCCATCGCGGGGTTCGTCTCGGAGCGAGGGACCGTCGTGATACTCGGCGGCGGCGCGGCGGACGACCTCGATGGGGGCGTGCGTGCGTTCGATGCGAGCGGCACAAGCACACTGGAGGCGTCCTACGAGGCGAACGTCGCCGACGGAGACCTGTCTGCGGACGGTTCGTTCGCGGTGGTTCAGACGCATCCGCCCGACAACCGAACCTATCTCTACGATCTAACCGATGGCGGGCTGATCGTCGACCACGCCAGCGACTGGGGACAGCCCGCGGTCGCTCGTATCGGCTCCGATGGCGACACTCGGTACGTGTATCTGAGCGAGTCCCGCGAGAAGCGACCGCTGTACGCGCTCGACGAGTCGGGGTCGGTCGCCTGGGAAAGCGAGCGCCACCGGAAGCGTCGGCCGCTCATAGACCGGATCCGAACGCGACTCCGTTCGGCGTGATCGCGCCGTCCTTGCGGCGACGGCGGTCGTCACTCAGCGAGAGCGTGGATCCGCCGAAAACGTCGTCCGGAAGGCGACGAGGTAGGCCAAAACGAGCGCACCGGCGGCGACGAACAGCGTCTCGTATCCGAACAGCGTCAGAACGAACCCGAAGACCGCCGGTGAGACGGTTTGTCCGGTACGTTTCAGTACGTACAGGGTGTTGACGACGCCCGCAAGGTAGTCGTCGTGGCCGAAGGTGGTGACGGCGTCTTTCATCACCGGATCGAACAGGGCATCGCCCGCGAAATACGCAAATACGGCGAGAGAGAGGATTAGTAAGCTCGAGGTGAACGGAATCGCGACGAGCGCGGTCGTACTGACGAGCATGGCGACGATCAGTGCCCGCTTTCGCCCGATACGGCTCACGATGGAACCCGCCACCGGCGAGACGGATACGTACGCGAACCCTCGCACCGCCAACAGCGCACCTGCCTCGAACAGCGACGCATCGAGAACTCGGACGGCGAACAACGGAATGAACGTCAACACGCCGTACCGGACGAAACCCCGAACGAAGCCACCGAGGACGAGTATTCGTACGTCCGGATTCAGCAGTTCGGTCCGAATCGCGCCGCTGTACTGACGCGTCAGACGAGAGACTCCATCCGACGACGCCGACGGCTCGATCGTTTCGTGGAGAAACAGAGCCACTAGGACGATAACTGGAAACGCGAGCGCGAACAGCGCGAACGGATAGTTCCAGGAGAGTCCGGATAGATACCCGCTAAGCGCCGGAATCGAGATCGCAGCGATGCCGACGATGGCGACCCGAAACCCCTGTGCGGTCGCGTTCGCCGCTCCGGAGTAGACGTCACCGAGCATCGTCACGGTAATCGGGAATATCGCCGCCGCACCGATTCCCATCACGGTCGCCATCGCGAGCAAGACGACGAACGTTTCCACGAAGAACATCGCGGTGCCCACCACCCCGAACAACACGAGCGAGGGGAGGAGGACGACGCGACGCCCGTATCGGTCCGCGACGATCGCCGCCACCGGGACGACCAGAATCGAGGGAACTTTGAAGAACGTGATGAGAAGCCCCACTCGCCCGTCGGAGATCTGCAACGCGTCGGCGATCGCCGGAAGTGCGGGTGCGAGCGCCGCTTCCAGCATCCCGACGAACGTTACCGCCAGAATCAGCCCGAACTGCGGGTTCGAGAGTACCCGTCGGTAGACCGAGGGCGTAGTCTCTCCGTGATCGTACTCGGATTTCATTGGCAATCGTCTGAGACGGACGAACTCACTCGAGTTACAGCGCTCGAGCGGAGCCCCGAGCGTCGGTCGAGGAGTGCGACCGAGCGACGATCGATCGGTCGCTCGCTTCGGGAGTTACGATACGTTCAACACAAGACTCAGCGAGCCGTCGTGAACGTGGCGTCGAACCGTTGCAGTCGGCCGTTCGAGTGGAACGTCCTCCCCAAATACGGCAGCAAGCAGTGCCCGACCAGCGTCGCTCGTCTACTCCCGTCACCATTACAGAAAACGTGCAGAATACGGGAGTTAATCCTTTGGCCTCCGGAAATCGAGACACGTTCCCGACCTCGATCGGTGCCGCGTCGGGCCGGTGGCGAGTTTCGTCGGAGGCCGGGCGGATTGATACGGTCTGGTATGCCTGATACGGTCTGCGACGCTGATTACCGGCCGATTGCTCGCCGATCTGCGATCGACGAGACGGACACAGCGCAGTCCGTGAATAGCCGCTACAGGTTCGGCAACGTTTATGGCGATTGTCCTACGTATTTACTGACGATACATGGCCGCGAGTAAAGAGCGTACACGACGTGAGTTGTGGTGATTCGATGACCGAGGACACGTACGTCGGTGCGATCGATCAGGGGACCACCGGTACCCGGTTCATCGTCTTCGACCACGACGGCGAGGTCGTCGCAAACGCCTACGAGAAACACGACCAGTACTATCCCGAACCCGGCTGGGTCGAACACGACCCGATGGAGATCTGGACCAACACGAAAGACGTCATCACGCAGGCGCTCGGGTGGGCCGACATCGGACCGGAACAGCTCGCCGCGATCGGCGTCACGAACCAGCGTGAAACGACGCTGCTGTGGGACGCCGACACGGGAACGCCGATCTACAACGCCATCGTCTGGCAGGACCGCCGAACGACCGAGCGCATCGAGACCCTCGAGGAGAACGGCGCAGTCGAGACCATCCGCGAAAAAACGGGCCTCGAGCCCGACGCCTACTTCTCGGCGACCAAAGCCGAGTGGTTGCTCGAGGAGGCGGACCCGATCAAGATGGAACGTGCCCGACCGTCGGACGTTCGTGATCGCGCGGAGGCGGGCGAGATCCTGTTCGGGACGATCGATAGCTGGCTGATCTACAATCTCACCGGCGAGCACGTCACCGAGGTCACGAACGCCTCGCGGACCATGCTCTACAACATCCACGACCTCGAGTGGGACGACGACCTCCTCGCCGAGTTCTCGATCCCCGAAACGATACTCCCCGAGGTTCGTCCCTCGAGCGACGAGGCGACGTACGGAACGACCGATCCCGACGGCTTTCTCGGCGCAGAGATTCCGGTCGCTGGCGCACTCGGCGACCAGCAGGCAGCTCTGTTCGGCCAGACCTGTTTCGACCCCGGCGACGCGAAAAACACCTACGGAACGGGCTCGTTCTTCCTGATGAACACCGGCGACGATGCCGTCGAGAGCGACCACGGCCTACTGACGACGATCGCCTACCAGCGCTCCGGCGAAGACGTCCAGTACGCCCTCGAGGGATCGATCTTCGTCACGGGCGCGGCTATCGAGTGGCTCGAGGACGTCTCGCTGATCGACGACCCCGGTGAGACCGCGGAACTCGCCAGAAGCGTCGACTCGACCGACGGCGTCTACGTCGTCCCCGCCTTTACCGGGCTGGGTGCGCCCCACTGGGACCAGCGTGCACGCGGCACGATCGTCGGGATGACTCGGGGCACCCGCCGGGAACACATCGTCCGGGCGACCCTCGAGTCGATCGCCTACCAGACCCGGGACGTCGCCGAGGCGATGGAAGGCGACTCGGGCATCGAGATGACGAGCCTGAAAGTCGACGGCGGCGCGGTCAAGAACAACTTCCTCTGTCAGCTCCAGTCGGACGTCATCGGCTCGCAGATCGTCCGGCCGGTCGTCGACGAGACCACCGCCCTCGGCGCGGCCTACGCGGCCGGCCTCGCCGTCGACTACTGGGCGGACTTAGAGCAACTGCGAAACAACTGGCGGGTCGACCGAGAGTTCGAACCGGAGATAGACCCCGACGTCGCCGACCAACGTCACGAGCGCTGGATCGACGCCGTCGAACGCTCGCGCGGCTGGGCTCGAGAGGAGAGCTGAGAGGGGGTGCTGGACCGACGTGCCGACACAGCGTCCGTCTCAGGCAGTTAGAACCCGAACGTTGATTACGACTGCGTACAGCCCGATCGCCGCGATTCCCGCCGGAACGGCGAGCCGAATCTGATACCCCTCGAGCAGGAGGTAGCCGCCGTAGCACGCGAACAGAAGAACGGCTTTGAAGACGCCGAACCGGATCCACGACGGCGGATCACCGAGGACGAACCGTGCGCCCGCGTTCCCCTCCACGACGCCGTCACGGCCCAGCCCGATCATCGTCGTAACGAGATCGCCGACGCCGTAGAGAACCACTGCAAGCGTCCAGAGAATCGACGACCACGAGAGGTACGAGAGCGACGAAATCACGACGATCACGCCTCACTCGAGGAGATCGTGGCGGTCACAGCTCACTCGAGGCGGTAGCGCAACAGCGCGGCGATGCCACCGAGGTTCGACAGCTGTTGACCGGGCGGGAACTCACTCGAGAAGACCGTCACCTCACCCCCTTTCTGCTCGGTAGTACGGACGATCTCGTCGACGTCGATCACCCACTCGCCGTCGGGCCCGCGTTCCTTCCGGAGCCGATCGTCGAGGATCAACAGCCGCTCGATCGCGCCGTAGTCGGCGGCCTGTTTCACTTCGTCGGGCCCGTAGGCGGCTTTCGCACCCTGTGCGATGCGCCGGGTGAGTTCGTCGATGTACTCGGCCTCGCTCTCGATCCGGGTCTCCTGTTGAACGTCCGCGACGGCCCCGCGTTTGAGAACTTCGTGGACTCCGCGGTCGCCGACGCTCGCCGTGTCGACCATCGTGATCCGCTCGGCGGCCCCCGGTTCGTTCTCCTCGATGTATTTGTAGGCGTCCTGTTTCGTGAAGCCGGGGCCGGCGAGGATGATCGCGTCCGCGTCCTGTCGTTTCAAGACGGTCGCGAGTTCCGCGAACAGCTCCGAACGCCCGCGGGCGTACTCGCCTTTCCCGGTCGTTCCGGTGATCGTGGCCCGCTCCTCGGTGCCGTACTGGGCGACCGTGTGGACGTGTGCCTGCCCCTCTTCGACCGTCGCAATGGCGACGTCTGGGTTCTCGGTGGCCTCTTCGGCCTCCTCGAGGCGGGCTTCCTGGTCGGGTTTGAACCACTTCTCGATGGAGAGCTCCTCGCGTTCCTCGACGTTCAGGGTGTGGTGAAAGCCGAGTTGGTCTTCGCGCGAGCAGGCGACGATCTCGCCGCCGACGCGCAGCCGGTTGGCGAACTTGTGGAACTCGATATCGTCGACGGCGATGGCGACCCACATGTGCTCGCGCTCCCCGCCCGTATCCCGCATCTGGTCGTCGTTGCGCTGGATCCGCCGGGTCGTATCGCCCGCGACGCGGTCGCCGGGCTCGAGGACGTACTGGAGGTGCCAGAGGTCGTCGACGCTCTCCGGCACGACGGTGAGCCGTTCGCGTCCGCCCTCGATCTGCTCCCGGTCTTTGATCTGCATACGCCCACTCGGAGGGGCCGACAAAAATGTGCTTTGACATCCTTCTCGCGGCGATAGCCGTGGGTTCTGACGATCCGGTGTGGCGATCACGGATCGGAGTCGGTTTCCGTCGTTGCACTCGGGTTCGCCTCGAGCGGGCCTTCACGGACGTGACGTGTCGAGGGGTGGCCTGCTCCCGGGTTTAAAGATTGGCTATCCGTTCCGACAACCGATGAATTATAATGGTTCGAATAAAATCCAGCGAATATGGCGACTGAAAACGTTACTGCAGTCGAATCATCAGCGTCGAACGAGACGAGTCTCGGACCCGACGGGAACGTCGTCGCGATGCTCGCGTACTTCTTCGCGCCGGTCTGTGGTGTGCTCGTCTACGCACTCGAGGAGCAAAACGGGTTTGCACGCTATCACGCCGCCCAGAGCATCGTCTTCGGACTGCTCGTGATCGCCGCGTACGTCGGCCTCTGGACGATCTCGTTCGTGATCAGCATGCTGGTGGGGGAGGTTCCGATTATCGGTTTCCTGTTGTCGATTCTCGTCGGGATAATCGATGCGGTTATCACGCTCGTGGTCTGGCTCGCCGCGTTCCTGGTCTGGCTGTACCTGGTCGCCAAAGCGTACCAGGGGGAGGCGGTCTCGCTTCCGCTGGTGACCGCTATCGCCGAAAAACACCTGCTCTAACTTCGAATTCGAGACGGGTTTCGATCGCTCGCCGCTAACGACCGGAGCGCTCGAGAAACAGGTCGCTGTCGTACGGTTTCCTCTCGGTCATATCCGGCGAGACCGCGACCCGCGGGACGATTGTACCGGTACATCGGGACAGTAGTCCGTCTCAGTCGATGTCGGCAACCAGCGAACGAATTGCGAGGTCGGTGGAGGCGACAGTAGTCGGCCTTACTGTTCGGCGATCCGACTCCCACCAGGCGGCATGAAGTGTTGAATTCGATCCGGACTGGCGATCTTTCGGACGAAGGATTCGTCGGCAAAGCGCTCGCGGAACTCGCGATAGAGGCGTTTGGCCGCGTCCGCCTGGGCGTACCGCCCCGGCTCGAGTTCGATCGTCGTCGCAGCCTCCCCCTCGACGGCCGAGGGCGGGCCGCCGATCACGCGGGTGTACGGCTCACACTGGATTCCAACCGCGACGCCGACCGGCGTATCGTCGTAGTAGGTCCGATCGCCACGGATGGCGAACCCGCCCTTCTCCAGGTACTCGCCGCTTTCGGGCGTCTTCGTCACCTGATCGGAGTCGACGGCGTAGACGTCACCCGCGTAGCGGCCGTCCTTCCAGACCGATGCGTACGAGACCGCGAACTGGGCGGCCTCCTCGATGCTCGTCTCCGGTAACTCGATGTCCGACGAAGATGCCTCGCTCGGGTCCGTCGCCTTCAATACGGTGACGGGACCGCCGTGGGCCTGCGTGTGGAGGACTTTGTCACCCGGCTCGAGGTACTTCTTGACCAGTTCCTCGTTCTGGTCGGCGTTTCGCCCGCCGATCACGAGATAGTCGTCGCTGGTGTGAAACCAGCGGAACCGGTCGTACCAGGGCTCGTTCTCCCGGATCGGAACGGATGCCAATGAGAGCCAGTCCGTGTCCTCGGCCTCTGCGTCAGCCTCCTCTTCGTTCTCGTCACCGTCGTCAGCCTCCCACTGGTCGCGGCGACGTTTGGCGTCTTCCAAGTCCTCGCGGGTGTCCTCGATAGCCGCGAGCGCGCCCTCTTTTTTCTCCGCGATCCGCTTGGCTTCGGTGTAGAGCCGGTCGGCGTTTTGCTCGAGACCGTCGTGGGCGACGAGGTCGATCCGGTCGCCGTCGAGATCGACCGTCACGATTCCCTCGCTACCGTCGACGTCGACGACTGCCTCGGCGGCCTCGATGCCCCGCTCTTTCCCTGCCTCGAAGCGCTCCTCGATCTCCTCCCACGGCCGGTCCTGAGCGCGGGCCTCCTGGACCGTCGTGAGGATGTCGTCGACCAGGCCGTACTCGGCGTACAGCAACTCGGCCTGTTCGCGCATCGCCTCGGCCTCCAGCTCGAACCCCTCGATCGCCCCTTCCTGCTGTTCGATGATCCGCTCGTACTTGGCGATCTCCTCTTCGAAGTCGGGGCGCTGATCGGTCGGGTCCGGCTCCTCTTCCTCCGCCAGCTCCAGCCGGTAGAAGTAGTCGTCGAGCGCCGACAGGAAGCTGTCGTAGGGGTCGGCCGCGAGTTCCGCGTGCTCCTCGAGCGGAAACGGCGTCACGTCGACGACGCGGCCGGAACTCGAGTCGTCGTTCCCCTCGCCACCGTCACCGGCCTCGCCGTCGTTCCCATCACCGGCATCGTCCTCGAGGTAGAGTCGGGGCTCGAAGTTCCGGTTTCGAACGTCGAGCGCGAGCCGCTCGGTCGCCTCGTAAAGGCGGTCGTAGACGGCTTCGTCGGCGTCGGCGATGTCCATCGCCTTCTCGACGCCGGCGCGAGAGCAGACCTCCTCGCCGTAGAGCCCGCCGAAGTTGAGCTGGGTCGCGAGCGTCCGGACGACGTCCGTATCCGACTCCTCCATCTCGCGTCCGAACGCCTCGCGGGAGACGGTCAGCGGGTTCGTCCGCGTCTCGGGGAACTCGTAGCGCGAGCCCGGGACGACGGTTCGTGACTTCAGGCGAACGGTCTCCAGGGAGTCGATCACCTCGTACTCGCCGTTGGTGACGGCGACGTTGCCCTGACCGAACAGTTCGACGATGATTCTGGTAACGCCGTCCTCGCGCTCGAAGACGAACTCGAGAATGCGGTCGAACTCGTACTGTTCGACGTCGACGAAGTCGGCACCGGAGAGCCGGTTGCGCAACATCATCGCGAACTGCGGCGGCCGGCCGGGTGCGTCGGGTACCCGCTCGGGAGCGACCGTATGCGCCCGCTTCGTCTCGCCGACCTCGAGCAGTAGTTCGACGCGTCCGCGGTCGAAATCGCGCATCTTCAACCGGACGAGGTCGTCGCCGTAGAGATAGGCCTTGTCGACTTTCGCCCCCTCGTAGGTGTCGAGTTCCCCGACGAGGGCAGCGAGGTCGACGCTCGTAAGCTCCCGCTTTGGATCCATACTACAGCATGCCCGGCGCTGTCAAAAAGACGTGTCGCTCCGATGGTGTGCACCGGTCGTCTCGATTTCGGTTCGGTCACGCTCGCGAAGGGAGACCGTTCCAGCGGAGCCGAGCGAACGAAACCGTTGCTACCTCGAAGACGTCTCGCGCGTTTGGATACCAGTGAGTGGCGTTCACGCCGCCGGGCGATTCGAAGTGTGATCACTCGACGATGGTTCCCGAGCCCGAAAGCGCGGGTCGGACGACGTGGCGAGTCACCGAACTGACTGACGACCCCCAGAGGAACGCAACCACGAACTGGACGAACGTTCCCATGTACTCGGCAGGGATCACGAGCCAGAGAAAGACGGTGGTGACGGCGATTGCCACGAGCGTGGCGACTACCGCCGCCGCATCGCTCCGCGGTTGAATCTCGACCGGATCGAGCGCGACGCTTACGACCGCGCCAACGACCGTTCCGACGATGACGGCCCCGAGCGTCACCTCGAGTGAGACGACCACTCGAGCGGGTTCGGGAAGCAGGAGCATCGGCGTGAGCGCGATGGCGATCAGTAACCCGCGGAGCGCGGTGGACTGGTCGTCAGTGCCACGAACGACGTCGATCTCGGTGGAGGACTGGTTCACGAAGTTACTTGGGAGTTCAGGATGATATACATGTTCCTTGGGTCGACTACGCAATACAGCGTCTCACAACTTCGGCCCATCACCACTGTCCTCCTACTACCCGCCCTCGAGCAACCGATCGATACGCACCCGTAGTGGTCGCGGCGGATGTCCGGGTGTTCTGACCGAATCTGTCGAAATTGAACGTCATCTCTTCCAGTCTATTTTCGGTCGAATATAAGCGATAGTAACAACCAAGCAATCCACACACTGATCGCCAGACGGATCGGCGATGAGGTGTACAATGACGTACAGCGGCTACTATAGTAAAACGACGACCTGATTGTGTGAACGGCGTCAAAAAACCGATTCCGAACTGGCAGACTTTCATCAGCAGTCGCCTCGAACGAGAAAGCCTATACGGAGTCGATTGACAGCAGGAGGTGGAATGAACGAGAACCGAAACGTTATGGATATTCTCGAACGGGTGCGAGAGTCACGGCGGCGCAAGCGCTGTCCCGACTGCGATGCCGTCGTTTCGATCCGGGGGTTCAGAGGTGAGTACCGCTGGACGTGTCTGGATTGCGATGCGCTCGGAATCGGATACAGGTCCCGCTCGGCCGCTTTGAATGGGATCAAACGCCGGCGTGGATAACGAATCCGACTCCAATCGGCTATCGATACCCATCACACGAGATTCCCGGTCGCTGTCTACTCCGTCGGTCATAGGGAGTGTGTAGACGTTCATCGGGTTACTGGGGCGGATAGAGACACAGCCACGACGGACGGAGACGGAACCGTCGGTTAGCGACGACGATTCCTATCACTGACTCTAACGGTTCTTCCGTAGGACCTCACCCAAAACCCTTTTTGGCGGGCCTGACTAACTGGTTAGTTAGATGCGGACCGTCGTGATCACCAGAAACGAACACCCTTTCGAGGCGATGACTGGAGTCGCCTCTTTCGGAGGTCGGACGGACGTCTCCGCGTTCGGGGTCGAATAACGTGGACTCGAGAATCGGGGAACTCGTCGGACGATTTCCGTCCGCGAGCGATACGAACCCCCGAACCTACGTCGTGGTCGCTGCGGTCATTCTGAGTACGTTCTTCGTCGGGTTCGGCGGCGGCGTTATCTTTCCAATTCTCCCGAATCTCGGCATCTTGCTCGGTATCTCGCCGTTCCTCGTCGGACTCATCCTCAGCGCGAACCGCTTCTCGCGACTGTTCGCGAACGCGCCGGCAGGCGTACTCGTCGATCGGATCGGCACGCGGACGCCGTTTGTCGTCGGTATGGTCGTCCAGAGCGTCGCCACCTTCGGGTACGTCCTCGCGATGATCGCCGCACGGCCCGAGCTGTGGTTTCTCCCCGATCTTCCGGCGGCCTGGTTTCTCGGCTCACGCGTCGTCTGGGGGGTCGGCAGTGCGTTTGTCTTCGCGACGGCGTACACTATCGCTGCCGACGTCAGCGACGGCGACTCACGTGGTGCGAATATGGGGTTAATCAGGGGCGGGATCCTCTTTGGCTTTCCCACCGGCGTCCTCGTCGGCGGAGTGATTAGTGAGCTCTCGGGTACCGTGGCCGCGTTCGCGGTCGCGACCGCGTTCGCGGTCGTCGCGAGCGTCGTTGCGTACGCGACGATTCCGGAGACACACGTCGATGGCGAGGACCATCGCTCGGTCAAGCCGTGGGACGTCGACGTCAGCGTGCCCGCACTGACGGTCGGTTTTGTCAACTTCGCCATCCTGTTTGCGTATCTCGGAGCGCTGTTCTCGACGCTCGTCCTCTTTCTCGGTCGAAACGACCTCGGCGTCTTCGGGTTCGACGCCCAGGCTTCCTCGGGGATCTTCATGGCCGTCACGGTTCTGGCGGCCGGGGCGTTCATGTTCCTCGGCGGCTACGTCAGCGACCGCCGCGGCTCTCGTATCCCGATTCTCGTCACCTTTCTCGGTACGACGTTCGCCGGCTTCATCTTGCTCGCGTTCGCGGATTCGGTTCTCACCCTCGTCGTCGCGTGTCTGTTCATCGGTGCCGGCCAGGGTGGCACGAGCGGTCCGTTGATGGCGCTACTGGCAGATCTGACGCCCGACGAACGGATGGGGCGTGCCGTCGGAACGAACAACGTCCTCGGCGACGTTGGCGGCGGACTCGGCCCCCTGATCACCCTGCCGTTGGTCGAGATGGTCGGCTTCGAACCGATCTACGTCGCCTGCGCGCTTCTTCCCGTCCTCGCCGGCTTCATCCTGCTCGTCGGTGTCCGCTACGAGACGGGGCAGTTCTTACCGGACGTCGACCTGGAGGTGGCTGGTGGGGAGGGACCGGCGGACCACGCCGACTGATACGGTCTGCTGGAACGATGGACCGGGGCAACTACAAGCCATCCTCCGATCGCTCCGGTAACGAACGAAAACGGTCCGTATCAGGCCGGTGGATCTTTCGACTCCGAGTCGGGTCGATGCTGCCGGTTACACTCCCCACACGAGGCGAGAGGCATGCGTGAGTTTCGAACCCGACAGACCTGAATCGACGGGCGTACCACGTCGCAAGGTATTCGGCTGGATCCGGGCTCATCATTAACTACGCCGTCGGTGTACGACGGCCGATGGCCGACACTCGCCCGAACGTCCTGTTCGTACTCACCGACCAGGAGCGATACGACTGTCACGTCCCCGAGTCATCCGTCGACAAGGAACCCGAACCCCCCGTCGAAACGGAGGCGATGGATCGCCTCTCGAGACAGGGAGCCCGCTTCGAGCACGCGGTCACGCCGATTAGCATCTGCTCGAGCGCCCGCGCCTCGCTGCTGACCGGGCAGTTTCCCCACAGCCACGGGATGATCAACAACTGCCACGAGGACGACGCCATCCTCGCCAACCTCCCGCCAGGGATTCCGACGTTCTCCGAGGCACTGGCCGATGCCGGCTACGATCTCACCTACACCGGCAAGTGGCACGTCGGTCGAGACGCCACCCCCGAGGAGTATGGCTTCAGCTATCTCGGCGGCAGCGACAGACACCACGACGACATCGACGAGGCGTTCCGTGAGTACCGACGTGAGCGCGGAACGCCGCTCGAGGAGGTCGATTTCGAAGACGAGATCTACACGGGCGACGACCCGCGGGATAGTTCCGAGGGGACGTTCGTCGCCGCGAAATCACCGATCGACGTCGAGGACACCCGCGCCTGGTTCCTCGCCGAGCGGACGATCGAGGCGCTCGAGGCCCACGTCGAGGGAGCGACCGCTTCCAGCGTCGAGGACGGTTCCACCGAAGGGGGCAAACGAGGCGATGGCGGTCCGTTCTTCCACCGGACGGACTTCTATGGCCCTCATCATCCCTACGTCGTCCCCGAACCGTACGCCTCGATGTACGACCCCGACGAGATCGAACCCCCCGACAGCTACGCGGAGACGTTCGACGGCAAACCCCAGGTCCACGAGAACTACCTCGCCTACCGTGGCGTCGAGGGCTTCGACTGGAAGCTGTGGGCCGAGGCGCTCGCGAAGTACTGGGGGTTCGTGACGCTGATCGACGAACAGTTTGGGCGGATCCTCGCGGCACTCGAGGACCTCGAACTGGCCGAAGAGACGGTCGCCGTCCACGCCTCAGACCACGGCGACTTCGTCGGGGGACACCGTCAGTTCAACAAGGGCCCGCTCATGTACGACGACACCTACCGGATTCCCCTGCAAGTGCGCTGGCCCGGCGTCACCGAACCGGGGTCGGTTCGTCGGGAGCCGGTCCACCTCCACGATCTCGCACCGACGTTCCTCGAGATCGGTAACGTCGACGTTCCCGACAGCTTCGACGCTCGAAGCCTCGTCCCGCTGCTCGAGGGCGACGATGCACCTGCCGACTGGCCCGAGTCGACGTTCTCGCAGTATCACGGCGACGAGTTCGGCCTCTACAGCCAGCGGATGGTTCGGACCGAACGCTACAAGTACGTCTACAACGGTCCCGACGTCGACGAACTGTACGACCTCGAGGTCGACCCGCCAGAGCTCCGGAACCTGATCGACCATCCCGAGTACGCGAACGTTCGCCGGACGATGCGGGAGCGATTGATCGCGTGGATGGACGAAGCCGACGATCCGAACCGCGGTTGGGTTCCGGAGATCCTCCGGCGGGCGGACTGATCGTGGTGGATTCGGCGATCGCGGACTCCGCGCTGCCAGCACGATCCGATCGCCGGAGCGGAAGCGTACGTTTACAGGTCCCAAGCGGCTACTCCGTGTATGATCGTCGACACCGAGACGGGTGAACGCCGATGACCGAGGACTCGGACCAAGATCCGGCCGAACTCCGCGAGCAGGCCGACGAGTACGAGGCGGTCGCCGATGCGCTCGAAGAGCTCGTGATCGAACTGCGCGATGAACCGGTCAGGGAGTCCCGGCTCGAGGGGCTGTTCGACGAGGCGACGACGAGCAATCCGGGAATCTGGAACACCGTGACCGCGTTTATCGACGTCGAGGACGGCGAGGCGATCGTCACCGACGAGTCGAAGCTGGCGGAAGGCAAGTGGGCTCCGGAGATCGTCGAGGACTGCGACGCGATGGTCACGATCGACGTCCAGCGGGGCCTGATGCCCGACGAGTTCACGTACCTCGTCGGGAAGACGCTGCAGACCGAGATCGAGTCGTTCCGTGAACGGGCGAGCGAGGTTCGACGGAAAGCCGACGGACGGACGTGAGGGGGTCCCACGGCGGATTTAATCCCTGGTGCGGCTGTCGAACCGACTTCGACGGCTGAGCACACTGTTCTACACCGCAAGCGTCGTATCGACGATCAGCATGATCGCGAAGCCGAGGACGAACGTCGCCGTGGCCGTGTCGGCGTAGCCGTGGCCGTGACTCGAGGGGACGAGTTCGCGGAAGACGACCGCGATCATCGCGCCCGCGGCGAAGCCGGCGGCGATCGGGAAGAGGCCGGTGACGACGGCGACGAGTGCGAATCCAGCCGCCGCGGCGATCGGCTCCGGGACGCCCCCCGAGAGCGTCGTGTAGAGCAGCGTCTTCGACCGCGAGAGGCCCGCTCGAGCCGCGGGGACGGCTATCGCGAACCCGTCCGGGACGTTCTGGACCGCGATGGCGGTCGCGATAGCCAGACCGAGTGCGGTCTCGCCGCTGGCGAAGGCGATCCCGACCGCCAGTCCTTCGGGGACGTTGTGGATCGTCACGGCGCTTCCGACGAGCGCGGCGCGGCGTAGATCGTCCTCGGAGTCGGCTCTGCCGTCCGTGTCGTCGGTTTCGCCCCGGCGTACGGTGGTGGGCGACGGATCGCTCCCGCTGTTTCCGCCTACGGGCTCGAGTACGGTCGTTCCCTCGAGTCGATCATCGCGAAACCAGAGGTGCAGGTGGGGCAGGACGGCGTTGGTCACGAGCAGGAAGGCGCCGCCGAGCAGGACGCCCGCGACGACCTCGAGTGGGGTGCCGAGTTCGAGCCCCGGAAGGACGAGCGCGAACACCGCCGCGCCGACCATGATTCCGCCTGCGAGGCCGAGCGCGCCGTCGTAGACGCGGTGGCTCACCCGATCGGTCACCAGCGTCGGGAGCGCGCCGAGACCGGTCGCACAGCCCGCGATCGTCGCGATGACGACGACCTCGACGAGCGACGTCATAGCGGCAGTTCATCGTCCCCGCGGATAGGTGTGCCGTCGAACCTGGTTCGGTTCTCGACGCGAATATAATCGAGTTTTACCGACTAGTTATAATAGCGTGCGCCCCCGTTGCAAAACCGATGGCATTCAGCGACAGACTCCTCGAGGACGGATCGCACATCTGGGAGGCACAGCTGGAGCACCCGTTCGTCACCGAACTCGCGGCCGGAACGCTCGACGAGGCGGCGTTCGAACACTGGGTGAAACAGGACTACCGGTACCTGCTCGACTACGCGCGACTGTTCTCGGTCGCCGGCTCGAAAGCTCGCGACGAGGAGACGATGACTCACCTGCTGGGCGTCGCCCACGAGGTGCTCGACCACGAGATGGACCTCCACCGGGAGTTCGCCGCCGACTACGGCATCTCCCAGCCGGAACTCGAGTCCGTCGAAAAGGCCCCGACCTGCGTCGCGTACACGAACTTCCTCGTGCGCACCGCCTACGAGAGGTCGATCGCCGAAATCGCCGCCGCACTCTACCCGTGCATGCAGGGCTACCTCGACGTCGCCGAGCACATGGCGGATCTCGCGGAGGAAGAACACCAGTACACGCCGTTCATCGAGATGTACACCGGTGAGGAGTTCCGCGAGGCGACGGCGTGGTGCCGAGAGTTCGTCGACGAGTGTGGTGACCGCTACCCCGGCGAACACGACGCCATGCGCGAGGCGTTTCTGACGAGCGCCAAACTCGAGTACCGATTCTGGGAGATGGCCTACTCGCTCGAGGGGTGGGAGCTGTGAACGACGCCCGAGCCGGGGCAGAGGTCGAAAGCGACGTGCCGGCGACCTACGAGGAGTACGCCGCCCAGAGCACAAGGTCCGATCCGCGCTTTACCGACTGGCTCCGCGAGCGGTCCGAACCTACCTGGACAGACGCCACGGAACACCCGTTCACGCGGGAACTGGGTGCCGGCACGCTGTCCGAAGACGCCTACGCCGAGTATCTCGTCCAGGACTACGCCTTCGTGGACGACCTCGTCGGGACGTTCGGTTACGCGGTCGGACAGGCCCCAGACATGGCGTCGAAGCGACCACTCGTCGAGTTTCTCGATACGATCACCGACGAGGAAAACGACTACTTCGAGCGCTCGTTCGACGCCCTCGAGGTCCCGGAGTCACGCCGTCGCGATCCGAAACTCGCCGAGCCAACCGCGGCATTCGTCGACCTGCTCGGACGCGCAGCGGGCGAGGGCGGCTACGCTGAAACACTCGCTGTCCTCGTCCCCGCGGAGTGGATCTACGAGGAGTGGGCGACCGCGGTCGCGGCCGAGTACGCCGATGCGAACGCTGACCCGCCGAGCGCCGGTGCCGATCTCCCCTTCTACTACGCCGAGTGGATCGACCTCCACGCCACACCCGGCTTCCGCGAGTTCGTCGACTGGCTCCGGGGCGAACTCGACGCCGTCGGTCCCGAGCTCGCACCGCGACGGCAGGCGAGGGTCGAACGGTTGTTCCGGCGCACGGTCGACCTCGAGGTGGCGTTTTTCGATTCGGTCTACGGGACGGACGACCACGAGTAACGCCGACTTATCTCGTCTCCCCTCGTATCGTCGTGTATGGCGTTTACGACGGACGAAGAGCCCGCAGACCTCGGCGTGTTCGCGCTGCAGATGGCCACACTGTTGCTCGTTCCACCGCTCGTCGTGGGTCTCGGCCTCGCCGCAGTTAGCGGGGCGGAGCACTTCCTGCCGGGGATGGCGATCGGCCTCGTCGTCGGCGTATCGGCTGCCGCCCTCAGACAGGAGGTTCGCGGGGCCCGGACGGGTTCCTAATCCTGGCCCAGCGCGTCGAGTTCGACGAACGCCCGCTCGTCGCTAATCGATCGAAATCTCGAGTTCCAGCACGCCGAGATACGACGGTGCGTTGCCGCCGCTCGTTCGGAACTCGGTGGGCGTCGAGTCGACGTACCGGTAGAACTCCGATTGGGTCGCTGGGAGCATCGTCGATCCGTCCTCGCGCTGGAGGAACGCGGGTGCGTTCGTCTGTTGGATACGCTCGAGTTGTGTCTCCCAGTCGTCGCCGGCGTGGACGAAGACGCCGAACGAAAAGCGTCCCGAGGAGACCGCCTCCTGTTTCGATGAGAACTGATCGGCCTCCTCGACGCGATACTCCTCGTCGCTCAGCCACGCGATCGCAGCAAGGCCCTCGGTCCGGAGGAGGTAGGCGTCCCAGGTCAGCGTGTCGTCGAAGATCTCCCAGGCGTTTCGTGGACCGACGGTATCGACCTGGACGCTGAACGCGGGCCGACCCCGCGAGCCGGTCGACTCGTGGACGAACGTCGCATCCCAGCCGGGGACGCGGATCCCGCGGTCGTGGTAGACGACCCCGTCGGCCTCGAGCCCCAGGTCGTTTTGCTCGTCGAGTTCCCGCAGAAAGTCCAACACCGAGATGCCGCCAGCCTCCTCGAGTCCGTCGAAGAACTCGGGGAGTTCGTAGACGTCACGCCAGGGACGGTAGCCGTCGGGAGTGCTCATCGTTTCCGGTCCCCTCCGTCGGTCGTCCGCGATCCCACGGTCGGATGCTCGAGGCGCACTCGAGCGGGTGCGTCGTTCATACCCGATGCAAACGCGTCGGATCGGATTATACTGTCGCTGTCGCTCGTCGCGTCGAGTCGGAGTATACCGTCGCCGTGGTCCGTGGGGAACGTACTGACGACCGACGCCGGAGCGGAAACCCCAGAATCGGCAGACTGCGAGCGGGCGTGTGTCTCATACGGTTTGCTGTACGTCAGTGCCGATGTCACCGCGACACGTCTGCGATTGCACCGGTAAATCGTCACACCAATCCGTGTCAGTACTCGGGTCGTTGGGCCTGGATGACATCCGAAAGCTGCATGTGCTCGTCGGCAAGGAGTTCGTTGAGATCGTCCGACGTGATGATCCCGACCAGTTCGTTATTCTCGTCGCAGACGGGGAGTCGGCGGATACCCTGCTCGCTCATTAGTTCGGTTGCTTTGTAGAACCCGTCTGTCTGATCGGCAGTGGTTAGATCGTCAGACATAACGTCGCCGGCAGTCGCTTCTGCCGGGTCCATCCCGTTGCCGAGCACGCGCGTCGCGAGATCACGATCGGTGACGATCCCGATCGGTTCGTCGCCCTCGGTGATTACAACGCTCCCGACGTGGGATTCGTCCATGCGTGTTGCGAGTTCCTGAACGGAGTCGTGTTCTTGGGCCGTTACGACGTCGCTTCGGGCGAGGTTTTCAATAGGCATGAACCCATCTCGCTGTCCCACTGACGCGGCTATAAACCCCTGCCGTACCTCCAAAACACCGTGACTGCCACGCGTGATGAACTATCCATGCGACTCCCTCGGGCGATACGACTGGTATGAGGCTGTAGACGAGACGTGCGGCTAAACCGGTTTTTCCGATCGTTTCAACGTTACAAAATTCGTCTCCGATCCTACGGACCCATCTGGCTGTGGATTCCTGCCGCGGCCGTGCCCGCCTGACTGAGCAGGACGAACAGGGTGAACAGGACGCCGATCATTCGTGGATGCTCTGCGAGGTAATCTTTCATGTTGTCTTTGTCAGACATCACATTCCAATGGATGTGCCCAATGGTAATATAATTATCTAATACTTACATATATATTTTTATAAAAATATAGTCTATTTTATAATGGGTCGGCAATCCGGGTGTGTGAACTGATACGGGTTACTGTACGTCGGTACCGCCGAACCCGCGACCCCATCTGCGGTTCAAGCGGTAACACGGTACAGCAATCCGCATGAGACACGGAACGGTTCCGACGTGCCGCTCCGATAAATGATCATGAACTGATAAAAATCTCTCGCCGTCGAATCATCTTTCAGTTACTTCGTCGCACCCGACACATCATCTTTCCAACGTCTCATATCGAGTGTATCTCACACTCGAGCACGTTCTGCCCTCGAGGTACGGAAATCGACGAGAAAACCCAAAAACATCGGGAATACCGACGCCTCAGACGAATTGGTGTACCGGCTCGCCGGTATGACCGTAGAACGCGGCGCAGTTACACCGGAAATCACAGCAGTCCGTATCAGGTACGGTTCGTCGACTTGTCCCCGATTTGGAACTCCCTGCTCGATAGTACTGTGGTAGTCGGTCTCGAATCGACGGAACGCCGATCGAAAACGAAACGACGACCGCGTGGCGTTCGACTGTAGCGTTAGCCTGCCGCGTCGACTGCAACTGGCGTGAACGAACCGGCGGCTTCGGTCCCGTCTTCCATCTCCTGGTCGCCGATGACCGTCTCTTCACCCTCTTCGACGACATCCTCGTCACCGTCCTCGAGCAACGGACCGTCGTCCACGTCGACGTCGGTCTCGTTGTCGACTTCGTCCGGATCCTCGAACTCGACTTCCTCGAGCGGTACATCGACCGTCTCGCCCTCGACGACTGCAGTTTCGGGAACGGCCGTCTCGGCGTCGTAGGCCTGGAAGCCGTCGTCGCTCGGCGCCGTTACGGTTATCGTGTACTCCTCGGTCGCTTCGACGGCGCTGTCCGTGTACCCGTCTTCGACACCGAGTTCGTCGTTGGTGGCGTACGGAACCGTCAGTTCGAACGAGCCGTCCTCGTCGAGTTCGCCCTCCTGGACGTACTCGAACGTGCCGCTTTCGGTTTCCGAATCCAACTCGACGGCAGCGACGACGGTCGCCTCGTCGGGGTTGTCGACGTCGACCGATCCCTCGAGGGTCGCGCCCTCGACGCGTTCGTACGTCTTGACGGCGGCACCCTCCCGCTGGTCGAAGACGACGTAGTCGAGCTCCGGGTGCTGTTCGATCTGCATGAGTTCGAGGTACGTCTGCTGATCGTAGATCTGGTTGATCGCGACCATCGGCGATCCGCCGGCGTCGTACTCGAGTTCGCCGGTCTCCGCGTTGACGATGGCGTAGCTGACGAACGGCGTCATCCGGTCGTCGTTCTCGTGAACCAGCCGGTAGTGTTCCATGCCGGCCGCGTTGCCGAAGTACAGCTGTGCGGAGGTCGTCTCGTAGTACGGCACACCGGCGAACTGTCCCGGAATCTCGTCGCCTTCAACCGGCTCGTTCGGACTCAGATCTTCCGGCGTGGTGTAGTAGTCGTAGTCCGGCCCGGTCCACGTCGTGATCGCACCGAACTTCCCGCCGACCATCTGGTCGTCGATCATCACGTACCGGATCTCCTCGTGGGAGTCCTCGCCGTTTTCGATCATCTCCTCGAGTTCCTCGTTCGAGTGATCGCGGGGTGACTCACCCGCCGCGATCGCGTCGAGGATCAACTCGGCCCGTTCCTCGGACTCGGCGGTCAGGAACGCCGACGAGGAGCGGGCGTTCTGCTGGAACGGGTTCGAGTGAGGTATCCGCTCACCCTGTACCGTTATCAGGTGGCCGTAGTCCCACCACGACATCACCCCGTAGGATCCTTCCGGATACTCGAAGTCGTCGTCCTCGGGCTTGTCGTAGCTGCCGTAGAGCTCGAGTTCGTCCGCGTTGCCTGCACCTGCCCAGTTACCCGGTTCGGGCGTGTTCTCTGCGAGCCAGTGGTTCGACGTCTCCCAGGTGTCGGCGGTCGGGTTCGGCCCCGACGCATTGCCTCGCTCCCAGGCGGTGTCGTCGGCCGCCGCAACCGGTGGAAGCAACGGTGCGAACAACAGGAGCACGACCATGACGAGTACGATCACCTGGTAGGCTTCGACGTTCTTGAGGGCGCTGACACTCCGGACGAGTTCGACATCGACGTCGACGATCCGGATCATCTCGGCAACGAACACCGCGTTTACGACTGCAACCGCGATGACGAGGTAGTAGGCGAACCGAATCTGGGTCGCCGCCATGCTGATCAGGAACAGCGACCAGACGATGACGAGCGTGTGTTCGGTCCGGAACTCGCGACCGAAAAACGGCCGCGCGACCAGAATCACGAGACCCGCGAGCATCGTATAGAACGCGGCACCGAACTCGTCGACGACGTGAGCGGTGAAGTCGGCGGGTGGCTGGGCCTCCTGAATGGTGAGGTCCGTCGCCGTCTCGCCGAACGGGATCAGTCGCCGCGTCGCGTTCGTCACGAACGTATCGAACAGGCTCGGAAGCACCAGCCATATCACCGCAAACGCCGCGACGATCAGGCCGCCGATCGCCGCCGGATAGTACTGGCGATCGACGTCGAACCCGTTCCACTGCCGTGCGAACCACGCCATGAACACACAGCCGATCGCGACCAGTGCGGCACTCGCGGGCTGGAGATAGCCGAAACTCGTCACGCTCGTTCCCGGATCCTCGATGAGAACTGCCGTGAGCAGTGCCGTCACCCCGAGGCTCACCGCACCGACGAACGCGACGTGATCCGGCGAGACGTTGCGGACGTAATCGAGACAGAGCTGGACGGTGAAAAACACCGCGAGAATACCGATCAGGACGACGCCGGGTGGCCACACCCAGATGTACAACGTGAGCGCGACCCCCGCGAGCGCGCTGTAAATCGCCGGCGTGCGAAGCGCCTCCCAGTCGCCGTCGGCGAGGAGTTCGTAGATCGGTTGCTCTCGCTCGGCGACGCGAAGTGCGACCATCATCGCGAGGATCGCGATCGCCATGAACAGCACCTCGGCGACGTGGTGTTGAAGCTGTCCCGCGGTCGTCCGGGCGAGGAACGTCCCTGGTGCGAGCGCGAGGAGGAGGACGGAAACGACACCTCCCAGAGCCCCGCCGAGGCGACGACCGATGAAGAACACCGGAATCGCCACCAGCGCGGCCATCGCGGGGACGGCCAGCAACGACACCATGTACAGCGTCTCCGTCGACGGATCGCCGAGTCCGACGATCATCGCCGCGGTGACGATGAGTTGATCGAACAGCGTTCCGAACTGGCCGACGTAGCGCCCGGTCGGGAACCCCGTCCAGACGTCGTACGGCATCGTCCGTGGATAGTTCTCCGCAGTCCACTGTACCGTCCGCCAGTGATACCAGGAGTCGATCGCTGACAGGGCGGGCGTTCCATCCTCGGTGATGAACTCGTCGTACGCGCGAGTCCGCGTCAAAAACATGAACAGCATCACGACCCCGACGACCGGGATGTGATACCACTGCGTCCACGTCTCGAGGAGAGACAGTGAGGTGTCGGACTCTCCCTGGACGCGTTCAGTGTCCGTACTCATTAGGTTGCAACAGACCCAAGCGCAGAATAAGCCTTGTCATATACGTGCGCTGTTTTCATACCCTGACCAGTAGTAGCCTGTTGTCGGTGAGTCTCGTGGACAGGAGTATCTCGTCTCCAAACGACTGTCGTGTCGTCCGAAGGAAAAGGCTTATTCGCCGTTCACCGCAACCGAGCGACGATGAAGGTCTCCGTGGTTATCTGTACGTACGCGATGGACCGCTACGACGTCTTTTCCGACTGCGTCGATAGCGTTCTCGCACAGACCTACGATCCGCTCGAGGTCGTCGTACTCGTCGACGGCAACGATGCCGTTTTCGATCGGGTCCGTGACGACTACGGGGACCTCGACGACATCGTTCTCCACTGCAACGAGGAAAACCAGGGAATCTCCTACAGCAGGACGAGAGGTGCCGAACTGGCCACCGGCGACGTCGTCGCGTTTATCGACGACGACGGCATCGCCGAGCCCGACTGGATCGCGGAACTCGCCCGGGTGTACCGCGAAACCGACGCGATTGCGGTTGGGGGCCACGCGAAACCCGACTGGATCACCGACAAACCGGATTTCTTCCCCGAGGAGTTCTACTGGCTCGTCGGCTGTGACGAACGCGGCATGGGCGAACACATGGACGAACTTCGGAACACGTACGGCTCGAACATCTCCTTTCGACGCGACGTCTTCTTGAACGTCGGCGGCTACGACGAGAACACCGGACGGAAAGGCGACCGTCACATCCAGGCCCACGAAGCTCCCGTCTGTATCCGAATGGCGAACGCGTACGGCAAAGGGGTGATCTACAACCGAAACGCCGTCGTCAACCATCAGCTGTTCGACTATCGTGGCGACTTCCGCTGGCTCGTCGGCCGATCGTTCTGGCAAGGCTACTCCAAACGCATCATGGACGTCCTCTTGCCCGAAGCCGCCGGCGACAAGAACGAATATTTGAAACAGCTCATGCTCGAGTTCGTCCCGGAACGACTGTGGGACCTCGGACGGGAGCCCGCACTATCGAAGGCGAAACAGCTCGTCGCGATCTTCGTCTTCACAGCGGCAGTCGGATTCGGCTATCTGTACGGGTTGCTCGAGGTCGACCGATCGGAGCTATAGTAGCCACTGAAAGTCAATGCACACCGGATCGCCAGACGGATCGGCGATTGGTGTGTGAACTGTTTCAGTTGTTACTATAACCGCCGATCGAAACGCGGCGACCGAGACGTGACGATTTGGTTCGGCGTTACGGGTGTCGATCTGTGCAACGCGACAACGGAACGGTAATTGAGACTCTCGTCGCCGTCCGAAAGAGCCAGGAGCTGACGGTTTACTCTGTACCGTAGTCTCGAGTCTGGACACAACGAGCTTCTACGACGACTCTCGTATCTCTGTGAGTCTCCGAGAACGTATTAGTTGGGAGTGCGACGGTTGCTGCAGCCGTTCGGTTCTTGCTCGAACGATCGCTGGTCAGCTGCGACACCGTTCGTGGATGATACGTTTCGACTCGAAACCCGTGACGTTTTTTGAGCGTGGATGCAACTATGCGACGATGCAGATTCTCGTCACTGGTGGCGCAGGGTTTATCGGGGGTCACCTCGCGGAACAATTCGTCTCTGACGGCCACGACGTCGTCGTTCTCGACACCCTCGAACCGTTCTACGATGTCGGTCTCAAGCAACGAAATATCGAAGCCGGTGAAACGGCGGCGAAGAACGGAACCGGCCAATACAATTTCGTCGAGGGAAGCGTCACTGACAGCGATCTCGTTACGGATCTCGTCTCCGAAACCGACTGTATCTTCCATCAGGCTGCCCAGGCGGGCGTCCGAACGAGCGTCGAGAACCCGGGGAAGACGACGCGTATCAACATCGATGGAACGTTCACGGTGCTCGAGGCCGCCCGAAAGGCTGGTGTGAGACGGTTCGTCAACGCCAGCTCGTCTTCGGTGTACGGCAAACCCGAGTATCTCCCTTACGACGAAGACCACCCGACTACGCCCATAAGTCCGTACGGTGCATCCAAGGTCGCTGCCGAACACTATGCGCGGGTCTACAACGAAGTATACGGTCTACCAACGGTTTCGTTGCGGTATTTCACCGTCTACGGTCCCCGAATGCGTCCGAACATGGCTTTCACCAACTTCGTCTCGCGATGTCTTCACGGTGAGTCTCCTGTTATCTTCGGTGACGGCACACAGACGCGTGATTTCACCTACGTCAACGATATCGTCGATGCGAACCGTCGATTGCTCGAGACGAGCGTCGCCGATGGGGAAGTGCTGAACATCGGTTCGGGAGAGCGAATCACGATTACCGAACTTGCGACCGTCATCCGTGACGAGATCGACCCGGAGATCGACATCGTCTACGACGACCCTCGAGAAGGGGATGCCGAACACACCCACTCGGACGTCTCGAAAGCCCGCAAGTTACTCGGTTACGAACCAAGCGTTTCGATCGAAGCCGGCGCGAAGCAGTTCGTCGAGTGGTACCGACGGAACAAAGATTGGTACGACCCGCTGGTTCGAAACTCGTGAACGAACCTACCTGTGTAACTCCCGCGTAGCGGTTTCGAGATCGGCGGGCGTGTTTACGTTCACCCGCCATTCGTCCAGTTCGATGGCTCGAATAACTGCGCCCTGTCGTCGGAGTCGGTTGATCGCATCCGCCAGTTCGTACTCGCCGCGATCCGACGGAGAGATAGCACTACAGTGGCGAAACGTCGACTCGGGAAGTGTATAGACGCCTGTCGTGACGAGCGACGAATCCGGTTCGTCTGGTTTTTCTTCGATCCGGACCACCGTACCATCGTCGTCGGTGACGACGACACCCGTCGTGCGTGCAACCGCAGGCGGTGCCTCTTCGACGAGAATGGTCGCGTCTACATCGGAACGACGGTGCGTTCGAACGAGAGACTCGAGCGAGAACTCGAAGACGTTGTCTCCGTTCAAGACGAGAAAGTCCCCGTCAACGACGTCTTCGGCCTGTTCGACCGCGTGAGCCAGTCCGAGCCGGTCTCGCTGTTCGACGTACTGAATCGGCGTCCCGTCGTACGCCTCCCCGTAGTACTCGACGATCCGTTGTCCACGATATCCGACGACGACGATCGACTCGACGCTGACCTCGACGAGTCGATCGAAACAGTACGTGAGAATGGGTTCTCCATCGATCTCGACCATCCCCTTCGGTCGCGAATCGGTCAACGGACGAAGCCGGCTTCCCCTCCCGGCAGCAGGGACGACAGCGAACATACTATCAGCCGATGATTATCGGATTACCGTCCTCGGGGACGAAAACGATACCGAAACCGCTCGACGAAGCGTGTACGGTTTCTCGACCCCATCTCTGCTGACTGACTCGAGACGCAAAGAACACATATATATCCCGACCGAAGAAACCGTTCGACCACAGAATACGCCATGGTAGACGTGGAGGGTCCGCAGGTACTACACCTGACTCCGTCGAGAGAGGTGTTCTTCGATCAACAGATCGAGACGCTCGAGGAGAAAGGGGTCGACTGTACGGTCTGTGTCGTTCCCGGTGCCGACCAGATCGACGGAGACATGGGGCGAGACCGCGGCGTGTCGGAGTATCTCCGGTTTCTCCCTCGAGTTCGCCGGGAGCTACGCAACGGCGACTACGATCTGATTCACGCGAACTACGGTCTAACGGCGCCCTACGCGATCACCCAGTTACGACGTCCTATCGTCTTGACGCTGTGGGGATCGGACGTCGTCGGGTTCGACGGTCTCGTGACGAGAGCCTGCGCGTGGCGGGCCGACGCAGTGACCGTCCGAAGCGAGGAAATGCGAGAGTTACTGGGGCGGGACGATGCCCACATCGTCCCGAGTGGCGTGGATCTCGAGCGATTTCGGCCGATCGATCGAATACGAGCACGGGAGCGTGTCGGATGGGATCGGGAGACCTACCACGTGCTGTTCCCGTACTCGCCGAGTTACGAGCGGAAAAACTACCCGCTGGCGAAACGCGTCGTAGAGCGTACAGAGGCGGAGCTAGGTGAGGAAATCACGTTGCAGACGATCTCCGGTGTGTCACACGAGGACGTCCCGTACTACGTAAACGCTGCGAACGTACTATTGCTGACGTCCGACCACGAAGGATCGCCAAACACCGTCAAAGAGGCCATGGCATGCAACGTCCCCGTCGTCTCGACCGACGTCGGAGACGTTCGAGAGCGCCTCGACGGCGTGTCACACGGTGGTGTCGGAGCGAACGAAGACGAACTCGTCGACTGCCTCCGAAACGCTCTCGAATCGACCGACCCAACGAACGGACGAGACCTCGTTCGTGAAGTAAGCTGGGACCGTATCGGTGACCGTCTCCTCGATTTGTACGACGACCAGATCGACTAATATGGTGGACATACGATCCCTCCTTCCCCGACAGACGATCCTCGAATCGAGTACACCGAGTGACAAATCAGTTCATTTCCAACCCGTTTGAGACACATAATGGCCGAAATCAGTGTAATAATACCTTCCTATAACTCTGCGTCGTTACTCCCTCGAGCGATCGATAGCGTCTTGAACCAAACGTACGACGACTTCGAACTGATCGTCGTCGACGATGCGTCCGATGATCATACTGAGCAAGTCGTCTCGGCCTACGACGACGACAGAATTGAGTACATCAAACACGACGTAAACAGGGGAGGATCTGCGGCACGGAACACCGGAATCCGACGTTCGAACGGCAAATACATCGCATTTCTGGACGCCGACGACGAGTGGCTTCCCGAGAAACTCGAGCGGCAATTGGACGAGTTAGAATCACGTCCAGACGAGTACGTCGCTGTTCACTGCGATCGGACGTACGAAACGACCTGGTCCGAGAAACTCAGGGATCGACTCTCCGTCGTCGTCGGGACGAGAAAAAAAGGCGTCTCGAAAGAGGGTGGTGAAGAACTGATACAAGAAATCCTGCTGATGAATCTGAGCACCGGTGCGTCCACCCTTTTCGTAAAGGGGGAAACCGTCGAGAACATCGGCGGGTTCGACGCCGACTTCCCTCGTCATCAGGATTGGGAGTTTCTCATTCGAATCCTTCAGGAGGGCAAGTTAGCCCATGTCGAGGACGAACTGGTGATCAAACACCACACAGGTGAACCCGATCCCGACGTGTTCGTTGAGGGGAAGGATAAGCTCCTCTCGGTGTTTTCGGAAGAGATCTCGGAGCTCGAATCGAGAGGATACGAGATAACACACGTTCAACAGCACCACCTCGCGAAAATGTACGTCGAATCCGGACAAATCGGGAAAGGACTCACTCGAATCGAATGGTCCACTCTCGAGCTACCGGAGGTACTTGGCGTATTCTGGTCCATCTCCGTCGGAATTCGGACGCGATTGACGGGGTTCTTCTCGTGAACCGGAATTCGTATGTGAGCTGTTCGCCAGTATCTCATACGAACAGTAGTTTGCGACTCGAGTACACGACTATGTATCGGGAGGGTCTGAACCGACTATGAGCGACGAGATTCGAGAGCGAGAACGTTCCTGGTTCGATCGAATTCGAATCTTCGTGATGGGCGAACTCGAAAAACGCCACTGGTACAACAGGCTGGAGAACAAACACATTGCAGTTACGAACAACTCGATTGACATCGACTTACTGAAGGTCGTTCGTGTCGACCCGGACGAAATCAAGTTTGTCGCAGGTACAATTACGCCCGGCGGGCCCGACTCGTATCACCTCGAGTACCTCGAACGCCCAGCCCCGTTCGGTCGGGAGAGTATCGGTGCAGTCCGGGGTGGTGACTGGGATCGAACCGGCGTTCGCTTCGATTCCCTGTCGGAGTTCACGGCTATCGAGTCCCACTTCGAAGCGGGAGTTCCCTGGAGCGATACGGAACTGTACAAACGCCACGAAGAAAGCATCGATGACGGATACTCGTCGTACGGTGTGCGGTCTATCGAGGGTCTAGACCACAAATTCGAACAGCTGGACGAATTATTCCACAGCGTCTCTAAACACGGCTTACGATCCCAACAAGAACTCGGGAAAAGCTGTCTCGCCGAGGTCGGAATCGCACTCGGCCGAGACGGACGTCCGCTGTTCTTTGGTGAAGGGCGACACCGGCTGAGTATCGCAAAAGTTCTCGGACTCGAATCAGTTCCCGTCCTGATTCATCTTCGCCATCGAAACCTGCTGTACGGATCCTGTGCGCTCGAGAACAGATAATACCGTACTATTCGATGTATGTTCCTCAAACCAAACTCGTCCATTTCGAACGAACTCCGAAAACGAATCGATTCGTATCCGGTACTCCAACGGAGCGTTACGGCGGTTTACCCGAGATACGTCGCGACCTATGCGAAAACGATAACGTGGCTCCGGTTCGGCCGACGGTATCGAGCACCTATAGATCCGTTCGAACTCATTTGGATAGATCCCGACGATGTCGTCGGTAAACAACAACAAATGGATCGATTCCGATACGGGGATCCTGTGTCAGAAGTACTTGATGGAGATTGGGATCGACAGTTCATCTCGTTCGACGACTGGAAGACGTACAACGCGTTTGACAGACGCTTCTCGGACGGCTACAAGTGGGCCGAAACGGCATTTTATGCACAAAAAATGGCGGCCATCGAGGCTGGAGAGGCGAAATGGGGTTGTACGTCCGTCGACGATTTCGAACAACGGCTGCATTCCATCGATCAACTGTACGAGAACATTCGATCACACGGGTACAAAACCCAACGGCAGCTTCAAAAAAATCGTGATGACGACCCTATTCGACGTAGCATTCACGACTATTGGCCACCAGAATTAACCGAAATAACAATCAACGTTGGACGCGATGGGCAACTGTTATTACATGACGGACGTCACCGTTTCATTATTGCTTCACTTCTCGGACTCGAGTCGATCCCTGCTCGAGTGAAAGCGAGACACGATAACTGGCAACAGCGACGTGACACAGTATTCGCCGAGCCTTCAAATTCGACTGATCGATATCGTCATCCGGATTTACCATGATAACCCCAACACCTATACATTATCAATAAACTTATTTCGAATGACAAACCACTGCAGCCTGCTGACTCGCCGTGGGTGCCAGACTTGTTTTTAATTCAGAAATATTCCATCCATGTCAGTCTGACCATCCTATAGCATTCGTATTTTCTAGGTGAATACCGCCACTGGCCTCTACTACGGCATCTGGTCGTCATGACTCATTACAGCATAGGTAAAATATTGACTGATCGTGGCTGATTTTCAGCTCGGCATACCAAAACAATATCAGGTGGTCTTTTCGGAGGTCGATGTTGGGATGTCGTTCTGAAAGTTTCCAGCGAGTACCAATTCCTCAACGGAGTATTTTTAAACCATTAACTATATTCCCCAATTATGTTTGGACAATATGATATCTCGAGTCTTTGGAAAGGGATTTAAAACCCTCATCTAATGAGAACGGAGATATGCAAAATCGTAGATGATAAAATATACTCGAAGTATAATAGATTCAAATTTGATAGGGAATTTGGGGAAGGCATCGATGCAATAACCAAAGATTGGGATAATCTGATCATATTAGACGCTTGCCGTTATGACTACTTTGCAGAACAGATCGATATTGACGGTTCCCTAGAACAGGTCATTTCGAAAGGAGGGCGCAGTTGGGAGTTTATGGAAGCAAATTTCGTTGGAAGGGAACTTCATGATACTGTCTATGTCACTGCAAATCTCCATGTTGAAAAGTTGGATGATGACGTTTTTTACACTGTTGAAACAGTTCCGGCTTCGAAACGGAATCCAGAACACGTGGTCAAGGCAGCAAAGGAGGCTCACAAGAAGTATCCGGACAAACGGCTGATCGTTCATTTTATGCAACCACATCGACCGTATTTAGGTCCGACAGCTGACAAGGCTAGAGATCAGCTTAATGATAATTTCTTACGATATACAGCGGGTGTTCAAGAGGGAGCAAAACATACGAAGCCGAAAATTGATTTCTCTGCATTTAGATACGGTGAACTACCGATAGAATGGCTATACGAATTGTATGAAGAGAATTTAGATATTGCTCTTGACCATACGTATGAACTTTTAGAATTTATCGACGGGAAATCAGTCATCACGGCAGATCACGGCGAACTTCTCGGAGAACGGAAAGGGATATTCGGCCAACGGAAATTTGGTCATCCTGGGAACATAAAGACACCAGAGGCGTATATCGTCCCGTGGTTCACTATCAAAAGTAAGCAAAGGCGCGAGATCCTCGCCGACGAACCGATCGGTTGGGATCGACTAGACGATGAAGTCGTGAAAAATCGGCTACGAGAGCTGGGTTACCTCGAGCCAGGGATCTAGGGGTCGATCGCGTAAAACTTCTGTGGGCTCAGTTATTCTGCCTTTTTGACCAATCGCATTTTACAGCCTGAGATGAGGCACGATCGGAATCCGGGTTATATTGCACAGGTCAGAACTATTATCCGTTATTGGTACTCCGAAAGTACATCTGTGATCCACTCGTTCTCGTCGAGTGAATCCGGACCATGGAAAATATTGTGGAAGGAATCTTTCGACACGTACGGGTAGTATTCTCTACGAATTTTGTTTTTCAAACTTGAGAGCTGATCTTCATCAATTTCACCGTACTCGTTTACTGGAGGTTCCGTTCCAACGATTACCACGTTGTCTCCATCGTCATTTATCTTGTATTTTTTATATTCGATTAGTCGTTCTGACTCGTTTACTGCGTACATGTCATCGACAAATTGTCCAACTTCGTCTCCCAAATTCATAATTTCAACAGAGACGACACCGAGTTCTGAATCCAATCGATCGACAATCGAGTCGAAGTAGTCCGAGACGGTTGGCCAAATAACAAAATACAGCGTCTCATCCCCGGATTTATCGGACTTACCGCGGGTCCGACTTCCGACAAATTTCGGGGTGCTGATCCCTAGCTTTCGCGATATCAATCCAAACCCCGCTCTAGCCGTCGCAACAACACCCTCTTCGCGAAGTGTGACCTCTGCTTCCGCAATCAATGAATAATCTTTCTTTTTGCTTTCCGGAAGTCCACGCTTATCAAAAAAATCTGGGTAGAATTCGTAGCTAAACAAACTCCAGTCCCACTCATAATCGTCTGCACCGAGAAATCGCTGTTCAAGCAATTCGATATCTCTCTGGTCTTTTTCCCACAGACGGCGGTGTTTGAACGACAGTTCGATTTCTGGCTTGACAATCTTTATTCCGTTCGTAGTATAGTGATACGTCTCATCGTGGACTAGTTCTTTATCAGTTACTCCAAGCCACGAATATTTCTCGACAGAAACATCAATATTTTTGGGAGTCGAATCAAAATCGACCGCACCTCGCTCATATGGGTCGATTGCTAGATCAATATCGCCGTTCTCACGCAGTCCAAAATCGGCTAGGACAGCACTCCCGACGATACAAACGTCCTCTGTTGACAACTGAACCGATTCTAAATACTTCTTTAAATCATCGAAATAGCGTATTCCCTGACTCGAATTTTTGGATTGCTTAAGCGTCATTGTACGACGTTCTATTTCCAGCTACAATAATACCTTTCGCAACACTATTCAATGGATAAATATGTGGTGTCATCAGTGCTATCGCCGCATTTTTTCGGTTCGAACGTTGGTCTCTGCTTCGATCATATTTAGACCGGTTCTAAATCCTTGAGGTCGGGATGACCCAAGTGTTTTCTGGCTTTCTCCGGTAACTGGTCTGTAGATTCCGAGTTTCGGACGGCATCACGTATCTGTTGCCATCTAGTATGTCTGACCCGTATCTGGACGGTAATCTGTTCCAACCGTGCCAATTTGGCGATGATAATTCGGTTTCGGCCTCGGCCGGTCCACACTATCTCTCCATCGCGGTCGATACCGACGCCGATCTCGACGTCGTTTGGTCAGATCGACAGACGATCGAGCGTGGAGTACAACTCTCGTTGGGTTTTGTATCCTTCTTCTTCGAGTTTCTGACACAGGTTTTCCCGTGACTCTGCGTTATTTCGTCGGGGAGTTCGTTCCAGGAAACGCCCTGAACAAATCGCCTGTGAAAGACCTCGTATCGCTCCCGTTCGGTAATTTTCGAACGCTTCCAGTGGCCGTCCTCGACGGCTCCCCAGACGTCAGTAAACCCGTTTACTTCGTGGCTAATCTCGTTCGGATCGACCCTGATCAGTTTTAGCGGGTCGGCGTCAGTGTACGTCTCATCGCCCATCCTGTGACGAAGTTGGATATATTTCGAACTATAGTGAGCGTGTCATAGAAACGTTCTCAACGAAGGCAGCAGGGTGTGGAAACTGTGTCCAGCAGCGCCACAACCCTGCAAG
>NZ_VTAW01000089.1 GCF_008245225.1 Natrialba swarupiae
ATGAAAGAGACGAAACGTGCTCAGGCGGAAGGGCTACAGTTTCTCAGCAATTACTGTTCAGCATTCACGACTCGGTTAGACGGATCATCATGGCCAAAATACGACCGAACGTGGCAGAACGCAGCTCGGTACTTCCGGGGCCTGTTGCGCCCCGGAAGTCCGACAGCCACCGATATCGCTGACAAAATGCAGGTGGATCAAGAACGCCTCGAACGATTTGTCCGTGAAAGCCCCTGGGAACACGAGAACGTCGAAAAGGAGCTTCGGGAACGCGTTCCCGAAGCGATCCAGGGCCCCCAAGCCGCAGTGATCATTGACGGCATGGGGATCCCGAAATCCGGTGAAGACAGCGTTGGTGTTGCTCGACAGTGGTGTGGGGCGACTGGGAAAGTCGACAACTGCCAAGTTACTGTTAACTGCACGCTCGCCAGACCTGGCGAGCGCCAGAACGCTGATCAACTCACGTGGCCACTGGGAATGCGTCTGTACCTCCCAAAGAAGTGGGCTGGAGCAGATGACGCAGAGTACGAAGATCAACAGCAGCGTGAACGCTTCGCTCAGCGGCGGGAAGACGCGAACATTCCCGACGATATCGAACATCGGACAAAACTCGAGATTGCAGCTGGGCTCGTTGAACACGTCGTCTCGGCCGATATCGAGCACGGTTGTGTCGTTGCTGATCAGAACTACGGCAAGTCTCGGAGTTTCCGACAGAAACTCCGAGGACTTGACGAGCCGTACATCAT
>NZ_VTAW01000090.1 GCF_008245225.1 Natrialba swarupiae
CTGCAAGCCAAAGAGCGCTCGCGCTCGATCGAACAACAGCTCGCCGACGACTACATCGAGCGGCGCAAAGACTACGAACTGCAGGTCACCGACGAGGGCGTCGAAGGCCGGGTCAACGGGCTGGCCGTCATGGGCGAGGACAGCGGAATTATGCTCCCCGTCATGGCCGAGATCGCGCCCGCACAGGGAGGCGGCACGGTGATCGCCACCGGCAAACTCAAAGAGATGGCCGAGGAGTCGGTCCAAAACGTCTCCGCGATCATCAAGAAGTTCTCCGACGTCGATCTCTCGGAGAAAGACATCCACATCCAGTTCGTCCAGGCTGGCCAGCAGGGTGTCGACGGCGACTCCGCTTCCATCACCGTGGCAACCGCCGTCATCTCCGCACTCGAGGATATTCCGGTCGACCAGTCGGTCGCAATGACCGGCTCGCTGTCGGTCCGGGGCGACGTCCTCCCGGTCGGCGGCGTCACCCACAAGATCGAGGCCGCCGCGAAAGCCGGCTGTGAGACGGTCATCATCCCCGAAGCCAACGAACAGGACGTGATGATCGAAGAGGAGTACGAGGAGATGGTCGAGATCATCCCCTGTGCGAACATCAGCGAAGTGCTAGACGTCGCACTCATGGGCGAACCCAAGAAGGACTCGCTGGTCGATCGTCTCAAGTCGATCACCGAAACGGCGTTCGACCAGAGCCAGAGCGCGGTCGGCTCCGCCAGCGGTTCGAACCCGA
>NZ_VTAW01000013.1 GCF_008245225.1 Natrialba swarupiae
CCGCTGGCGTACTACCCCACCGGCGACGGGTTTACGCCCGGTACCGATACCTTCCAGCACGACGTCCTCGAGGCCAGCGGTCTCGAGAACGTCGCCGAACGCGCCGAGATCGAAGGCTGGGGCGAGATCAGCTCCGAAGTCGTCGTCGCCCACGACCCCGAGTGGATCGTCTACCCGGACTGGGCCGACGACCCACAGGTTCCCGACGTCCTCGACGCGACGACGGCGATCCAGGCGAACAACACCGTCGCCGTCGACGACAACGCGATGAGTCAGCCCGCACCCGACATCGTCTTCGTCGTCGAAGACCTCGTGGCGACGATCCATCCCGACGCCTACGACGAGATCGAAGGCGATCTCGCGGCGCTCGACGAGGCGCTCGAGGACGACCTCGAAGCGATCGACGACTCGGACGAGACCGACGACTCGGACGACGAGCAGGACGAAACGGGTGACGATGATTCAGACGACGAACAGGAAGAGAGTGACGACGACGCTGATACTGTCCCTGACCTCGAGTGTGAGTTCCCGCTCGAGCGGACGGACGCCCGCGGTGAGACGATCACACTCGAGGAGGAACCCGACCGAATCGTGACGCTGTATCCGGGTGACGCCCAGTTGGCGTTCCAGGTCGGGATCGAAGACCGAGTCGTCGGAATGCCGATCGGACAGTATACCGACTCCCTCGAGACCGACGGTCAGACGGACATCAGTCGCGACGACGGCGTCACACCGGAGGCCGAGACAATCGTCGATCTCGAGCCGGATTTCGTCCTCGCAGGCAACATCGCGCTTGCCGACGAAGACCTGCTCGACACGCTCGAGGAGGCAGACATCCCCGTCTACGTTCTCGACACCGCGAACTCGATCGAGGACGTCGAAGAGAACGTCGCCGTGACGGGCGAACTCTCCGGCGAGTGTGAGCGAGCGACACTGCGGAGCGAGTGGATGACCGACCGCCTCTCGATCCTCGAGGACGGTGTCGACGACGAGGACGAACCGCTGGCGTACTACCCCACCGGCGACGGGTTTACGCCCGGTACCGATACCTTCCAGCACGACGTCCTCGAGGCCAGCGGTCTCGAGAACGTCGCCGAACGCGCCGAGATCGAAGGCTGGGGCGAGATCAGCTCCGAAGTCGTCGTCGCCCACGACCCCGAGTGGATCGTCTACCCGGACTGGGCCGACGACCCACAGGTTCCCGACGTCCTCGACGCGACGACGGCGATCCAGGCGAACAACACCGTCGCCGTCGACGACAACGCGATGAGTCAGCCCGCACCCGACATCGTCTTCATCGTCGAAGACCTCGTGGCGACGATCCATCCCGACGCCTACGACGAGATCGAAGGCGATCTCGCGGCGCTCGACGAGGCGCTCGAGGACGACCTCGAAGCGATCGACGACTCGAGCGAGACCGACGACAGCAGTTCCGGATCGTCCGGTAGTACGGGCCAGAGTGGCGGGAGTTCGTCCTCCGGTAGTTCCACTACGGGCAGCGCGGGTGACGAGGATACCGAAGCGGACGACGCCGATGAGGATACCGAAACGGACGAGGATGCCAAGATAGAAGACGAGACGGACGACGATGCTGGGACAGACGACGAGACGGACGACGAAGGTGACGACGATACCGAGACGGACGATGCAGACGACGCTGAGACAGACGACGAGACGAGTCCCGATGCTGATGAGCTGATCAGCGACGACCCTGAACCCACTGTCACCGAGGACGGCGATGACGCAGTACCCTCGGTCGGCATCCAGGGAGCACTCCTTGCGCTGATCGTGTTCGCCCTCGTTTCCGTGGGCCGTCGCTCGAACTAACCGACGACCCGCGATATCTTCGCGAGGTCCAGGCCCACTGTACACTCAGTGTTCACCGTGAATGCCTTCGTTGGTTGGTGACGATCTGTCAGAATCTTTGCGAGGGAAGATCCCGCGTAGGACCTTCTGCATTTTCGCTCGGCACGGTGTGTGCCTCGCTGCAATGCGAGGGGAGGGAATCGAACCCACGAACGTCTACACGAGCGGATCTTGAGTCCGCCGCCGTTGACCGCTTGGCTACCCTCGCACGCACCTGGGAGTTGCGCCCTCATCGGGTTAAATCGTCCGATTCGGTCCGGCCCCTGTCGGACGGACGCCGAAAAGTGGTAGGAAACTATTTATATTTCACAGAGTACTTTAAACTGACGCGTAATTCGAGTCGACTCACGGCGAACCGGACGCTACCCGTGGCCGCTGATTGCGTCGAAAGTGATCGATAAGGCATGAAACGACGACAGACGCGACGACGGGTGTTGACGACCGCCGGTGTAGTAGTGACGGCCACAGCGGCGGGATGTACGGACGACGAGATGTCCGGGTCAGAGCCGACGGACGAAGAAGGCACTACCTCAACGGACGACGAAACAACGACCACCGACGGCGACGCCGACCGTGACAGTTCCAACGGCCGTGACGTCGCAGTCGGGTCGAAACGATTCACCGAAAACGTCCTCCTCGCGGAGCTGTCAGTGTCGCTTCTCTCTCGCGTTGACGGCGTCACGTCGATCCTCGAGGAGACGATCGGGGAGCGAACGACCGTCCAGAGTTTCGTCGACACCGAGTACGGTGGCCTCGACCACTACTGGGAGTACACCGGAACCCTCTTTCGGTCGCACTACGCTCACGAGTCTCCGGAAACTATCGAGGAGGTACGGAAACTCGCCGCAGACGACGATATCGCCGTGCTCGAACCGGGTGGCTTCGACAACACGTACGAACTCGTCACGACCGACTCGTTCGCGAGCGAACACGGTCTCGAGACGCTTACTGATCTCGCCGAGAAGTTCGGGGACAGCGACGTCCGATTCGGCCTCGGCGACGAGTTCGTCCACCGTATCGACGGCTGGCGAGGTTTCGTCGACGCCTACGATGTCGACGCCGACCGTGCAAACGAGATCACGTCGGACGCCGAGGTCGTCCCGGCGGGGAGCACGTACGACCTCCTCGAGGCAGAGGAAGTCGACGTCGTAATGGGGTTTTCGACGGATCCCGAACTCGGCGGTGCCGATCTGGTCGCCCTCGAGGACGATCGGTCGTTCTTCCCCACCTACAACCCGGTGGCGCTCGTTCACCAGCCGACGCTCGAGGCCGTCCCGGAGATCGAAGCGCCGCTGAACGATCTCGCGAGCCTCCTCGACTCCACGGAGACGATGCGCGAACTGATCGCACGGGTCGACGACGATGGCGAGGATCCGTCAACGGTCGCGACGGCGTTTCTCGCGGAGGAACGGTAACGACCCGAAAAGTGCCCACGACAATTACCCAACAATGACTGACTCACCGATACACGACGACCGATCCACATCCGAGGCGACGCCACGCCGATCGACGGCCGACCGTTCGTCCGCAGAAACGACGAGCAGGCGAACCGCGCTCAAGTCCGGAATTGCGACCGTCGGTGCGCTTTCGCTGTTTGGAACCGGCGTGAGCGCCCTCGAAACCGGTTCCCTCGAGTACAACGAGGATACCGAACTCACGGATTCCGCCCACTCCTATCAGTTCTCAGTAACGAACACCCACGACAGAACGGCGATCATTCAGTACCTCCAGCTCGCGGAACTTGACTATCATACGATCGCTCTCGACAATCTGGACGGCGACGACACGATCGAGATCACACCGGCGAACGGGGGCCACACGAGCAGGGTGTCCGACACCTTCGCGAATGGAGGGTACGTCATGCTCGTCGCCAAGGACAGCGAAGCGAGTATCAACCCCGGCGAAACCGCGACCGTGAAAATCGGGCCGTACTACGAGGCCGACGCTCACGCCGCCGCCAACACGATTATACATACGAACCACCGGAAACTGGATATCTCCGGGTTTTCGTTCAGAAGCGACTTTCGGATCAGCTATGTGCTCGCCCAGACGGAACCCGGCGTGAGAGACAACGACGAAATTCAGTTCTCCCCGGACGGACCGCTCTGACTCACCCGTGGGTCCGACCCGGACGACGGCTCGGCTCTTGTCGACGGACCGATCGTCTCCGGACACCGACGCATCGGCTCGAACAGGCGTATTGAGGCCGGCCCGTCGTGAAAACGTCTCTCACACAACGTTTATTGACGGCCCCGGCATCGGTGTGAGTATGTACGCTGTGAGTTCCAGCGAACCCCGAATCGGTGGCCGGACGACGTTCGACTCCGCCTCCAGCTTTACATTCGGGAATCCGAAATTCACACTCACAGCACGAGGCCCAAATTGGACGAAACGACTCCCCTACGAGTCGGGACGGCATCGTCCACTACGTTACCCATCGGCCTCGGGTCACGGCCATCGTCCGTGACCGATGAGTGCGTCTCAACACCCGGTCGCGCTCCGCCTAGAGCGGATCATCGGTGGTGACACCAGGCTGCTCGCGCTCGTGATGATGCTGCCGCTCATCGATGGCGTCTTCCCGGCGTTGATCCTCGCCGGCGCACTCGATAGCCCGCTAAACGCGATCCAGATTGGATTGCTTATTTTCGGCGGGAGCGCCACTGTCGCAGTGATTCTCGCCGAAATGTCCGGGGGTCCTCGAGAACAGGCGAAGATCGTTCTCCTGGTTGGCATCCCGCTGATACTGCTCGCCGCGGTGCAAGCGGCGCTCGCACCGGCGATCGGGAGCGTGCTGGACGACGCGATTATCGAGCGGTTCGCCGCACTCGTGATCCTCGCCATCGCTGCCAAAACCGCCAGCGCGACCATCGGCGAGTACCTCCCGAATCCCGCAGTCATCATCGGACTGGGGCTCGTGGCAAGCATCGATCTCAACGGCGCCTCGTTCGCGCTAATGGAAGATCCCACGCTCGTCGCCAACGCGACCCTCGCCGCAGTCGTCGGCGTTGTCTTCGCCCTGGCGGTCGCCCTGAGCGGGCCCTACCTTCGAGAGTACATGGACATCGACCGGTTTCGATTCGGGAGCGCGGTCGCGCTCGGGCTCTTGCCGCTTTCACTGCTCGGCTTCGCCTTCGGACAGGCACCACTCGCCGCCCTCGTCGTCGCCGCACTGTTCGCCCTCGAGTTCTCGTTCGACCGCGGCGACGAACAATCGGAAGACGACGGCGGCGTCTTCCCGGCCGTCGGCACGGGCCCGCTTCCCGACGTCGGTCTAACCGGCCAGGGGGCGAACGCGGATACCTCCGAAGACGAACGTGAAGACGAAGAAGCCTATCCCGGTGACGATCCGACCGACACCGAGGAGCGCGCCCCGTGGCTGTAGCTCGAATCGAAACCACTTTAGGCAGGATACACCTACGAACGCTCGAGGGGTCGTGGCCAAGTCAGGGATGGCGACTGACTCCAGAGGCACCGCGTCCGGGACGACACTCCAGACTGATATACTGATCGGACACCTGATCAGTGTCCGTGTGATGACCCTCTGGAGTTCCGAGGCGCACCGGAGATATCAGTCGATCGGGGGTTCAAATCCCTCCGACCCCATTTGAAATAAAAGGCGAGAATCGCCTCCTCTCGCCTTCTCGACACTGTTCTCGTAGAGGGTGGTCTGCGTGAGTTCCACCCCTTGGACGCCGGTCGATCGGTCGACCTGCCTCCACTGTGGAGCCCACGTCACCGACCAGTTCGGTCGCGTCTTCGGTGACGATCGTGACCGCGCCCACCGCTGTGGTGACTGTGACAGCTACGCCCGCCTGAGCCGCGGCTCCGCAGCCGGTGTCGACGTTCCGATTCCCGATCCTGAGACGTCACCCGGTCGCCACGGTGGTGAGGCCGATGTCTGAACGGGTTACACTGTGTAAAGAGGGATGTCTCGCTGTCTGGCGTGGTTCTCTCGATAAGTGTCCTGAGTGCGGTTCTCGGTCGGTAAGGACGCATGTAGTTCGATCAGTCGACGCGGAAGGTGATCGGGATGTGTAGCGACGATACTTATCTCCCCAGTACGGTCGCCGAAGCGGAAGAACAGGAATGGGCTGCGGTCGAAAGGCTTCGCCAGTACGACGGTCCTGAACCTGATGGTCTGGAACTCGCTTCCGAGCAACTGTTGTCGTTCGCTCTGCTAAGTCGCCGCCGCGATCGCCGCGAGGACCTCCGAAAACACATCCGTTTCTTGAACGCGACAGACGGTATAATCCCGCCTGCGTCGGTCTACGCGTTGTTGAACCGTTGGGACCCGCGAACTCGGAAGATCGAACAACGGCGAGAAATGTTCGAGGAGGAGGTGGCGGAGATTGAGGAGGACATTAAAACAATCCGGGAGGCTCAGCGAAACGTCCGTGGTGTAGAGCCGGGTACTTGCCAGGACGGTGAATCACCGTGAGCCGTCTCGTCGAGTCCGACGAGTGCGAACGGTGTGACGCGTCCATTCCAGCGACGCGCCGCCTTTGCCCTGACTGTGCTCGAGAGGTTCGCCGTGCTCGAGGTGGACCGCTGTGAGTTCTCGAGCCTCCGCCCTCGAGAGTCCGAAAGCGAGCGGCGACGCGCTCGAGGCGCACGTCATTCAGGAGGTCGGCCCGCTCGAGTTCGTCGGTGATCGAACCGCAACGTGGCACGATGCACGGACGACGACGCTTCTCGAGCCCGCTCAGAATCTGCCGTTCTACGGCGTCGTGATCGTCGAGCCGGGTGTTCCGGTCGAAATCAAAGGCTGTCAGATTCGAACGAGCAACGGAAACGGCTCGACTCGCGGCCGGATCTACGTCAAACGCGACGCTCACGAACAGTTGCTCGAGGCTGGCGGGATGTACTTGCTCGTTGTCTACCTGCCACGACCGGGACTCCCCCAGGTCGCCCGCGCGATCGTCCCGGCGACGATCGTCGACGAACTCTTGGTCGGACGTTGGTACGACGTCGGCGGTGAGCGATCGGAAAACGAGGTTGCGAAACTCGCGTGGTCACACGTCATCAATCCTGAAACGGTCGATCCATCGACAACGGTCGGTGATCGGCTGTGAGTTCCGACGTTGACCGTGATTTAGCGGCCGAACTCGAGACCCCGGAGGCGGGTCAAGCCGGGATTCCGGTCGATGCGGTTTGTGTGGGTTGCGGTCGAACGCGGGTCAAACGCGCCGGTTTCGAGGCGGTGAAGCCGTCAGATTTCGACCCCGAGACACTCGAGGCGGCAGATCTCACCTCGTTCAAGCACGTCTGCCACCGCTGTCAGTCCGGTACGTGGTGGAACCCCGTCGCCGTTCTCACTGGCTTACTCGAAAGCGAGCGAGGTGAGTAGTCGTGTCGCAGGTCGAGACGACGCCCCACGAGGTCGAAGGGCGCTGGAAGTGGCCCGACTGGGGTCGCGGCCCGTACGACGCGCTCTCGTCGGTCATGCTCGGGCCGCCCTTCGAGGGACACCTCGAGTTGAGTACCGAGGTCGACGGCGAACCCTGGCAGCTACAGGTGAGCTACAGCAAATCGGGATTTGCGCCCCGATTATCTGACGGAATCAACGCTGAACGGCTCTACGAGTGGGACATCGTTGGCCGCGGCCGTGGCGAAAAGAAGGCGTCGTTCAATCTCTCGCCGCGGTTCCCGAATATGCGCCACTGGGAAACCGGTGAACCGGTGAATCTCCCCTGGGAGAAACAGATCGGCGACGTCGAAGGTGTCGACGTCGAGTATCATACCAGCAATATCGAACCGGACCGCGGGCTCGAGTTGTTGCCCGAGTTCTTCGCGGCGATCTTCGAGCACGCCGACGAGCGTGTTCACTCCGAATACTTCCGAACCGAACCCCACGAAGCAAGCCGGATGTGGGCCTACGAGCGATACGTCCGAATCACCCGAAACTGGGCGGAAAAGCTCTCGTCGGCCGGTGTTCTCCAGAAGGTGACCCACTATCTGAGCGATCAGGAGGGAGTCAAAGCCGAGTTGCACATCAACAACACGGAGGTGACGAACCACCAGAACCGGCTCTTTCTCGACCCAGCATCGGCTGGGAAACTCCTTCCGGGGCACACCTACGGTCGGAAGTTCGAGATCTACCAACTGCGGGACCCGGATGCGGTGTCGAAAGATCACCCGTCGTACCACCCGAAAATCGAGGTGTTAGTCAACAAATCGATGAACGACGGCGAAGCCTGGGCGTGGGCCGATCGCCACGACGTGACCGAGCAAATTGAGGAAACACTACTGAACGCGCTCCACTGGGAAGATATTCCGCTCGGACCCGATGGAAACGGCGTCTACGTTGCCGACGACCATTTTGACGCTGTTGCTCGAGACGATCGAGTAGAACTCTACGAGGACCCGACGCCCCGTCTCGAGGCGAAGACGGATCACCTCCTGATGACGACGTTGCGGGACATGGGCGACACCGCTCGCGACGTCACGGAGACGGTCGCGACTGACGGCGGGGCGACGGTCGACGATCTCGCCGACGAGCTGGGGAAGCATCCCGCGACGATCTACCGCGCGATCGAGGACCTCGACGAGATTCTCGAGTTGGACCAGGGCGACGTCTCGTTTCGCGTTCGGAAGTACCGCGACGAACTCCGTGCGCTCGTCGAGTCGGCCGAGTTCGCCCTCGAGAGCTTCGCCGATCGGATTCAGCACGTGATGGGGCTCGCGGATCACATCGCCGAGTCGTCGCCGTTCCAGCAGTGGCTCGCCGAGAACGGCGCAGAGATCGATTTCGACGGCGATGGTGAACCGAAGCGCGTCCGAATCGATACGATCCTCTCACAGCTGAAGTACGGGAGTTTCGAGAACGTCCAGACGATCGCCACCGAAGCCCTCGAGAAGTGGCGCAAGTCGGGTAACGATCCGGCGCTGCTGCGACGGGCATACCTGACCTGGAAGACGCCCGGCGGTGGAACCGAGACCGGATACGTCGGTGCTGTCGCCGATCGGTGAACCGGCCTCGGTAGTGGCAACGCTGTTTTGTACCTTGTTTTCGACAACTCAGATTGTACTGTAGTCGTTACTGTTCAACTCTGGTTGTAGTTCTCCCCTCGAGGCGGGGGTCGCCGGGCCGATCGCACCGCAACCGCAACGGGGTCGATTCGCGCTGCGCGCGAACGCCCCCTTGGGGGGTGTCGCCAAGGCGACAGAGCCAAAAAATTACAACGCCCCACCCCCGCTTCCGCACAGCAGATCTCCAGTTGAAGCACACGAAACAGGGGTTGTATTAATATATCTCCAAAAAGATCAAGATAACTCTGTTTATTATCACACATAGACATGTCCCGCGAGACCATCAGACGAGACGAATTAGATAAACTATTTCATATTCGAGATGATTATCACGGGACTGTTCCACTCTACCCAGTTTACGACCCACATTATAACGGTGAGGAATATCGAGATTGGGGTGATGAATCGGATTGGTACCTCTGGATTTCGGATCAAGAAGGTAATTTACAGCGAATGAGAGGATATCCAACAAGAATGGTATATTTTGGAACGGAAGCTGAAGATCACACCGATGTATATTATTCCTTCTTCGACTTTTATTTGAGGGGTTTCATTCTACAAGAGAACATGGACCAAATCAATCATCTACTGACTGATGTGAGACAAATATCGAATTCAATGGCTCAAATTGGGGTATTTGATCATCTTTCGCGAAAGGAAGGATTGTATCCAGGACAATTTGTTAAGAATGAGTTAGAATTCATTGTTATTACTTGTAGGAGCATGTATGAGTCTCTTCAGCAAGTTGCTCGTACCACTTGGGAAAGTGTTGAATATCTTGAAGGTGGCAAAATGCAGTTGCCTAAGAAATTTGCTAAAATAGCTTTAGAAGATGAAAAGCCAGTTGATTTAGAAAGTCTAAAGCTGAAAAGAAACCTACCAGATGAATTGGCGAAATATTATGCAGAAGAAGCGACCCATTTCCAGAAAATAAGAGATGTAAGAAATAAAATTGTTCATGATGGTGAATCATTTGGTTCTGTATTTGGAACATCTGACGGGTTGGCCGTAAATACCGATGGTAAATTCATAGATGGTTTCAGTGATGTTTGGTCAGATGAAACAATTCGCGAAAATGGGCTTGCCCCGTTATGGCCGATAGTCTCGAAAATTGTTCAGACTACCCTTAGAGCACTCAATAGATTTACAAGTTCAATTACTGAGGAAATCAAATTCCCAGATCCAATTGTTCCAGAGCATCTCGTTTTTGTTCGCGGTGATGCAACCCGATATTTGCCCTATTTGGATTATCTAATTACAACTGATCCATGGGGTACATATATTTTAGAGGATGTTAGGCAGAGGTATTTGATGAATTCTGATTGATCTTTTCTCCCTATGCCAGGGCTCGCACGTTCGAAGAACCGGTTTCCTGAATATGAACACGAGCGTGAGTCGGCCGTGTTCATATCCGACTGGTTTCTATCGTGACGGCCGGGGTGTCCGCCCCGATCGGGCGGCCTTCCGCTCTGGTCTTTATAACTGACCGCCGAGTAAGTGACCGGAAAATCGAGGATTTGTGGTTCGTGTTCACGAGCATGGTTCGAAACGAGTAGCCCTGTCGAATCACTCTGTCCCGGTCTTCACCAGACTATCGGAGTTCGTGAGCCGGAACCTGCGCTTCTTTCGTATGTGATCGGTGGTGTGTCGCGCCTGGATTCGTCCAGTTGTCGATCCGGATGTTCCGGGCTTTGATCGTCCTCGAGTCTTCGACCGCAATGGAGTTCTCTCGAGCACGATACCAGACGAGTGCGTATCCTCCGTCTTCGGCCGCGAGCGTGTCGTGCTGGTCCTTCCAGAATTTGAACGTCGGCCGGACACCGTTGAGCATCGTCCCTTTGATGTCCCACGGCCGTCCACGGTCGTCGACAGCATCGAACCGGAGCCCATCGACCATCGGATACTCGAGTTCCAGCGGGTAGTTTCGCTCCGCCCAGAGTTCGACGAGCTTGCCGTAGTGACCGACGCGCTGGGGATCGTAGCTCATGGGTCCTCGAGATCCCTCCGATCAGGTGCTCGAGGCTGGAACGCCGCGAGTGGATCGAACAGATGCGCGAGCAACCACTCGCGCATCGATCGACGTTGCCAGTAGTGCACCTCGAGCGGCATCGATGCGCCGCATTCGGGACAGACAGACGCTCTTTCGAACGTCGATTCACACTCGTGGCACTTCGCGAAGGGAGCGTTTTCGCGCGGCTTCGATGAGAACACCTGGAGGAACCACACCGCGATGACGACCACGATCAGCTGCGAGATCGTCGCGATCACTGTCGAACCAGCTCCCGTTTGGGTTGCGGTTCGAACTCGTCGCGATCGCGACGATCGACGTCGATCGATCGTTGTCGGGTTGCGATCGGCCCCCCGCCCCCGCGAGGAACAGGCGGACCCCCGCGATGCGCCCGCGTATAAAATACTGTATGCGCCGGGGCGCGCTGGTTGTTGTTGGGTGTTGGCCCGCCGCTGTCTGTCGGTTCACTCATCTTTGGGAACAAGTTCTGTATAGCGGTCGTCGTCTCGCCACTCGCGGTATTTCGTGCCGACCCACTCCCGCGAGTAGGGCACAAGATAGTCGTTGTCGTCTTTGTCGGCCTTACCGACCTCCTTGTAGCTCATTCCCCGCTCGACGGCCCTGATCGCCGTCGTGATGTGTTCTTCCACCCGTGCGTCGTCGGCCGACGGTCCACTATCGCCGTCGTCGCTGTCGTCTTCGAGCACGATGTCGAACTCGCTGGGTTCGTGTTCGGGGTAGTTCGCCGCGGTGTCGGTGAGCCCCTTGAACGTCGGTCCTTCCATCCACGAGTCTTTGCCGCCCTCGCTCTCGAGCAGGCGCGCACGACCAGGATCGGACCGGCTGGGCTTGTCGATCGCGAACGACGCGACTCGACGGATCGACTTTGCCGTCTTCGTGCGCGTATGCCCGACGAGCAGTACGCTTCCGCGTTTCGCGTGCGGGCCGTGTTTGGCCTCCTTCTTGCGGATGAACAACAGCGAATCGCTGAACTGCTCGGCCGCTTTGTTCCCGCTTCCGAATCCGGAGAGTTCCTGGGCGATTTCGTCGAGAATCGCCAGCACTGGACCCTCGATATTTGCCATTGCCTCGAGCATTTCCGCGTCGCTTCGAACGACTTCATCGAAGCCGTCCCACGACGTATTCCCGATCACCGCGCCGCCGGTCTTCGCTTTCCACGTCATCGCGACGTCGAGCGTCGTCGCCGTCTTCCCGCATCCCGGCGACCCAAACACAAGCCCGATCGCGCCCTCGTGTCTGAGTTCGTCGGCCGCGTCGGAAAGCAGATCACTTCCTTCTCGCTCGTTGCTCGTGAGGCCGGTTCCGGCTTTCATCTGGCTCACAGAGCCGTGACGAACGGCAGTGTCGATCGTCCGCGTCGCCGTGTTCTGGATGATCTCGCGACCGATCACCGTCTCCGTGACCGGCTCGTCGAGAATCGAGTCGTAGTAATTGAGCAACGCGAGGTCGTCCGGATCGTCAACGAGCCCAGCGTACGGCCGGATCGGCTCGCTCACCTCGTCGCCGCGTAGCGTACTCGCGAGTTCCGCGCTCGCGTACGCGTTGGACTTGTCAGTCATACCGGTCCTCCACGGCTTCGACCGATTCGCGGACATCCGCGTCGGTTGCTTCGGTCTGTTCGTCCTCGGACCGACCGAACAGCAGGTGTAAGAGGTTACTCATCGGGTTGCCCTCCGTCTGTCGCGAGCGGTTCGAGCGCGTCGTGCGGTCCGCCCAACTCCGTCACCGAGACAGCACCTAACCCACCACCCGCATCCGGGTGGGGGTTCTCGGTTTCATCGTCGTCGTCCATACATCGCTCGGGGTGGAGATCGTCGGGAAGCGACTCGTCTACGATGTCGGAGATCGTTCGCGAGTCGCCCACATCCGGCGCAATATGCTCGTCGAGCGCCCGCTGTTGAGCTTCAGCACGCTCCCGGTCGATCTGTCGGACGATTCCGCGGATGCGGCGCTGGAGTTCCCGGCCCTTCGCGGCGTCCGGTTCCAGGTCCTCGCGAAGCTCGCGAATCGCCGCAAACACGTCCTCGACGGTCCGCTCTCGAGCGAGCGCGGACCCCGGCTCGGATTCGCGCCAGTTCGCGATTGCGACATTTGTGTTTGGGTCGTAGTCGCGGACCTCGTAGACTCGTCGCGTCGACTGGTCCCACTGATGGAGCGTTCCGCTCACCTCGAGGTCGGCGAACCGATCCTCGGACAGTTCCCAGATCGCCCCACCCGGTTCGTTCGCCGTGAAGTCGACGAGGAGCACCCCGTTTTCCTCGTTCAGTTCTTCGTACGTTCGTTTCCCGGTGAGCCAGCCGACCAGGGCCGCGGCCGCGGCCGCGATCACGCCGATCGTCCACCACGGCGGAAGCGTGAGGTACCCGCGCCACCACGCGATCGCGATCACCGCGCCCGCGACGAGCGCGACGCGCCGATTGTTATCGAGCCAGCGCCGCGCCTCGTCAATGTAGTATTGCGGTTCTCTGACGTCGACGTCGTCGAACCTGCTCATGCTACCCTCTCGATTCGATCGGTTTCTTTCTGAGCGAAGTAGCGTACGACGAGGAACGCTCCGCCGCCCGTCGTAGCACAGGCCAGCCCGACGAGGATCACGCCCCACTGAAAGGGGATCGGCGTGCTACCGCCCGCGTCACCCGCCTGCAAGACGAGCGCGTTCCCGTTGTCGACCGATTGGGGCGTCGAGACGAGAATAGCCGCCGTGCCACCGCTTCGTTGCTCGGCACCCATCTCGATCGTCACGCTCTCGTCTGGGCTCAGCCGTTGTTCCTGAAACGAGATGTCCGTCGAGCCCTCCGAGTCGAGTTCGATCATCTCGGTGAGCGTGACCGTCGTCGGGCTCGAGCCGACCCACGTCGCCTCGATCTGCATGGTCTCGCTCTCGCCGTCGTACTCGTAGGAGTGAATCACGAGGTCGCCGAGTTGATCCGCGACGTCGGTCGGTTCGCCCGCGCCGGAGTCGTCGGTGTCGGCGACTGCCAGGCCAGTTACCCCCATCGACAGCAACCCAAACACAAGCGCGACGCCGATCGCGGCCGTTGTACGGCGACCCATTCAGATCGCACCCCCTATGAAGATGAACGCCGTCGCTAATCCGATGTACCAGACGATCCACCGGCCGAGATAGCCGAACGGGAGCAGTTCGGAGATAGCCCACCACATTACTCGTCGTCACCCCCGTCAGACGCGAAGACAGTCGCCCCAGCGGCCGCCCAGAACCACGCCGGAACGCCGTAGTAGGTTTTGAGCAGTCGATCCCACGTCACGGCACCATCGAATCCGAACAGCCCGAAGAAGCTGTCAAGCAGGTCTCCGAAGAACCCTGAGCCGTCACCGCCGCCGAATATCGGGGAGGACTCCTCAAGATCCTCGCTTGTCCGTCGGCTTTCGGCCGTCTCGCGGGCCTGATCGAGCGAGCGAGCAGGATCTCTCGTCGTCATATTGTAGCCCGAGAGGTCGAATCGACCGGAGTCGTCGCCGTCGATCTCTGCGACGATGAACGGATCTCCCCCGATTGAGTGCCGCTGAAGGAACTCTGCCCCCTCATCGTCCTCTACTGGATGCGCGAAGACGACACTCCGATAGTCGACGTCATCGACGGTTGTTCCGGTCGGGATAAACGACGAGAGTGACCCAACTCCATCGAGTTCGACACTCTCGAGAGCGCCGTATTCGTCCTCTGGATCATCGAACTCGAACCGATACATATCTCCGTCCTCGATCAGGTCGTCGGCCGGGATCTCCTCCGTTTCCTCCTCGAAATTGAAGGAGTAGACGGACTCCTCCATGTAGGAGTCGGCGTCGATCTCGACCGCCTCGGCGTCGGAGTCATGCTCGAACTCCCATTCGGAGAGTCGCGACCAATCCCACGACACGTAGAGGGAGCCGGTTTCCCCGTGCCATTCGGCCTCCTCGTCGGGGTCCTCGAGCGTAACCAGAACGTTCGGATCGTCGCTCGATTGCAGACCGAGTGCGTTCATTTCCGCGTGGAGCCGCGTTTCGGCGTCCGAGTCGCTGAACTCCTGTGCGTACTCTCGTGGAGAGAGAATTTCGACCTCCTCGAGTTCGCCCGCCTCGACAGCATCGTAGACGTCAGCTACATAATCGTCGACCGACTCATCAATGTCGTCGGCTATCCCCTCGAGCGCCTCGAGAATCTCGGCAGGATTGCGATACGGAGCGTAAGGACCGCCGTTCTCGCGCTCCCAGAACACGTTCACGGAGTCTCCCTCTCGATGGGTGAATATGTCGGATCCACTACCCTCCTCCTCCGAAAACTCAAAGCTCGGCACGAATATATCGAGACCATTAGAGTCTGCGGCACCGGGGACGATTGTGATCTCATCGTCCGCCGCCGAATCATATCCGAAATGAAGATGATAGGCCGACTCAGACTCGCCGTTTGGTAGCTCGTAATCGTGGACCTCAACAGAGATCGACTCGACTGGAGTCGAGAACGACGAGCCACCCATAACTATCACGTCTTCCGGATCAAGCCCGTCCTCGGTTTCCGTCAGATCGGTCGACTCGAGTTCGCTGATAGTTTCTCCGTCCTCGTGATCGACGTCGGATAGCTCCACGTCGTCGGCGAAGGTAAGAGCGTGGCGAACGAAGACATAAGCGTACTCGTTGAACTGTCGAATCTGATTTTTCATCTGTGTCGAGACGACCTCAAGTGCGTCGTCTCGAGCCTCGTCGCGGACGTCTGTCGGGGGTTCGTCGTTCACAAGGCCGTTGTGAGTGACGGCCCGAAGCTCTCCCCACGCCATATTCGCGAACTCGCTCGAGAGCGGATCATCGCGGTTAAGGAGATTGTTAGATTGCGTCGAGAAGCCGTCAGCGCCAGAGACATAATCAGACAGACTGTCATAAATCGCGTCGTGCTGATTTTCGGCGAGCAGATCCTCGACTTCCTCAGGGTCGTAGCCACTTGAGAACAGCGAGATAAGCTGATAGGCCGCCTCAGCCGCGAGATCGACGGTTTGGCCGGACGAGAATGCGAGTGCTTTTGCACGACCGGCGGGAGCAAACTGCGGAGCGACCTTCGACCCGCCGACAGCAAGCGCCCCAAGTGCTGCCCCCGTGCCCGCTGTTCGCCGCATGAATTCCCGTCGATCGAGAGATCGATTCCCACTCTCTGCTTGTGTTGCGGTCATCAGATCCAGCCCTCCCGCTGTGCGAAGTACCCGACTGCGAGGATCGCCACCACTGCGATGACAGTCGTGTACCGATCTGGCGCGTCGTCACCTCCAACGATCGGCCCCGACGTCGATTCGACCGAGACGTGCGTGTTCTCGACGATCGCCTCGTTTGCCGATGTGAGGTCGACCGTGTAGTTTCCGGTATCGACGGCGAACTCGGTCGTCTCAGTCGTTTCGTTGTCGTCGTGATCCGCCGGATCGTACGAAAGCGTCGTCGCGTTCACCTCCGAATCGTTGTCGTCGAGTACGGACACGTCCACGTCGGCCGTTTCGTTGCCCGCAAATTCGACGTCGATCACGATCTCGTCACCGTCGTCGGTCTCGACGTCTTCGGTGACGATCGCCGCGCCGATCGTCGACATTCCGACGAGCACGCCGATCGTGACGAACAGCAACCCAAGGGCTATTTTCGCGCCGGTACGCCGATCGTCCGCGTGAGTGTTGACAGACATTGTTAGTTGATGTAGCTCACCAGCAGGAATCCGGTACTCTGGACGGTGAAGGAGATCATCGCCGCCGGTTGGTGTGCCAGCGTATCCGCGAACGCGGGGAACAACGGCGGTGCGACGATCAGCCCGACCGTCGCGTACACGATCCAGACGTCGATCCCGCGCGTATCGCTCAGGCTCGCGTCTCGAGAGACGAGCACGAACAGAAGCGACGCCAGCGAAACGATTCGGCCGACGGTCAGCTCGACGTTGCCCTGCTCGAAGATCACCGACCCCGCGTCAAGGAACCAGATAATGTTGTCGTCGATCATTCCGAGCGAAGCGGCCGCTCCCCAGGAGAACGGAATGATCAGCAACATCTCGAGGTCGATGTCGTACCCCTCCGACATCAGCCCATCACCTCGTAAACGGTGTTGTAGAGGGTGACAGCGGCCGATCCGGTGACGGCCGCGATGGATGCTTGATACTCCGTCGATCCCGATTCGAAGCTCAGGAGATCGGCGAGCAGGTTGTACTCGAGGAACTCGACGAGCCCGTAGTTCAGGGCCGCCAGCGCCGCGATAACCGTCAGCGCCGTTCGAACCAGCTTGTTTCCGGCGAATAGCCTGTTCATCGGTCCTGAGTCTGTGCCGCTGAGGTGGTTTCGAGTCGATCACTACTACCGGTCGAAAGTGGTCTGTTCGTTGCCATGCGCAACGAACAGCCGTCGCACACGGTCTGACGAAAACGTCGGGAAAACAACGGGGATCTATCGGGAATCCATAGGGTCACCAACCTTTATACCAAGGCGGGTTGCCCGCCGGATATGGCACTGAACAAACTCCGGCAGTTGGACCCGGATTCGGTCGGTGTGACGCTTCCGAAAGATGACGTCCGTTTCGAGGGACTACTCGACGAAAACGGGAAACTCGAGGGAGAACACCACGTTCACATCCGTTACGTCGGTGACGGTGAATGGGCGCTCGAACTCGTCGAGGGGATCGAGACGTGACGATGCGTGCGACAGAAGGTTCAGGCGTGTTCGTCGATCCAGCGACACCACTCGTAGAAATCGTCTGCGCCGCACTGATCGGCGATCGATCGGAGCGTTCCGATTTTGATCTCACGGTGTTGTGGGACGTCCACGTTTCGAACCTCGCCCGTCTCGGGATGTTCGTATCGGAGTCGAACGTGACTCCCACGGCGCGAAACGGGAACGTAGTCGAACGAGGTCAGCACTTTGACGACCTCACGACCGGAGAACGTCGTTCGAACCATTCGTTACTGCATGAACTCCGGCCGGTCGTCTTCGTCGACATCCGCGAGGTCGTCGGCCTCGAGGTCGAACTCGTCTCGCAGAAACTCGTCGGGATCGTCGATCGGCTCGCCGCCGCCCTCGTGCAGCTCGAGAACTTCGGCGAGTTGAGCGAGTGCCTCCGCGCGCGTCTCGCCGCCGCGGGCGAGTCCCGTCTCGAGGTCCTTGGCGGTGACACTCCCGTCGCTCTCGTAGTAGAACTCTACGCCCTCCGTACGGTCGTTGCGCGTTGCACTCGCCATCTACGTGGGAATAGTGGGAATGCAACCATAAGCGTTCGTGCTGAGACACCTGGAACCCGGTCCTCGAACCCGACCCCACGGGGTTGCTCGCGAATGTATACAGAGACCTCGATGTATGCACCTTCGAGGCTTGGGTTGCGGTTCGAGGTGCATCAAATCGGAGCCGACCCGGCGGGCCTCCGCGCCGATCGCCACGGACCCCGACCACCTTATTTAAAGAACCGACCAGTTGCTCACCCGCGAGCGACGCGAACCGACCCCCCGTGCATACACTCGCTTAAACCATGAGCTACGAAACCACGACTGAGACACCGGAGATCGACACTGAAACGCGTACGGCACTCGAGAAACAGGCGATTCAGCGAACCCGATCCGCTATTCCGTCAGTTGTTTGGGCGGTCCTGTGGGTCGCGACGGCCGTCTACGCGACGACCGGAATTGTTGCGCCGGTTCTCATCCTTGCAGTTGCAGTCGTCTATCGGTACCGAACGGGGACTGGCGCATGACCAAACGAACCAGCCTCAAACTCACCGACGAACGACAGCGAAAGCTCGAGCGCGCCAGCGAGATCGTCGCCGCCGACGAGTACGACGACCCGCCGATGTCCGTCGTGATCGACGCGGCGTTAGAGAATCTGATCGAACACGAGCGAAATCTCGACGACGCTCGAGGCGAGCTGGACCCTGAAACGATCCAGCGATTCAACACGTCCGTTGTCGGTCTCCGGTATCGGACCTCAGTCGTTAGCAAGTGGCGATAACGCGACTCTCAGTACAGTTTTGAACAGATAGAACGCAAATAGGGATTAGCTAAAGTCGTAGTCTTCGCTCGTGATCAGGGTTTCCTGCTCGCCGGCCACGCCAATCGCGACGATTGTGCCTCGCTGACCATCCGGATCCTCGAGATCATCCTCGGCGATGCGGACGCTGTCGCCGGCCTCGAGCTCGCGGAGGTCGTCCTGCGAGAGATCGGGGCTGTTGAGGTGATCGTACGGTTCGCCGGTGATGTTGATGTGGTCGGCGTTCCCGAGCGTCGTTATCTGGACGTCGATGTACTGCGGGTCGTGCTGGACAGTGATCGAAACGCCTGCTTGCACCTCTTCCTCGATGTCGCTCCCGAAGTCGAGGACGAACCCTGCGACGATGGCCGCGAGGATCACAGTAATCGCAACGACGAGGATCACACCCACCACAGGCGATACGGCCCGGTCACGGTGTCGATACTGAAAGCTAATCATTTGGTGAAATAAAAAACCGGAATGTGGGGTTAGTTTAGAACTCCCAGTCCTCGGACGCGACCTGCGTCTCGGTCTGCGTCTCGTTGATTACTGCAACGGCGGAGATCGTTCCGGAGTCATCAATGGCGCCATTACCATCATCGTACTCAAGGGTCGTCACGTTACCGACGGTCAGCTCATCCGTATCTGCGGTGTCCCATTCACTACTCTCACCAATGCCGTTCGACGTCAGGTTGACGTGGTCAGCGTTCCCCAGCGAGGTCACTTGGACTTGTATTTCCTCCTGCGTCTCGTCCACATCGATTGAAACACCGGCCTGCGCTTCCTGCCCGACACTCCCACCGAGGTCGAGTACGAACGCGGCGATCACAGCGGCCAGAATAACGGTGATGGCCACCATGAGGATCACTCCAATGACAGGGGAGACTGCCCGTTCGTCTTTGCTACCAACCAACTTGTCGCGGATTTTTGTTGCGTCCATGGTTATCGTGTGATTTCGTTTCCATTGCACCCCACGACAGCCGGAAAGCCTATGCGCGCCGACGTAGAACGTCGGCTTGCGCCCGGGGATTGGGGGTAAGCATAATCCACCCGGCGCCCTTCCTGCCGTCGATTTTGGTGCTGATAACAACCAGTGTAACATTGGTATATATAATTAGTCGTTAGTATATTCGGTGAGGAAAATAACCGTCCGACATCGGTTTCAGAACTGATAATCAAGACCTTCTAGAGGGGTTACAGCACCCCATTGAACCAACGCCGTCCTGCGATTTTCCATACGGTGGCCCTCAACCGTTATCCCTTACTGAAGTGGGGTCTCAAGTGGTGCTATGAGCAGGCAAGAACCATTGGTGACGCCCCAAGATCTCGCCGCGACGTACGATGGCGGCTCCTATGAGGACGCCTGGACGGCCGTCCAAGAGTACCGCGAGGTGACCCGGTATGCGAGCAAACACGACGCTGGCTCGAGCGCAACCGCAAGTGCACTGGATCTCTCACGGAATCGGATTCGAACGTGGATCGACAGCGACGGAATGCCCGATGCCGCTCGAGCGATCGACGTCGCTCTCGACTACGGCTGGCTCGAGTGTTCGTTTGGTGATCCTGTTTTCGCCGGGTTGAACGCACTCGTCGCGAACGTCTTCTCCGGTGGCTCGATCGCGGAGGAGTACTATCGGCCGAGTTTTGCGTTGAATCACCGTGGCGAAGACTCACACGTCTTCGACGCTCTCGAGTTGGCTGGCGTCGAGTACGAGGTCATCGACGATCGTGCGAATCGGGGTGACGAAGTTTGCCCGGTCGAAGACGGTACTATCCTCGGCCGGACGCTCTCAGTCCTCGGCGCACCTGTCGGCCCAAAATCTGAACAGCCCCTCGAGTTGCCAGCGTATCTCGATGAGGCTCCCGAGCACGTCCGCGAGACGTTCGTTTACGCATATCTCGAGAACCGGGCGATAGAACACGACGAAAAACGGACGCTCACAATCAGAGAAAACCGAAATCGGACCTATCTATCTGCACTCTCAGACTTAATCAACGACGTCGCTGGCGGGGGAGTGAGGTTGAAAAAACACGACATCGTTATTTCTGCCGACGCTTCGCGCGCTCTCGGAACAGTTCGGTGAAGCCGTCGGATTACTCGTCTCATTCCAAGTCCGTCGCCTCGAGTTCTCCCTCGAGATAGGATCGCCCCCTATCAGTGATCTCGTAATATCCTCGATTCGTGTCGACTTTCTCGAGAAGACCATGATCAACCAGAATCGGAAGTCGGCGTTTCACTGTTGGGTGGGATACTCCATCAAGATTATACGAGACGACTGCTGGTGGCATTGCAATCCCCACTTCCTCGAAGAACTCGAGAATCGCGGGATCGGATTTAGTCATCCACGGTACCAGCGGGCGCATTCACTTGGGTGTCACACTTCGTCATCATAACTGCAGGTGACACACCCGCGATCAATACTATTTGGGATCGGAACTGATACCATATAGGATTAGATTTAATACCCATACGTTCCTGGTAGAGGTAACGGAAGCCAGACGGACCCGCCGCTACCCGGCCGGGTCCTCGAGAGAACGCGGACCCGGTGTTTGGGGCACCGGCCCGCCTGGCCTCCGTAACTCAGGTACGGAAGCATGCAAACACGCATTCCGCGGGGAAATAAAGTCCCCGTTCGACCGCATAGCATCGAGATCGGCCCATGGCCCACGGGCGGCTCGAGAAGTAACGGAAACAGTATCGGAAATCACCGACGCGCCCGAAAACTGGTTAGTGAGCCTGTAATTCAGCAGTCGCTATTCTATCGGAAAATCGGAAACCGCACGACAGAACCTAAGAGGGTAGCACAGAGACGTAACGAACCACCGACGGACGACAACCGCACGCGCCCCAGCTCCTACACAGTGGCGCGCGCGGTGAGTCCGCGGTCCCATACACTGAGACCATGCACGAATGCACGCTTCGATACGGTAAGAGTACCGCTTACAATCAGCCCACTGACAGCCGCGAGGTGGGTCGATGAGTTCTGAGTCCGCGCGCGTCAGCAGTTGCGATACGCCGACCTGTTCCAGTGACGCCGAGACGATCACCCCCGAGGGGTACGTCTGCGAATCCTGCGCGGCGAAGATCGCCGTCGAGTACGAACAGGCCCGCGAGCGCGATCTCGAGGCTGGCAGTGGTGAAGCATGAGACGTTACGAGTTCCACACCCCGGAGGACCCACCGGAGATCGTAATGGCCGAACGCCTCGAGGCTATCGCCGCCGATCTCGAACGAATCGCCGACGCGCTCGAGGAGGGTTCGGAGTGAGCAACCGAGACCTTTCACCGCGAGAAGCCCGTTCTCGGTTCCTCTCGCGCCGAAAAGCCGAAAACACCGACCGGACGCTCCGCACCTACGAAAACCGACTTACCCGGTTCGTCGAGTTCTGTGAGGAGCGCGACATCACCAAAATGTCGGAGCTAACCGGCTGGGACATCGACGAGTTCCGAGCCGATCGGGAAGCGGCCGACATCGCACCGACCACCCTACGCGGTTCGATGGTCGCGCTGAAGCAGCTGCTCGACTACTGCGAGTCGATCGACGTCGTCGAGGACGACCTAGCCGACAAGGTGAACGTCCCGACGCTCACTCGATCCGAGGAATCGAGCGACCAGCAACTCGCACACGACGACGCCGAGCGGCTGATCAACTTCTACCGATCGTCACGGAAGTGGCAGGGGAGACCGGAGCACGTCGTTCTGGAAGTCGCCTGGCACGTTGGCTGTCGGATGAGCGGCCTTCGGGCGCTCGATCTCCGCGACTACAACCCCGATGAGCAGACACTCGAGTTTCGTCACCGACCGCCGTACACCCGCCTGAAGAACAAAGAACAAGGCGAGCGCGTGGTCGGGATCTCTGAGAAGGTAGTCGACGCGCTCGACACCTACCTCGCGAGAGAAAGGGTCGACAAACGGGACGAGAAGGGACGTGAGCCCCTGTTTTGTGCGCGTCAGGGGCGACCGTCGAACTCGACGTTTCGCGCCTGGAGCTATATGGGCACCCAGCCCTGCTTGATCACCCAGTGTCCGCACTCCAAGCGTCGCGAGACGTGTGATTACACCCGCCGAAATTTCGCGAGCAAATGCCCGAGTAGCCGGGCGCTGCACGCCGTCCGCACTGGCTCGATCACCTGGCAGTTGCTACAGGGGCTCGACATCGAGACCGTCGCGAAGCGCGTGAACGCCCGGCCTGAAACCATCCGTCGCCACTACTACAAGGCCGGTTTGCACGAGGAATTTGAGGAACTGCGAGCAGACGTCACTCTGAAACTTGACATTGAGGACAATGATTCGTAACTCAGACTGCCGTAAAATGGCCAGTGAATGCCCAGTTGTGTCGCGTTCCGCGGGAGAGGTGCGCCCTCCGACCCCATTTCCCCTTGAATTTATTGTAATATGTCACGGTAGTGGTCCGTGTAGAGAGATATCTTCTATCGAAGGTGGATCTGATGCAGTAGTGTGATTTTCGTGGGTGCGTCAGCGACGCCAGTGATTTCGGGACGGGAATAGCACGACTTCCGGAGCGCATCGACCGAATAGGGTGCTGTTCGAGGAGATGGGCGCCAAATCCCCCGAGTTTTACGAGGGGTCGTCGACCCGGATCCGCGCACCGTCGGTAGCTGGGGCCGAGACGACGACCCGGCCCTCGAGTCCCCGATCAGCGAGTGCGTCCTCGGCCGCCGCGGCCGCCTCGTCGGCGTGGTCCCGATCGGTCACGCCGTAGACGACCGGCCCCCACGACGACTGGCCGACGCCCGAGAGGACACGACAGTGCTCGAGCGCCTCGACGAGTTCGCCGGCGGGGGGGCGGAAGACGCCGCCCTGTGCGTCCGCGTACCAGCTACCGTTCTTGCGGCCGATCTCGGCGATCGCCTCGCCGAACTCCTCGAGGCGACCCTCCGCGGCGGCCGGAAGCAGTTTCCGCGTGACGACGCCCGCGATTTCGTCGGCGACCGCGGGATCGGCGCGCTCGACGACGGCTCGCATACTTCGATCTTCGTCGTCGCCGTTCCGTCCCGGCTCGGCGTCGGGAACGACGACGAGAAACCGCCACTCTGCGGGGAGGTCGTGACGCGAGACGACGGGCGGAACCGTCCAGTCGCCTTCCGCCGGCGGCTCCGTCGTAAAGCGTGCCGTCGGGTGGCCGGCGTCGACGACGAACCCGCCCGCTTCGAACGTCGCGACGCCGACGCCGCTTCGCCCACCACGGCCCATCGCAGGAGCGTGGTCGCGGACCCGAGGTTCGAGACCGTGGGCACGGGCCGTCCCCGCGAGGACGGAGAGGGCGAGCTGGGTGCCACTTCCCAGGCCGACGTGTCTCGGAAGGCGTTCCTCGAGGACGATTTCGACGCCAGGAACGTCCAGCAACTCGACGGCTCGGTGTGCGTACTCGCGGACGAGCGGGTCGGGTGCAACGATTTCGTCCGCGGAGTTGGCGACGAGGGTCACCCGCGGTGTCTCGAGGCAGACACCAACGCCGCCGTACAGCCGACGGCGTGCGAGCGAGAGGTTCTGAAACCCGACGTGGAGGCGGGCCCCCGAAGAGACGGTGACGGTCGGCATCGTTCTCGCCGATTGGGTCGCTCGAGGGAAGGGGGTTTCGACGCTGGCAACGTCTGATGCGGAATGCTGTCCCGATATCTCGGCGACGACTCGTTCGGAATGCCATCCGGACCTCCCGGCGCACCCGCCTCACGGGTCGCTGGTGCGCCGACACTCACGGACGGTAAACCGTATCAGTTCGGGTTACGGACGCGTCGAAACTGACGGGCAACGGGCCGGACGACGACTCCGCTGAAACGAGATGCGACGTGCCGGTGTCCTCGGACGGTACGGACGGCTCTCGACGCGTTCGGGTGTCGACACACCGTGCAGTCGATTTGGCTCGGTGACCGTCGTCGGATCGAGAACGCGTCGGTCGGTGGTGCGTAGCTATCGTTCTGGAACGCCGTACTCGACGTGGACGGTCGGCGTGCTCGGAGACTCGGGGGCGGGAACGCCGTTCCAGTCGACGAGGTTGACGTTCGCCATCTGTCCGGAGAATCTGAACCGCCGCACCCCCACGTCGATCGTCCCTTCCGCGGCGTGTTTCGAGACGACCGTCGCATCCTCGAGTGGGTCGTGGGAAACCATCTCGATTTCGCCGTTGACGGCGATCTCGAACGCTGCGGGAACGCCGCGACCGACGATGGTCACGAGATTGGGTAGATGGTCGTCTTCGCTCGATGCTGTCTGGCTGCGTACCGGATCGTCGCGTGCCATGCTTCGATGAGCCGGGTGGTACAGTATAAGCTTTCTTCCTCGAGAAACGGTAGGATCGTGAGAAATAGAGCCGCTGATGTATAAATTTCGCAATAGACTTGGTTTCCGGAATGGACGACCATCCTTCGGATATCGGCGAACATGTTCGCGCCATACGGGCGCGGCGGTGCGATCGACCGGGAAAGGGTGACTTATAGTGTCCCGGCGTAAGGTCCGACCATGAGCAGCGACGAGTTCGACTACGGAAAGGACGAGCAGTTGCCGAGCCACGAGGTGACTCAGGGTGCGGAGAAAGCCCCGCATCGAGCGATGTTCCGTGCGATGGGGTTCGATGACGAGGACTTCTCCTCGCCGATGATCGGCGTGGCCAACCCCGCGGCCGACATCACGCCGTGTAACGTTCACCTGGACGACGTCGCCGCGTCGGCGCTCGAGGGCGTCGACGAGGCCGGCGGCATGCCGATCGAGTTCGGCACGATCACCATCTCCGACGCGATCTCGATGGGAACGGAGGGGATGAAAGCGTCGCTAATCTCCCGCGAAGTCATCGCCGACTCCGTGGAACTGGTTGCGTTCGGCGAGCGCATGGACGGGCTCGTCACGATCGGCGGCTGTGACAAGAACATGCCCGGGATGATGATGGCCGCGATCCGAACCGACCTGCCCTCGGTGTTCCTCTACGGCGGCTCGATCATGCCCGGCGAACACGACGGGCGAGAGGTCACGATCCAGAACGTCTTCGAGGGCGTCGGCGCCGTCTCCCAGGGAGAGATGAGCGAGGGTGAACTCAGCGAGATGGAACACCACGCCTGTCCCGGTGCCGGATCCTGCGGTGGCATGTTTACGGCGAATACGATGTCGTCGATCTCCGAGGCGATCGGCTTTGCACCGCTCGGATCGGCTTCTCCGCCAGCGGAGGACGAGGACCGCTACGAAATCGCCCGCGAAAGCGGCGCGATCGCGGTCGAGGCGGTCGAGAGTGGTCTGCGTCCCTCCGATTTCCTCTCGCGGGAATCGTTCGAGAACGCCATCGCGTTGCAGGTCTCCGTCGGCGGCTCGACCAACGCCGTCCTTCACCTCCTCGCGATGGCCGCGGAGGCCGGCGTCGACCTCGACGTCGAGGACTTCAACGAGATCAGCGCTCGAACGCCGAAGATCGCCGACCTCCAGCCCGGCGGCGAGAAGGTGATGAACGACCTCCACGAGGTCGGCGGCGTGCCCGTCGTCCTCCAGGAACTCCTCGAGGCCGACTTGCTCCACGGCGACGCGTTAACCGTTACGGGCGAGACGATGGCCGACGCGCTCGAGCGCGTCGACCCACCACAGATCGAGGAGGTCGACGCGGCGTTCCTGCACACCGTCGACGCCCCCATCCACGAGCGCGGCGCCATCCGCATCCTCACGGGTAACCTCGCACCCGAGGGCGCGGTGATCAAGATCACCGGTGAGGACCACCTTCACCACGAGGGGCCTGTCCGCGTCTTCGAGGACGAGGAGAACGCGATGGCCTACGTCCAAGAGGGCCGCGTCGAGTCCGGCGACGTCCTCTGTATTCGAAACGAGGGCCCCCGCGGCGGACCCGGCATGCGCGAGATGCTCGGCGTCACGAGCGCCGTCGCCGGCCAGGGCCACGCCGAAGACGTCGCACTGTTTACCGACGGCCGCTTCTCGGGAGCCACTCGAGGATTCTCCATCGGCCACGTCGCCCCCGAGGCCTTCGTCGGCGGCCCGATCGCCGCCCTCGAGGACGGCGACATCGTCACGATCGACATCGACGAACTCGAGCTCTCCGTCGACCTGACCGACGAGGAGATCGAGTCACGACTCGAGGAGTACGAACCCGAGCCGGCCTACGACACCGGCGTGTTAGCGAAATACGGCACGGCGTTCGACTCCGCGGCCAACGGCGCCGTGACGAACCCGGGAGCCACTCGAGAGTAGCACCGTTTCGGGCGAGAGCTGTCGCTCGTGGCTGTGCTCTCGTTTTCGAACGTCTGTTCACCACGGAGGTGACGACCTCCCTTCGATGTCCTGCACGACCCTTTCCCCTACCTATCACCGAGAGTGAGTAGAACGAATGTACAAGTACTGCCTCGAGTGTGGGTGGCAGGTCAGTACGAGCGGCGACCTCACCGAACGAGAGGCGTCGGAGGCGGCAATCGAACATTTCGTCGAAACCGGTCACGCCGTCGAGTCGCTGCGTCTCCCATCTCCCGTCGTATTCGAGGAGACCCACAGCTAGTGAGCCGACGCCTCTCGATTTCGATCTGCGCGCCGGTCTGGTGACCGGTCGTGAACTGAAGCGGGGAAAAGCGAGTCGTCCGACGATCCCGCCCACTGAGTGATGATTCCGCCCTCAAGGAGCCGACGAATTCGCGTCTGTTCCGGGTTAGAACGGGGGCGAGGTTGGGATGCCGGTCTCGAAGTCGTCCAGCGGTCGGACGCCGATACCGTGGAAGTCGGGCGTCGAAATGTCGTCGTCCTCGATCTCGTCTTCGGAGTAGTCGTCGATCGGATCGGGCTCGACGACGTCGACGATGTCCCGCGTTTCGGTGTCCAGCACGGAGAACCCGGGGGTCACGCCGGTTGCGGCGTGTGGGTCACCGGACTGCGGGGCGGGGCCCCGAAGCGTCACGAACATGTACTCCCCGTCGGGCGAGGCCCACATGATGTCGGGTGCGTCGCGCTCGCCCGGGTCGTCGGACTGGTCCGGACCGTAGGCGTCGATCTCTTCGATGACCTCGTCCGTCTCGGGGTCGAGGACCACGCCGTCGTTCGTCTCGCGGTTCAGGACCCACAGCTCCTCGCCGTCGGGAGTGAACCAAAAGCCGTGAGCGTCGTTGCCAGCGGTGCTCGCGCCGTCGACGGTGATCTCGTCGTCTGCCGTGTCGTAGACGTAGTAGTCGCCGACGCCCTCGCCGTCACTCGAGGGGAGACCAGCAGTGAGGTAGAACTTCTCCTCAGTGGGGTGGGGCATCGTCCCGCAGTTGGTCGGAAGCGTCTCGCCGGAGTAGGCTCGATCGACCGAGAAGTCGTCGTGGTCGACGATAACGAGCGCACCGTCGTGGTAGCTCGGTCCGACGGTGTGAAGCGATCGTCCATCCGGGGCGTACTGGTGACAGATCGGTGCACCCTCCTCGATTCCGGCGTCGACGATCGTGTCGTTCTCGCGAAGGTCGATGTCGTCGACGATCTCGAACTCCTCGGCGTCGAGGTCGGCATCGACGCGGACGATCTTGTCCGCGCCGATGACGTCGACGTGGATATACTCGTCGTCGGGCGAGAAGCCGGCGAAATGCGAGCTCGGCCCAGTCTCGATGTTCCCGACGAGTTCGTGATCGTCGGTTCGGAAGACGAGCGTGCGGGCCCCGCCGGTACAGGCGACTGCGGCGTACTCGTAATCCGACGTGTAATCGATCATGTGCGGAACGACCCCGTCGTCCGGGACGCCCTCGAGCTCGTTCAGGTCGAGCGTGTCGGTCCGATCGAACTCGTCGTCACCATCACCTGGCTGATAGAAGTGAATGTTGTCCTGGCCCTGATCGAGCGCCCAAATTTCGTACTGGAGCGTCTCCGGCTCCGCTGGCTCGTCGTCTCCATCGTCGGTCTGTTCTTCCTGGTCACTGCCGTCGTCGTCCGTGCTTGCGTCGTCGTCCTGGGGCTCGACGTCGCCCTCTTCGTCCGCACAGCCGGCGACTGCGATGGCGCCGGCAACTGCACTTCCCGCGAGGAATGTTCTGCGAGTTGGATCTGGCTTCATACCGACGTACTCGGGTCTACGGGTTCAAAAGTTTGCGGGTTTCAGGCCGTCTCTCCGGCAAATTTGGCACTTGAGGGAGATAGCGGCAATTGTTGACTTCGGTTTCGATCCGGTCTCGAGAGATCCGTCGGAAGCACCAATCACCCGTCAATCGCCGGTTGAAAATATCGGGAGAAACGATGAATATTGCCGCTTTCTACGTCGTCGTTTTTCGGGGTTCCAGAGACGATTCCCTCTCTCGTGGAGAACGTCCACGACAGTACTCGTCGGTGATGTCAGCGGCGACGGTCGAGCACCCGGTCGATAATGAGCCGCGTCGAGAGCAACTCGTCGTCGCGTGGCTCTCGCCCGCTCGCACGCTCGACCGCACAGTCGATACCGCGACGCTCGAGTTCGGAAGCGATGGCGGATTCGTCGTGATACTGGTCGTGTCCGAGCGCGATCACGTCGGGATCGATCTCTTCGATCGGCGCGAAGATGTCTTCCTGGTGGCCCAACAGGGCCTCGTCGACGGCCTCGAGAGCGGCCACGACGTCCCGCCGTTGGGTTGCCGGACAGATCGGTGCCTCCTTGTGATCGACGTTCGTCGTCCGCGATACGATGACGTAGAGTCGATCTCCCATCTCGGCGGCCTCCTCGAGATAGTGGACGTGGCCGGGGTGGATGATGTCGAACGTTCCCTGTGCGATGACCGTTCTCGTCATCTGTCTCTCGTCCGACTCGTTCGTCGAATCATAGCTTTCTCAAATCTCTCCTCTGGTCCGGCTGCGGTGGTCTGTCCGTTCATCCGCGAAGCTCCTCGTCGATGTCTGCCTGGGTGAAATCGAAGAACTCCTCGTTGTCGGGGAGATCGACGTCGAGGACGTTCAGATTCGTTGGCTGGCCCTGTGAGTCGAATGCCTTCCAATCGGTTCGTCTGTACGGTGCGCCGACGATGATGTGAACGCTTCCACGGCCGAACGTCTCGAGGTCGGCGTCGCTGGGTCTGATCACGCCGTTCGGATGGGAGTGGATGCTCCCCAGCGCCTTCACGTCGTTCGGAATCTGGCTCGTCTTGACCGTCGCGCTAACGCTGTTGGCCTCGGTGCCGGGCACGACCAGAATGTCGGTGATGATGAGCCCGTCCCGGTCGAGTCCTAGCCGACTCGCCTCGGTCCCGCGGAGAAATCCCATGTACTCCGCCGGGTGAGTCGCCTCGGAGGACTCGATAGCGAACTCGAGGGTCTCCTCGGCGATGCCGAGGATCTCGTTCGAGCGAAACAGCGCGTCGAGCAGCCCCATATCCATACCTGTGGGCTTGCCGTTGCTAAACGTTCCGATACACCGGTTCGTACTCGCAAGCCCTGACGGAGGGACGCTGGACCATCCCTGGGCACCCGCGGAAACTCCTTGGCAAGGGTTATACGCGGCCACCACCAAACGCCAAACCAAGATGACACGTGAGTCCGCCGAGGAACTCGGCGAGGACGACGGGGGTTCCGTCGTCTACGATCTCGATGCTGACTGTACCGCCGACGACGTCGAGCAAGATACACCCTATCTGGCCGAAATCAACGGTGTCGTCGACTACGGCGTCTTCGTCGACCTCTCCGAATCCGTCTCCGGTCTCGTCCACGAATCCGTTCTCGAGGGCACCTACCGCGTCGGTGACGAACTCGTCGTCGAACTCGAGGCCGTCCGCGACAACGGCGACATCGCGTTCGAACCCGTCGACACCGACGAGTACGAACTCGAGTCGGTCTCCCACGACTACTCCCTGACGGGGACGAACCGCCTCGAGGCCAACGTCGGCGAACAGATCCACCTCGAAGGCACCGTCATCCAGGTCAAACAGACGGGCGGGCCGACGATCTTTCACGTCGCCGACGAGTACGGCGTCGTTCCCTGTGCCGCCTTCGAGGAGGCCGGCGTCCGCGCGTATCCGTCGATCGAAATCGACGACGTTATCCGCGTTACCGGGACGCCCGAGTACCGCGAGGGCTCGGTCCAGATCGAAGTCGACGGGCTCTCGACGCTCGAGGGCGAGGACGCCGAGGAGGCTCGCGAACGGATCGAGGAGGCCCTCGATACCCGCGCGGAACCCCACGAGGTCGACCCGCTGATCGACTGGCCCGCCTTCGAGAAGCTCCGGCCGAACCTCCGCGAGGTCGCGAAACTGCTCCGCCGAACCGTTCTCGAGGGTCGTCCCATCCGCGTCCGCCATCACGCCGACGGCGACGGCATGTGCGCCGCGGTTCCGGTCCAGATCGCCCTGGAACGGTTCATCGCGGATGTCCACGAGGACGCCGACGCGCCGCGACACCTCATCAAGCGACTGCCCGCGAAGGCGCCGTTCTACGAGATGGAAGACGCCACGCGCGACCTGAACTTCGCGCTCGAGGACCGCGAGAAACACGGCCAACAGTTACCCCTCCTGTTGATGCTCGATAACGGCTCGACGGCCGAGGACGTCCCGGCCTACGAGACGCTGGCGCACTACGACATCCCGATCGCCGTCGTCGACCACCACCACCCCGACCCGGAGGCCGTCGAGCACCTGCTGGACGCCCACGTCAACCCCTACCTCCACGACGAGGACTACCGGATCACGACGGGGATGTGTTGTGTCGAACTCGCCCGAATGATCTACCCCGACATCACGGACGAACTCCGGCACATCCCCGCCGTCGCCGGCCTCTCGGATCGTTCGAAGGCCGACGCGATGGACGACTATCTCGAACTCGCCGCCGAGGAGGGCTACGACGAAACGCGCCTACAGGACGTCAGCGAGGCGCTCGACTACGCCGCCTTCTGGCTCCGATACAACTCCGGCGACCAGCTCATCCAGGACCTGCTCCAGATCGACAACGGCGACGACGAGCGCCACCGCGAACTCGTCTCCTTCTTCGCCGACCGCGGCCGCGAGGAAGTCGACGAGCAACTCGAGGCCGCCATGCCCCACGTCGAACACGAAGACCTCGACAACGGGGCGCACCTCTACCGGATCGACGTCGAGAACTACGCCCACCGCTTTACCTACCCCGCGCCGGGTAAGACGACCGGCGAGATCCACGACCGCAAGATCGAGGAGACCGGCGACCCCGTGATCACGGTCGGCTACGGGCCGGACTTCGCCGTCCTCCGCAGTGACGGCGTCCGCCTGGATATCCCGCAGATGGTCTCGGAACTCGAGGAGGAAGTGCCGGGCGGCGGCGTCTCCGGTGGCGGCCACCTCGTCGTCGGCTCGATCAAGTTCGTCAAAGGCAAACGCGAGGAAGTGATCGACGCTTTGGTCGAGAAGATGGAGGACGCCGAAATCGACGAAGCGCTCTCGAGTGCCGCGCCGATCGACGACTGACTGATTCGTACGTGACTCGAGCGTCGTTCGTCACTGCCGTGGACAAAACGTTACGACTGCGTGGGCTTGTGGGTCTGCAACCGTAGAGTGTTTGAGAACCGTGCGGCGTTAACGAGACGATGTCTCGTTCGCACACCAGAAATCTCAGATTTCTGGGGACGTCCTCAGAAACGCGAGCGTTTCTGATGGGCTGCACAAGAGCTTCTCTTGTGAACGCTGTATCCCCTCCCTGCTCGCTCCTTTCTTTCGGTCGGCGCTCGCTGAGGAAGGGAGCTTAGCGCCTCAATTCAGCTAAAATTGATAGCGTCGCTCGTCGTCCATCGTCGGATACTGGTCAGCGCCGGTCATCTCGTCGAACGTCATCCCCGAGAGATACTCGTCGTAGGTGACGTCGAAACCCGAACGCAGGTGAAAATCCATCTTCCCCGTCTCGACTGTCGTCTGAAACAGCATGTGGATCGCCCGCCGAACGAGTTCGTCCGTCTCCTCGGGCTCGAGGGCCGTCTCGAGGACGGCGAGTTCGTTCCTGGTCTCCCGGTCCAGCGAGACCGAAAGGTCGTCGTCGAAATCCGTATACGATTCCTCGATCTCCTCGGTTAGCTCCTCGAGGGTCATAGCGGTGTGCAAGCGGCCTCGGTGGAAAGTCCTTTCGTGCTCGCTCGAGCCCGCTCGAGCCCGCTCGACAATCGTCGCCCACCGTGAGTTCCACACGTCGAGAAACCGTCCGATAGAGCATGCTCTCGCGTTGAACACGTGCCGTGTGTCTGTTTCGGGAACCTGTTCGTCCTCGGTCTCCTCGCGTTCCCCGACTCGAGTCGAGGCGATCGAACGTCGGCTTGGCGAACCACCGTTCGACGGTTGATCGAGCGAATCCGGGCTCTACCGCCGTACCACGATACCCTCACCGCCTCGTCGTAGGCCGGAACTGCTGGGTGACCGCCTGGCCGACGCGCTCGAGCACCCGCTCGTCGTCGCTCGGTCGGCCAACGCTGACGGCGTCCGCGCCGTACTCGACGTACTCGCGGACGGTCTCGGCGTCGCGGACGCCGTTGTTCGCGACGACGAACAGCCCCGTCGCGTCCGCGACGTCTTCGATCACCGATTCGGAGTCCATCGCGTCGACGTGGACGAACGCCGCGCCGGCACTCTCGAGAGTGCCCACGAGCGACGGGAGGTCGACGCCGGGGACCTCCGCCCGGACCTTGACGCCGACCCTCGCGCCGGTGTCGGCCGCCGTCTCCACGTACGTTCGAAGCCGGTCGGCGTCCCGCAGAAGCGTCTCGCCACAGCCGACGGCGCACAACTCGTCCTGGCGACAGTGGGCGTTGATCTCGAGAAACGCGTCCCGGTCCCGGCAGATGCGCGCCGCCTCAGCAACCGGGTCGGGCGTCGCACTCCGGACGTTGAACGCCGGCTGGATCGGCACGTCCTCGAGCGCGGCGAGTTCGCGGTCGACGAAGGCGAGCGGGTCGGGCGGGAGGAACTCGTTCCTCTCGCGTTCGACGAGCTTTCGGGCAGCGGCTCTCGAGTCGTCGTCGATCGCGATCCCGCCGAGAAACGCCGCGCCGGCGTAGGCAGCGCCAGCCCGCGCCCAGTCGGCGTCGGATTCGCCGCTCAGACTCGAGAGCACGAGCGGTGGATCGATCCGAATCATCACTCGACCTGTCCGATCGCGTCGTCGATGGCCCGAACGACGCGTCTGGCGTCCCCGCTGGAGTCGATCCGAATATCCGTTCGAACCGTGGGCCGGTCGAACTCGGTCGCGTCGGTCTCGTCGATGACGAAGGCGTCCGCGAACGGGTAGGCACTCGCTAGCCCGGCGGTGCTGGGCTCGGCGTTGACGGCTTCCATCAGCGGTCCGGCCGGGCCGGAGAACGCGTCGTCGCCGAGGAACGGCGAGACTGCGACGACCGTCGTCTGTGCGAGCGCATCCGCGAACCCAGGCAACGCGAGCATCGGCCCGATACTCGTCACGGGGTTCGATGGTCCGATCACGACCGTGTCCTCGAGTGCCTCGAGGACGCCCGGCGCGGGTTCGGCGGACGACGAGCCCCGAAATTCGACTGTGTCGACGGCGCGTTCGCCACGGTGGGCAATCCAGTACTCCTGGAAGTGCATCATCCCGTTTTCAGTGTGGATCAGGCTCGCGACGGGGTCGTCGCTCATGGGGAGAAGATCGACTTCGAGACCGAACGCGCCGGCGAGTCGGTGGGTCGCCTCGCTCAACGAGTGTCCCTGATCGAGCAGGCTCGTGCGCGTGATGTGGATCGCGCGATCGCGATCGCCGATCGTCATGAACTCGCCGATCCCAGAAAACCGCCGCCAGTTCGCGAGTTCACGCCCGTCCGTTTGCTTTTCCTTCGGAAGGTACTGGGGACCGGTCGAAAGGTTGCCTGCCGATGCGAGGTCCATCAGTGCCGCGTTCGTCCGGTGGGTATCACCGTCGATACCCCACCACGTCTCTCGGTCGAGGACACCACCACCCTGGAACAACAGGGTGTCGACGTCGGGCGAGACGAACAGTCCGCCGAGTTCGATGTCGTCACCCGTGTTGGCGATGATCGTGGTCTCCTCCGGCGAAAACACGGCACCAGCCCCGTCTAACAGCTTCGGCGTTCCGGTGCCCCCGGAGAGGAAGGTAACCATGCCTACAGTTCTCGGGCGAGGCTACTTAATCGCTTGCGCTATGCGAAAGCGTGGTTTCGCACCAACACGACCGGAACGTCTCGATGAGGGGCTCAAACAAAATCAATATCGGTGACCGGAAACTAAATTTTTCCATTTGGCAATATTGATTTGTTCTGGGGAAGGCTTTAAGTGGTTCGCGGGAGTAGAATCGAAGTACGATGAGTACCCAGAAAACCGTCCGACAGTCGGCTGACGTCGTCGAGGAGAACGAACTTCGCCTCGAGCAGGAGAAGGCCGAACAGATCGTCGATGCGTTGAACACGGAGCTGGCGAACTCGTACGTGCTGTACCACCAACTCAAAAAGCACCACTGGGTCGTCGAGGGTGCCGAGTTCCTCCCGCTTCACGAGTTCGTAGAGGAGGCGTACGAACACGTCGAGGAAGGTGCGGACGTCATCGCCGAGCGCGCACAGGCCCTCGGTGGCGTCCCCGTCTCGGGACCGACCAACCAGGAACGACGCGCGACCGTCGAGTTCGAGGGCGAGGACGTCTACGACGTCCGGACGATGTTCCAAAACGATCTCGAGATGTACGGCGACATCATCGAATCGATGCGCGACAGCATCGAGCTCGCGGACAACCTCGGTGATTACGCGACCGCCGAGATCCTCCGCGAGATCCTCGTCACCCTCGAGGAGGACGGCCACCACTTCGAACACTACCTCGAGGACGACACCCTCGTCCTCGAAGAAGCGACGAAGTAACCCGACTGCCGACAGCGACGTTTTTCGCGGACAACACGCCGTTTTTCCCGTCCGTCGACTGGACCGTGTCCTCGAATCCGATCCACCTGTGGTGAATGCAACTCGGCGTCCGTGGCCGACCCGCGTCCCGTTGTCGGCTCCAGCAAACGCTTTCCGGCTGGCGACGGAACCCGACTATCGATGCACTCGAGCCCCCCGCACGGGGAACGCATTTCCGGGCGCGTCGCCGAAATCGAGCCACAGCAGATCCGGGTCATGTTCGACCTCGCGGCGGAGGCTGACGGCGACCTCGTCCACCTCGAGGTCGGCGAGCCGGACTTCGATACCCCCGAACACGTCGTCGAGGCGGCGTTCGAAGCGGCGAGACGCGGCGAGACGCGATACACGGCGAACGCCGGCGTCCTCGAGCTTCGTCGCGCGCTGGCCGAAAAGCGCTCTCAGGAGACCGGATCGGCGGTCGATCCCGACTCCGAACTGATCGTCACGAACGGCGGCGTCGAGGCCCTTCACCTCGCGATCCACGCGGTCGCCGATCCGGGCGACGAGGTCGTCATTCCGACGCCGACGTGGCCGAACCCGATCTCTCAGACCAGACTCGCCGACGCGGTCCCCGTCGAACTTCCGATGGCCGCGACGGACGGCTTCGCGCCCGACGCCGGCCGCGTCGTCGAGGCGATCGGCCCGGACACCGCGGCGGTCGTGGTCACGTCGCCGTCGAACCCGACCGGGAAGCTGATGCCCGAGACGGCGATCGACCGGATCGCGACAGCCGCCGCCGAGCACGGGGCGTACGTCCTCGCCGACGAAGTCTATCGCGAACTCACCTACGGCGAGACGCCACGGCCCGCCGCGAGCGTGACCGACCACGACGAGTGGGTGCTCTCGATCGGCTCGTTCTCGAAAACCTACGCCATGACGGGCTGGCGCGTCGGCTGGCTCCACGGTCCCGCGGACGTCGTCGACGAACTCGTGACGATCCACGAGAGCACGACTTCGTGTGTCAACACGCCCGCCCAGCACGCCGCGATCGCCGCGCTCACCGGCCCACAAGAGCCGATCGACGAGATGAAAGCGGCGTTTCGTGACCGGCGCGATTACGTCGTCGATCGCCTCGAGTCGATCCCACACGTCTCCGCCGACCGGCCCGAGGGCGCGTTCTACGCGTTCGTCGACGTGAGCGCACTCGAGGGATCGAGCGCGGAGATCGCTCGACGGTTGCTCTCGAAGTACGACGTTGTCACGGCACCCGGAACGGCCTTCGGCGACGGTGGCGAGGGCTACCTCCGGCTGAGTTTCGCGGCCGACCGCGAGCGACTCGCGGTGGGGCTCGATCGAATCGAATCGATGGTCGAAACGGAACTCGGATTGGAGTGAAATTTCATCAACTGTCGATACATCCTCACGACAACCGTGGTTATGAAACCTCGAATTCGGGCGTAATCGTCACGGAAAACGATGATTATCGCCGTTTCGGTTAGCCGGGGTTTTTTACAGTCGAATCCGATGGGCGTGATATGCAACTTCACAACAGGGGTGTGCGACAGGACGTTCGCGAACTCGGCGCGTTACTCGGCGAGGTACTCGAAGGGCAGACTTCGCGCAAGGCGTTCGAGACGGTCGAAACCTGTCGACGGGAAGCGATCGATTATCGTGCCGGAGAACTCGACTCTCGGGAAGCGTTGATCGCGGAACTCGAGGGACTGTCACCCCATCAACAACGGATCGTCTCCCGTGCGTTCACGACGTATTTCGAGTTGATCAATCTGGCAGAGGAACGCGAACGCGTCCGCTCGATCCGGACCGAGTCCAACGAGGACACCCTCGAGGATAGCCTCGAGACCGCGGCCGAGGAACTCGCGGAGGCCGATACCGAGACGGTCGAACGGGTCCTCGACGACGTTCTGATCGAGCCGACGTTTACCGCGCATCCGACCGAGGCTCGACGGAAGACGGTAAAATCGAAGCTCCGGCGGATCTCGACGCTGCTCGAACGGCTGGACGAACAGCTACTGACGGAGAAAGAACAAGGCCAGATCTGGCGGGATATCGACGCCGAGGTGACGAGTCTCTGGCAGACGCCACAGGTCAGAAACCGGCAGCCGGAGGTCGAAGACGAGGCACGAAACGTCCAGTGGTATCTCGAGAACACACTGTTCGACGTCGTCGGTGAGGTGTACGACGAACTCGCGGAGGCGATCGACGAGGAAGTCGACGACACCCTCGAGATTCCGAAGCTGTTCGAGTTCCGGTCGTGGGCCGGAAGCGACCGAGACGGGAATCCGTACGTGACTCCCGAGGTGACCGCGAACACCCTCGAGCGGCAGCGATCGGTCATCCTCGAACGCTATCGCGAACAGCTCAAACGCCTCTCGGGCGTCCTCAGCCAGGACGGCAGCCGGATCGACGCCGGCGAGGGGTTCGAAGCCTCCCTCGAGGCGGACCGTAAACGGCTCCCGGGAAGCGCCCGCACCGCCGAACAGCGGTATCCGGGCGAGCCGTACCGACAGAAGCTCAAGCTGATGCGCGAGCGTATCGAACGCGTCGGCGACGTCCGACCGGGCGGCTACGACACTGTCGACGAACTGCTCGACGACCTCGAGGTCATCGCGAACAGCCTGCGGGCCAACAGTGGCGAGAGCGTCGCCGACGCCCACGTCGACCCGATCCGCCGGCAGGTTGCCACCTTCGGCTTCTCGCTTGCGAGTTTGGACCTCCGGGAACATCAGCAAAAACACACCGACGCCATCGCAGAGACACTCGAGGGAGAGGAAATCGACTACCACGCGCTCTCCGAGGACGAACGCGTCGAGTTCCTCACCGACGCGATCTTACAAGACGAGACGATCGTCGATCTGACGGAAACGGAAAATCTCTCCGACGCGTCGGCGCGCGTCCTCACGCTGTTCGACAAGCTCGGCGACTGGCAGACCGAGTACGGCGTCGAGGCGATCGACACCTACTGCATCTCGATGACCGACGAACCGAGTCACGTCCTCGAGGTGCTGTTTCTGGCCGACCAGGCCGGCGTCGTCTCGCTTCCCGAACACTGCGGGCTCGACATCGTCCCGCTGCTCGAGACCGAGTACGCCCTCTCGGGTGCTCGCCGGATCATGGGGACTCTGTTCGAAAACGAGGCGTACGCACAGGCGCTCGAGGCACGCGGACGAACCCAGGAGATCATGCTGGGCTACTCCGACTCGAACAAGGAAAACGGCTTTCTCGCGGCGAACTGGTCGCTGTACAAGAACCAGCGCCGACTGGCGGAGATCTGTGACGATTTCGACGTGACGATGCGGTTGTTCCACGGCCGCGGCGGCTCGATTTCGCGGGGTGGCGGCCCGATGAACGAGGCACTTCTCGCCTTGCCGAACTCGACTGTCACCGGTCAGGTCAAGTTCACCGAACAGGGCGAAGCGATCGCCGAGAAATACGGCAATCCGCGAATCGCCGAGCGAAACATCGAGCAGATGTTGAACGCACAGCTTCGCTCGCGGCTGTACGCGATCGATCAGCCCGAAGAGGAGGTTCGCGAGGAGTGGGTCGACGCGATGGAAACCATGGCGGACGCCGCCCGCCAGGAGTACCGCAACCTGCTCGAGACCGACGGCTTCGTTCGGTACTTCGAGCAGGCGACGCCGATCACCGTCATCGAGGACCTCGATCTCGGCTCGCGGCCGGCCTCCCGTTCCGGCGAGCGCACGGTCGAGGACCTCCGGGCGATTCCGTGGGTGTTCTCGTGGACCCAGTCGCGGTGTATCCTCCCTGGCTGGTACGCCGTCGCGACCGGAATCGACGCCTACCTCGAGGAGGGCGGCTCGGTCGAGACCCTCCAGGAGATGTACGACGAGTGGCCGTTCTTCCGGACGACACTCGACAACGCGGCGCTGTCGCTCTCTCGAACCGAACTCGAAATCGCCGAACAGTACGCCGACCTGGCCGACGACGAGCTGCGCGAGCGGTTCTTCCCGCGTGTCTCCGGGGAGTACGAGCGGGCGAGCGAACTGATCCAGACGATCGGCCAACGCGACGAGCTTCACACCCGTGACTGGCTCGGGGAGAACTTAGAGCGGCGAAACCCCTACGTCGACCCGCTGAATATTCTCCAGACGTACCTGCTCGATCGCACGCACCGAACCGACATCGAGGAGCGGACGCTCCGGCTGACGGTCAAGGGGATCGCCGCCGGGATGAAGAACACGGGCTGATCGCACGCCCGAACTGGTAGTCGGCTTACCGAACGTTACGTTTCTTGGTTCGATCGGACAGTATTCGCCGACTGCTCGCGTTCTGCCCACTCGAGCAACGCCTCGAGTCGCCGGCAGAGTTCCTCGCCGGTCGGCGTCAGATCGTACTCGGCCCGCGGCGGGATTTCGGCGTACTGCTCGCGCGCGAGGTAGCCGGCCTCGACGAGTTCCTCGAGTTGCGTCGAGAGCGTCGCTCGCGGGTGCGACAACCCTCACGGACGTTATCGTGGCGTAGCTTCTCCCGTCTCTACCGTCGGGACCGGCACGGACTCGAGGACGCCGTCGATCACGCTCGCCCTGTCGACGTTGTTGACGGTCGCGTCGGGCGTGAGCACGAGGCGGTGGGCGAGGACGGGGTGGGCGACACGTTTGATGTCGTCGGGCGTGACGTACTCGCGGCCGACGATCGTCGCGTATGCTCGGGCCGCCTCGAACAGCCGCTGGGTCCCCCGCGGGGAGACGCCGACCTCCACCCGGCCGTCGACGCGCGTCTCCCGGGCGATCGCGGCCACGTACTCGAGGAGGTCCTCGTCGACGCGGACGGATTCGGGTACCTGACGGAGTCGGTCGACCTGCATCGGGTCGAGGACGGTCTCGATCGAGGGACTGGTCGTCTCCCGACCGGCGCGTCGTCGGAGGAGTTCGACCTCGCCGTCCTCGTCGGGGTACCCCATCGAGGTTTTGACGAGAAAGCGATCGACCTGCGCCTCGGGAAGGGGAAATGTCCCCTCCTGTTCGACGGGATTCTGCGTCGCGATGACGAAGAAGGGGTCGGGAAGCTGGCGGGTCTCGCCGTCGGTCGTCACCTGGCCCTCCTCCATTGCCTCGAGTAGGGCTGCCTGGGTCTTCGGCGGCGCGCGGTTGATCTCGTCGGCCAGGACGATGTTGGCGAAGATCGGTCCCTCGTTGAACTCGAACGATCGTTCGCGCTCGTTGAAGACGTGGGTTCCGGTGACGTCCGCGGGAAGCAAATCCGGCGTAAACTGGATACGAGAGAACGAGAGACCGAGCGCGGCCGCGACGCTTCGTGCGGTTAGCGTCTTTCCAGTGCCAGGAACGTCTTCGAGGAGAACGTGGCCCCGACCGACGACCGCGACGAGAACCTCCTCGAGAAACTCCTGTTCACAGATGACAGCGTCGCCGATCGCCTCGAGAACGGTCGTACACTCGGTGCTGGCCTGAGAAACGTCCATGGGTGGACGTACACCGCTCCTGTCAAATCGTTTTCGCTCCTCGAACGTCACCGCCTCACACGCAGGGAGAAAAATCGAAACGGGTAAAAACGTCTCCCGGGTAGATGAAAGTGAGCCGAGATAGCCTAGCCCGGCCAAGGCGGCAGATTCGAAATCTGCTGTCCTCACGGACTCGGGAGTTCAAATCTCCCTCTCGGCGCTTCTCAGCGACACAACACGACGAACGTAGTGAGTCGTCCGTCTCGCTGGAACGCGGGACGGGGATTTGAAGTCGACGAGTCACAGCCTGGGACGTGAGCGGAGCGAACGACCCGGAACGTCTCGGCGTTGTTCAAATCTCCCCTTCGCGCTTTGGAGCAACGAATCGATAAGCGGCGCGTAGCATCGAGCCCTCCCCTCGACCGAGTTCGTCGCGGGAGACAGCTCCGATGTGTGCGCCGATATCGAGAGCGGCCGACAGACGACCGACGAAACCCTAGGACTTCGACAAGCGTCGACTGCGGGGTCGACTCGAACCACACCACCGAATTCGCCCCTGCAGTGCAGGCTTGCCAAAGCACTACTAGACGCCCTCGAGTCGATCGTCGAGGAAATCGCGGAGGCCAACGCAGGGATCGACTCGACCACCGACGTGACCGACGATCGGACCAGCTCCGCACAGAGGGTAGCGACGAGCCGTGGAAGGGGTAACACTCGCTCGTGAATCGGTTCCAGACCGACGCCGTCACGGAGCACACACGTTCCGGCGGCGGAACCAATCCTACCGCAGCGGACGAACTCGTTTCCTCAACCGACGATTGATTGCTTTCGAGTTTCCGTGAGCGATATCTGCAAGATGGTCGCTCTCACAACCCGTCGTGTGCAGGGCCGTCTCTTAATGTGATATCTCTGGTTGGGGAACCCACTACTCCGCGATCATGTCACCTAGTAACTATTCACCGAGGTGTCCGTAACCCATGACGTCGGACGACATAGACGAATCGGCAGACGAGCCATTTCATCCCCTCGGTGAGGCTGCCGAGGAGAACTACGAAGCGCTACTTGAAGAGGGTGAGTACGACGCCGAACTCGGGATGGCCATGGCGAAAGACGCCATGCGGCTGACGAAGGGTGAACTCACCGAGGAGGAGTTTTACGACCGGTATCACGAGGACGTCCTCGAGGAGTTCGGCGAGGACAGCCGGCCGATGGCGGAGCGAGTCGAATCGGCCCGGGAGGAGGGACGACTCGAGGACGCGCTCGACCGGCTCGGCCTCGGCGAGCGGTCTCGGCGAGAGACGATGAAGAAGATGGGTGCCGGCGCGGGATTCCTCGGGCTCGGTGCCTGGGGAGCGGCGAGCGACGACGATCCCGAATCACCCGTCGTTGCACAGGACGAAGACGAGGACGAAGACGCAGACGGTGACGGCGTCCAGTGGGGGATGGCACTCGACCTCGAGACGTGTGACGGCTGTCTCTCCTGTGTCGTCGCCTGTCACCAGGAGCACAACTGGGACGAGGGGGCAAACTGGATGTACATCCTCGCATTCGACGACGGCACTGTCGAGTCACCCGAGCCAGAGGAGGCGGAGTCGGTTCGCGATTTCAACTACCTCATTCGACCCTGCCAGCACTGCACCGACGCACCCTGCGAGAAGGTCTGTCCGACGACCGCCCGCCACACGCGAGAAGCGGGTGGTCTGGTGCTGACCGACTACGACGTCTGTATCGGTTGCCGGTACTGTCAGGTCGCCTGTCCGTACGGCGTCAACTACTTCCAGTGGGACGACCCGGCGGTTCCGGACGACGAACTCAACGAGGACATGGTCTACGACCAGCGCGACCGACGCGTCAGCAGCCGCGGACCCCGCGGCGTCATGGAGAAGTGTATCTTCGACCCGGCTCGCCAGGACGGGCAGATGGGCGAGGAGATGGTCGGCACGACCGCCTGTGAGGACGCTTGTCCGCCCGGAGCGATACAGTTCGGCGACATGAACGACCCGGAGAGCGATCCGCGACAGTACCTCGACAACGTCCCGCTGGCTCGAGCCATCGAGAACGACCCCGACGACGACGAGCTACAGGAGGCGATCGAGATCCTTCAGGGCGAGACGGAAGCCGACGAGGCCGACCTCGACGAGGAAGAGGCGCTGGAACTCATCGAGGGCGAGTATGGCGACGAAGGATCGCGGTTCAAACTTCTAGAGGAGTACAACACCAACCCGAACGTCACGTATCTCGGCAACGAGCCCGGCGAAAACGCCGAACAGGTTCCGGGCCCCGTCGCCTACGAGGACGTCGGGATGGTCGACGATCGAAACGAGGTCTTACAGGAGAAGACCGTCGGCGGCATCGACGGTCTGTCGTTGTAGTCTCGGGTCGGACTCGAGACAACGCGGATCATTCTTAACCGCCGACTCGAATATTGCCGTATGAAACGTCGCCAGCGGTTGATCGTCGGTGTGATCTGGATCGTCGTCGCCGCGCTGATGGCGCTTACGGTCGGAGTCGAAGTTCCGTCGTCCGTCGGCGACGTCGCGCGGCTGTTCGTCGTCGTTCTCGCGCTGTTTCTCGCCGCGTTGTACCTGTTCGATCCGTGGAACGTGATCAGCCGGAAGCCGTTCGAGTGATACGGACTGCTGTCCCTGTGTATCACTGTGCCCGGGACCCGTCCTCCGGTGCAGTGGTACTGACGTACAGTAGACAGCATGATCATGCAGGATCGTCAGAAACTCGGCGTCATCGACGATCCTGAGTCACGGAAGGTCGACGCCCTCGAAGACTGGCGTGGGCTCATCGAAGGCGGGGAGTAGATTCTGCGCCGTCTCGGGTATCTGAGGGGACATATAAATACCTCTCAGCTGTCCCGTAATTCGCCAGGAGGAGGAACGCGAGTGGGTTGAGCCAGATTTGAACCTCGCCGAGACGTGCTCGCTTCGCTGCGCGCGACTCGTCTGGTTCAAACTGTCGTTTCCATTTCTGACGGAACGAACGACTCGCTTCGCTCGTCGGTGTTGTTCCGTCAGAAATGGGTTGGGGCAGATTTGAACTGCCGACTTCCTCCGTGTGAAGGAGGTATCATAACCGGACTAGATCACCAACCCGCACGCTGTGGTATCCGGGCGTTCAACTTAAGACTTCCTTTCATCGATCTGCTTTCCGTCGAGAGCAGTCCGTCTCAGTACTGGGGCTGTTCTTCTGGCTCCCCCTCGCGAGCGTTGACCACCCGGGCGAGCGTGAACAGTCCGTCCGAGAGTCGGTTCAGATACTGGACGGCGTCCTCACCGATCGGCTCCGCGGAGGCGAGGTCGACGGCCCGCCGTTCGGCCCGCCGACAGACCGCCCGGGCGTGGTGCAAACGGGCACCGTGGTCGCTCCCAGTCGGCAGGATAAACGAGGTGAGTGGCTCGAGTTCCTCGTCGTACTCGTCGATCCACCCTTCGATTCGCTCGACGTGTTCCGTCCGAATCGTGGGATCATCCTCGTCCGGGTCGGGGTTCGCGAACTCCGCCTGGACGACGTGGAGGTGGTTCTGGACCGTCCGGAGGCGGTCGTCGACATCGTCGTACCCGGTCGGACGGATCGTGCCGATCAACGCGTTGAGTTCGTCGACGGTGCCGTAGGCCTCGATGCGCGGATCAGTCTTCGAGACTCGAGTCATATCCCGGAGGTCGGTTTTCCCGTCGTCGCCGCGGCCGGTGTAGATCGTCATCATTGACTCGAGGGACGGAAGCGACGTCAACATTGCTATCGACGGGCAGTCATACGATCTCCGACGACTGATACGGATTGCTGTAACGGTTTACCGGCGAAACCACGAGCCGTCTGTGGTTTCGCCAGTAACGATTTACAGCAGACCGTATGATTGCCGGTCGATCGCTCGCGGGTGTGCGATCGGCCGGGAGAAAATGGCGTCGATGCGGGGACAGTCACCCCGAACGGTCCTGTGATCGCTGTCGACCGCCCCAGTGTCCGTCTCAGACGAGACCGTCGGCGATGCCGCCGAGAAGTGGCAGGCTGAATCGCTCGCCCTTGTACGCCTTCAAGAGCAAGAGAAGCCACAACACGAACGCGATCGGCATCAACAACATCGTGAACAGACCGACGATGAACGAGAGGGCCCACCCGATAAACGGGATCGTCTCGAGGACGACCTGTGCGATCATGATCGCGATCTGAATCGCGATCAACGCGCCGAAGACGATCATACTCTGTGCGGCGTGAAACCGAACGAACTCGTTTGTGTCCTCGAGGACGAAAAACAGGATTCCGGTGATGGGGCCAAGGAAATATGCGACGGCTCCCGCGACGTTTTCCTCGAGGCCGCCAACGATCTCCGAGTCCCCTGCTGGATCCGCATCTATCTGTTCGTCGGCCAGTTCCCCGTCAGTATTCGCGTGCTCTGTGGTCATGAGTAGATCAGTATCGGATTGAGCAGCGGCTGTCGAATCGCCCGTGGCGTCGTTCTCGAACGCCGGAGATTGACTCTCGCTCCGTTCAACTCGGCCGGTGCTTCTACAACCTACACTGAAAGTTCGGAAGTTAACCGTTTCGTGAACCGAAAGTAGTCGCATACGTTACCTCGAGGTAAGTGTGATCGAACTCCGATCGTCGAACCGCCCCCTGGAAAATCAGTAGGTTAAACTCGATGCGTTCGCTACGCACGGCTATGGCGATGGAACTCGAGCACTACTGTCCCGACTGCGATGGCGAGCGCACGTTTTACCGCGCCGCGAGTACGACGCTTCACCTCGGCGAGAAGGTCAAGTGGCACTGTCCAGACTGTGACTACGGATTCGTCCGCATCGCGGACAACGGTACGGCCGTCGACTCGAGTGCGTAACTCGGCTGTTTTTCGACCGGGAGACCACTGTTGCGAGAGACGAGGCGTCGTCGCGGTGTAACCGCGTTGGGTCAGGACTCGTCTTCGAGGGCTTGCCAGGACAGTCGCGGATTTCGCGCGGCGCTTGTCTGGTCGATCCGGCGAGCGGTCGTCCGCTCCGGAGCGTCCTCGAGCGTCGCGTCGCCGTCGGTTGTGACGGCGTTGAACGCGGCCGCGAGCCGATCCAGCGTCGCCTTGCTCTCGACTTCCGTCGGTTCGGTCATCAGCGCCTCGGGGACGATTTCGGGCCACTTGGTCGTCGGCGGGTGGACGCCGTAGTCGAGCATTCGCTTTGCGACGTCGGCAGCGTCCTGCTCGCCCGCGCTGGCGACGAACTCGTGGTGAAACGGCCCGTAGGGGACGTCGTACTCGATCTGGCTCGCGAGGTAGTTCGCGTTGAGGACGGCCTTCGCGCTGGCGTCCGCGAGCCCCGCGTCGCCCAGCCGGGCGATGTAGGCGAAGGCCTTCACGAGGACGAGCCAGTTGCCCTGGAAGCCGTGGACCGTGCCGATCGTGTGGTCGGGATCGAACAGTTCGTAAGTGGATTCGCTCTCGCTCGCACTGGCATCGTCGGCCTCGCGCACTCGAGGCGCGGGCAGGAACGGGGCGAGATCGGCGACGACGCCGACCGGGCCCGCCCCCGGACCGCCGCCGCCGTGGGGCGTCGCGAACGTCTTGTGGACGTTGTAGTGCATCACGTCGAAGCCCATATCGCCCGGACGGGCACGTCCGAGCAGGGCGTTCAAGTTCGCACCGTCGTAGTAGAGGAGCCCGCCCGCATCGTGGACCATCTCGGCGATCTCGGCGATCTCGCGTTCGAACAGCCCCAGGGTGTTCGGGTTCGTAAGCATCAGCGCCGCCGTGTTCTCGGAGAGGGCGGCCTCGAGCGCTTCGAGGTCGACCCGGCCGCCGTCGTCGCTGGGCAACGAAACTACGTCGTAGCCACCGAGGGCGGCGGTTGCGAAGTTCGTTCCATGGGCACTCTCGGGGACGATCACCTCGTCTCGGTGACCCTCGCCCCGGTGGTCGTGGTATGCCGTGGCGACGCGGATGCCGACGAACTCCCCCGCCGCGCCGGCGGGTGGCTGGAGCGTGACGGCGTCCATGCCGCCGATCAGGCCGAGATACTCCTGTAGCCGGTACAGTACCTCGAGGGTGCCCTGAACCGACTGCTCGGAGCGGTCGGGATGGACGCTCGCCGATGGCAGTGCAGCTACGTCCTCGGTGAATTTTGGGTTGTACTTCATCGTACACGATCCGAGCGGGTAGGGACCGCTGTCGATCCCGTAGACCATCTGCGAGAGTCGGGTGTAGTGGCGCGCGAGCTCGGGCTCCGAGAGGCTCGGAAGCTCGAGGGAGTCGCGGGTCAACTCCTCTGGAAGCGGCGAGTCCTCGCCGATCTCGACCCGCGTCAGATCCTTCTCGGAGAGCAGCGGTTCGTACTGACCGTCCTCGACGTACCGCGCCTGGTCGTACCGGACGCGGTCGTCGGTCCGTCCGGAACGATCGCCTCCTATCGCTTCGGATCCGCCGTCGGTTTCGTCGTCTACGGGTGAATCGACGCCGTCGGTCATCGAATCACCTCCTCGAGTGCGTCGACGAACGGATCGATCCGATCGTCGGCGACGCCGGCGACGCAGAGTTGGATCTCGTGGTCGTCGACGACGTGAACAGCGAAGCCGCGCTCCTCGAGGTCGGCGGCGACGGCTCGAGCGGGCTGGTCGACGCGTGCGACGAACTCCCGGACGTGTCGGCGGTCGTGGACGGGTGCACTCGCGCCGGCGAGGTCGTCGACGCGGGTCGCGAGCCTCTCGGCGCGGGTAACACCGCGTTTCGCGAGGTCGACGAGTCCCTCGGGACCGAGGACGGCGGCGTGCATCGCGGTCCGTAAGGCGACCCAGGCCTGGTTCGTACAGATGTTACTCGTCGCCCGCTCGCGTCGAATGTGTTGTTCTCTGGTCTGGAGCGTGAGCGTGTACGCCCGCCGGCCGGTCGCGTCCTCGCTCGCGCCGACCAGCCGGCCGGGGACCTGCCGGAGGTACTCTTCGCTCGTGGCGAACAGACCGAGCCCCATGCCGTAACTCGTCGGGAGACCGAGGACGCTCGCGTCACCGACGACGACGTCCGCACCGACGTCTGCGGGTCGCTGAAGCAACGAGAGCGCGACCGGATCGGTCCCGAGAACGAACAGCGCGTCCGTCTCCTCGGCCAGGTCGCCCACCGCCTCGAGGCGTTCCTCGATCGTTCCACGCACCGTCGGGTTCTCGGCGTAGAGCATGACGATGTCGTCGTCGACGAGTTCGTCGAGTCCGCCGACGTCGACGTTGGCGTCGTCGGTCGGATACGCCTCGACGACGAGGTCCGTCCCGGCGACGTAGTTCTCGAGGGTGCTCCGCCGTCCCTCGAGCAGGAGGTCGGGGACGAGGACGCGGTGGCCGGTCGCGTCGCGAACCCGGTCGGCGAGCGTGGCCGCCTCGCCGAGGGCGGTCGCAGCATCGTACATCGAGCAGTTGGCGACCTCGAGGCCCGTGAGTTCGACCAGCAGCGACTGGTACTCGAACAACGCCTGTAAGAACCCCTGTGAGACCTCGGGCTGATACTGCGTATAGGAGGTGAGAAACTCCGAGCGGTCGGCGAGGTGGTCGACCACCGAGGGGACGTAGTAGCCGTAATGACCCCGGCCGAGCAGTTCCGTCAGGTCGTCGTTGCGGCTCAGTATCGAGCGAACGAGCCGGCGCGTCTCCCGTTCCGTCCGCGCGTCGATCCCGTAGCTGTCCTCGAAGCCGACCTCGGGCGGGACGTCGAACAGTTCCTCGACCGATTCGACGCCGATCGCCTCGAGCATCGCCGACCGTTCGTCCGCCGTGTGGGGAGCGTACGGGCTCCCCGAATGTGACCCGTGCATAGTTACTGGACCCGTCGGACGGACGATACGGCCCGTCCACACCCGCCTGAAGTGCGGGTATCGATTCGAGACACGATACCAGCGTGTAGTTTGTGCGGCTAATTAACGCATGCGGTCGGATGCTCGATCGTCGTCGCCGTTCTCGGTGGTCGTCGGCGTCTCGTCCGTCACGTCGGTTTCCGACTCCTCCGACGCGGTCGAGTCAGTCGGTCCTGCCTCCGACTCGAGATCCGGATCCGGTTCGTCGTCCGCTGTAACGCCGGTATCCGGCGCGGTGTCGACCGCGGGATCCGCCGCCTGTTCGTGGTCCCCGCCGTCGTTTCGCTCTCGAGCGAATACGTCGAGGGTGACCTTCGCGCCGCCAAGGATGACGGGGCCGATAAAGAGGCCAACGGCACCGAAGACGACGAGTCCGCCGAAGATGCCGACGACGACGATCGCGGAGTTGAACGCGCTCGTCCGACCGATGAGCGCCGGCCGCAGGTAGTTGTCCGACGCGCTCACGAGTGTGCCGTACCCGACGAGGGCCGCGGCCTCGAGAGGACGACCCATCGCGAACAGATAGATCGATACCGGAACCCAGATTCCGAACGCGCCGATCAGCGGGAGCAACGCGAGGACGAACGTCGCGACGGTGAGGAAGATGACCATCGGAACGCCGACCACTGCGAGCCCAGCGCCGAGCAAGATCGCCTGAATCCCCGCGACGGCGACGTTTCCGACGACCGATGCCCACATCAGCTGATCGAGGTCGTCGTACAGCTCCTGTTGGATCTCGTCGTCGATCGGTGACACCCGCTGCGTCCAGTCGACGAGCGCGTCCCCGTCTCGCAACAGCGCAAAGAGGACGAACAGCGTCACCGTCAGCCCGATGAGCAGAGATGGAAGCCCGGCGACGACCTCGATCCCGCTGGTCGCGAGCCCCTGTACCCCGGTCGCGATCGGCTCCTGGTAGGTCTGGTACATCTCGCCGAGGTCGACGGCGTACCCCGTCTCCTCGAGTTGGGATTCGATCATCTCGGCGTCGAGCGAGCCCTCCTGAATCGCGTTGACGATCTCGAGTGCCTCGCCGAACGCGATGGCGAGGACGTACGCGAGCGGAAGCAAGATCGCGAGGACGGCGACCGCCACCACCGTGAGCGCGGCGATCATCGACCCCACGTAGGGCTCGAGGCGACGCTGAATGGGCATTAGAATGTACGCGAGGACGGCACTCAACAGCACGTACTGGAGGTAGGGGAGAACGACGAGGACAGCGAGCGTGACGCTCACCAGCGCAAACATCGTCAACGTGGTCCGCTCGGTGAACCACCGTGACGCTCCCGTCTCGCGAGGCCCGGACATGCGACACCGTACGCGCTCCTGACCAATTAGTGCGATGACTCGACCCGTTTCCCGATCGTGACGTCGAACGAATGCCGAGCCGACGGTCTCGAGTACTTCCCGTCGTGTGAACAGGTGAGCACGCTTAAGAGCCACGGGAAACAGGCTTTTGGTATGCAACCGCGCGACCTGTCCGATCACGTCGCATACGAGGCGGGTCGGGGCATCGAGGAAGTCGCCCGCGAACTCGGGCGGGACCCCTCGGAGTTCGTCAAACTCGCCTCGAACGAAAATCCCCACGGCCCGTCGCCGGCCGCGACCGTGGCGATCCGGGAGCACGCCTCGAGCATGAGCTCCTATCCCAAGGCCGCACACACCGACCTCGTGGCAGCTATCGCCGACCGGTGGAACGTCGAGGACGAGCAGGTCTGGCTCGCCAACGGCGGCGACGGCGCGATCGATTACCTCCATCGCGCGACGCTCGAACCCGACGATGCCGTTCTCGTCCCGACGCCGGGCTTTGCCTACTACGGCATGAGTTCACGATTTCACCACGGCGAGGTCGACGAGTACTCGATCGATCGCACAGACGAGTTCGAGCAGACCGCCGACACAGTGCTCGAAGCGTACGACGGCGAGCGGGTCATCTGGCTCACGAGCCCGCACAACCCCTCCGGCTCGACGATGGCACTCACGGAGATCGAGGCGCTCGCCGCGGAAACCGACGAGGAGACGCTGGTCGTCGTCGACGAGGCTTACGGCGAGTTCGCCGAGACCGAGAGCGCGGTAACGCTCATACAGGGACAGGATGGCTTCGACGCGCGCGACGACGTCGCCGTCCTCCGGACGTTCTCGAAGGTCTACGGGCTCGCCGGTGTCAGGCTCGGATACGCGGTCGTCCCCGAGGAGTGGGCCAGCGCGTACACGCGCGTGAACACACCGTTTGCGGCGGGCGAACTCGCCTGTCGCGCCGGTCTGGCCGCGATGGGCGATACCGAGCACGTCGAGCGGACCGTCGAGACGGCCCGAACCTCACGAGAGGCAATGAGGGAGGGGATCGACGCACACGTCTGGCCAAGCGAGGGGAACTTCGTCCTCGTCGACGTCGACGACGCCGCCGCGGTCGCCGGGGAACTCCAGGAACGGGGCGTCATCGTCCGCGACTGCACGAGCTTCGGTCTCCCCGGATGTATCAGGATCACCTGCGGAACCGACGAAGAGACCGAACGAGCGATCGAGGCGACGAACGCGGTGCTCGCCGATCTCGAGGTCGACGCCGAAGCGGAGGTGCCCGACAGGTGAGAGTCGCCGTCACCGGAACGCCCGGAACCGGAAAGACGACCGCGACGACGATACTCGAGGCGCGCCTCGAGACGGAGTCAGAACCGAATCTCGAGGTCGTCCACCTGAACGACGTTCTCGAGCGCGAGGGGTTGTATACGGAAATCGACGCCGAACGCGAGAGTAAGGTCGCCGACCTCGAGGCGCTGTCGGTCTGGCTCGAGGGACGTGAGGACGTCGTCATCGAGTCCCACCTCGCCCATCATTTCGACGCGGATCGGGTCGCCGTCCTCCGGTGTCGCCCCGACGACCTCGAGGAGCGACTCCGCGACCGTGGCGAGAACGAGGGGAAAGCGACCGAAAACGCCGAGAGCGAGGCGCTTGACGTGATTCTTTCGGAGGCGGTCGAGGAACACGGCCTCGACTCGGTTTACGAGATCGATACGACCGATCGCGACCCCGAAGCGGTCGCCGACGACCTCGAGTCGGTCCTCGCGGGCGAGCGCGAACCGAGCGCCGGCGACGTCGACTTCGTGGGGTATCTCGCGTGACGCTCGATCAGCTTCGACCGTACATCTCGCGATTTCTCGATCCGTTCGTGAAGGGGTTCGACCGGATCGGGATGACACCCGACGGCGTAAGCGTGCTGGCGTTTTTCATGGCGATACTCGCGGCGGTCGCGTTCGTACTCGGCGGGCGCGCGGATCCGGTCTGGTACGTCGGGGCGGCGGCGCTGGTCTTTCTGAACGGCTGGCTCGATATCGTCGACGGCGCGCTCGCGCGCGAACAGGCGGTCGCCTCGCCCGGCGGCGACCTCCTCGATCACGTTCTCGATCGGTACGCCGACATCGTCGTCATCGGTGGCCTCGCAGCAGGGGTCGGCGACTACCTGCTGGGCTTTCTCGCGGTCACCGGCGTCGTCATGACCTCGTATCTGGGGACGCAGGCCCAAGCCGTCGGTCTCGATCGCGTTTACGGCGGCCTCGTCGGTCGGGCAGACCGGTTGGCGATCATCGGCGTCGTCGGCGTTCTCGCGTACCCCTTCTCGGGGACGTACGGCGGCCTCACGCTCGTCGGCTGGCTGCTCGCCTTCCTCGCTGTCGTCGGTCACCTCACTGCCCTCCAGCGGTTCTTCTACTCCTGGAGCGCACTCGAGTAGGATTGCATCGCTCTCGCCGCATGGTTTATCACTCGGCGCGATATAGGTGCGCACATGGTTCAGTGTGAGATGTGTGGCGCCGAGACGTCGTCTCCGAAGACCATCAAAGTCGAGGGTGCGAAACTCGACGTGTGTTCGAACTGCACCGACTTCGGCACGGAGGTCAAACAGCCCTCGAGCTCGAGTACGTCCACGAAGTACTCGACCGGATCGAGTTCCTCCGGAGGGTCGAGCAGTTCGAGTTCGAGTTCGAGTGCGTCCGCGAGCTCGTCGACGAGTTCCAGCTCCGGTGGCTCTCCCCGGTCCGATATGTTCGACGACATGGACCAACTCGTCGCCGACTACGACGACAGCGTACGCAACGCCCGCGAGGGGAAGGGGCTCAGCCAGTCGGATCTCGCCAACGAACTTAATGAGAAGGCGAGTCTCATCCGCAAGATCGAACGCGGCGATACGCTCCCGAGCGACCGCGTCCAGTCGAAACTCGAGCGGTTCCTCGAGATCGACCTGAGCGCCGAGGGTGGCTCAGGTGAGGACTCCGAGTGGTCCGGGGGCTCCTCGTCCGGCAGTTACACGCTCGGAGACGTCGTCAAGCGAAAGGACTGACCGACACGCTCCGTTCGCGAGGCGTATCTCTGTCGACAACTCGCAAGCTATTTCTTCGACGGGGATCGGATACTCCGTATGTTCATCCTCGTCAACCTGAAGACGTATCCGTGTGATCCGGTCGCCGTCGCCGAAGCGGTCCGCGACGTCGACGAGTCCACCGACGTCGCTCGCGTCGCCGTTGCCCCCCAGGCCACACACCTCGAGCGCGTCGCCGAGACAGGGGCCGAGACGTGGGCTCAGCACGTCGATCCCATCGACTACGGGAGCAACACCGGCCATACGCTGGCCGAGACGGTCGCCGACGCCGGTGCCGTCGGGACGTTGATCAACCACTCCGAACGCCGCCTGAAACTCGCTGACGTTGACGGTGCCGTCGAGGCTGCCGACCGGGCGGGTCTCGAGACGGTCGTCTGTGCGAACAACCCCGCCCAGATCGGTGCTGCGGCCGCGCTCGAGCCGGACGCCGTCGCCGTCGAGCCGCCCGAACTCATCGGAACCGGAACGCCGGTCAGTCAGGCCGACCCGGAGATCGTCGAGGGTGCCGTCGCCGCCGCGGCCAACGTGGATTCCGACGTTTCGGTCCTCTGTGGTGCCGGTATCAGCACCGGGGACGACGTCGTCGCCGCGGGCGAGCTCGGCTCGGAGGGCGTCTTGTTGGCAAGCGGCGTCGCGAAAGCGGACGACCCGACGGCCGCGCTTTCGGATCTCGTCGATCCGCTCTAACTGCCACGGTGTTTTTCGTCGCTCCGGCCGAACACCGTCGTATGACCGGAGATCCGCCCATCGCCGTCACCCTCGAGAACCGACTCATGAGCCACGGGATCTACGTCCTCGAGGTCGAGTGGGACGAACCCAGCTCGGAGACCGACTTCCACCTCACGTACGAGGTCGTCACCGACGCTCCGCGAGTGACGAGCGACGAGGTCGGAACGGTCGTCCGGACCGTGCTCGCGATCGCGGACGAACGGGGGTGGTCGCCGGGCCACCTCGAGGCCACCTCCCGCGGGACTGACGGCTCGCTTCGGGGACGCTGGCGCGTCGAACGCGACTGGTTCGACGATCTCCACGCCGAACTGACGGAATCCGAGTTCTCCCGACGGATCCTCGAGACGGTAACGACGGGTTCGGTCGACGAGTAGATACATTAATTAAACTCGAAGTCGTACACGTTGTAACCGATAAATGACCGGAGAACAGGTGTACGTTTCGCACGCTCCGTCGGACCTCGAGCTCGTCCAGACGCTGTTCTCGACGGTCAAGAACCTCCCGTTCGACGTTCATATCGCACTCGAAGAGGTCGATTCGAATCGCACGCGGGATCGACTCGAGAGTCGCATTCCCGACAGCGATGTCGTCGTCGCGGTGTTGACCGACCGGTCGGCCGACTCCCGGTGGGTCAACCAGGAGATCGGCTACGCGCGCGCCGAAAGGATCCCGATCTTTCCGGTGTACACCGACGAACGCCATCGCGGTGGATATCTCGCCGACATCGAGGGGATGTCGATCAAACGAGACGACCTCTCACGAACTATCTGCGAGTTACTCGGCGGTCTCAGACACATTCTCGAGCCGATCGGACCGCTCTCGGTTCCCAACTGGTTCATGCGGTTTCCCTGTACGACCGACGGCTGTCCGGAACAGGTCGTCCTCGAGATCGACGCGCCACAGTCGAAACTCTGGAAACAACACCGTCACGGCAAGCCGCTGGCGGTAACCTGTTCAGCGTGTGGGGGGACGTACTACTTCAACCCGGCGACGCTCGGGTTCATCCGTCGTGACCCCGCGACACAGTGATCGTCGTCCAAGAGCCGATCGTTGATGTCGGAATTACCCGCGTCAGTCGTGTCCGGGTCCACGGCGAGGACGTCCCGGGCTCTGGGCGCTGGCAATTCGCGCTCGAGGCGATACCGTCGCCAACCACAGCCACTGTCTCGTCTTCGAGAGGATGGGCGGCGATGCGTTCGCGATTTCGGAGTCGCGGGGGTGGCTCGTAAGGGACGCCTACCGTGTCCACTGGATCCGACGAGCGGGGAAGATCCGTTGAACGGTGCCGATAACGAAGTGTCCGGTGGCCGACCCGTGGTGTGCGAGGATTTACCTCGCACGGACGCCCCGTCCGTTGGACGACGCTCGGCGACCCTCGGTCGCCGGGGGTTCCCTCTCCTGTCGGTCTCGAGGTCGACGATCGAACCGGGAAGACGATATGTCGAGCGGACAAACCCGATCGTATGATCACAATAGCCGAACGAAACGCCGGCGGTCGGCCCATCGACCGGCAAACGATCGGGCTTGCCGTCGCCGATGTCGGATTGCTGACCGCACTGGTTACTGCTGGCGGACTCACCCACGGCCTCGATCCGATTGCCGACCCGCTCTCTACCCTCGAGACGGTCGTCCCCTTCGTGGCCGGTTGGCTCGTCGTCGCGGTGATCGCTGGACTGTACACGGCCGATCGATCGTCGGCGATTCGAACGATTCGATTGGTGGCGGTTACGTGGCTCGGTGGTGCCAACATCGGGTTTCTCCTGCGAGGGTCACCGTATTTCGAGGGAGGGATCACGTGGCCGTTCCCGCTCGTGATGACTGGGCTGGGGCTGATCGTGCTCGTCGGCTGGCGTCTGGTGGTCGTCGCACTGGAATCTCCGTGACTCGGACAACCATTCATATTTCGAGAACGTACCGGCTTCGAATGAGCAACCATCCTCGACCAGGACGTGTTGGGGCCGGATCGACGAGACAGTAGCCGACGTTCTCCGCTGGTATCGTCCGATTTCGGTGCTCGATCGCAGTTCTCTCTCCGAAGTTCGCTTGACGATCGAGTGGTCGAAACACCGATGGCTGTTCTATAACTTATGAGAAACCAATGCGACGAATATGTGTCACAAATGAGTCCAGTACTGGCCAATTATGGGAAACACTTATATGCGTATTTGCCATAGTATAGGATAGATTATGACTGGATATTACGACATTGTTCTCGGACTCATCCCAGTCGCACTGCTCGGGATCACCGCTTCCCTCTCCCTGGTCGGCCTTTCGTTAACGGCAGCGGTACCGATCGGTGCGTTCGTCGCGATGGGGATCATCGGTCACGCAATGTTCGTAAACACCCCCGCGGACGGCTCGGACGAAGCCCAGTCGTCCCGTCCCCCGCTCAACGCGGATTGAGACAACTATCCGTCTACCTGCCTGTCACCAGTCTCGTCATCCTCGCTTGCGTTGCCGTATGAACTTGATTCGTACACTCTTTCTCACTAGCTACGCGACTATCCTCCCCGATGGCCGGAGACACGCCGATGGCCGAGCGACGACGAGATCATCGCCTTCAACGGCGGCGAAACCGGCATCGAGACCGTCGCCGTAGCCTCGATGTTGTACGAGAAGGGCCACGCAGGCGGCTGTGGGCAGAACTCGAGTTCACACCGACGACCGAGGCGCTTTCGGGGACGATGTCGGACGGGTCGGGATCCACCTGACCTCCGTTCGGTCGCATCAGGTATCGAGATCATACCGGACGGTCAACACCGTGTTTCGACGGATTCGTGGCCGTTAGCGACCGGGGGTTCAAACGGTCGCTTCCCGTACGATCCCTGTATGTCCCGCGCGGCGGAACTCGTATCCGTCCTCGAGGTGGCCGAGTCGGTGGCGATCGTCTGTCACGACAATCCAGACCCCGACTGTCTTGCCAGCGCGCTCGCTCTGGAGGCAATCGCGGAGGACATCGGTGTCGACGACGTGATCATCGTCTACGGTGGCGAGATCTCCCACCAGCAAAACCGGGCGTTCGTCAACATGCTCGACATCGCTCTTCGACCGATCGACGAGGTCGACGTCGAAGCGTCCGACTGTATCGCGTTCGTCGATCACGCAATCCCCGGCGAGAACTCGCAGCTGTTGGCCCACGTCGAACCCGATATCGTCGTCGACCACCATCCGGGCGAGTCCGCCGGCGCGACCGTCGAGGACGTCCGGACGAGATACGGTGCGACCGCGACGATTTTCGTCGAGTACCTGTGGGAACTCGAGGTCGAACTGACGACTCGACTCGCGTCTGCCCTGCTCTTTGCCCTCCATCGTGAGCGCCTAGATTTCGTTCGCGATCCCACGAGACGGGAGTACGAGGCGGCGCTTTCGGTGTACCCTGTAGCGGACCTCGAGGCGCTCGAACAGCTCTACGGCAGCGCGTTCTCGCCGGGAACGATCGACGCGATCGGCTGTGCGATCCGCTCACGCGAGCGTCGTGGCTCCTCGCTCGTCGCCAGCGTGGGGACGACCTCCGAGACTGACGCGCTTCCGCAGGCGGCGGACTTTCTGCTCAACCTGGAAGGCGTCGACACCGTCCTCGCCTACGGGATCGTCGGTCGGACGATTCGAGTCAGCGCGCGGTCGATCGACCCACGAATCCACATCGGCGAAACCCTCCAGGATGGGTTCGGCGAGTTCGGTGCCATCGGCGGCCACCACGATATGGCCGGCGGACGGATCGATCTCGGCCTCTTTGGCGACGACGCCGGCGACGAGAAACAGCTGCTCGAGTTCGTCGGCGGCCGCCTGACCCGGCGGTTCTTCGACGCGTTGAATCTCGACGATCCACGAGACGGACCGCCGTGACGATTCTCCGCTCGTGACACGTCGGTACGGTTCACTCGATGTCGATCGTCTGTGCGTTGTCGTCCGACTCGAGTGTGGGGAGACGGATGGTGAGGACGCCGTTGTTGAGGGTGGCATCGACGCCGTCGGCGTCGACAACGGCAGGGAGTCGGACCTGGCGGCTGAACGATCGCAGCTCGCGCTCGCGACGGATGTACGTCTCCTCGTCGACCTGATCGGTCTCCCGTGCTCGCTCGCCTCTGATCTTGAGCGTCTCGCCAGTCAGGTTGATCTCGAGGTCGTCGGTCTCGTAGCCGGGGACGTCGACGGTGACGACGAACTCCTCGCCCTCCTCGGCGACGTCCAGGCTGGTCGCCGACCCCCGCATCGAGAGGTCGAGACGGCTTCGGTCGTCGACCGCTGTCTCCCACGATCGAGCCGCCGTCTCGAGTTGACGCGCGAGTCGGTCGAACAGTTCCCCGATTTCGTCGAACGGGCCGGAACGGCCTGCCATTGCTATCACCTAGTGGATGTTCGTCGTGGACGGCGAAAAAGTCATCTCAATCCCACCTGACGGTCGTCGAATCGAACAGGAACGAACTGGACGACACTCGTCACGAACGGATCGACCACTCGTCCAGCAAAACGTACGTGGCGGTGCCGGCGAAACCGTGGACGGGGCGGGGAGTTTTATCTGCGGTCGGTGTAGCCTCGAGTATGACACAAGCACTGTTCGTCGTCAGCGAGGAGGGATACTGGGGAGAGGAGTGTGTCGACCCCCTCGAGACGCTCTCGGCGGCGGGAGTCGAGATCACGGTCGCGACGCCGTCGGGGAGCCCGCCGGTGATCGACGAACGATCGGTGGATCCCGAACAGGTCGGCGAGGAGACCACCGAACACGTCCGCGAGGTCCACGAGAGCGACGAGCGATTGAACGATCCGATCCCGCTCGCTCGAGCGAACGCCGAAGTCTACGACGCCGTCGTCTTCCCCGGCGGCCACGGCACCGAGTGGGACGTCAATCAGGACCACGACGCTCGCCGACTTCTACGGGAGACGGTCGAAGGGGACGACGGGAAAGCGCTAGTCGTCTGTCACGCCGTCGGCATCCTCGCGTTCGCCCGCGATAGCCACGGTGCGTTCGTCGTCAACGGCCGCGATGTCACCGGATTTCCTAACGCGTGGGAGGAAGACATCGTCGACGAAAACGATTGCATGCCCGACGGCCGCAAACTCCCCTACTGGGTCGAAGACGAAGTACAGGCCGCCGGTGGGAACTGGGACGCCGAACTCGAGGCAGACACGAGCGTCACCGTCGACGGCGACCTCATTACCGCCCGCGGCCCGGGTTCGTCGAGCGCCGCCGGGGAGACGCTACTCGAGGAACTCGACCACTGATCACCTCGCCGATCGACCCACAGCGGAAAGAACGCCGGCGATCAGGCTCCCGAGACCGAGCGGCGGCCGGCCCACTTCGCCTCAAGGAACTGGAGAACGAGATAGAGAACGAGAAACAGCCCCAGGACGATTGGTCCGACACCGTAGCCGATGACGAGCGTCAACATGGCCACCACACCGGTCCGTCCGTGTCGCGATCGACCGCATCGACGTAGACGGCGTACGCGCCGACGATCGGGAGGACCAAAAACAGGATTCCGAACATGCAGTCTCGTTGACTCCTCAGACAGGTAACCGTTTCGAACGATCCTCAAAGCAAATCACGGGACAACGGACGACACCCTCCCAAGCGAAGGCCTGCAATCAGTTCCTTTTTACGCGGCGGGGCGGAATCTCGAGTATGAGCTTCGAGGAAGACGACCACGTCGTCCTACACGACGAGCACAGCGAGTTCGACGGCGAAACCGGAACCGTCACCCAGACGATGGAGTCGATGTTCGGCGACGTCACCTACACCATCAGCTTCGAGGACGGACAGGAGGCAGGCGTCCCCGAGGACGCCCTCGAGGCCGCCGACGACGACGTCGACGACGAGGAGTAACGTTATACACCCCTCGAGCCCGGAGACTCGAGGCGAGAACTCACAAGCCGTTCCGACCTGTAGATGCCACAGATTCCGCTTCACTACGTCGATTTACGTACGTTCTGTTACGCCACCGAGGACGAAAAGCGCGTCGAGGAGGCGCTTCGGACGTTCCTTCCCGAGGGCGACGACGAGCCGTTCGAGATCGAACGCGCCGAGAGCGAGGGCCACTACGGCGATCGTATTCTCGTCCTCTCAGCCCGGGTCGAGAACGCCGACGACGTCCGCCACGTCCTCTCGAGACTCGCCGACCTCGAGAGCTTCGAGACGCTGATCGACGAACTCGACGAACGGGTAACCGAGAACACGGAGTTTTTCCTCCGACTCGACAAACAGGCCGCCTTCAACGGCGACGTCCGCCTCGGCGATGGGATCACCTTCCGTGGAAAGGTCGAGGCCTATCCTGCCAAAAAAGAGCAGGCACTCGAGAACGCCGAGGAGGTCCTGACGCGCCTTCGAAACGAGGAGTGATACGGATTGCTGTCCCTGTGTCCCGCCGCGCCCGGGACCCGTTCTCCGGGCGCGGTGGTACTGACGGACAGTAAACCGTATAACGGGGATCACCGTCGGTATCCGAAGATCGTAGATCGGTTTCGGTCACCCCTGTCGTTGAATCGAACGCGGTAGCGTACGAATAATAGTTCCCCCTCCGTGGCGCTCGAGTGGCCAGCGGCCAAGAGTTATTCGTCTCGCTACCGTATAACACACGATGGAGTCATCTATACTCGCACCCCTGCAACTCGATGTCGGCGATCCGATACTGATCGTCGCGGCGCTGGCAGTCGTACTCGTCGTCGCCACCGTCTGGTCGATGATCGAGATCGTCGACGCCTACAACAGGGGCGCACTCACCGTCTTTGGAGAGTATCGCAAACTGCTCGAGCCGGGGCTGAACGTCGTTCCCCCGTTCGTCTCGCGAGTCTACACGTTCGACATGCGCACCCAGACGATCGACGTGCCGAGCCAGGAGGCGATCACCCGGGACAACTCGCCGGTGACCGCCGACGCCGTCGTCTACATCCGCGTGATGGACGCCAAACGGGCGTTCCTCGAGGTCGAGAACTACGAGCGGGCGGTCTCGAACCTCGCCCAGACGACCTTGCGTGCCGTCCTCGGCGATATGGAACTCGACGACACCCTGAGCAAACGCGAGATGATCAACGAGCGAATCCGCCACGAACTCGACGAGCCCACCGACGAGTGGGGGATCCGCGTCGAGAGCGTCGAGGTTCGGGAGGTGACACCCTCTCGGGACGTCAAAGGTGCAATGGAAGAACAGACTTCCGCCGAACGTCGCCGCCGCGCGATGATCCTGGAGGCCCAGGGAGAACGCCGCAGCGCCGTCGAGAAGGCGGAGGGTGACAAGCAAAGTGAGATTATCCGCGCCCAGGGTGAAAAGCAGAGTCAGATCCTCGAGGCGCAAGGTGATTCCATTTCGACCGTCTTGCGGGCTCGCTCCGCCGAGTCGATGGGTGAACGCGCGGTCATCGACAAGGGGATGGACACCTTAGAAGAGATCGGGAGGAGCGAGTCGACGACGTTCGTCCTCCCACAGGAACTCACGTCGATGGTCGGCCGCTACGGCAAACACCTCTCGGGCGGCGACGTCAGAACGGACGGCGAGCAACTCGAGAGCCTCGAGTTCGACGACGAGACGCGCGAACTGATCGGCTTAGACGACATCGCCGAGATCATCGGCGAGATCGAGGACGCCGAGATGGACGTCGAGGCGATGGAACAGGAGGCCCAGGCGATCAAGGAAGGCGAGGATATGCCAGCCGAGGGCGGTGACGCCATCGATATTTCCAAGACGGGACAGGAACGCCGGGAGGATACGGACGCCAGGGGAGGGCCCGATTGAGCACCTCTCGGATCGCGACCGGTGAGTTGTGGTACGCGGCCGACGATCACTCCTCGAGGAGCGCCCGCGAGGAGTTCGTGACCACGAGGAGGCTGCTCGCGCCCATCGCGATCGCGGCGAAAAGCGGGTTGAGCAGTCCCGTGACGGCCAACGGGATGGCGATCGCGTTGTAGCAAAACGCCCAGCCGATGTTTCCTTTGACGCGCCGATCGGTCGCGCGAGCGAGATCGAAGACGGTGTCGACCGAGGAGAGGTCGTCGTCGACGAGGGCGATGTCCGCGGCGTCGGCTGCCATCGCAGTGCCACCTCCGAGAGCGATTCCGAGATCGGCCGCCGCGAGCGCGGGTGCGTCGTTCGTTCCGTCACCGATCATGACGGTTCGTCCACGTTCGCCGAGGCGCGCAACCGTTTCGGCTTTCCCCTCCGGCGGAACGCCAGCGAACACCCGATCGATCGCCGCGTGCTCGCGGAACTGTTCTGCTGCACGCGCATCGTCGCCGGTGAGAACGACGACTTCCGCACCCGCATCCGAGATCGCTGTCAGCGTCTCTGCCCACCCCTCCCGGAGGTCGTCGCCGACCACGACAACCCCCTGGGCGGTTCCGTCGCGTCCGATCGCGACCGGCACCCGTCCGGCCGTTCGCTCCCCATCGATTCGCTCCTGGAGGTCGGCCGGAACCGTCCAACCACGATCGCGAAAGAGGTCCGGGTGACCGACGACGACCTCGTCGCCGTCGACGACGCCGGAGACGCCGTTACGGTGGCTCTCGAAGGACTCGATGCGGTCGCCGAGGGTCTCGGCTCGGCTCCCCTCACCGGAACCGGACCGATCCTCGGCGACGTTGTCCGCAGACGACTCTCCATCGAGTCTGCCGCCGTCTGCGACCGGATCGGTGGAGTCGATGTCTCCCCCTACAGCGGCGATGGCCTGCCCAACCGGGTGGGCGGATCGACGCTCGAGGATCGCCGCCCGCTCGAGCAGTTTTTCGTCACAGTCGGCGTCGACGACGGTCATCTCGCCGGTCGTCAACGTCCCCGTCTTGTCGAAGACGACGGTGTCGGCCTCGCGGATGCGCTCGAAGACGCTGTCGTCGAAGACGACGATCGAGCGCTCGAGGGCGTCACGGATGCCGGCGGCGACCGCAAGCGGCGTCGCGAGCCCGAGCGCGCACGGACAGGAGACGATCAGGACGGTGAGGCCGACGAGCAACGCAGCGGCGACCCCGGAGCCGAGCGCGAGATAGACCGCGGTGACGACGACCGCGAGGACGAGCACGAGCGGGACGAAGATCGTCGCCAGTTTGTCCGCGAGCTTCTGGATACCGTGGGTACCGCTCTGGAGGTCCCAGACGAGTTCGGTGATGCGATCGAGCGTGCTCGTCGCGTCCTCGCCGACGCGGACCGTCACCGCGCCGTCGGCGACCAGCGAGCCGCCGACGACGTCGTCGCCGACCGCTTTGGTGACGGGGAGGGATTCGCCGGTGACGACCGCCTCGTCGACCGCGGCCTCGCCGTCGATCACGTCGCCGTCGATCGGTACCCGTTCGCCCGCCCGGACGAGTACTCGGTCGTCGGGCTCGAGCGCCGAGAGCGGAACGTCCTCGTGGCTTCCGTCCGGACCGACGCGACGGGCCTCGTCGACCTGGACGGAGGTGAGATCCGAGAGGCGCTCGGTCGCCTCCCGTTTCAGCGTAGACTCGTAGTAACCGCCGACGGTGACGATGACGACGATCGCAACGGTAACGTCGTAGTAGATGTGGTCGCCGCCGACGGCGATCGAGAGCGTACTGTAGAGGTACGCGCTGACCGCGGCGATCGCGACCAGTAGATCCATGTTCGGCGACCGGGTCTTGATCCCAACGTACGCCCCCTGTAGGATCGGCTTGCCGGTGACGCCGAGGACGATCGTCGTGAGCGCTGCGATCATCAGATAAAACGGCGTCGCCCGCTCGTCGGCGAGCGCCTGTTCGAAAAACGCCATCGTCTGCTCGTTGTAAAAGAGCCCGCCGAAGTAGACCGGGTAGATAAAGACGACGTACTGGAGCATCACCATCATCCCCATGAGGACACCGACGGCGATCCGTCCCATCTCCCAGTTCTCCGCCCGGCGACGGCTGACGGCGTCTTCGCGACTGTACGCGCTGTAGCCGAGCTGGCTTATATCCGACGTCAACTCCTCGAGTGGTGCACGCTCGGGATCGTGGTCGACCCGGACGGTGTCGGTGACGTAGCTCGCGCTCGCATCGCTGACGCCGTCGGCCGACGTGGCGACGGACTCGATAAAGGCCTCACAGGTCACACAGTACATCCCGCTGACCTCGAGGTAGGACGTCTCGTGGTCGGGATTGCCACTCGAGGAGGAATCGTCTCCGGTCGTCTCCTCGCTCGCTCGAGCGTCGCGAACGTCCTCGGCGTCGACCGCGTCGACGCCACCGAGTACGTCGTAGACGTCCCGACAGCCGACACAGCAAAACGGCTTCCCGTCGGCGACGACGTCGCTGCCCTCGACGGGGAGATCACAGAGCGTACAGCCGGTGTCGGATCGGTCGTCTGTCATCGTGTGGTTAGTTCGATCGGCGGTCGATCATCGCTGGGTTTCAGTGGTGGTGGCCGTCGGTGCCAGGGGCATCGATGGCGTCGTAGAACGGCAACTCGGGATGTGGTACGTGAACACCCAGTGCCATCAATCCGTGGGCGAACAGGACGTACCCCAGCACGACGAACGCGACGCCGAGCAGCCGGTGGACGCGACGCCGATGAGCGACGTCGACGGTATCGATGACGGTTCCGTAGGCGAAAACGGCCGGGATCGTTCCGACCCCGAGCGCCGCGAGCGCGAGCGCACCGCCGGTCGGCGAGCCGGTCGCGAACGCGTACAGAAACGCCGGATAGAGGACGGGGCACGGGAGCAATCCGTGAAGCGCCCCCAGGCCGACGATACCGGGACCGTTCGCCAGCCGGTCGACGTGGCCGACGAGCCAGCTGGTAACCCGCTCGAGGCCGGGGATCGAGACGCCGCCGGTCGTCCGTCCGAGCACGTAGTAGACGCCGGTGGCGATGACGAAGCCACCGATGACGAGGCCGACCCCGCCGCGGGCGAGGTCGACGACGGGCGTGAGTTCTGCCGTCGTCAGAAACAGGGCACCACCGAGGGCCCCGAACGCCGCCCCGAGAAGCGTGTAACTCGCCGTTCGGCCGAGATTGAACAGCGCATGCTGGCGAACTTCGTAGGTCGTCAGGTGTCCGCCACGCCCACCCGCCGCTGATTCCGATGTCGTCCCCCCGTCGGTCATCCGACTCGAGTACATCGTCACGAGCGGACCACACATTCCAACGCAGTGTGCGCCGGCGAGCAATCCGATGATGAGGAAGAGAACGACGTCGACGCCGAGTAGCGTGAGCGGATCCATGAGTCGGGGCCTCGAGTTCGATCGTTGGCCGACCTAGCCACCGAGAGGTGTAGTGCGTTTCGCCTTCGGAATCGGATTCGACGATCGAACTACGGCAGGATCAATAGTGACCTCGCTATTGACGTCGGCAACGCGCGTCGCCCGAACCGCTACTCGACGTAGCGGTACTTGCGCTCACCCATTCGCCCCCAGCCGTCGAAGACGAACTCCGATTCGGGAGCAGTGAACTCCTCGACGTCGACGTCCATCTCGTGGTTGTGAACGTCGTGAACCTCCTCGTAGTCCTCCCAAGAGAGGTCGTATCGGGCCTCGAGCTGTTCGTCGACGTTCAGTGACGTGATCTCGTCCTCCCAGCCGCTGACGATCGTTTCGGCGTGAATCTCGGCCTGTGCACCGCTCCCGTAGGAGCCAACGAGCAGCGTCTCGCCGGTCAGATCGCGGCCCGCCTCGAGTGCGGTCTTGAGCGCGCTGACGCGAGCGACGTGGACGGAGCCGGTGTACCAGTTTCCGACTTCACGCGAGATCGACAGCGTCGGATCGATGGTCGAGTCGTACCACTCCCGATACTGGTCGGTTTCCTTGAGCGAGTCCATATATTCGCGGACGGCGTCGTGAAACGTCTCCTCGTCGTCGAACGCCTCACGTCGGGGCTGTCTGCCGATCTCGTCGGCGAGTTCGTCCTCGATCGCGGTATCGCGCGTAACGTGGCGATACGCGAGCATCGCCGCCTTGCGAACCATCCCCGGGAACGGCGTGTGAAACGGCGCGAACTCGAAATCGTCGGGGTGGACGTCGCCAGCGACGCTCTCGTAGTCCTCGACTGCCTCGCGCATCCGTGCGAGGTACACCTGGACGGACCGTTTGCCGTCGACGGAGGGGAACTGCTGGTTGGGTTTGAGGAAGTCGGTCTCGTCGGCAGAGCCGTAGCCCTGGTGGGTCGAGAGTTCGACGAGACTCGGATCCTCGCTGATGAGCATGGCGACGGCACCGGCACCCTGGGTCGCCTCGCCAGCGTCGCCGCGAGCGTACAGCGCCGTGTCCGTCGCAATGACGAGCGCCGAACGGCCACGATTTCGGCCCGCACGGATCCAGTTGTACGCGTCGTCTAAACTCTGGGTCCCGGCGATACAGGCGAACTTCCGCTCACCTTTGTTCGCGTGGTGGAAGTCGCCGTCGAAGACCCCCTCGAGACAGCCGGCGACGTACGTCGAAACCGGCTTCGAATTGTCGAACGAACTCTCCGTCGCGACGTCGATCCGACCGATATCGTCCGGCTCCAAGCCCTTTCGCTCCATCAGTCGGTGGGCGGCGTTTGCCCCCATCGTAACGATGTCCTCGTAGCTGTCGGGGAACGAACTCGCGTTGAGGCCGAGTCCCTTCGTGTACTTTTCCGGGTCTTCGCCTTTCTCGGGGGCGAACGTCCCGGGCAAGTCGAGTTTGAGATTCCCGGTCCAGATTTCGATCGCGTCGATACCGACTGCGGTCATGGTCTGATAGTGTGGGAGGAGCCATATGGTATTGTCGTTCGGAGTTTCGACGAACGACGAAGTACCACCGCAATACCCCCGCAATCACGGACGAAATTGACCGACCGACCCGCTGGCTCAGCGGGATCCGAAGAGTAATTCCGTTTTGTTGATACGGCGGATAGAACGGACGATGAACGGATTCGACACGCTGTCGGTCATCACTCGGTCGCCGGTTCGCCCTCGCATTCTCCGCTATCTACTCGAGCGAGGGCCCGCGGAAACCCCCGAACTCACCGAGCACGTCGACGCCTCGCGCCGGACGGTCTCCCGGACGCTCTCGGCGCTCGAGGAGGAGGGTCTCGCGGAACTGCCAGACGACGAACGGGCGGCACTCGAGCGAACCGTCCGCCTGACGAACGACGACCCGGTCGTCGCGGACCTCTCGATTCACATGCTCGCGGTCGCTCGAGCGTGAGCGCCCGTCGAGCCTTCGACGGACGGTCGTGGCGCCAGCCTATTGAGGTTCGCCTGCCTAGAACGGGATGATGTATCAGGACGTCCTCGTCCCAACCGACGGAAGCGACGGCACCCGCCGGTCGATCGTTCACGGATTGACGATCGCCGAGCGCTTCGACGCACGTGTACACGCCCTCTCGGTCGTCCCCGAGGGACCGCTCGGAACGCTCGAGAGCGAAGAGGCGACGCCTGCGGCTCATCGCGCCGTCGAACACGTCGAATCGGAGGCGGCCGAGACGGGACTCGAGGCCGTCACCGCGGTCGAACACGGCGTTCCCCACGAGGAGATACTCGACTACGTCGACGACCACGACGTCGACATGGTAGTGATGGGAACGCAGGGACGGACCGGACTCGATCGCGTCCTCGTCGGGAGCGTCACGGAGCGGGTGATCAGAATGGCCGAAGTACCGATCGTGACGGTCCGCCTAACCGACGAGCTTCGGATCGACGACCCAGAGGAGGCCGAACGACTCGCCCGCGAGGCGCTGGCTAATGGCTCCCTCGATCGCGAGCGTTCGATCGTCGACGGTGGCCCACACCGCATCAGTGGCTCGTGGCTATTCGCGTTCGAACCGGACGACGATCCCGTCCACGTGACCGTCGACGGCGTCTCGGAGGAGACCCGCCTCGAGAGCGGCGTTCAGGACTAACTCGTTCGGGACGACTCGTTGGCTGCTCGTCGCGGTCTTCTCCCGCCGGGGCCACAGGACTGGCGCTGCTGGCGCTCGGACCGATCGTCGCCCTCAAACGGTCGGTGTAGACGGACGTCGTGCGGTCTCCTGTCGTCTGGCCCGCCACACCCGCGATCCGGACGGCGGGTGCGCCAGGAGATCGGGACAGCAAACCGTATCAGCCCGGCAGAGTTACCCGGACCACTCGCCCGCGAGGTCTCCAGCGAGATTTGCCCGCCAGTGTTCGAAGCCGCGCTCGCAGTCTCCGTTCTCGTCGATGTGATCGATGAAGCCAGCACCGGGCGATGGAAGTTCGTCACCGCAGAACGGACATGTTACCGGATCCGTCCAGTCCATGGTCGTTGTAGCTGTCATATGACAACCTAACCACGAACTTCCGTATAAGCCTATTCGACAAATGCGACTAATTAATAGAATGTGTTTAAGGCCCGTATATATTGTCTTCGAATGGCAGAAGTGAAAATTAGTCCAGCTCGTGGTCGATATACGTCTCCGTTCCTGGTCAGCGGTTCTCGTTCGAGTCGGACTCCTCGAACTGGAAGACATCCGACGCGTCGTCTCCGGTGTCGTCCGAATCCGCGGCGTCGTCGGCTCCGTCGTCCGACGCGTCCGATTCGCTTACCTCGTCCTCGGGCTGGGTGGATTCGTCGCCGTCGACCAGTTGGTCTTCGGCGTCCAGCGCCGCCGTCGCGTCGTCCGAGGCCACAACGGATGGTTCTTCGACGACTGATTCGCCCGTCTCGCTCGCGGCGGCGTCCGGTTGCCCGGAACTGGTGTCCGACCCGTCGTCGCCCTCTTCGTCGGCGCGGTCTGCACCCGTCGAACCATCTTCGTCGACCTCGAGCGTCACGACACCGGTTGCATCGTCGTCGATATCCGTCTCGAAGTGATCCAGCGCTTCCGAGAGCTGCGTGGCCTGCTGTGAGAGTTGGGAGGCCGAGCCGGAGACCTCGGTCATCGCCGTCGTCTGCTCTTCTGCGGCGGCGGCGACGCTTTCGGCCTCGGCGGTCGTCTCCTCGCTGATCGTCGCGGCTTCGTCGACGATCGCGACGACCTCCTGGGTGGTCGCGGCCTGCTCTTCGGTCGCCGCGGAGATCTCCTGGACGCCGGTGTTCGTCTCGGCGGCGTACTCGGCGATCTCCTCGAGTGCGTCGACCGCCTGTTCGACCTGGTCGCTTGCGGACTCGAGTCTCGCGCTGGTCTCTTCGACCTCCTCGGCGGAGGTGACGGTCTGTTCCCTGATACTCTCGAGACGCGCCTCGATCTCCGCGGCGGCCGACTTGGCGTCGCCGGAGAGCTCCTTGATCTCCTGTGCGACGACGCCGAACCCTTCGCCGTCGTCACCGCTTGCGGAGCGAGACGCCTCGATGTTGGCGTTGAGCGCGAGCATGTTCGTCTGCTCGGCGATCTGCTGGATCCGCTCGATGAGGTCGTCGATCTGGCTCACTTCCGCCTCGAGCGCACGGATCTCTTCGACGGCACGCTCGGCCTCGGTTTCAGTATCCGTCATGCTCTCGATCGCGTCCTGGGCGGCTTCGCGCCCGGTTTGACCGGTGTTCGCGGTTCGGGCGGCGAGGTCGGCGACCTCGTTCGAGGAGGCGGCGATCTCTTCGGTCGTCGTCGAGAGATTCGACATCTCGCCGGTCGCCTCCTGGAGGGACTGGTTCTGGCGTTCTGAGCCACTGGAGATCTCTTGGACGGATTCGCTGATCTGCTCGCTCGCGGAGCGAACCTCCTCGCTCGAGGCCGTCACCTGCTCGGAGGCGATGGCGACCTCGGTCGCGAACGTCTGGAGGTCGGCGATGGTCGCTTCGATGTCGTCGAGCATCTCGTTGAAGTCCTCGCCGACCGTCTGCATCGTCTCGTTGTCGGTATCGACGTCGGCGCGCACGGCGAGATCACCGTCAGCGGCGGCGGCCATCACCGTACAGTACTCCTGGGCGGCGTCCTCGAGTTCGTCGTTGATCCGCTGGACGCGTGCACGCTCGGTCTCCGCTTCCTGGCGTGCGGTCTGGGCGTTGTGAATCTGGTCTCGAAGCGAATCGCGCATGGCGTCGAAGCTTCGGTACAGCGATCCGATCTCGTCGACGCGGCCGGTTTGGAGGTCGACCGAGAGGTTCCCTTCCTCCATCGTCTGTGCGCGTGTTTGCAACCGATTGAGCTGCTTCGAAACGCTCCGTCCGCCGATGAGACCGACAGCGACGAAGACGAGACCAGTCAGGACGATAGTCACGACGAAGCTCGTCTGAACCTCGTCTCTCACCGCGAAGGCAGTCTCCTGTGGCGTCGTCGTCACGACGTAGAGGTCCTCGCCGCTAATCGGCGAGTACGTGTAGATCGCCTGGCTGTCCTCGGTCTGGCCAACCCTCCCGGCCCCGGGTTCGATGACCGACGGATCGACCCCGTCGGTTCCGATGATGACGCCTCCGTCCTCGTTGACGACCGCGGTGTCGGCACCCTCGATCGCCTGCGGGAGATCGGGGCCGGTCTCTTCGGCGGGAAGCTCCCCGATGACGACGTGACCGGTCAACAGCGATCGTCGCTGTCCCATCGCGATAACCTCCTCGTCGTCGAAATTCGTGTACCGTTCGGTCGTCACGAACGATTGTTGCTGAACGACGTCCTCGTCGAGCAGGTCGAACACGTTCTCTCCGACCGCGCTCTCGCTCGAGCTCCCGACCACCTCTCCCGTCTCCTCGTCGACCATGTGAATGTCCGAAAATCTACTTTCGTACGACTCTCCTTCGAGGAACGTCGATACGGCTTCCGAGTCGGCGCTGTCTAGCTCCTGCGATCGCTCGATCTCCTCGAGTGTGTGCTTTCGCTCGGTCATCCACTGTTCGACGACGTTCGTGTGGAGTTGCGTCGTCTGCTCGACCTGATTGTCGACTTGACCGTCGAGTTCGTCGCTGATTCCGAGATAGAAGAACGTACTGATCGCAGCGGTCAACAGGAGAATCGCAACGATCGCGATGAGTGTCTTCGCGATAAGTCGCCGCCTGATTACACCTGGCACGAGGAGTGAGCCGATCGATCGGCCACTCGATTTCCCCGTCGACTGATTCGAATCGCCCGTTGTCTGTGAATTATCGCTCATTTTAGTTGTACTCGAGTGCTGTCCGTTGTAACCTGACCTGCCACCCTTCGAGACACTGTCACCGACCGCCTGCCAATCGATGACGTTTACGTACGTCAATTCGTGACTATTAATAAATCTTACTAATACCACTATACATGTTATTTTCTTCCAGTGTTACTGGGTAACTATTGGGATATTGGATAGATGATAACCACTCTGTCGTGGCCGATAAGTTCTAATATCGGTTACTCGTTCGGCTATATCAGTGATTGTGTAGATTTTATCCGAAAATACCAAACGGACTGTCGCTTATACGCGGTCGGTTCGAAGTGGTCGCTCCGCGACGGATCGGGACCTGCGGGACACAGACACTGTTATATGAGTGCAGTTCTCATCACCGCCAATGAGTCCACAGGTACGAACTCCGACGGCCCGCGTCTGCGAACGGTGTGGGCGAATGGAGTACTGGGATGACGAACTCGACGCCTGGCAGATCGACAGCGAAGACGGCGACAAACAGGTCGGTAACCCTCACTGTCTCCACGAGTGGGACATCAACGGTACGTTCAACCCCGTCGTCAAACAGTAACGATCGACCGCCTCCGGTCGGAATCGTCACCTCGAGGTGCAACTCTACTGTCGAGCATCTTTTTTGGCTCCGAACCCATCCAGTCGACGATGACGACCGTCTACATCACTTCCCCGCCGGACGCGGCCGATCGAATCGCCGAAGCGCTCGTCGAGGAGCGACTCGCGGCCTGTGTCAATCGGATGCCGACGACATCGACCTACAGATGGGACGGCGAGATCCACCACGACGAGGAACACGTTCTGCTCGCGAAGACGACCGACGACACGTACGTCGATCTCGAGGAGCGCGTCCTCGAGATTCACCCCTACGACATCCCATGTATCGAGCGGTTCGACGAGAGCCACGTCCTCGAGTCGTTCGCAGCGTGGCGCGCCGATACCGTCGAATGACCACCCTCCAGCGCACCGGCAACCGCTCGGCAGATCTGTGCTACGATAGCGCGTCACAGGCACGGACTCGGCGAAAAAGCAACCCTTAAAACTCGCGCACGGGTTGTGACGGGTATGGCTGGAACCATCGAAGTGCTCGTTCCGGGTGGCCAGGCCAACCCTGGCCCACCGCTCGGTCCCGAGCTCGGACCGACGCCCGTCGACGTACAGGCGGTCGTACAGGAGATCAACGACCAGACCGAAGCGTTCGACGGCACCGAAGTACCGGTTACCGTCGAGTACGAGGAGGACGGCTCGTTCGATATCGACGTCGGCGTCCCGCCGACGGCGGCACTCGTCAAGGACGAGGCAGGATTCGAGACCGGAAGCGGCGAACCCCAGAAGGATTTCGTCGCGGATCTCTCGGTCGATCAGGTCAAAACCATCGCCGAGCAAAAACATCCCGACCTGCTCGCTTACGACACCAAAAACGCCGCGAAGGAAGTCGTCGGCACCTGTGCCTCGATGGGCGTCACCATCGAAGGCGACGACGCTCGCGAGTTCAAGGCGAAGGTCGACGACGGCGAGTACGACGACGTCCTCGCGTAAGCGAGACGCCGGTCCACGTTACTCCCGGCCGAATTCGGTCGGGTTTCGACTGTACTCGACTGCCCCGTGATGGATGAGTACGCCGATCAGTTGTTCTCGAGACGGGCGAGTACGTCGACGTGATGGGCAACGAACGAGAGTTCGCTTTCCTCGAGTTGACGCCGTCGCGTCGAGAGCCACGCTCGTCGGTCGGCCGGATCGAGGACATCCGCGGGATACGCCGCGAGCGCCTCGTCTATCGTCTCGAGAATCGTCTGCAGAAACGTCCGCTCGGTCGCTGGATACCCACTCCCCTCGTCGGCTGACCGAGGCCGGACGATCCAGTCCGACCCGCCGGCGGCGAGCATCTCGAAGCCGTTCGCCGGCAGTGACGCGAGGAGTTGCCGGCCGGTTGTGCTCGCGCCAGCGTCACGAATCTCGTCCATGTGGCGGTGATAGAGCCGTTCGATCCGATCGTCGAGCGGGTGGGATGGCGCGAATCCCGTCGCCCCGTCGAACGTGATCGGCGCGTAGAGGAGGCCGCCGGGCTCGAGGGCCGCCGCGATCGACTCGAGCGCTCGCTCGAGGTCGACGACGTCGAGAAACGCCGCGGCCACGACGGCCTCCGCACACGCATCGTTTCCCGCTGTGGCGTCGCCGCTGGCGATCGTCTCCGGCGACAGCGCATCGCCCACCTCGAGTGTGAGAGCAATGGATCGACCGTCCGTTCGCTCCCCGAAATCGGCCGTTTCAACGCGGTCTAATTCGGCCGTCTCGACGTCCTCGCGTGTGGCCGCCCACCCACTGTCGTGGTCGTCTACGATCCGGTACTCCGTCGGTTCGAGTCGGTCCGGTACCCGCGCTCTCGCGGCGGCGACGTTTTCGGGATCGCGGTCGATCGCGCGGTAGCTCGTCCGTTCGGGGAGCCGTCCCCACTCGGCGAGGCGTTCGATCATCGTTCCGACGCCGAACCCGAACTCGACGACTCGAGCAGGGTCGTCGACCCCCGCGAGTTCGTCGGAAAACCGCTCGAGCACGCGCCGGTTCAGCGCCCGATCGTCGACGGTTCGTTTGGCCGCGAGATACGACTGCAGGCTCGGTCTCACGGGATCTCACTCCCCGACTCGTCCGACTCACAACCGCTCGAGTCTGCCGGCTGTCCGCCCCGAGACGCCCCCGGTTCGAGACACTCCAAAAACGCCCGGAGATCGGCGAGCGTCTCGGCCCACGTCGGGTGGTTGGCCGCCGTCTCGAGGGCACCGCGGGCGAGGTTCGTGAGTCGGTCGCGGTCGGCCGAGAGGCGATCGATCTCCGCGGCGAGACGGTTCGTATCCTCGGGGTCGACGAGCACGCCGTTCTCTCCGTCGGTAACGATTTCGTCCGCACCGCCGACTGCGGTTGCGATCGGGACGACTCCGAACTCCATCGCCTCGAGGTAAACCATCCCGAACCCCTCGTAGCGGGAAGGGACCGCGAGGACGTGAGATCGCTCGAGGATCGACGCCAGCGTTCGGTCGTCGACGTCGCCGGTGAACGTAACTCGGCTGGCGATCGAGCGGTCCTCGCCTCGCTCTCGAACAGTTCGTGCGTACGTCGGGTCCGCGTCGTGGCTTCCGACGACCGTCAGCGTCCAGTCGCGATCGGCGCGCTCGAGGGCACCGAGGAGGGCCGTCGCGTTCTTTCGCGGCACCAGGTTCCCGACGAAGGTGACACAAAGCGAATCGCCGCTCGCGGTCGCCCTGGATTCGACGGCCTCGGGAGCGAGTGTGGCCCCCTCGCGGCGACCGCCAGGCGGCGCGACGTGCGTGGGGAGCGAGACGAGATCCGTCGTTCGGTCCCGCGTATACTCGCTGGTACAGATTGCCGCGTCGACCGTCGAGAGGTACCGCGCCTCGAGCGCTCGCACCCGGTCCGGATCGAGGGGGTTTTCCTCTGCTCGACGTGGTATCCACTCAGCGGGCCCGGCCGACTCGAGCAGGTGAACGAGCGCGACGATCGCATTGGGTGCTTCGAGTGTGGGGTTGTGTTCGAGCAGCGTTCGGTAACAGAGTTCGTCCTGTACGAGCACGTCGAACGGTCGGTTCAGGCGGTCGCGAACCGTCGGTTCGGGGTACTCGGCCAGCGCAATCACGTCGACGTCGTCACCCCGGCGCTCGAGAAACGACACCAGTTTGCGGTCGTACCGGTAGCCACCGGAGGTCCGCGCGATGTCCTCGGCGACGACGAGGCCGACCCGCATCGTCACAGCGACCGCTCGTGGGCCACGCGGGCGACGTCGTCCTCGGCGACCTCGATCCGAAGTTCGCTCGCGCCGGCACACTCGAGGCGCTCGAGCAGTCGGTCGCCGAACAGCCGCGCGAACCGTTCGGCGCTCGGATTGTTGCCGTCGAACTCGGGGCAGTCGTTGAGCGTTCGATCGGCGTAGAACCCGGCGACGGCGTCCATCGCGTCGCTGACGTCGTCGATGTCGAGGAGGTAGCCGTGTTCGCCCAGGTCAGGACCCCGGACGGTCGCCGTCACGGTGAACCGATGGGAGTGAACGTCGCCTTCGGGACCCGGATCGGGAACCGTCAGATAGTGCTGGGCCACGAGGGTTCGAGAAACGGTGACGGTGTACATGTCTCCCGCTACGATGGAGGCCGGCTAAACGACTGGGACCGGTCACACGTGCTGAGAGTCTCCGTCCCTGGCCCGCCCGAGAGAGTCGATCAATCGTAGGTCAAAAGCACCTGAATTACCTCATCGGGGCGTTCCTCGAGCAGTTCGTACGCCCCGCCGGCGTCCTCGAACGGCACGTCGTGGGTGCAAAGCGACTCGAGGTCGAGTCGACGGAGCCAGTCCCAGGTGATCCGATGGCGCCGTTCGCGGGACCATCGTCCCGAGAGTCGGGGATCGATCGTGCTCACCTGCGTACTCCTGATCTCGATTCGGTCGCGGTGAAAACGTCCGCCCAGGTCGGCCGTCACCGGTTTCGTCCCGTACCAGGAGCCGACGAGCACACGACCGTCGAACCCGGTGACAGCGACTGCGTCGTCGAGCGCGTCCGGATTCCCGGAGAGTTCGTACGTGAGATCGGCGCGAACGCCGTCGCCGGCGATCGCCTCGAATCGCTCTCGGAGATCACCGCGGCCCGGGTCGACCGACCGATCGGCACCGAACGTCTCGGAGATGCGCCGGCGCTTCTCGCGGGGTTCGACCGTCAGGAGCGTCTCGAGGGGCGTCTCCGCGAGCAACGCCACCGTCGACAGGCCGACGACCCCCTGACCGACCACGACGACGCGTTCGCCGAGCAACGGCGCGCCGTCGAGGAGAAGGGTGACCGCCGTCTCGAGGGTCGCGAACAGCGCAGCCTCGCGCGTGGCAACCCCCTCCGGGACGACCAGCAGATCCTCGGGGTTGGCGAGAAAGGCGCTCTCGTGTCGGTTGTAGGCGAAGACGCGTCGTCCGAGCCAGCGGTCGGGGACGTCCTCACCGACCGCGACCACCTCGCCGACGGCGGCGTAGCCGTACGACAGCGGAAAGGAGAGGTCGCCGTCGAACGCCTCGAGCGCTTCGTCGGCCGGAAGCGACGGGGGTGCTTCGCCGCGGTAGATCAACCCCTCGGTGCCGGCGCTGATCGCCGAGACGAGCGTCCGGACGCGGACCGATTCGGGGCCAGGTCGAGGAACGGATCGTGATCGGATCTCGACCGTCCGTGGCGCCGTGAAGTAAAGCCTTCGTGCGTCGACCGTCGACCGCGTCGTCATCGGTGCTCACGGCCCGAACCGGGCCGAAGGTGGTGATCGATCACGCTGCAGGCCAGTTCGACGAGCGCGCACTTGATCGTTCGCCCGGGTGACAGTTCGTGAGAACGACCGTGGGCCACCATCAGGCGATCAGCCGCGGCCGGTGGCGAAGAGCCAGTCCCGGACGAAGTTGACGAGAAACGGAACCAGGACGATCGTCGTGACCACCCTCGAGACGTCCTGGTCCGGAACCGGCAGGATTGCGAGCCAGATCGCGAGCATCGCGAGCGCGCCCAGCGGCCGTCGAAACCGGCTCGGCTGGAGTTCGAACACGTCGCGCCCCCGTCGTTGGCGCCACCAGAGACTCCCCGCGAAGAGGTATCGTGCGATGCCGACGGCGAGGAACGCTATCGGCGCCGCGCCCGCGGTAACGGCGACGATCGAACCGACGAAAACGACGAATGCGTCCACTTCGACGTCGAGGCGTGCGCCGAGATCGGTTTCGGTCCCGGTCGTGCGAGCGATCGCACCGTCGACCGCGTCGAGGGCGGCCGCGACGGCGAACAGCGCGCCGGGTGCCCACACGAGGAGGCCGGGCGGTGGCCGCGTGGCGACGAAGCCAGCGAGGACGGCGACGGCGGCCGCACGCGCGATCGTCACCCCCGTCGCGAGTGTAAACGTCGTCGTGTCGGATACCGACGTTCGGTCGATCGTCACCAGGACGAGCAGTGACTCGAGGGCGAGTGCAACCGCGACGACGACGAGAAACTCGAGCGCCAGGCCGCCGGCCCAGAGGTGCTCGAGGACGATGATGACGAGGAAGACGGCACAGAGGAGCCCGGCCGTGGCCTCTCCCCACCGTCGGCGAACGTCCGGGCGGAACGTCGCCAGCGAATCGTCACTCACGGCGATAGAGGACGATCAACGCGGCGATCAACAGCAGCTGTGCGAGTTTGTCTACGCCCTCGGCGGCGGAGATCGCGCCGAGGCCGTCTGGGCGGTTGAGGGCGTACCAAAGAATCCCCTGCCCGCCGGTGAACGCAACCCCGAGGAGGTACACCAGTCGGCGGCGGTAGTCGACGAGTACCAACGTGATACCGAGGAGAAAGCCGGCCGTCGCGAAGAGGAACGCTCCCCCCATCCAGTGTGGGAGGAACCCGACCCCGAGGACGAGGTGAACGACGGCGGTGACGACCGCCAGCCCAATCGCGATCCAGTGACGCGTGGACAGCGACTCGAGCGCGAGTGGGTTCCCGGGTGAGGCCATACCGACGACTCACCGTCAGTCGAAAAACACGTTCCGGGAAAATACGTAGCGTGAGAGAGCAACGAGGGATCGGGACGACGACCGTCCCGTATGGTCAGCGTGTCGGAATCGTCAGATAGCGTGTCGGGGCCGTCAGATCTTGTTCGCGGGCGGGACGGTGCGTTCGTCGGGGTTGGTCGATCCACCCGGTCCGAACAGGATACGGACGATAGTACCCATTCCGAGCATCGTCGCGAGCGTGGCGACGACGACCGTCGCCGGAACCGAGAAGCCGGCGAGGCCGAAGACGAGGCTCCCGATCAGGACGCCGAGCCAGAGCCGATCCTGGCCCAACCGGGAGACGATCGACTGGCCGAGGGCGACGAAGCCGATCGCGGCCGACGCCGGGACGACCGCAGCGCCGATAGTGACGAAGATGACGCCGAAAAACGTCCCGAGACTCGAGCCGACGATGAAATAGCCCGCACTGACGAGTACGGTGACGACGAGCAACGAGGGGAGCCCGATACACGTCGAGATGACCGGGCTCCGTCGCGACGTCGTGATCGCGTCGGACCCTCTCCCCTGTAGGGTTCCGAGGAGTACCAATGAGACGAGGGCCATCGCGGCGAACTGGACGGCCGCACGCTCGTAGGGAAAGAGCACCCGGTACACCTCGAGTACCCACCCGTGGGCGAAGTAGTCGGCCGACTCGAGACCCGTTGTCCCGCTGATAGGATATAAATCTGTTGGCCACATACACGAACGATACACTGTCATCGAAGATATTACTTTCGGTCGGAAACAGGAAGTGAAAAATCCCGGCTGGGGTGGGCCGGCAATACCTCGAGCGGCGGTGGTCAACGTCCTCTGGGCGGCGGATAGTTCGACGGGTTTAAGTTCAGCATGCCACTTTTCTCAAAGGAGACAGGCGTTGCCTGTTTCACTGACCCGTAGGAGCACTCCTGCGTACTACGGAGGTGAACGATGGCAGAGGATATCGAAACCGCAGTGGCTCGCGCACTCGAGGACTCACCGGACCGGAACTTTACCGAGACGGTCGACCTCGCGATCAACTTGCGCGACCTTGATTTGAACGAACCGTCGAACCGTGTTGACGAGTCTATCGTGCTCCCGTCCGGAACCGGACAGGAGACGCGTATCGTCGTCATCGCCGAAGGAGAGACCGCTGTCCGCGCCGAGGAGGCCGCGGACGACGTCCTCTCGGTAGACGACGTGGCCGACCTTGAGGACGACGACGCCAAGGATATGGCCGACGAGACGGACTTCTTCATCGCCGAAGAGGCGATGATGCAAGACATCGCCCGGTACCTGGGTACCATCCTCGGTCCCCGGGGGAAGATGCCGGACCCGCTCGCGCCCGACGACGACGTCGTCGAGACCGTCAACCGGCTCAAGAACACCGTGCAGATCCGATCGGGTGACCGACGAACGTTCCACACGCTCGTCGGTGCCGAGGATATGGACGCGGAGGATATCGCCGACAACATCGACGTTATCCTGCGTCGCCTGCACGCTGACCTCGAGAAGGGTCCACAGAACATCGATGGCGTCTTCGTGAAGACGACGATGGGGCCGTCCGTGGAGGTGGTCTAGCGTGAGCGCAGAAGCCGAACGCAAGACCGAGAACCTTCCACAGTGGAAAAAAGAGGAAGTCGACGAGCTCGAGTCACTCATCGACGAGTACGAGAGCATCGGCATCGTCGGCATCACTGGCATTCCGAGCAAACAGCTCCAGGACATGCGCCGCGGTCTCCACGGCACCGCCGTGGTCCGCGTCAGCCGGAACACGCTGCAGGTCCGCGCACTGGAGGACGCCGGGCTCGACGACCTCGTCTCTCACGTCGAGGGACAGGTCGGTCTGGTTGCGACCAACGACAACCCCTTCACCCTCTACAAGGAGCTCGAGGCGTCGAAGACGCCGGCTCCGATCAACGAGGGCGAGGTCGCCCCGAACGACATCGTGATCCCCGAAGGGGACACGGGCGTCGATCCGGGGCCGTTCGTCGGTGAACTGCAGGGTATCGGTGCGAACGCCCGCATCGAGGACGGCTCGATTCAGGTCATGGAGGACTCGACGGTCTTAGAAGCCGGCGAGGAAGTCTCTGCGGACCTCTCGAACGTTCTCAACGAACTCGGCATCGAACCGAAGGAGGTCGGTCTCGACCTTCGCGCCGTCGTCGCCGACGGCGTCCTGTTCGACCCCGAGGACTTAGACATCGACGTCGACGCCTACGAGAGCGACGTGTCGACGGCCGCCGCCCGCGCACGGAACCTCTCGGTCAACGCGAGTTTCCCGACCGCAACGACGGCGTCGACGCTCATCGCGAAGGCGACGGGCGAGGCCAAGAGCCTTGGCCTGCACGCCGCCATCGAGGACGAAGCGCTCATGCCCGACCTCGTCAGCAAGGCCGACGCGCAGCTTCGTACGCTCGCGGCCCAGATCGACGACGAGGACGCCCTGCCTGAGGAACTGCAGGATGTCGAAGCGCCGGCGGCGGAGCCGGCGACCGACGAGAGCGAGGACGAAGACGAACCGGCTGACGACCAAGACGGAGCTGAGGCCGACGAGACCGCCGAAGACGACGATGACGACGATGACGACGCCAGCGGTGGCGAAGGACTCGGCGCGATGTTCGGCTAATCAACACAACTGGAGGACACAACAATGGAATACGTTTACGCTGCACTCATCCTGAACGAAACGGACGCAGAGATCAACGAAGACAACCTGACCGACGTACTCGACGCCGCTGGCGTCGACGTCGAGGAGTCCCGCGTGAAGGCGCTCGTCGCCGCACTCGAGGACGTCGACATCGACGAAGCGGTCTCCGAGGCCGCCGCCGTTCCGGCAGCAGGAGCCGCCGCAGGTGGCGCTGCCGCAGCCGCTGGCGACGAGGACGGAGACGAGGAAGCCGAAGAGACCAGCGACGTCCCGGACACGACGGACGACGACGAGGACGACGACGAAGACGACGACGCCGGTGGCGAGGGCCTCGGCGAACTCTTCGGCTAAGTCGCACGACGCTGACTTCGACCGATCCAGATTTTTATTCCACCACTCTCGAGCGACTGCGTTCCCCAGTTCGATCCGCAGTCCCGTCGTGAGTTACGGGAAGCGAACCGCTGTGGGCTCTCGCTCGTGAGTTTCAGAGAGGTTGTCGTAGTCATAGGAGCTATCGTAGACGTCCATCGATTACCCGCCCGTCAGTCGAGACACGGTGTCGACAGACAAGCGGCGAAACGATCGGTTGGGGACGATCAGCTACCGCCGATCGCCGCTCGAGTCGAGAGCAGCCGAATGCGGAGATCGTGGTTGTGCCAGAACTGATCGACAGCAGTCCGAACGGGGCCGACTTCGTCACTCGAGTGATTCGACGAACACGCTGAGCAGGAAGACGGTGATCGCACAGCAAAACGCGATGGCGCTGGCCGTAGCCACGGTGACGGCGATCCCTGCCTTCGAGTGGTACGGATCGACGCCGGAGGCGATCAGTGAGTCGACCGTCTCGGCCCCGGCGTAGCCGACCGCCGACAGGACGAGCGTGACTGTCACGCCGAGCGAACCGCTTACGAAGCCGATTCCGGAAAACAGCCCTTCGATACCGACGAGCGACCACGCCTGCTCCTCGGAGATGTTCTCGAGTCCGTCTCGGTAGGTTGCGGTGGCGGCGAGCCCGAGACTCGCGCCGACGAGACAGCAGACGCTAAACAGCGTCAGTGCGGTAAACGAGACGCGAGAAAAGGCGGGGTCGGAACCCACGTGCTGCTGTTGGACGACAGCCGGGAGAAAGAGCATAATCGGGAGCATCGACGACGCAGCAAACAGCAGGTAGCTACACCGCCGAATCTTCTGTGGGATCGTCCACCTGCTCAACAGCGCCCGTCGGGCCCGGAGGAACTCGTACTCCGACCCCTCGAGTACGAGTCGAGTGTACTTATCGCGGTCGTGCATGCCGTTCGAACGGCGCAAGGCCGGATCCGATTATAGGCCTTCTGGATCGGGCCGCTCGAGGGCGGCTTCGTCGCGAAACGTGATAGTTCTCTGTGGAGTGACGGTCCGGATGGACTACTATAGTAGCCACTGAAAGTCATTGCACACCTGACCGCCAGACTGCTCGGCGGTCAGTGTGTGCACCGTTTCAGTTGTTACTATAGACGTCAGTTCCGGGACAACCGCGACCTGGCTTGCGGTTACACCGGGACAACAGACCATCTCATACGGATTGGTGTGACCGTGTCCAACCGCGCCCGGAACCCGTTCTCCGGGAGCGGCGGTACTGACTGACAGTATACCGTATCAGTCGTCCGCAGGGGTTCCTGCTCCGGAGTCGGGCGTTACACCGGTGCCGAACGTCGACGGCTGTCTGGCGATGAGCGCTTCGTTGGCTGCGACCCAGCGGAGCAACAAGAAGGCAAAGACGTACTTCGCACCGATGTCGAGGGCGCTGTAGCCCCAGGAGGTGATCGCGACGTCGAGGATCGCCAGTCCTTCGGCACCGAGCGCCCAGAAGATCGGGTAGCCGAGCCACAACACGACCGTCAGGATCTTGAGCATGTTGAAGATATCGGCGGTCCCTGCGGCTTCGGCGTCCTTGGGCCACTCGACGAGCAAGACGTAGAGGACGACGAGGAAGAACGTACAGCTAATGAAGTACCAGAACCAACGGAGACCGTACGAAGACGTCGTCATTGCGGCCGCAAGTCCGGTCACGCACATCGCGATGTCGGCCGTGATGATCGTAAACAGCTTCGTCAGATTCGTTCCCGCAAGCAAGCCGAGAGCGAGCAGGATCATCGGAGTCGACAAGGTCCAGGTGAGATACCGCCCCCACATCGTCAACACCTCCTCGCCGGCCAGTGCGTGGCCGCTCGGCATCTCGAAGAAGCTTATCGTCAGCCCGGACGCCAGTCCGGTGTAGCTGGCGATCGACACGAGCGGCACGAGCAGTGTGGCGACCCAGATGAGTTGTGCCCGCGGATCCGTGACGTTTCGGCCCATATAGACGAACAGGAGTATGGCTACCCCGGCGAGGGCGATGTTCGCCCAGAACGACGCGTTCAACAACGTGTTGTCCTGGACCTCCTGGTAGACCTCCGCTTGCGTCATCTCGAGTGGTACCCCGTGAACGAGTGCGACCATCTCCGCCGCGATCGGTTCGATCATTGTACGTCAAGTATAGACGGCACGAGGCATCGTTGTGAACCCATACCATGCAAACGCCACTGACGAGCGACGAACGACATTCAGGTGTCGGCCGCCCAGTTACTGCGATATCCTGCTCAGTATGGGTCTGGTTTATTGATGGTTCCTCACGACGGACGTACTGTGACCCGCTGGATCCACTCGAGCACGTTCGGCCGGTATGAGAGTTATCATCGATGCGTTCGCCGTTTCGAACGGGAACGATCCTAAACCGATGACACTGGCACTCAGTTATCTGTCTATCCACGCGATTTTCGTACTCCCGCCGATCGTCGTCCTCGGATGGTTCGCCTCGCGACGGGACCACGCTCGGTGGTCCACTCGAGCGCTGACTGGCCTCGGCGTTATCCTCGTGCTCGCTGTCGTCTACACGACGCCGTGGGACAATCTGTTGATCGCCGAGGGCGTCTGGTGGTATGGAACAGGGAGCGTTCGGGCGACCATCTGGCACGCCCCGGTCGAAGAGTACCTGTTTTTCGTGTTCCAGCCACTTCTGACCGGGTTCTGGCTGTTTCAGTTTCTTCGAGTTCCGGACCGGTCGCTGCGTATCCCACGTTTACACCGCCTCGTTGGTGCGCTCGCGGGACTCTCGATCGGCGGGTTGGGATGGCTCTTGCTCGGATCGACGCCGACGACGTATCTCGGTGCGATACTGCTGTGGGCGGGACCGATTCTCGCCATTCAGTGGGCGTTCGGGATCACCGCGCTGTGGGACGTCCGTCGAACGGTCGCACTGGCGGTCGCCGTTCCGACGCTGTATCTCTGGATCGTCGATCGGATCGCGATTGGACTCGGCGTCTGGGTTATCTCGGAGGAACACACGATTGGTGTGTCGCTGATCGGTCTCCCGGTCGAAGAGGCGCTGTTTTTCCTCGTCACGAACGTCTTCGTCGTTCAGGGGCTGGTGTTGTACGTGTGGACACTCGAGCAACTCGACGAGACTCCGACGCTCCAGGGTCTTCGAACGCGTCGATAATGTCTACGAACACGAACGCGGCGGCCCAATCGCCGACCGCTCGAGAGCGTGCGCGCGCTCGAAACGTCGCTCGAGTCGTGAGCCTCGCAGCCGCGACGATGGTGCTCGGACTCGGATTCGCGCTTACGGCTCTCACCGGATCACTCCCGCTGTGGGTTCAGTACCTGCCGCTGTTGGCAAGCGTTCTCCTCTTGGGCCTCCCACACGGTGCGGTCGATCATCTCGTTCTCCCCAGGGCTCGAAACGAGCCGATCACCGTCCGGGCGCTCGCGGGCGTTGGCGCACTCTATCTCGTCGCCGGAACCATCTACGCCGCAATTTGGTTGCTCGCTCCGGTGGCTGCGTTCTCCCTGTTCATCCTCCTGACGCTGTTTCACTGGGGCCAGGGTGACGTCTACGCACTCGTCGAACTGGTCGGCGTCGACTACCTCGAGACGCCGGCGAGACGAACGCTCGCGTTGCTCGTTCGCGGCGGCGCACCGATGGTCGTCCCCCTCATCGCCTTTCCCGGGCAGTATGCCTTCGTCGCGGGGACAGTGGTCGGTCTGTTCGACCCCGGTGTGGCCGCTGGACTCGAGTCGTTGATTCGGACACAGGTTCGCCTGCTCGTCGGCGCGGCGTTCGGTGCAGTGGTGGTCGCGGCCCTCGGTGTCGGCTATCTCCGATCTGGAGGCTCGCGGTCGTGGATGTTCGACGCCGGCGAAACGGTCGGACTCGTCGCGTTTTTTGCGCTCGTACCGCCGGTCCTCGCGATCGGACTCTACTTCTGTTTCTGGCACAGCGTTCGTCACATCCTTCGGACGATGCTCGTCGACGACGGTACCGTCTCTGCTCTCGCGGAGCCCGCGGTGGGGCGGGCCTGCTTGCGATTCGCCCGCGATGCGACGCCGCTGACGGTCGGTGGGATCGTCGTTTGCGTTGGGATTGCTCTGTTGGTTCCACAGACGCCGGCGACCGTTCCGGAGATCGGTGGGCTCTATCTCGTCGCTCTCGCGATCCTCACGTTACCCCACGTCGTGGTCGTCTCGTTGCTCGATCGATCGCAGGGACTCTGGCCGCCGTCACCGAGCCACGACTGAAGTCGTGGGCTTCCGCCTCGAATACGTGTGAACCGGCGACGAGCCGCGGGCGAGAGCGGCGGGAGGTTTAAATCGAAACGGGCGGCCAAAGCGGGCGATGCTAACGCCCGGCGTCGAGTTCGTCACCGATCCTGCCACGACCCTCCAGCTACTGAGTTGGATCCTCGGCGGCGCGATACTCGGGAGCGTAAGCGGCCTCGTGCCGGGGCTTCACGCCAACAACTTCGCACTTCTGCTCGCCGGCTTTGCAACCGCCGTCCCCGGCCCGCCGCTTTACGTCGGCTGTGCGATGCTCGCCGCGGGCGTCGTCCACACGTTCCTGAACGCCGTTCCCGCGATGGCACTCGGCGTTCCCGACGCGGAGATGGCCATCACCGCCCTACCTGGCCACCGGATGGTTCTCGAGGGGCGAGGCCCAGAAGCGATTCGCCTCTCGGCGCTCGGCAGCCTCCTCGCCGTGCTCGCAGCAGTTCCGCTCGCCGTTCCAGTCACCTACGCCGTGACAGCCGCGTATCCGACGATCCGGGCGAACCTCTCGCTGGTGCTCGCCGCGGTCGTCGTCGCGTTGATCGCCTCGGAACGGACGTGGCGCGGTCGGGCCGGCGGAGCGCTCTCGTTCGCACTCGCCGCGGCGCTTGGCGCGCTGACGCTCGACCTCTCGCCGGACGCACCGCTCGAGGCGGGTGGGATGCTCGCGCCGCTGTTCGCCGGACTGTTCGGTGCGCCGGTGTTGATCGATGCGATCGTCGGCGGCGGAATTCCACGTCAGGACGAAGAACGGATCGCGCTCCCGCGGTGGCTCGTCGCTTCGACCGCCGTCGCGGGAACGCTCGCGGGCGCGGTCGTCGGCTACATCCCCGGCATCTCGGCCGCCATCGCCGCCGTTGCAGTGTTGGTACTCGTTCCCGGCGGCTCGGGCGATCGTGGTTATATCGTCGCAACGAGCGGCGTCGACACCGCGAACACGATCTTCGCGCTGTTCGCGCTGGTCGCCATCGGCCAGCCGCGGACGGGCGTGATGGTCGCCTTCGAGCACGCGAACGCGCCACTCGAGTTGCCCGTTTTGATCCTCGCGGTCGTCGTCGCCGGTGCGATCGGCTTCGTGCTCGTGATCGTCGTCGGCGACGCCTACCTCGAGCTAGTGGGTCGGACCGAATACTGGAAGATTTCGGCGGTCGTCCTCGGGTTACTGCTCGTCCTCTCGTTTCTCTTTACCGGCGTTCCCGGTATCGCTGTGTTCGTCGTGGCGACCGCAGTCGGACTGATTCCCGTCCGATTGCGAGCCCGACGTGTCCATCTGATGGGCGTTCTCATCGGTCCGTTGATGTTCGGCCTCTGAACGAGCTGTTGTCGAACGGTACCGGCGAAACCACGACCTCCCCGTGGTTTCACCGATTCATTGATCCACCGAGTCGGCTGAATCGCCGCTTCTCGTCGGGCCATCGAATATACCACATAATTTTTGTACACGATTAATGTAGGGCTCGACGGTGCTCACCAATGGTAGACGCGACAGTCGACGTCATCCACCGCGGCGGGCTCGAGTGCGACCAGAACTACATGATCGAGGGAGAGACCCTCGGCACACACGACGAGCCAAACCCTGACGTGACCTACGACGAAATCCCGGTCTGGAGCCTCGTCATCGATCACCCGGAGGCGACGATCCTCTGGGACACCGGCTCACACCACGACGCCCTCGACGGTCACTGGCCCGAGGGGCTCTTACAGGCGTTTTATCCCCACGACGCCCACGAACATCGGCTCGACGACGATCTCGAGGAGGCGGGGTACAGCCTGGACGACATCGACGCCGTCTTCCAGACCCACCTGCATCTGGATCACGCGGGCGGCCTCGAGTTTTTCGACGGGACCGACGTCCCGGTCTACGTCCACGAACGCGAGATCAAGTTCGCCTACTACAGCGCGAAGACGGACAAGGGAAGCGCGGCGTACATCCTCGAAGACTTCGATCACGACCTGAACTGGCAGGTGATCCACCGTGACAGCGAGGAGCATTTCGAAGACGTCGAGTTCGTCCGCTTCCCGGGGCACACACCGGGGTTGACTGGGACGGTGATCCATCTCGAGGATGACGGCACGCTCGTGTTCACCGGCGATCAGGTGTATCAGGCCCCAAACTACGAGGACGAGGCCCCGCTCGGTGCCGGATTGCTCTGGGGCAAGACGGAGTGGTTCGAGACCCTCCGCCACATCAAAGAGATCGAACGGCGTCACGACGCGGAGGTCGTCTACGGCCACGACGCCGACCAGTTCGAGGAGATCAGGGACGGGTGGGGGCGATGAGCTACGATCGCTCGGTCTCAGCGCCGGAACACGAACTCGGCCCGGAAACCGTCTGGCACCTCCAGATGCCCCAGATTCGGTTCGGTCGGGACAGCGTCGAGGAACTCGGCTTCCAGCTCGCCGATCTCGGGGTCGACGCGGCTGCCGACGAGACGCCACACGGTCTCCTCGTGACCGACGAAAACCTGGTCGACATCGGCCACGTCGATCGCGTCACCGACCTCCTCGAGGACGCGGGCTACGACGTCACCGTCTGGGACGGCGCGGAGCGCGAGCCCTCGATCGAGAACGTCGACGACTGTATCTCGTTCGTCCGCGAGAACGAGGGCGAGGACGGGTACGACTTCTACGTCGGATTCGGCGGCGGAAGCTGTATCGACGTCGCGAAGGGGACTCGGGCGGTGATCGCAAACGGCGGCGAGGTCCTCGATTACATCGCCGAACCGACCGGCGGAGGCGAGTCGCTCACGGAATCCGGCCCGCCGCTCGTGTTGATGCCGACGACGGCGGGGACCGGCGCGGAGATCTCGCCCGTCGCGATCTTCTCCGTCGAGGAAAAAGAAATCAAGGAGGGCGTCTCGAGTAACCACATTCGGGCGGACGCGGCAGTCCTCGATCCGACGTTCACGACGACGCTTCCCGCCGAGCAGACCGGCAAAACCGCGATGGACGCGCTGGGGCACGCGATCGAGGGCTACACCACGCATCCGTTCGACGGCCTGTTGCGCCCGTCGGATCCAGCCGAACGACCCGTCTACGCGGGGCGGACCGGACTGACGGAGATGTTCTCCGAGAAGGCGATCGAACTTCTTTCCGGCAACGTCCGCACTGCGGTCCACAACGGCGACGACATCGAGGCCCGGTCCGCCATGCTGAAAGGAGCGCTGTTCGGTGCAATCGCCGGCCTGACGGCGGGGGCGAGCCTCTGTCATGCGATGGCCTACCCCGTGGGAAACAAGTATCACACCTATCACGGCGAGACGATCGCTGTGCTCACCCCCGCGACAACGCTCGGCTACAACGCTGCGAGCGATCCAGAACGCTTCGCCAGCGTCGCCGAGATGCTCGGTGCCGACACCGACGGTATGGGTACCCGCGAGGCCGCGGATCGAGCGAGAGCGGAGTACGTCCGGCTCCAGCAGGACCTAAACGTCATCCCGAGCGGTCTGACCGACCTCGCAGGTATCGAGGACGACGACGTCGACTGGCTCGCGACCCAGACCGTCGAGACCCAACAACGGCTGTTGCGGTGTAACCCGCGGCCGGTTACGAAAGCGGATGCCATCGAGATCTTTCGGGATGCCTTGCACAACTGGGAGTAGCCGATTCGATCCCGGCTCCTCCGGCGGACTCGAGCGATAGATACTGTTTGTGAACCAATATAGTAAGCGAACATGTTCGACCTACGTCTCAACCGATGGGAATAGGCGCGCGCTTCAATGAGATAGACCCGTAAAACAACGGTGAACTATGAGTATGGACCACGGTTCCCGACGAACGTTCCTCAAGCTCACCGGTGCGGCAGCAGCGACGGCGCTCGTCGCAGGATGTAGCGACGACGGCAACGGAAACGGTAACGGCAACGGCAACGGTAACGGTAACGGCGACGGTATCGCGATCGATCCTGGCACCGACATCCGGTTCGACGGTCAGACCGCCGGCTGGGAGGGTCTCGAGCCCTCCGAAATCGAGAGCGAACAGAACCCGACGCTCGTCTTAGAGGAAGGCGGCGAGTACACCATCGGTTGGACCGAAGGCGACGGCGCGTTCCACAACATCGAGATTCGCGACGACGGCGGTGACGTCGTCGACGATCTCCAGACCGACGAAACCGACGACGACGAGCCCGACGACCAGATCCTCGAGTTCGAAGCCAGCGCCGAGATGGCCCAGTACGTGTGTGAACCACACGAGACGACCATGGTCGGCGACTTTCAGGTCGAGTAGTACGATCAACCGGCCGCAACTCGTCGTTCGGGACGAGAACGCTGCGATTTTCGCTTTTCGGGACCACCCCACTGCTCGGAGAGCGATCACTCCTCGCGCCACTTGATCGAACAGCCCTGTGACGGTCGCCAGTCGAGGTTCACGTCTTCGCCGTCGAGGACGGCGTCGATGGCCTCGCTGACGTAGAACCGGGACGGTTCGTCGTCCGGGTTGGGGGCGTCGTCGAGTCGCCCCTGGTAGACCAGCCGGAAGTCGGCCTCGCCGGACGCCTCGGCTTCGTTCGCGAAGAGGAACGGGTCCGGGGTACAGACTGCACCGTACTCGCGGGCGACCGCCTGACTCTCGTCACGGAGGTACGCATCGTAGTCGATCCGGCCGTCCGTGACGAACTCGCACATCAGTTCGAACGAGTCGTCGGGATACTCCTCGGCGTCGTTCGGGTTGATTCCGACGACGGAGACGTCGTCGTACTCGTCGGCCAGGTCGTTCAGCAGGTCGAACTTCGCCTGTGCGTACGGACAGTGGTTACAGGTGAACACGAGCAACAGCGCCTCGTCGTCGGCGAACGACTCGAGGGTATACGTCTCGCCGTCGACGCCGGGTAGTTCGAAGTCGGGTGCCGGGTCGTCGGCGGCCAGTTCGGAATCAGATTCACGCAGGACCATGTCAGTACCGTTGTATATCGGGCGTAAAAACCGTTGTCGTCGGGGCCTTCCTCCGGTCGACTGGCCGGAGAGAGTCGATGGACCCACGTCCGAAACGCCTATTCGCTCGAACGTCCGTCCGATCTCACGTCCACTCGAGAGACCCTCGGGACGGCCTACATATTTGTACCTCCCACGTTATCGATGAAATATGAAGACGATCGAGGTAACCGACGAACAGTACGCCTACATCCAGCACCTCCGGGAGGAGATTTCGGAGTCTGTCGTCGGCAAGTACGGGTTCGTGCGCGAACGAGACGCCGTGCAGTTTCTGATCGACAACGCCGACGAAGATCTCGAGATCGACGGCGAGTTCGACTCGTCGGCGACCGACGACGTGACGGCATCGGTCGACGCGGCCATCGAAGGCGGGCCCGATCCCCACGAACTCGAGGAGATTTCTTACGACGAGTCCACCGACCCCGACGGTGAGGGCTCTCCGGCGGACGACGAACCGGCGACCGACGAGCAATCGGAACCCGAGGACGACGAACGGGACCCGGAGGGAGGTGACGAAGACGATGTCTCTGAAGACAGCGGCGAAACGGACGAGGGCTCGAGTGCGAGCGACGACGCAGATGACGGCTCGAGTGGGGGCGGTGACGCCGACGACGACGACATGCTCAACGAGATGATGAGCTTACTCGAGACCCACGACGACAAGTGGGAGGAGTCGTCGTCGGCAGACTACCGTTACACCGTCGCACTCCCCGACGGCTCGAGCGAGGACGTCCAGACGAAAGACGACGTCCGCGCGCTGTTGTTCAAGAATTATCGGTAACTCGATCCAGTCGTTCGTCGGAGAGTCGAACGCGGTGTTCGTTTCCGTCATCAGTGAGAGCGTCTCGATAGCCGAGAAACGGGATTTCGTGGAGAGACGCGGTCGTCTCGTGTCGGTCTTTCCTTCGAACGCCGCTTCAACTCGAATCGGGGCCGTCGTACCCATCGAGAGCGGACGGCCCTCCCGGTGACCCGGTCGAACCCGCGGCTGACGGCGATCCTTCTCGTCTAACGAGCGAAGAACAACGTTTTTACTCGCGCTCGCGCTTCGCAGTGGTATGAGCGAACGCGACGTGCTCGAGTCCCTTCGTGAGAACGCGCGATACTCCACCGCGGACATCGCGCGAATGACCGACCTCGAGGAGAGCGAGGTCGAGGCAGTAATCGAGGAACTCGAGGCAGCAGGCGTAGTTCGCGGCTACCAGGCGGTCGTCGACTGGGACAAGCTGGAAGACGAGCGCGTTCGCGCCGAGGTCGAGTTGAACGTGCGCCTCGACCGCGAGACGGGCTACGGCGACATCGCCGAACGGCTCGTCCAGTTCCCGGAGGTCACCGCGTTGCGGCTGGTCAGCGGCGACTACGACTTCGACATGGAGGTCGAAGGCGACTCCATCCGCGAGGTCTCGCAATTTATCAGCGAGAAAGTCGCCCCCGTCCCCGAGATCACCCAGACGGTCACCCACTACGTGATGACCTCCTACAAGGAAAACGGGATCGAACTCGGCGACGGCGAAGAAGACGATCGACTCTCGTACTCCCCCTGATCTCCGACGATGACGATCGAACTCTCAGACCGCGTGAATGCGGTCCCGCCGTCGGGTATCAGGCGATTCTTCGAGATCGCCGAGGAGCGCGACGACGTCATCTCGCTCGGCGTCGGCGAACCCGACTTCTCGACGCCATGGGCGGCGAGAGACGCCGCCATCGCCTCCCTCGAGCAAGGAAAGACCTCCTACACGGCAAACCGGGGCAAGCGCGAACTCCGGGAGGCCATCGCCGACTACGCCGCCGATCGGTTCGACCTCGGCTACGACCCGGACGAGGAGATCATCGTCACGGCCGGCGCGAGCGAGGCCGTCGATCTGGCGTTTCGCGCGCTGGTCGATCCCGGCGATACGGTCGCGATCGCCCAGCCGTCGTACATCTCCTACGAGCCCGGCGTGGTCTTCGCCGGTGGCGAGGTCCTCCCCGTCCCGACGAGAGAGGAAGACGAGTTCCGACTGACGGTGGAGACACTCGAGGCTGCGGGTGCGAGCGAAGCCGACCTCCTCGTCCTCTGTTACCCCAACAACCCGACCGGCGCGATCATGCGCGAGAGCGACCTCGAGCCGGTCGCCGAATTCGCCCGCGAGCACGATCTGACTGTCCTCTCCGACGAAATCTACGCCGAACTCACCTACGAGGTCGACGGGTCGGACACCTCGTCCGGTGGAACGCATACCTCGATCGCGACGCTGCCGGGCATGCGCGAGCGAACGGTCGTCTTCAACGGCTTCTCGAAGGCCCACGCGATGACTGGCCTCCGACTGGGGTACGCACTCGCCCCCGCAGACGTCGTCGGCGCCATGAACCGGATCCACCAGTACACCATGCTCTCCGCGCCGACGACGGCCCAGTACGCCGCCCTCGAGGCGCTCGAGTCCTGCGACGACGAGGTCAAGAAGATGGTCGACCAGTACGACCGCAGGCGGCGGTTCGTCCTCTCGCGGTTCCGCGAGATCGGCATGGACGTCTTCGAGGCGAAAGGTGCGTTCTACTGTTTCCCCGAGGTTCCGGAAGGCTGGACCGCCGAGGAGTTCGCTGAAGCAATTCTCCGCGAGCAAGGCGTCGCCGTCGTTCCGGGTGACGTCTTCGGCGACGGTGGCGAGGGACACCTCCGAGTCTCGTACGCGACCGGCCTCGAAGAGCTTCGTGAGGCGTTGGGACGGATCGAGGCCTTCCTCGAGGAACGGGACTGACCGGCATCGCCTCTCCGACCGAAACAGGGTAAACAGGCGTCTCAGGGCTCGAGATCGACAGTTACGGTAGTCGCGATCCAGCCGTCGGTGTTGTCTCGTTCGGTGAAAACGTGCTTGCCGGGCCGGGTCTCGTGGCTGCTTACGATCGTCGTCGGTTCTTCCAGTTCTTCGTCGTCCTGATTCTCCCTGCGGGCGGGTACGTCCATCACGAGAGGTTAGGTGACCCTAAATCTAAAAAGGTTTTGGTGGGCCTAAGTTTCTGGGAGGTGGAACGTCTCCGCCGCGGTGAGGGACGGCGGGGGGATGCCGCCGGTCACGTGGCGAGAAACGCCAGTTACCGACCGCAAGTGCGGTAGTCCGTGACGTCCCCTATAGTAGCCACTGGAACGAATGACACACTGATCGCGGAGCCACCTTGCGATCAGGTGTACATTGACTTTCAGTGGCTACTATCGAACACGGCGAACGGCACCAAAAGCGCCAGCGGAACGCCGACGGCGACCGCAGCCGTTCCCCACGGAACGTCGGCGTCTCTGGAGAGACCACACGTGAGCAGGTACCACTGCCAGAGCAAGACCAGAAGCGAGACGACCTGCAGGATCGGCTCGAGCGAGGCCACCGCTCCCTCGATGACGCCGAGTTGGGCGTCGGGATCGGTGATCGTGACGTCCCGGAGGACGAACCAGAACCCGACGATAACTGCGCCGAGCCGGACGAATTCCGGAACCGCGGCCCAACCCGCGAGCGCGAATGATCCCGGGACCGAGGGATCTCCGCCAGCGAGGCGGCCGGCGGCGAACAGCACGATCCCGCTGAAAATCCACAGTATAAACGGCGAAATCAGCGCGTACGGGATGTACTCGTGGAACGTCTCCTGGGCCAGTGCACCCGCGTCGCGTTCGACCGTCGCCGGTTCGTCACAGTTGTCGGCGAGTGGCGATTCGTCGTCACCGTGTTGATCGCAGACCCACTCCGGCGGCCGGTCGGGGTTGTCCATCGTCACCGTCGCGTCGATCGATCCGGCGAATATCGTCCCGAGAAGCGAGAGGCCGATCACGAGAGCGATCGCGAGCGCGACGACGACACCCGCCGCGACCGCGAGCGTTTCGGCCGGTGGTCGTTCCTCGAAGAACGTCCCAGGCGAGAGCAGGAGCGTCCGAATCGAACGGGGGATGGAGGGCATCGTGACGACGAGTCGTCAAGTTGGCGCTAAAGACTTTCTAAATATATCAAGACAGAGTTATTCCTCCCACTGAGGTCGCGGAGAACCTGGTAATTCGTCTGTTCGTTCCACCAACTCATCTTCGGTTAGCCACGGGTAACACCGGTCCTGTAACTCGAACAATCTGAAATCGTTCAACTGGACCCAACTGTAGGAGGGAACCGCTAACTCATGATCGGTAAGCCACTCTGTGAGCTCACCGACAGTCACATCGATCCCAGCCGCAGTGGCTCGATCGACAAGTTTCGATAGCTCGAACTGCTTCGTTTCCTCGCCAGTACCAGTTGCGGTCTCGATTTGAGCCGCTGCAGCGAGTACGTCTTCCCTGTCTCGAAGATTCGATTCTGTGTCCCACCGGTAGCCTCGCGGCAGAACATACGCCTTCCTGAAATATTCCGTCTCCGAAAGTTTGCCCAGTTCGTTAATCTCGCCGCCTGCATCCTGCTCGATAACTGTCGTGATGTAGTCGGCGAGTGCCGCTGTCAGATGAAACTTGACGCGAAACTCGGGAAGTCGTGAGACATCGATATCGTCCAGATCACCGATCAGGAATGCATAGGTCCCGTAGCGGCGGTTGAGTCGGTCACTTACCGACCGCACCCGGCGGATATAGGGTGACCGATAACTTCCTAAGACGAGATACGCCGTCTGATCCCGTTCGTAGATGGCTGGGAGTTCGTCCTGTGCCCACGAGAGAATATCCCTCGCTTCTGTCGGTGTGAGATCAACGTTGCACAGAGCGCGACGGACAGCACCCATGATTTGTCCGGCGTTCGGCGGTACAGATGGAGTCGTCATATTTTGTTCGATAACTAGTACAGTGATACGTCTTCTGATTAACTTAGTTATTCAGGCTATGTACTCACTTAGTTGTCCCAAATCGTTAAATGCAGAGCTATGCTACAGTCCACTATGAGCCATACGGCGGACGATGTCTTCGACGATCCTTTCGCCGAGCAACGCGAAATGCGGGAGCTACTCTCCCAGGAGACTCGTCACCTAATCGTCCAGTGCCTGCTGGGCCATCCTCACCATCTCGCGTCGCTTGCCGAACTCACCTACATGATCCAGAAAAATGAAGGAGCGATTCTCGATCAACTCGAGACGCTCCAGGAAGCTGGTCTCGTGGACGTCTACGTCCACGAGCCGAACATATCCACACGTAATCTGCCGTCTCGGTTTTGGGGACCGACCGAACGTGGGGTCGAAGTACTGTACGAACACAACTTCCTTCGCGGTGTCCCGGTTGCCCGGGCAGTCTACGAAGAGACGAACAAATCAGAGAAGGTTCGCCGCCACGAAACGGCTCCACGACCGTCGCTTCCTGATGCCGTCCAAGAGGCGCTCCAATTCGAGGAACCAGTTCCCGAAGAGCTAGAATAGGCCCAACTCCGTCGTAGAGGCCGTCCCGCCGCTCCCGCCTTACCAACCGAGTGAACGTAGCTCAGACCCCAGCGACCGCTTCGTCGAGGAGGTTAATTGCCATATCTTCCTCTTCTCGACTTCATTCCGTTCCCAAGCACAGCCTAGCATCGCCGCTGTCGTCCACTTTCAATAGAGCAATCGATGGAACATGTCCATCCGATATGCTCTGGCCCGCACCGTCTCGAAAGCATACCCGCTGACTTTGTCTGGTTCTTCCCGAACGTGAGCAACCATTTGAGACAGTCTTCACGCTGGGAACGATAATCAGATAGCTGACGTTCATTGAGCAATTCCTCGCATGGTTCCGTGACAACCGATATACCGTCAAGATCGGTCATGAACTCTCCCTGAACCTTACGTCGAACGTAATAGCCGGGGCAGCAACATGAACCGCAAGACGGCGTCGGGATAACACGGGTTCGATTACGTGTTTGCTCTGTAGCATCGTATTCACCTCAGGTTAGCCACAGGCCAAAGCCGCAAGACGAGAAAGGGATTGGAGTGCTCCGACTGGGATTCGAACCCAGGTCATTGCCGTGAGAGGGCAATATGATTGGCCGGACTACACTATCGGAGCGCGTCTCGTGTGCATTCGTTCGTTACGCGGGTTTGTGTTTAAGGATTCCGTTTCGAATCGGGAGTGGGCAGTCGTGACACGGCCGCTGTCGGTCACTCGTCGAAGGGAGATTTCGTCGCTTCGGGTTCGAAGCCCTCGAGGCTGATGATGTTTTCGCGGCCGACGCGGAGTTTGCTGATGGTTCCCTCGTCTTCCATATCCGAGAGGAGCATGCTGACTTTCGACTTCGACCAACCGGTTTCCTCGACGATGTTGACCTGTTTCATCCGCCCACCGTTGTCTTGGATGAGGTTGACCACGCGGTCCTCGTCGCTGAGCAGTTCCGCTTCCGGGAAGTCGTCGGGCGGGTCGACTGGTTGGTCGCTTGAGGTTGGGGATTCGACCGGCGTGGCCGTCGACGAGACGGTCGCTTCGCGGTCGGCGTCCTCGGATCGGCGACGATACAGGACGACGCCGGCACCGGCTGCAAGCGAGACGACGAGTGCAACGACGAGGAGCTGCCAGGGCGGTCCGTCGTCGCTACCGTCGCCCATTCCGGAGACGGGGCCGCCACCGCCGGTGTTTCCGGTCTCGCTTTCTGGCTGTTCGAGGACGGCGCGTGGGTGGCCGTCGAGGAACTCTCGTTCGCCACTCCAGGTGACCGAGTCGGCGTTCTCGAGTGAGGCACCGACGTACTCCGGTTCGGGTTCGGCGGCCTGGAACGTTAGGTCGTCGTCGGCGACGACAACGATCGACTGATCGTCGGTGATGTAGAGATCCTGGAAGACGTCGCCGACGATGACGGTTCCGTTGTCAGTCGCCGCGAAGCCGTCCCAGAGGAACGACATCTCTACGACTCCCACCGGGTTGAGCTGTTCGTCGATACCGGCCGAGCGATTGAAGTTCGTCGCTTCCATCTCCCGGTCGGTCGCACTCGCTCCCGTTTCGGTCATCGCTTCGGCCTGATCCCGAAACCGTTCGTACAGCCCGAAATCGTCGCCGTCGGATTCGAACCCGTCGGCGAACTCGCGAAAGTTTTCGCGTGCGACCATTTCGTTCGTATCGTCGCTGCCGTCTAACCGTTGCTCGTGGCGGAACGTCCACGTCGCACTTCCGTTCTCGTGAACGACGATCTCGAACGTGGTGGTATCGAAATCTCGGGAGTCGACGTCGGACTGACTCGCCGTTGGTATGGACGCGGCTACCGCACCTTCCCCTGTCGTCGGATTCGTGCTGGCGGCGTAGTCGTGGACACCACCGGCCGCCGCCGATCCCGTGACACCGACCAGCGAGACGACGACGACGAGGACGACGAACCCGACGGAAACCGGCCGGCTCATTCATCTATCACTACGTGCCGGAGCTAAAAATCCTTGTGAATAGCTGTTCGTCACTCTGTGTCGTGATTGGTACCGGGACGTGTCGACACGCACAAACCGACCGCCTGCATACTGAGGCGTATGATCACGAACCTCGCGGCCGGCGTGCAGGCGTTTACGAGCAACGCCTTTCTCGTCGACGGCGATCGGACAGTCCTGGTCGACACTGGCGCGAATTTCGACGTCGTCGACGGGCTTCGAGCGAACACCGACGATCTCGAGGCGGTCGTCCTCACGCATACACATCCCGACCACGTCGGCAACCTCGAGACGGTCGTCGAGGCGTTCGACGTCGACGTCTGGGGATTCGATCCCTCGCAACCGGGCGTCGACCACGGGATCGAGGACGGCGAGACGGTCCAGTTGGGAGATCACGAGTACGTCGCAGTTCACACGCCGGGTCACAAAGACGACCACCTCTGTCTGTACTCGAGGGAGGCGGGCATCCTGTTTGCCGGCGATCTCGTCTTCCAGAACGGAGGTTTCGGCCGGACCGACCTCGAAGAAGGCGATCGCGAGACGCTCATCGAAAGCATCGACCGGCTGGCCGAGCGAATCGACGACGACTTCGCGGAGATGCACACCGGTCACGGCCCGAGCGTGTCGACCGACCCTGCAAAGCACGTCGAACTGGCGGGGCGGATGGCCCGGCAGATGTAGCCTGGAGTCGACTGGTTCCGTCGTTCGCCCCGGACACTTCCCTCTGTCCGAGCGCTTGAGGGGCTACCATCTCTCGACGACATGGACGTCGTCGGGGGCGAATCCGACCGTTACGGTGTCGTCGGGGACCTCCTCGAGTCGCAAGACAACGGGGATGTCGTTCCAGTTGCCGTGGGCGCGGACGCTTTCGCCCAGGAATTCAGTTGTCTCGACGTCGACGGTGAAGCGGTTCCGGTCGGCCTCCCGCGAGAGCGAATCGGGACGGACACAGAAGCTCACTCGTCGTGCGTCCTCGGAAACGCCCTCGAGTTCGAACGCTGTGTCGCCCACGTCGACTCGTGTTCGCCCCCGCTTACGGCCGGAAGGGAGAACCTCGGAGTCGCGAACCACCCCGTCGAGGACGTTGTTGTCGCCGACGAACTCGGCGACGAACCGCGTCGCCGGCTCCCGGTAGATCTCCTGTGGTCGGCCGACCTGCTCGAGTTCGCCGTCTCGCATCACGGCCAGTCGATCCGAGATGGCGAGTGCTTCTTCCTGATCGTGGGTGACGTAGACGGTCGTGATCGCCAGCTCGGACTGGATTCGTTTGAGCTGGAGGCGAAGCGACTCGCGCAGGCGGGCGTCGAGTGCGCTCATCGGTTCGTCGAGCAAGAGGAGGTCGGGCTCCGGTGCGAGCGCTCGAGCGAGCGCGACGCGCTGGCGCTGGCCGCCCGAGAGCTGATCGGGCGAGCGCTCGCCCATTCCCGACAGGTCGACGAGGTCGAGCAACTCGGAGACGCGTTCGTCGACGGTCGTCCCGGTCGGCGGATCGCGAAACTGGAGTCCGTAGCCGACGTTCTCGGCGACGGACATGTGCGGAAAGAGCGCGTAGCTCTGGAAGACGACGCCGACGTCGCGGCCCTCGGGCGGGATATCCGTTATCGGCTCGCCGTCGAACGAGACCGTCCCTTCGGTCGGCACCTCGAAGCCGGCGATCGTCCGGAGGGTGGTGGTCTTCCCACAGCCGGAGGGGCCGACCAGCGTGAAGAACTCGCCGTCGCGGACGGTCAGGTCGATCCCAGTGAGTGCGCTCGTCCCGCCCTCGGCCGAGCCGTACCGTTTCGAGACGCCCTCGAGACGGAGTTCGGTCACGGCTCGTACCTCCCGCCGACACGGTCGACGACGACGAAGCTGGCCGCGGTCACGACCAACAAGAGCGTCCCCATCGCGAGCGCGGGGCCGGATCTGCGTCCGAGATAGCGTTCGACGGCGACCGGCATGGTGTAGCTCTCGCTTCCGCCCGCCAAAATCACCGTCGAAGAGAACTCGCCGATCGAGATGGCGAACGCAAAGGCCGCGCCGGCGACGACACCGCTTGCGATCAGCGGCAGTTCGACGTCGACCAGCGCGCGGTAGCGCGAGGCCCCGAGCGCCCGGGCGGACTCGACCATCGCGCGGTCGAGACTCGAGAGCAACGGCGAGACGTTTCGCGTCACGAACGGGTAGGCCGCGACGGCGTGGGCGACGACGATGGCGACCGCGCCAGTCACCTGGAATCGCCACCCGCCGGGCAGCGGGATGCCGAAGACCAGTCCCTGCAGGAGGCCGATCCCGAAGACGATGCCGCTGACCGCAAGCGGGAGCATCGCGAGGGCGTCGACGACTGTCCCCGCGCGGCCGGCCCGCGCGGTCAGTACCGAGACGGTGACGCCCATCGGAACCGCGATCAGAAGCGTCGCGACGCCGAACAGAAGCGAGTTTCTGATCGCCGGAAGCGGGCGGGTCTGGAAGGTCGCTCCCTCGAGTTGGCGCTCGAGGAGAAAGGCGTAGTTCCGGAGGGTGAAGCCGCCGCCGTCGGTGACGCTCCCGACGACGAGACTCGCCACCGGCCCGACGAAGACGACCAGCGCGACGAGCCCGTAGGCGAGCACGCCGAGGCGTTTCGGTGTGAACGCCGTTCGGAGATCGGGAAACAGCGGCTCCACCGACCGCGACGCGCTCGTTCTGGCGAACCCGGACCGGGCGGACTCGTACCGGAGGTAGGCGTAGGTGAGCCCGAGCGAGAGGATCGTCTCGAGGATCGCGAGCGTGGCCGCCTCGGCGTAGTCCAGGCGCTGGACGCGGTCGTAGATCCAGACCTCCACGGTCGCAAGCTGGAGGCCGCCCAGCGCGAGCACGATTGGGAACGTCATGAACGTGAAGATGAACGTCAGCAACGCACCGGTGAGAACCGCGGGCGCGAGTTGCGGGACGACGACGTCGCGAAACGCACGGCGCTCGCTCGCGCCAAGACTCCGGGCCGTTTCGACGGCCCGACGATCGACGGACTCCCAGGCCGCGACGGTGATCCGGGCGACCAGTGGCGCGTTGTAGAAGGCGTGGGCGAGGATCACGATCGCGAGCGGGTTCGCCTCGACGAACGCGAACGGACCGATCCCAGCGAGACCGAAAATCGTGTTGAGCGTTCCCGCCCGCCCGAACATCGCGTAGAAGCCGACCGCGACCATGATCCCCGGCAGGACAAAGGGCAGGATCGTCAGCGAGCGAAGCGTTCGACGGCCGCGAAACTCGTAGTTCGCGAGGACGTACGCCGCGGGGAGGCCGAGGGCGACGCTCGCGACCGTCGAGAGCGCCGCCTGGTAGGCGGTGAAGCCGAACAGCCCCATCCGGACGCCCGGCGTCTCGAGGCCGAGCCACGGGATCGGAACGCCGACGCCTGGGACGGGATACTCGAGCGAGACCGAGATCGATACCCCGGCGAGCCAGCCCGCGAGCGCGCCGAGGTGCGTTCCGACCGTGAGGGGGTCCGCGATGACGTCCGCGAGGAACCCGAAGTAGAAGGGGTCGGTGAGGACGTCGGCGAAGTGATCGAGTGTCGGCGTTCCGTCGACGAGGACGGCCTCGACGAAGACGACCCCGACGGGCAGGTACAACATTACTGCGAGGACGCCCGTCGTGACGAGCGCGGTCAGCCACAGGGCTCGGCGCTCGAGCCAGCCTCGAACCGGCTCGAGTCGACGAAAGAGCAAAGTGAATCGACGTCGAGCCGGTTCGAGTCGGCGGGAAAGTATCTCGAACCAGCCTCGAACGCGGTCGGCGACGTCGGACCGTCCTGGGGGCGACACGGCTAGCGCCCGGTCAGTGCGTGGCGAACTCGCGGGCCCAGTCGTCGACCCACTCGTCGACGTTGCCCCGCAGGTCCTCGTAGCCAACGGTCACGGCCTCCGGCGGGACGTAGGCGTACTCGTCGAACTCCTCGTCCAAGTCGACGTACTCCTCTTCGACGGCCGGGAACTGGACGTTTCGTTCGGCGATTTCGGCTTGGGCGTCACTCGAGAGGACGAACTCGAAGAAGGCGTAGGCGAGGTCGGTGTCGCCGCCCTCGAAGACCGCCATCCCCTCCGGATTGGCGTACCCCTGGTCGTTCAGGAATCCAACCTGGTGGCGGGTGAGGTCGTTGCCCTCCGCAACGGCAAACACCTGGTCGGTCGAATAGGAGACGACCATCGGACGGTCCTCTTCCATGTACGCGCCGTAATACGACTCCGTCCAGTCGTCGAGAACCCGGACGCCGTTCTCGCGGAGGTCCGCCCAGTAGTCGAGGTAGCCGTCCTCGCCGAAGGCGTCGATCGTCCACAGCAAGAACGCCTGTCCGGGATCGGACGTCTGGGCGTTCTGGGCCAACAGGGCATCCTCGTAGGCGGGCTCGGTCAGATCCTCGAACGTCTGGGGCTCGTCGATCTCGCTTTCGTCGTAGACGAGGCTGATATAGCCCGTATCGTAGGCGAGGACGCGACCGTGGGGGTCACCCATGTCGAGGCCGTCGCGGATCCGGTCGGCCCGATCGATCTCGTCGGTGTCGAGGTCCCGAAAGAGTCCGCCGTCTTCGAGGTTGTCGTCGACCGTCACGAGGTCGTCGATGTTGAGACCGAAGTAGACGTCCGGCTCGATCTCGACGCCCTCGTCGGCGCGGTTGACGTAGTGGTTGATTCCCTGGTCGGGAAGCTGGACCCACTCGAGTTCGACCTCGGGATATGCGTCCTCGAACGCCTCCTTCAGCCACGGACCGGCCGGATTTTCCCCGTCGATCATCGACTCGTAGGTGACGACCTGGAGCGTCCCCGAGAGCTCGTCGTCCTCCCCGTCGGTCTCCGTTCCGTCGTCGGTATCGGTGCTGTCGTCTGTCGGGGATTCGTCCGAGTCGTCGACGTCGGATCCGGAGCCCGTCTCTCCGTTTTCGCCGTCCTGGGTCAGACAGCCTGCCAGTCCGAGCGTGATCCCACCACCGACGCTACCGAGAACCGTTCGTCGTCTCATTACTCGGTTGTTCCACTCAGTGTTCATAACGGCTGTGATCCGTTTGTTTCCCGGCGCATGGGCGGACGAAAACGACTCGAGCACGGAGGACAGACGAAACCGGTCCGTCGAGACGGAGTTCGTCCTGATCACCGCCCGACGGTCTCTCGAGCCGCCTCCAGGAGCGCGTCGTAGGCCTCGTCGTAGGCCCGGGCGATCCGTTCGGGTTCGCTTCGTCGGTCGCTTCCGAGCGCCGGCAGACCGACGCGCTCGAGCGGATCGAGATACTCGAGAACGTCGGGGACGCGTTTCTCGAGGCGGCCGTCGATCGCGCTGGAACTGGCGATCTCGCAGGCGCGACAGTAGCGGTCACCGCGGTAGATCCGTGCCCGGCCGGGTTCGACCGCCGCGACGGCGGCAACGGACGCCGGATCGAGCGCCTGGAGGGGCCGTGCGACGTCGCTGTAGGACTCGACGACGGCGATCTCTGCGGCGTCGATCTCCGTCGCCAGCCGTTCGAACTCGGGGACGTATGACTGCTTTGCGAGTTCGTCGAACTCCTCGACGGTCTCGATCGGAATCGCCTCCTCGAGGGGGAGCGCGTCGGCGACGGTCGCCGGAATATCGGCGGTGGCGTTTCGGACGAACGTCACGTCTCCGTCGGCGGGTCGACCGACCCTGTCGACGAGAAACTCACGGTCCGCCCGGCCGAACAGCCCGCTCCCGCCGGCGGGGTTCGGTTGCCACAGCCGATGGACCGGGTTGAGCGACTCGGGGTCCCGAGAGCGTCCCTCTGCGTCCGCGAGTCGCGTCGCGTCTTTGCCGTACAGTCGTCCATCGGCGAGCGCACGCTGACAGTCGTCGTGGTCGAACCAGAAGTCGTTGCCCGCGCGGGGCTTGTAGCCGGCGGCGCCGGTTCGCTCGAGCAAGCCGACCGAGAACGTCGTTTTCCCGGCGTCGACGCGGTCGGAACCGACGACCAGGACGATCATTCGTCTTCGTCGTTGCCCTCCCCATCGGCCGTCGTGGCCGCCGGTTTCAATCCGTAGTATCCCGGCTCGTCGTCGCTTCGCGGCTCGGCGACGACGAGATCGTCGGCGTTGACCATCACCCAGGGGATCGCCCAGTCGAGCAGGATATCCTCGGTCTGGCGGTCGATGTCGGCGTCGGTCTCGAGTCCCTGTAGCAAGCGAGCGATCTCGTAGACGGTGTACATCTGCTCGTCCTCGAGCAGCTCTTCCGGCGTGTAGAACTCACAGGGCGGTAACTGGTCGAACTCGGATTTCGGAACTGGCATACGCCGAGCTATCGGTTTCGAGCGCCTAAATCGTTCGTTTCCTTGCGTGGCGGACGGACGACGGGGCGTTAGCCAGCTGGCGTGTGGCCGTCCGGCGACTCCGACGTCCCCACCGAGATGGTCGGTTAGATCAACGGCCCGTCCTCGAGGGCTCGGTCGACCATCTCGATCGGATGTGCTGGTCGCTCGTATCCCTCGAAATCGCCGATCTGGGTCCGACAGGAGACTCCCGGTGCGACCACCGATGGCGCGTCGCGAGTGACCGACCCGCCGTCGACCCGCGCGGGAGCCCGGTCGGCCGCCGCGGCCGACGCCGTCCCGATGCGGTCAGGGTCAGACTCCGTCGCCGTGCCCGCCAGCCCCTCGAGTTGCTCGCGAAGCAGCGAACCGATCGCTTGCGAGAGCTCGTAGTGGTCGGCCTCGTAGCCGAAACTCCCGGCCATGCCACAGCAACTGGCGTCGACGGGGTCGACGTCGTATCCGACCCGGCCCAGGACGCCGACGGGGTGGTGATCCGTCCCGCGGGCCTTCTGATGGCAGTGGCCGTGATAGGCGACTCCGTCGGATCGGGGGCCGCTGTCGATGGCGAACGAGAGTCTCTCTTCGAGGCGGTGTCGATCGACGTACTCGCAGACGTCGTAGGCGTTCGTCGCGAGTCGCTCGAGGCGCTCCTCGTCGACCGTCCCGGAGAGCAACGAACGGTACTCGTCCACGATCATCGACGCGTCCGAGGGCTCGACGAAGACCACGGACCAGCCGCGCTCGAGGAACGGCTCCAGGTCCGAAAGCAGCGCCTCCCCGCGCGCTCGGGCCTCCTCGAGCATCCCCTGGGAGTAGGCGGCCCGACCCGTGGGGCCGAGGTCGGGAATCCGAACGGACACCCCTGCCGCCTCGAGGACGCGAACGGCCGCCTTCCCCGGCTCCGGATTCGAGTAGTTCGTGTAGGTATCGGGGTAGAGGACGACGCCACGCGTCGCCTCGCCGGTGGCGACCCCGGGGCCACGTCCCTCGAACCACGAAACCAGGCTCTCGCGGCGAAACGTCGGCAGTGTCCGATCGGCAGCGATTCCGACCGTTCGCTCGAGGGCGATTCTGGCACCCGGAAGCGCCGACGCGCGGTTCGCGATCGGGGCGAACGCACTCCCGAGGGCGGCGACCCTGTCGACGTTCGCGAACAGTCGCTTTCGCAGATCGATTCCCGTTCGTTCGTTGTACTGGTGGGCCACCTCGGCTTTGAGCTTCGTGAGGTCGACGCCGGTTGGACAGTCGCTCTGACAGCCCTTACAGCCGATACAGCGTTCGAGGACCTCCTCCTGGAATCGTTGGTCGTACAGCTCCTCGGGATCGATTTCGCCGCTGATCGCCGCCCGGAGGAGGTTGGCTCGCCCGCGGGTCGTCGCGATCTCCTCGTCGGTCGCACGGTAGGTCGGGCACATCACGTCGTCGTCGGTCTGGCGGCAGGTGCCACAGCCGTTACAGAGTTCGACGAGGTGGGAGAAGCCGCCATCCTCATCGAAATCGAGGGTGGTCCGCGGCTCGAGCGAGGCGTAGCCGGGGCCGTATCGGAGGTTTTCGCGGATATCGGTCGGAGTTTCCTCCCGGTAGACGACCGTTCCCGGGTTCATCCGCCACTCCGGATCGAACGCCGACTTCACGGTCTTGAACGCCGCCCAGAGCTCTGGGCCGTAGAGTTTGGGATTGAACTCCGTCCGCGCGAGGCCGTCGCCGTGTTCGCCCGAGAACGAACCGCCGTGTTCGAGCGCCAGGTTGGTGACGTCATCGGCGATCGATCGCATCTTCTCGACGCCCTCGCCCTCCTTTAAGTTCAGGATCGGCCGGATGTGGAGCGTCCCCGCGCCGGCGTGGGCGAAGTAGGCGGCGGTCGTGTCGTGGTCCGCGAGGATCTCACGAAAGCCGTCGACGTAGGTGGCGAGTTCCTCGGGTGGTACCGACGCGTCCTCCACGAACGGGTACGGCTTCGGATCGCCTTCCATCCCCATCAGAAGCGGGATGGCGGCCTTTCTGAGCTTCCAGAGTCGCTCCTGTTCCGTCGAGGATCGTGCCTCGAGCAGTCCGAAGGCGTCTCCGTCAGCGACGAGCCGGGTGCGTGCTCTCTCCAGCGCATCGTCGAAGTCGTCGAACAGTTCCGAGTCGAACTCGAGCATTAGCGCCGCCTCGGTGTCGTCGGGAACCGGATCGGCGTACTCGGCGTACTCCGCCGACTCCGAAGCGAGTCGGAACACCTCGTCGTCCATCAGTTCGACCGCGCTGGCCTCGAGGTCGAGCGCCGCGGGGACGGCCGACAGCGCCTCGAGTAAGTCGTCGTACCAACAGAGCGCGAGGACGGTCTCCTCGGGTCGTGTCACCAGCGAGAGCGTCGCCTCGGTGACGACTCCGAGCGTTCCCTCCGAGCCGACGATCAGCTTCGAGAGGTTGATCACCCGCTCGCCGTCGTCGGTCGTCCGGATCACCTTCTGGAGATTGTAGCCGCTGACACTGCGTTCGAGGGTTGGATACCGTTTCTCGATCTCCGCTTCGTGCTCGTCGAGGAGGCTGTGGACCGTCCGGTAGAGCGCCGCCTCGCGGTCGTCCCTCTCGAGGATGCGGCCCCACTCGTCGCTGCCGATACCGACGTCGCGGGTGCGAATTACCGAGCCGTCGGCCAGGACGACCTCGCACTCGTCGACGTAGGCGTCCGTGATCCCGTACCGGACCGAGTGTGCGCCCGTCGAGTTGTTGCCGATTCCGCCGCCGATCGTCGCGCGGTTCGAGGAGGCGGGATCGGGTGCGAACTTGAGTCCGTCCGGTGCCAGCGCGGCGTCGAGGTCGTCCTGGACGACCCCCGGCTGGACGACGGCACGTTTCGCCTCCGGATCGATCTCGAGAATATCGTCGAAATGTCTGGAGAGGTCGAGGACGACGCAGCCGGGACCGACCGTCTGTCCGGCCAGCGACGACCCCGCGCCTCGAGGGAGAATCGGTACGCCGTGGTCGGCTGCGACACGGACGGCGGCACGAACGTCGTCAACGTCGACGGGGAAGACGACGCCTGCCGGCTGTGCACCGTAGATGCTGCCGTCCGTCGCGTAGAGCACTCGGGTGTACTCGTCAAATCGGACGTCACCGCGACACGCTGTCTCGAGATCCGCGGCCAGTCCTGTGCCGGCGTCGTCGGACGTTCGGCCCCGATTCCGCTCGAGTCGGTCGGTCTCGATCGTTTCATCGCCCTCGACAGCCATATCACGCCCTCTCATCGTCCCCGACAATAAATCATGTGAGTGGGTAACGGGTGGCAAAAGCGTGTGGATTAATCCCGATATCCTGTGTTAGTTCCACGCCGTGTACGGGTCGTCGGTGTGGCAGTCGCTTTCCGACTGGTTCGAGAAAAATCGAGATCGACGAAGTCGTCGCTTACTCGAAGTGGTCGACGCACTTCCCGTACTCGTCGGCGACCGAGTCCCAGTTGACGACATCGAAGAAGTTGTCGATGAAGCTGCCGCGGTCCGGGCCATAGTCGTGGTAGTACGAGTGCTCCCAGACGTCGAGTGCGAGAATCGGGTGTGCGCCCCACAGCGCGCCCTGATCGTGCTTGTCGACCGCCAGGTTACGCAGCTGTTTCGCGACCGGGTCGTAGACGAGCAGGGCCCAGCCGCCGGCAGCGCCGGCAGCGGCCTCGAACTCGCCCTTCCAGGCGTCGTAAGAGCCGAAATCCTCCGCGATGCGGTCGGCGAGTTCGCCCTCCGGCTCGCCGCCGCCGTCGGGGGACATGTTCTCCCAGAACAGCGTGTGGAGATAGTGTCCACAGCCGTTGTGGGTGACACCGCCCATCGCTCCGGGCGAAGAGCCGAACTCGCCGGATTCGCGGTTCTCCTCGAGGGTCTCCTCGGCGGAGTTGAGACCGTTAACGTAGCCCTGGTGGTGGGTATCGTGATGCCAGGTCACGACCTGCTCCGAGATCGACGGTTCGAGCGCATCGTAATCGTACGGTAGTGGTGGAAGTTCGTGGTCAGTCATTGGTAAACACCTGTTCGTTGTAATGCTATCTCTCCTGTTAAGTGTTGAGGAGTGAAACGATACCATACCCCACAATTACGTCGTGGGGAGTCGACTCCGTCAGAACCCACCACGAACGTCAAGTTAAACCTTTCAACCCGATCCGGTCCGCACATGCGTGTTTCGACGGCTCTCGTCATCTCATACGATCTGTTGTCGGTCAGCACCGCCGCACCGGGGGCCCGTTCTCCGCGTGCGGCGGTAGAGAGGTACGTCAACCAGTATCAGGCGAACTCCTTGTGGTAGGCGTGCTCGAGCCACTCCTCGAGCGTCGGCTGGGTCCAGTATCTGACCGTTTCGCTGCGGCGGTCGTACTCGAGAACCCCCGAATCCTCGAGTTTCGGCACGTGAACGTGTTGGAGTTCCGTTCGGATCTCCAGTTTCTGTCGATCGATCTCGGAAACTAACTCACTCCCCTCCTCCCGGTTCTCGAAGGCGACAACGTTGTCCGTCACCTCCTCGAGCGTCGCGACGCCGTCGGGGCGGTCGTACAGAAAGTACAGCACGTATCGACGACGGTGATTCGACAGGAGGTCGAAAACGACGTCGAGCGACGGAGTCGTATCAGTTGATAGTTGTGTCGACTCCCGTTCGGCTTCACGCATTCACGGACCACCTACCATAAGTTACCATTCGAAACCACCAACACCCCGTTCACCAGCCGCCACATTAGATGTTACGTCTACCGGAACGAGTACCTGTGTTATATAATACACTTACTGGGCCGGGTAGAAATGCGGTGGAGCTGGTTCGACGGGCGGGGCTACTCGTAGAGCCAACCGGCGTCGTGTTGATCGTAGTCGATCAGTTCGTCGTCGTCGAAGTGGATCGAGATCTCGCGTTCGTTTGCGCCCTCGTCCTCGTGGTCGGCGGCGTGAACGACGTTCCGACCGAGATCGAGCGCGTAGTCGCCCCGGATCGTTCCGGGTTCGGCCTCGAGCGGATCGGTCTCGCCGATCATCTGGCGGACCTGACGGGTCGCGTCCTGGCCCTCCCAGACCATCGGGACGACCGGGCCGGAGGTGATGAAGTCGACGAGGTCGTCGTAAAACGGCTTGTCCTCGTGCTCGCCGTAGTGTTCTTCGGCTCGTTCGCGGGGCATGTTCTCGACTTTGATGGCGACGAGTTTGAGCCCGCGCTCCTCGAGCCGAGAGATCACTTCGCCCACGAGCCCGCGTGCGAACGCGTCGGGTTTGACCATCACGAACGTGCGTTCGTGGTCGCTCATTGGTCGTCTTCCTCGTCGTCGCGCTCGGCGGTTTCCGCCTCGTCCGATTCGGCGTTCGCTGGCGCGTCGTCGTCTTCGACGTCTTCACCGTCGGCGGATTCGGTGTCGTCCTCGTCGACGGCTTCGACGACGTCCTCCTGGTCTGGTTCCTCCTCGACGTCCGCGTCCGTCTCGACGGGGCCTTTCCCGGCGCGACCTTCCGCGGTCCACTCGAGATCGCGCGGTTCGCGACCGAGCTTGTAGTTTTTCTCGGCCTTCGAGTCGACGAAGTGGAGCACGGTTCCGTCGTTGCGGACGTACATGATGCCCGTGCCGGGCTCGATCTCTTCGCCCGTATAGTCGCACGTGCGTTTCTCGACCATTGGTTACTGACCTCCGATGGAGTCCGCCTCGCGGGCGGTCTCGCGAAGCTGGAGTACGTCCCCTTCGCGGACCGGCCCGAGACAGTTTCGGGTGATGATTCGTCCCTGGTTCTCGCCCTCCTGAATGCGGCACTTGACCTGCATGGCCTCGCCGTGCATTCCGGTTTTGCCGACGATCTCGATGACCTCGGCGGGCGTGGATCCGGTTTCTTCCTCTTCAGCACTCATCTTCGGTCACCTCAGTCGAGATCCTCGACCTTGTCGGCGATGTCCTCGACGTCACCGTCGGCCTCGCCGGCGTCGACGATCGCTGCGGCGGCCGAGCCGACCTCGAGGCCGGCGGCGTGGCCGACGTCGTCCTGGGTCTCGACGAAGACGACCGGAATGCCCTTCTCGTCTGCAAGTTCGGGAAGGTGCATGACGATCTCTTCGGGAGAGACGTCCTCGGCGACGTAGACGAGATCGGCGTTGCCGCGCTCGATCGCTTTCGTCGTTTCGTTGGTTCCTTTCTTTACGCGTCCGGTGTCTCGTGCGACCTCGAGCGCCTCGAGGGCGTCGTCGGCGAGGTCGGCTGGAATTTCAGTGGTTACGTAGACTGCCATTGGTTGTTCACCTCTCCTACACGTGGGCTCGCGCTCCCCTGCCGTCCGGGACGCTGGGCATCCCGTGCCGACACGATAGCCGGCGGAAGTCCTGTAAGGCTAGGAGCATCATCAACCCCGCGTAGGGTGTAGTACGGAGTAGCGCTGCCCCCCTTAAAAGCGTGTTCAAACTATCGGAGCCGTGCGATTCCTCCCCACGGTAGCGCTCGTCTCCACTATCTCTAACGAGCAACTACTCGGAGACACACGTTTCCCGTCGTCGCGTTCAGCGAAAGGCCAGTCAGTGCCGTCCGCCGGTTTCCGCCAGTCCGGCAGTATCTTACCGTCGAACGACCAAACCGGGGATACCGATGGAGAACGTCGCCTCGGTCGCCGGTTCGCTGTTCGACGAAGCGCAGCGAACGAACGAGCGGCGAGCGCTCGTGCTCGCGGGCGACCGCGAACGGGGACACGACGCCCTCGAGTCGGCCCTCGAGGCGCTCCCGATCCCGATCACGGACACGACGCTGGTCGGTTCCGAGGATCGACTGCGCTGTGAGTGCGTTTCCCAGTCGAGAGCGGGCGAACTGCTCGGGACGACCCGAACCGCGGTCGCGCTGGACACCCACGGCGGTCTCCGACCGAACGCGCTCGGGAGCGTTCTCGGCGCAATCGACGGCGGCGGCCTGTTCATCCTGCTGGTCCCGTCACTCGAGGACTGGCCCGATCGTCGCGGCGGGTTCGACGAGTCGCTTGCAGTCCCGCCGTTCTCGTTGTCCGAGGTCACGGGTCGATTTCGACGGCGACTCGTCGACACCCTCCGGGCCCACCGCGGTATCGCCGTCGTCGACCTCACGAGCGGCCGACTCGAGGCCGACGGGTTGACGCATCCGGCCCCGCGCTGGTATCCGGCGACCGACGGCGAGCAGTCGTCGGATTCGCGCCACCAACGGTTGTCGCCCGACCAGCATCTATTCCCGCCCGAAACGTACGACGCGTGCCTGACCGACGACCAGGCCGAGGCGGTCGCCGCGTTCGAATCCCTCGCGGGTGAAAGCGAGAGCGAGGGCGATCGGGAGTGTGAGAACGGGTATGGGAGCGGGAAGCGGGCGCTCGTCCTCCAGGCCGACCGTGGTCGCGGGAAGTCGAGCGCCGCCGGGCTGGCTGCGGGCGCACTCGCCGCCGCCGGGGCCGACGTTCTCGTCACGGCACCCGATCGACGAAACGCTCGAGAGGTGTTCGACCGTGCCGGCGAACTCTGTAACCGCCTCGAGGCCGCGACGATCGTCGAGTCAGAGCTCCTCGAGACGGTCGACGGCGGTCGCGTTCGGTTTCTCGAGCCCGCGGCCGCCGTCGGCGAGAGCACCCCGACGGACGAAGACGGCTCAGGGATCGACGGACGGGGTGAAACACCGGACGTCGTGATCGTCGACGAGGCGGCCGCGTTTCCGGTTTCCCGGCTCGAGGCGTTCCTCGAAGCGGATCGGATCGCGTTCGCGACGACGACCCACGGCTACGAGGGGGCGGGCCGAGGGTTCTCGGTGCGCTTTCGCGACCGACTCGCCGACAGCGACCACGAGGTCGTCGATCGAACGCTCGTCGAGCCGATCCGCTACGCCGCGGGTGATCCACTCGAGGTTTGGGGCTTTCGGGCGCTGTTGCTCGACGCGCGACCGCCGGTGGCTCCCCTCGTCGCGGACGCACAGCCGGAAACCGTCGAGTACTGCCGTCTCGAGCCCGACGAGTTGCTCGCCGACGAGTCGCTCCTCCGGGAGGCGTTTGGCCTGCTCGTCCTCGCCCACTACCGGACCGAACCCAACGACCTCGCGCGGCTGCTCGACGCTCCAAACCTCGAGACTCGGGCGTTGGTCCACGACGGACACGTCGCCAGCGTTGCCCTGCTCGCACGCGAAGGTGGACTCTCGGCGGAGACGCGAGAAACGATGTACGAAGGCGGACGCGTACGCGGGAACATGCTTCCGGACGTGCTCACGAGCCAGCTTCGAGACGAGGAGGCGGGACGCCCTCGTGGGATCAGGATCGTCCGGATCGCCACACACCATGACGCGCGTGGGCGAGGACTCGGTTCGCAACTCCTCGAGTGCGTCGAGGCGGAGTTCGCAGGCCGTGGAGGGACCGCCGACGAGGACGACTCCGTCGACTGGCTCGGAACCGGGTTCGGCGCGACGCCCGGCCTCCTCTCGTTTTGGCGCGAGAACGGGTATCGGACGGTCCACGTCTCGGGCACTCGAAACGACGCCAGCGGGAAACACTCGGCGCTCATGCTTCGACCAGCAAGCGACGGGGGTCGGGCGCTTCACGATCGGCACGCGAGGTGGTTCGCCCGCCGGATTTCGGCCCTCTCGACCGACGCCCTCGCCGATCTCGAGCCGGACACCGTCCGCGAACTCCTGGGCAGCGTCGACGAGCGCGCCGCGCCGGCGCTCGAACTCTCCGACCACGAGTGGCGGATCGTCGCCGGTGCGGCCTACGGCCCCGGCCTGTTCGACGTCGATCCGGGCCCATTTCGCGCGCTCGCGGTCAGATATCTGGTGGAGACTCCCGACTCCGTCGCACTCGAGGATCGCCAGGAACGCCTGCTCGTGTTGCGAGTTCTCCAGGGCCGAGCGTGGCCGGCCGTCGCCGACCGTCTCGAGTATCACTCGACGAGACAGTGCATGCGGGCACTCGGCGAGACGTTCCGCCCGCTGGTCGATCGATACGGTTCCGAGGCGGCGCGTTCGGTACGCGAGCGCTTTCTCGAGGAGTGAGATCGACTGGCGCAGGTCTGGTTCGCACGGCGACGTGACGGTTCGGGTCGGTGCGTACGGCGACGTGAGTTACGGTAGTCGACACCCGACCGAGCCGGTGCTGTGGTGGCCACAGTTTCAACCACGTCGAGGATGTATCGCCCTGCATGGAGTTCGACGTCGTCCAGGGAGACATCGCAGCACAGTCCGCCGACGCGCTCGTCAACGCCGCGGGAACCAGCCTGCGGATGGGGTCGGGCGTCGCCGGCGCACTCCGCCGGGAGGCGGGCGAGGAACTCAATCAGGAGGCGATGGACGAGGGACCCGTCGACCTCGGTGACGTCGTGGTCACGGACGCCTACGATCTCGACGCCGAGTACGTCATTCACGCGGCCGCAATGGCCCACTACGGAGACCGGCAGGCGACCGCGGAGAGCGTCCGGGATTCGACGCGGAACGCACTCGAGACGGCCGACGAACTGGGCTGTCGCTCGCTCGTCTTGCCGGCGCTTGGCTGTGGGGTCGCCGGCTTCGACCTCGCCGATGGCGCGGCGATCATCGGCGATGTGATCGACGGCTACGAGCCGGAGACGCTAGAGGGGGTTCGATTTATCGCTTACAGCGACGAGGAGTACGACGCGATTCGTGTGGCGACGGGGACGACGGAATCGGAGCTGAGCGAAGGGAGCGAAGCGGATCAGTGAGGGGGCCGCCGCAGTGACCTAAACGGGAAAATATCGACGGTCTTAGCCGGAAACCTTCGGTCGATTTCGGGGACGTGCCGCGAGGAAGACGACGCCGCTGGCGACGATTGCGGGCATAGCGTTCACGTGTTGTTCGATCGATAACATACTCCGTTCGACACGTCCCGAGTGCAGTCCTGTCAGAACGCGTCGACGTGTGAGAAGAACAGACGCTCAGGAAAGCGAGAGCCCGCGAATCTCGACGGACTCGCCCGCTTCGACGCGACCGATGATCTCGCCGCCCGTCTCGTCGACGAACGCCCCGGCCCGGTCTTCGGGGAGTGCAACGACGAAGCCGGTCCCCATGTTGAACGTGCGGTGCATCTCCTCGTCGGTGACGTTGCCTTCCGTCTGGACGAACTCGAAGATCGGCTGGGCGGGGTGTGGATCGTCGATCACGTAGCGGCGCTCGCCCATCCGGAGGAGGTTGGTCCAGCCGCCACCCGTGACGTGGGCCGCCGCCCGGACGCCGTGGTCGCCCATTGGCTCGAGCAAGTCGGTGTAGATCCGCGTCGGACGGAGCAGTTCCTCGCCGATCGTCCGGCTCTCGTCGTGGGGGAACGGGTCGGTGTACTCGTAATTGCGGGTGACGGCCTCGCGAGCGAGCGTGAGCCCGTTCGAGTGGATGCCACTCGAGGGAACGCCGACGAGGACGTCGCCGACGGCGGCCTCGCCCTCGAGTACCGCGTCTTTTTCGGCGAGACCGACGCAGGTTCCCGCGAGGTCGAACCCTTTTACGACCTCCGGCATGACGGCCGTCTCGCCCCCGAGCATCGTCAGGTCGGCCGTCTCGAGGCCGACGGCCAACCCTTCGCCGATCTGGTTGGTGAGTTCCTCGTCGGGATCGTCGATCGCGAGATAGTCGACGAACGCGACGGGCCTAACGCCCGCCGCCACGAGATCGTTGACGTTCATCGCGATGCAGTCGATGCCGATCGTCGAGTAGTCCTCGATCGCCTCGGCGACGAGGAGTTTCGTGCCGACGCCGTCGGTCGCAAGCGCCAGATACCGGTCGCCGATGTCGACCAAGCCGGCGTACTCGGTTCGCAGGTCGCTCCCAAAGGCCTCGAGCAACGCGGCGGTCGCGTCCTCGCTCGCCTCGATGTCGACGCCGGTCTCGGCGTACGTGAGTCCCTCGCCCCCCTCCTCGGGGTCGTCGTCGGCTGTCTCGGTCATGTGCGAACGACCGCGTGGGTCGTCCAAAAGATCACCGGTCCGCCGATGTGGGGGGTGTGGGGCGAACCTTCATACTACAGGCGACCCAACAGTTGGGTATGAACTGCAGGGTTGTCGTCGAAGCTGCTGTGCCGGTGTTCGACGTGGAGACGGAAGACGAGGCGATCCGAATCGCCATCTCGAAGACGGGCGAGATGCTGAACCCTGACTTAAACTACGTCGAGATCGATATGGGCGAACGGACGTCCCCATCGGGAGAGGAGCTTCCACCCGCGTTTATCGCAGCCGACGAGGCGCTGGTCGCTCTCGAGCTCGAGATGACCGTCTTCAACGTCGAGCGCGAGGAACACGCCTCGCGCATCGCCAGAAAGGAGATCGGTCAACGCCTCGAGAACATCCCACTCGAGGTTACGGAAATCGAGACGATCGAAGACGAGGAGTCGACCGACGACGAAGAACCCGAGACCGACGACGACGAGTCGAAGGCGAACGACGACGAGTCGGAGTCGGACGAAATCCTCCCCGAGTTCGAGGATCTCGTCGAGTAATCGCTCGTTTCCGACGGACGATGTCCGTGAGCGTTCCGTGACGACTCGGCTCCGTCGTGGCGAGACTCCGTAGTGTTTCCTCTCTGGGGGACAGAGACACTGTCGTCCGAGATTCCAGCGAGACGAGAGAGACGGTCTCACCAGTCGGTGGGTAGTGTACCCGAGAATACGACGCGAGATTCAGTCAGCGGTTGCGGCGACGACTTCCTGTTCGTCCTCGCGCATGTTGGTCGTGATGCCACCGGCGAGCGCAAAGACGGCTGCTTTGTGGTCCGTTTTCGATTTGTGGATCGATGTCGGTCGAATACCGCGCGATTCGTACTCCTCGAGGTCGATCTGACAGTCATTCCACTCTGCACACTGGTTCGATACCTCCGCGAGAAGTCCGTGAAGGTGAATGAGCTCCTGCTTCTTCATAACCATCCACTCCTACCCACTGCAGGGTTATATTATTATCTTGAGTCGCGTTACCATGCATCTTATGCTGTGCCTTCGTGACTGTCGAGATCGCAAACCAATTCGAACCGATAACTGACTGGGCGAAACCGTCGTCTAAGACGCTGTTGGGCATCCCCGAATTCGGGAAACACCTGGTTTACCCGTCGATTTCCCTCGGCGTAGCCCACTGCGAACGGGAACAGCGAATTCGAAAACCCGTCGGTTACGTTCCGGCTACCCGAGTTGTTTCAACGTCTGAAGGTCTCGATCGGTTCGCATAAACTCCGCCGTTCGACGCGACGCGTGACAGTTCGGACAGTGAAACATCTCGGTCGAGGCCGGAAGCTCCCCCGGCGTGACCTGCCAATCTTTCCCACATTCTGGACACAACAGTCGAACGGTCGTTTCGTCCATGGTATGTGATTACACACCGCCCGTGAAAAACCTTGTCGACCCGGATGCTGTCTCGACATTGGACAGGTATTTTCAACGAAGTTAGCAGATAGATCGATCAGTCGGCGGGCTAATTTTCACGCTTTGGCGCTGGAGAGTGCCGTACGTTCAATATACTCGGTTGTGAAATCCGATCACCCACCAGATGGCCGACAAGTATATTCGAGTGGGTGACGTTAGGGTCTGTGGCGGGGACGGGCGCACAGTCGTTGCCACAACTGCGTCCAGTGCCGTCGGCGACGGCGGATCGATAACGGTCAACTGCCGATGGGACTCGCCCGTAATCCCGGTTCCTCGCCACCCGGACGAATCCGATCTCGAGAGGGGGATGGGGGCTTTCCCCTTTCGATATTCGGCGCATCGACCCGAGAGGGCGGTCGACTCGAGCGGACGAAACTTACTGTTGCCCGTATTCTTCTGGGTGATGGTCGCTAATACACATCTGCAGCACCTGCCGAATATAAAAATCCTTCTCGGAGGGGTTCTCCTCCGCTAATGCGTTTTCGAGGTGTTCTTTACACTGATCACTGAGCGGCCTCATGTTGTCCCATCACATGATTGGGCACTAAAAAATCTATCAATTCTGATGGACATGGTCGTCGAATATTAGGATTACCCATCATCTCTCCCGGTCAGCAACGATTCGGAATGATCGTTCCGACCGAGCATGGCACCCACGTCGATCGGACACATCCCGTAGCGGACTCTCTCGCTCAACGTGGTGTTCGGTCGAATCACCTGCTCGAGAGAGTCACATCCGAGTTCGTCGGCCGCGGTGTTACTCACCAACAGCGTCTTCGACGATCTCGATTTCCTCGTCGGTCAGCCCGTACAACTCGTAGACGATCTCATCGATTAGGTCGTCGGTCTTCTCGATTTTCTCCTCGAGTTCCTCGGCTCGAGCCTTCGTTTCGAGGTAGCTCTCGAGGCCGTCTTTGACGTCGTCGACGGCGGGGAGGGTGAGCTTCCGCAGGCGATCCACGAGCGAGTTGGTCTTGGTGGCGGTTTCCCGGAAGTTCGCGAAGCCGCCGGCTTCCTCGACGGCGACGGGGACGAACGCTTCGATCAGGTCGGCTTCGGTCTCGGTGAGATCCGAAATCCGGAGTGCGGGTTCGAACTCGGTTTCGGTGTACCCCCAGCGGTCGGTCTCGAACTCGTCTTCGTTTTCGGGTTTGTAGCGCGCGGTGAGTCTGATCTCGAGACTCGAGTCGGACTCGCGGACGACCTCGACGGAGCCGATGCGGAGGTTCTCGCGGTCCTCGGTGGTGTCAGTGAGGATGGAGTCGGCTGCATTTTCTGGTGGTTGGCTGAATCCTATCTTAGAAATAGCCACCTCGTTAGAGAAAGTCCCCAAGTGATCGAGAAGGGAAAGATTAAGCGAACTTCTGTCTTTTCGAAGTTTCATTATCTCTCTGACTAAATCTTCTAGGTCCGCCACTAAGTTATTATTATCTGACAAAGCGTTGTGAATCGGTATCTTTCGGATATCGTCTGGATATATACTGGAATAGCTTCCTTGGAGTGTTCCAGTTGCGAGAAATTGGGAGAAGTAATATGTGATGAGATTCGAGTTGAATATACCAACTATCGCTCTTACATCAAATGATTCTGTGTCATCTAATGGCTCGAAGCTTTTCGGAGACTGTTTGCCTAAGATTTCCTCGCTCCAACGGACGACATTCGTAACATTGTCGTTATTGTAATATCCTGTCTTATCGAAACAGGCCTCAATCCTATTATCTGCACCACTATCCGTCTTTAGCTAAGCGAGAAACCACGTGACAGCGGCGACTTATCGAGGCATCTTTTTGAGAGGAATGAGGAGG
>NZ_VTAW01000096.1 GCF_008245225.1 Natrialba swarupiae
AGCCAAAACAGCCATCACAATGGAGGTGTCAACTGAAGCTACCAGAGGCGAACTCTAGACGACTTTGGGACGGGACCACAATCTTCGCCCATTCGAAGGTCGCGCTCAGAAAGTGGTTGTTCTCAATTTGCGCGTTTCTCGGGTTCAATACAAGTCTTCACCACCTTCAGCTCGAAATCGACGTGCAATACAAAACGATCTATCAGCGCGTCGAGCGCTTCATAAAGGCGCTCAATGCGCCTTCGCCCGATCTCGTTGGCTTGGTCGAGATCGACGAAGTCTCAGTACTTCACAAAGCAACTTGACGACACTGAGCTGTTCGTGAGAGCGTCCGCTAAATAGTAAGTAACTAGGAGGG
>NZ_VTAW01000091.1 GCF_008245225.1 Natrialba swarupiae
GACGACGCCACCGCACTCTCGGACGGCGATACCGACGTCGAGATCACCACCGACGGCCGAATCGACGAAATCGGGCAAGTCCGGAATTCGTTCCGCGAGATCAGCCAGTACGTCGAGACGGCGACCCACCAGTCCGACGCCATCGCCAGACAGGCGTTCGACGATCCCGTCCTCGAGGAGGACGTCCCCGGCACGCTCGGGAAATCACTCGAGACGATGCGGACGGACCTCGAGAGCTACATCGAGGACGTCGAAGCCTCGAAAGCCGAAGCCGAAGCCGCGAGTCAGGAGGCCGCCGAAGCCAGACGTGAAGCCGAGGAACTCGCCGACCGGCTCGAACGAAAGGCGGCGGAGTTCGGGGCGGTGATGGCCGTCGCCGCCGACGGCGACCTGACCCAGCGTCTCGACGAGGACGTCGACAACGAGGCCCTCGCCGAGATCGCGACCGCGTTCAACGAGATGGTTGCCGAACTCGAACGCACCATCGTCGACATTCAGGCTCTCGCCGAGGACGTCGACGACGTCAGCGTCGACGTCACCGGCCGCGTCGAAGAGATCGAAAAGGCTGGCGGCGAAGTCAGTCGTTCCTCCGAAGAGATCGCGACCGCTGCAGCAGAACAGAGCGACCGCTTCCAGGAGGTCTACGGCGAGATGAACGACCTCTCGGCGACCGTCGAGGAGATCGCTTCGACCGCCGACGACGTCGCGACCGTCTC
>NZ_VTAW01000097.1 GCF_008245225.1 Natrialba swarupiae
GTAGCGAGGTCGGTACTCTGGAGCGAAACATCCTCTTGATAGATACGTTGTCCGTCGAATTCGACGAGATCCTCGAGTGGCCGGAAGTAGGTTGGATCGTCCTCAGTAGCAGCGGTATCTTTGACGTGGTGGAGCGTGAATTCGTGTTCTCCAGCAGTTGTAACGGCTGTTCGTGTCGTGGTGCCAGCGCGCTGGAAACGGCGGTCGCCGTTTCCGCGCGCGTGTTTCTCCCCGCAATACGCCTCGACGAGCGTCTCGTCGAGGCTTCTGACGATCTCCTCGAGGATAGTGGCCTCGAGCTGAATCTCGGTAAGAGATTCAGCGAGCGTGGCAAGCGGTAGCGTTTTGTCTGG
>NZ_VTAW01000014.1 GCF_008245225.1 Natrialba swarupiae
TTAAAGTGACTATTCCTGATAGTAGTGACCACACTGTGATAGGTCGGAGCTAATTTCGAAACCGTGCAACGGGCTATCGTTTTATAGACGAATTTTTCGATGAAGTTTCACCGGGTGTTGGTATACTTGTTTCTTCAAAGCTGGAAGGTAAGTCATGGGATGATACTCAATTGACGGATACTCCCTATGGTCCAAGGGTACACTACTACCGTACCGGGGATGGTATTGACTTCAAAGAGATTAAATGACTGATTCAATCAGATATGAATGACGATCGATTCATCAGAATATGTTATAACTCTGGAACCATTGACAATTTGGAGTTCGATGTTGGGATGGGTAGTTAGCTGCTGTTTGATTGCAGTAGTGTACTGCTGGATATCTCGAAAATCAGTATCGGAAAGGTGTTCGCCAATACGGGTTCCTGCATCACGAAGTTCTTTATTCGACAGACTGCCATCTTGCAGGAGCGACCAGAGGAGATTATGGAAAACCGACTCCAACACCTCCTGTTCTTCAGCAGTGCCTGACTGATTGATTTGTGAAGCTGCCGTTTTAATATCTGGAGTTTTAAATTCGATCTGCACTGCGAACTCAGCTGGGATCTCCTGTTGGGGTTGACGATCAGGAGAAGCTAGCGCCTCGGATGCAGTAAGTAACTCTTGTTTGTCTAGGGACTCGGCCTTTTTGGCTGCAGATATCGTCCTCTCTTCGATCCTGGCATGTTTGTACAGGCCTCGATGGATACGAACAACATACTCTTCCTCGCGAAGACGTTTCAACCGCTGGCTGATGTACGATTTATCTCGAGAAAGTTCGTCAGCTAAATAACGTGGTGTACATCGCCCTTCTCGAAGTTTTGCAAGGACCTGACGATCTGTCGCATTCAATTCCATACGGTGATGGCTTACAACGAGATAACAACTAATTAGTTGTTAGATTTTCGGATTGCGATGAGGTATCTAATGACTAATTAGTTGTTAGATATCTATACTATCACCCTCTTCCGCGACGACAACTATACCCGGGCACCGCCTAGTTGACGGCCTTTTCACCACTCTATTCATTCTCCATACACTCTGGGGACCTAGCAGACTCTCATAGCATCAGTTCTCAAATAGACCAGTTTCGAGTAGTGTTACAGGTATCGTTTCTGCCCAACTTAACCAACAAAACTTTGCATCAAGGACATGTGTTGGTTAACAGGAGGATCGCTGATGCCCTACGAACCACCAACCCCACCGGCTGACCTCTCTACGGAGTTCGTCAACAGCCTCAACGAGTCCTCCCCGGACCGGCTCCAGGACATTGCCCGCTACGCCGAAGCGTTGGCCGAATACAAGGTGCGCGAAGCCCGTCTCGAGGAAGAGTCTGCTGAGGACGACATTGACGACCGACCAGACGATCTTCCGGAGGACGTCCCGATGAAGGCCACGATCACGATCAAAGAGATCAACGACAATCGCTACTACTACTGGCAGTGGAGAGAAGGAGACACGGTGACCTCGAAGTACAAAGGACCGGTCAACCCGGACGAATGAATTCGACTGGGACGACACCCACTCTACGTTTCCTCCGTAACTGGGCATAAGTGGCAGGGGAAAGAACGAGCAACCAGAACCGACTCGTCGAGGATCCGAACGTCGTCCGCGAAACGGTCCCCAAGGACTACTACGAGACAGTGCTCCATCACGGCCAGCTCTACCCGAATCTCGACACACTGGTTGACAAAGACTTCGTCGAGAAGAGACAGGCCAATATCGCACAACCATCTGGTCACCTGTCGGAGCGCTCTTCTGGACTCGAGGAAGTTGTGCCCACCAACGGTTGCAGCGTGGTGTAACACCCCATGACTTACCTGTGTGCCGGCATGCGGATGCATGATGGCAGCACCAGATGTTCACCAGCCGCTGTCGGCGATCGGATGTGAGGCGTGCAAGTCTGCCGTCCAGTCTGACGGGCAGCAAGACGTAGCGTTTCTCCTCCTGGATCAGCTGACGATCCCTGTCCTCAGCTGTGATAGACACCTCAAGCAGTTCTCGTCAGTCTGTGGATTAGCGTCCGGGGACACAGCCGATCTCCTGCATCATCGACCAGCCGGCGGAGTATCGTGTCCCGGTTGCCGTCTCGCGCCGTACAATTCGTCACACCCCATGATCAGGTCCAGGATGGGGTTCTCATCCCGATGGCGTGTCCGGAGCATCAGTCAAAGATCGTTCAGCGGTTCCATACAGGGCTTCAGACGCAACAGCAGTTGAGAACTGATCTCGATACCACTTCCTCCCTGTAAGTCGTTGGAGTTGGTGCCACCGGAATATATCGACGGTATTTCCGAGGCTACCTCTGTTCTTGCCTTTCCAGTAAAACAGCGTACTGTCCGGTAACTGGTGGGACAGGCCATGATGAATACAGACCAAGAGTTACCGAAGCGACTATCGATATGTCCGAATTATGACTAAATTCGCCTGCTGACTATAGAGCATAGGTTCAGCACAGGAGACAGTATACCCTTCTTGTTAGTCCCGAGTTAGCGACCGGAGGATCAAGACGAGGCCTGTGAGTTCGGTAACCCCCACCACGGCCAACACCCCTGCATCGGATGCCTCCGAGAACGTATCAACCATGATAGCCCCGACAAAGGATCCGACAGTCAACAGTAGTACTCCGGCAGCAAGCAGCAACATTGGACGGCTGTTGTATCGTCGGTAGCCTCGATATGCCTGTGTAGCGACGAACCCGCCGATGACTGCTGCGAGTCCGTTAACTCCGTCTTCTGCGGTTGTCGGATCCACAACCGTTCTTTCGACGGCAATGATTGGTGTAAGGAATACAAAAATCCCTCCAAGCATTACTGCTCCCAGGATGCGGACATCTGCGTGTTCAGGTCGTCCATAGACCGCGTAGAGGATAAATCCTAATCCGACGATTTGAATCGTAACTGCAGCAGTATCCGTGAGGGGAGACACTGCACCCGCCGTTGGGAAGACAATCCTCGCGAACGTATGCACCGCAAACGCCAATGCGATGCCGGCCGCCAGGAACAGTGCTGGCCGGTCACCCGATTGTCGATATCCCTGGGACGCAACATATGTGACCCAAATCCCAATAATGATCGTCGCCATTGCAAGACTCATTGCGAGTAGTCCCGCCGCGAGCGAGCCGCCTTCTACGGTGAGTTCTGACCCATTCATCGGAGTCCCTCGTAGAGGTTAGTGAAGCGTTCAATCGCGTCCTCATCAGTACGATCAACTGATACCTCATAGCTACCATCCGTCAGTTCGATCGTTAGCCGTTCGAGCCTGGCAGAGAATAGACGATGGTGATGGCCGTCTGGATCTAATTTCTGTTCAGATTCAAGCAGATTATGCTCTTGGAGACGTTCAACACGGCGATAGACTGTTGGCGAGGATGCGTTACACCGGTCAACCAATTCTGCAGCCGACAGTGGCTGTGTACTTGTTTCTGCAAGGATCGAACGGGTATACTCGTCCTCTAATAACTCGCCGACCGTTTCGGCGGTCATGCCATCTCTATCCTCTGCCATCCTTCGAGTTAGTGTTGTTTCGGTGTCGGAAAATACCTCGGTCCCGAGGTTCTGGCTCAGAAGCCGTGGCTTCCGTATCAGTATCCACCACAGAGACGAACCACTCCTGACAGCAATAGAAGTAACAGTTCTACTGAAACGATACACAGGACTCACATCAACTGATGCTTCTGGTAAATATAAACGATCGTGATCACCCAGAGAAACGCAGTGTATCCATACACGGCATCACCACCTGGGTTGACAGATCCGAACTGATACGTTGCTATCAAATACGTCATCAGCCCACCTCCGATCGGTGTGCCGAGATACAGACTCAAACTCGGTTTCCACGGAATCTCCGCACTTCTGATCGACGTAATCTCCTTATACAGTATCCCGAAGGTGACTATCGACGTCAGTAGAAGCATCAGCACCGACGAAAAAAGGATTCCGAAGCCGAAATCTGAACTGGGTGTCCCGACGACTGCTGACCAGACGACGGTGCTGAAGAACATCGGGGCCATAATAGCGTATCCCACGATCAAGTTCCGGCGGGCAGAACCGCTACTTAGGAACTTCAACGTCTCACTCATGATGGTACTACTGGATTGGGGAGTTGATGACCGTAGGAGCAAGCGGATACTCCCATTCATCGCCACGGATTGCTTTGACTGTCGCCCAGAGACAGAAGATGATATTGAGAAACGCTACTGTAACGCCGATTGCAGCACCAATAATTACGAAAACATCGGAGATGGCTCCGAGTCCAAACGCTAGCACAACCGCCACGAGGCCCATTCCGAAAGCGAATACGTGCCAATTCACGGCGTTTTGAGCGTTCGCGCGCGTGAAGGACGCAGTCGAAACCAGATAGACGAGTCCTGGTCCGACGAACCCGAAGAACATCCCCAAGACGTGGACCAGAATCCCAGCGATTGTTGTTCGATTAGCGTCCGGTGGCGATCCATCAGTGGCCGAAAGGGTACGAGCCATAGTTGAGTGTCATCTCTTGGTATAATGAACGGGGAGTTCCACCTTCTCGTTCAGAAGTCCTGATTGGGTGACTATTCACTCACCCCTCGTTGAGCCAGTGATGGCAGGAATTGAGATTACCGGTCTAACGAAACGGTATGGGGAGCACACCGCCATTGACTCCGTTAATTTGGTTGTTGAGAAAGGGGAGGTCTTCGGTTTTCTCGGGCCAAATGGTGCCGGGAAATCGACGACGATCAATCAGTTACTGGGTTTTGCCCACCCCAGTGAGGGTAGTGCATCCGTCCTTGGCCACGATGCGACGGAGGAGCTGATGGCTGTCCGCGAGCAGATCGGAATCCTCCCTGAGGGATACGATCTGTATCCTCGACTCACCGGTCTCGAACATCTCCAGTTCGCTATCGACTCGAAAGACGGTACTGATGATCCAGCGGCGTTACTTGATCGCGTCGGCCTCGATTACGAGGATGGACAGCGACGTGTCGGGGAGTACTCGAAAGGAATGAAACAGCGGCTTGCGCTGGCGATGGCGCTTGCAGGCGATCCGGACCTTCTCTTGCTTGACGAACCGTCGTCGGGTCTCGATCCGACGGGTGTCCGCCGGCTCCAGGAAATCGTTCGTGAAGAGCAAGCGGCTGGGACAACCGTGTTCTTCTCTTCGCACGTGCTGGGACACGTAGAAGCCGTCTGTGATCGGGTCGGCATCATGCGTGACGGCCAGTTAGTCGCAGTGGATACGATTGCAGGGCTCCGTGAGACCGCGAATGCGACCGACCGACTTAAACTGACGCTCGATCCTGTTCCAGATGTCGATTTCACATCCATTCCGGGCGTCGTCACCGCTGAAATCGAGGAGCCGGTCGTGGATATCGCGTGTGTAGCTCCCAAAGCGAAGGGAACCGCCGTCATTCGCGCCGCCGGTGCTGGCTCGACGCTCCTCGATATCCGCACGGAGGAACCGTCACTCGCAGATCTCTTCGAAGCGTACACAACCAGCGAGACGATCCCAAGTAGTGATTCGTCTGGGAGCAATTCGCCGTCAGATAACTCTGGGACCAGCCCTGCCCAGCAGACAATTGAGGAGGGAGCAGAATGAGCCTCCGACTGGTCGTCAATAAGGAGTTTCGAGATGTACGTCGTTCCCGAATGTTATGGAGTATCCTTGGACTCGGGGTCGGGTTCATGGTGCTCTTGATGATGATCGTGCACCTAGCAGCTTCGGAAAGTCCCACCGGAACGGAATTCATCGAGTTTTTTGCTGGCATTGGCGGTCAACTGATCTTCCCAATTCTGGCGCTCATCGTCGGATATATGGCATTGGTCGGCGAGCGGCAGTCGGGGAGTATTCGTATCCTTCACGGCCTCCCACATAGCCGACGAGAGATCCTTATTGGGAAATTTATCGGGCGAGCCGGGGTTATTGCCGCAGCCGTGATCGGGAGTTTCGTGGCTGTCACTGCACTTAGTGTCCTCCTACTCGACTCCGTCGCAGTCGTCAATCTCGTGCTTGTGGCAGGTGCAACGACGTTGTTTGCAGTGACGTTCGTCGGGATTGCTGTCGGTATCTCAGCATCGACTGAGAGCCGAGGACGAGCGATGGCCGGTGCTATCGGAGCCTACTTCCTGTTCGCGGTGATCTGGGAACCACTGGTTGCCGGCATTCACTACCTGATCGAAGGCAGCCTCGTAGGGTACCAAGCGCCAGCATGGTACTTCCTGTTGCGGCGTCTCTCACCTGCCTTCGCCTTCACAGACCTGGTGTCGGCGATTCTAGATACGCACGTACCGGCGCTGTTCTCGTGGCCAGTCGAGCAGATTCCGGCAGAGGAATTCGAGCAAGAAGGAACATTGCTGCTGTCGAATCGAGTTGCAGGCGAGTTGCCGTTCTATCTGGAAGGATGGTTTGCAGCCGTTGTGCTCTGTGCGTGGATCGCGCTCGCACTCGGGGTAGGCAATCGGTTGTTCCGATCCGCGGATCTCGCATAACATACCTGACACTCTTCATTTACCCTCTCCCGACCAGTCCACAGTTCCACTGGCCAATTCATTCATTCTGAATATTGTGAAGTAAATGATAGCCAACTGCTGACTTCACTCTCTGTATTCATCATGACAAAGTTCACCATATTTCTTCCCAGACATTTGTTGAGACGCCGCAACCAGTAGATCTCGAAACAGCGGTCACACAGACAATCGAGTCGGAGCTTGCGATGGACTAAGACTGGGGAGGTGCACAGACCTGAAAGAGAAAAGAGTCAGGTTTCCGGGTGATCGTAGCGATGGAACCGATACTTGCCTGTCCGCATTACCCAGTACCGTCCGTCAAACTCGAGCAGATCGTTGTCGCTCTCCGCTTTTGAGAGCAGCTCTGAGATACCCGTGTCGGTGATGCCGCGATCATGTGCTAGGTCCGTGATATCCTCGATGGTGGCTCCCGGGTTCTCCGCCACAACGTCCAGAATTCGGTCGTATTCTGCTGGCATGTGTCAGGAGATCCGGTGCTCGACGATCGCCTCTGATTCACAGGCGGGACAGGTCTCGGTATCACTATCGACAGTGGTTCCGCAGCGCCGGCACTCGTAGACGACTTCTGTCTGGGATGTCCGGGCCAGCAACCGATTCATATCGTCAAATAGCATAGAATCGCGGTTATTGTGGGTTCACGACGTCTCGGCACTCCGGACACTCGGCGTATACTGCCGGTCCCGTTTCTGTTTCGTACTCGAGGATCACGTCGATCGTCGCGATCTCAGCATGGCAGAACGGGCATGTACCGAGAGATGGTGGGTTCGCCGTGGACATGAGTTACTGAAAGTGGTGTGAAAGGGGGGAGCGCGTGTGACTGCGACAGGGTATGGTGTGTCCGCCCCTCTACAATCAGTATTGAACCCAGAGCAACATATAAGCAACCCAACCGCAGTGGAACTGAAACCACCGGTATCAGAACGCGAGGGGCCGTACTCTTGGCATATGGCGGGTTAGCCGTCGCCAGTGCCTCGTCGGGCGATCGAAAGACCGTCACGACAGCGGACGCTGCAAGACCTACTGTCACGATTGCCACTGGTAAGGGCAGCGTTACTGTAGTACTTCAGCTGGTGACGGTAGCTCAGCAGCGTCCCGTTCGACGATTGCCATAACATCCGTGGCGACGAACTCACGGTTTCGTTCTCTTTCCTCGACCTGAATTAGCACGTCGCCGTCGACGAGCCTGTCGACAGCCGTGTTTGCAGCCGGGTACGACATATCGATTCGTTCTGCAGCCATCGGAACTGTGAGATACGGCTGTTCGAATAGCACCCCGATGAGTCGCTGCACCGACTCCGGTGCGGATTTGTACGCCTCCTGATACGCCTCGTACTGATCGAGCAGGAGTTTGGCCCGACCGAGTACCTCCTCGGCCTGATCACACATTCCCGAAACGAAAAACTGGATCCACTCCTCCCACGCTCCTTCTTCACTGACCGCCAGTAGTCGATCGGTGTACTCCTCCCGGTTTGCTTTGATGTACGAACTCATATAGAACAGCGGCTTCGTGAGCGCATCGGAGGCAACGAGCATGAGAATCGCGAGCAATCGTCCGACTCGCCCGTTCCCGTCTTTGAACGGATGAATCGTCTCGATCTGATAGTGAACGAGCGCTATGTCGACGATGTCCGGGAACCGAGACGGCGTCTGCACGTAAGCAAGCAGTGCCTCCATCATCGACTCGACCATCTCGGCTTTCGGTGGGACGAAGCGAATCGACTGCTGCCACGGTTCGGTCGACTCCTCGATCCACGCGTAATCGGGGCGAAACTCTCCGGGCAACGGATCGTCCTCATCACTCTGGCCGGTTTCCATGACGGTTCGATGGAGTTCCAACAGCAGATCGAGAGTGATGTTCTCCCTCGAGCGCCCGCTCTCGAGCAATCGCTCGCTCACCGATTGCAGTGCTTCGACGTAGTTCATCGCTTCTTGTACGTCTCGGCTGCGTGCAGACACGTCACCACCGGCAGTCGCCCGATACATGTCGGTCGTCGTCACCTGCGTTCCTTCGATCTGCGAGGACTGTTCGGCTTCTTTGTAGAGCAGGGGTTTGAAAACGGTATCCGCTTCCTGAACCTGCCCTCTGAACCCATCCAATCGTCCGAGCGCATGCATCGCTCGCTCGGCGAGCTGTATCGTTTCGTCCGAGAGCGTGAGCTCCGGGGGGAGATCGTCGGGGCGATAGAATTTCCCGAAGGGAACGCCCCGATCAGTCCGCACCGGCATGTAAACGCCGGGAGCGTCTGTCGGCAGATCGTACCCCCGTTTCATTGTACATTGATTTCGACAGCGTTGCTAAATAGATTCGGGGATCGCTTTCACAAGACTACTCTAGTCAAAGTGATTCCGGAAACGGTTTGCTAAGGCCAGTGTGTTCAAACTCGAGTCGATCTGTCTAGCTAATACAGCACGGAAACAAACTCTGGAAGCGGAATCGCTGAATCAGGCGCTACGGTCGCTCAGTGGTGACCAGGTCGGACAGGTCGAAGAGACGAACGTCATCCCGCGTTTCAGCGACGTGGTTGAGATCATCAGTGTATCCCGAACGGCTGAACAGTACGTACAGCGGCTCCCCGTCAGCGGGTCGGTTTGACCACTGCACTTCGGCTGCTGTCCGTTTGAGGTCGGACAGGACGCCTTCACTGACGGGGGTGGAGGTGAACTTACACTCTCCAGCGACAAGTCCCTCCGCTGTCAAGCCGAGGACGTCCAGTTCGTGTTCCTTGAACCACCACTGTCCGACGTCTCGGAACTGTCGGTCGACGAGAGTTGGGAGTGCTCGCTGGCAGAGCCGTTCGAACAGCGAACTCACGTAATCCGCGAGTTCTGGCTCGACAAGCTCTTCATATGCGTTCTCACCGAGCATCCGAAGCTGATCCTGATTGCCGTAGACGAATCGGAACCAGAACCGGAACAGCGGTGCAGCAATTCGATACCGGCCACGTTTCGACGAGGTCGGCGATTCAGTTACGGGAATGTGTCGCTCGACGAGGCGGAGCCGGCGAAGCTTCTGAAGGTACGTGCTTAGTGAGCTCGACTCCACGCCGGCCATACCTGCGATTTCGTTTGGAGTTCGGCGGCCATGGGCGAGTGCGCGGAGAATGCTGAAGTAGGTGTTTGGCTGTCGGAGTTCGGTTCGGAGAAGGAACTCTGGCTCGGAGTACAAGAGTCCTCGTTCCGAGAGGATCGACTGCTGGACGTTCTGCTCTAACTCTTGGTCAGTATCGATTGTCTGGAGATAGTACGGTGTCCCACCGTATATCGACCACGCGGTGATAGCGGTTTCAGGGTCGTACCCCGGGAAGAACTGGCGTGCGTCAGCGACGGAGAGTGGTTTGAGGTCGATCGTTTCCGTTCGTCGCCCATATAACGGCGCACTCCCCGAGAGTACCTTCTCTTCCATGACGCTAATCGAGGACCCGACGAGCACGAGGGTCATTCCAGTCTCCTGTAACTCCATATCCCAGACCCGTTGTAGCCGGGAGGGGAGCGACTCATCCTGGTCGATGAGGAACGGGAACTCGTCAATGACGACAACAGCGTCTTGGTCACCAAGTGCCTCGAGGAGTGCTTCCCAGTCCCGGCGAACGTTTCGCAGTGAAGGGAATTGTGCAGTCGCTGTGTCCACGAACTGCTCGAGCTGGTTTTGTGCGGTAGACTCGACTGCTTGGTAGTAGACGGCGTCGTCCCGATCAGCGATGGACTGACGGACCAGTTCACTCTTCCCCAGACGGCGGCGTCCGTAGATCACGACGAAATCTGCCGTCTCGGACTCGTAGCAGTCCGTGAGTTGATCGAGTTCGACCTCCCGATCAACGAATTGCTCCATACACCTGATCGAACCTGCTTCTCAATAGAACTCACGATTTCGGAAATCGCAATTTCGGAAATCTGTTTTCCTTTCCTTAGAGGAGAGTCGACCACGTCGGAACAGAAGAGACTCAGCCTCCTCTCCCTTTGCGAAGTGTAAATGGATGTGTCTGCTCTCCCCAAGTGCGGAAGATGAGACAGCAGGCATCGGGGTGTGTGAACCAGCCGACCGTGACCCACGGCACCGCTCAAGGCCACTTGCCGTTGGTGTTGCGGGAGTGTCCGACTAATCCACGGGAAGTCACGGGCCACCGCGCCCGTGACCGTTCACAAGGTTAGTGTCCAGAACAATCAGTGACGGTGAAACGAAAGACAGGGAACAGCCATGAACTACTTGAGATAATATTATCATTTTCAGCCATGGTCACGTTTCCACCGGGAGAGTCGCAAGACGTCTGCGCTATTTGCCGAGAGCCGTTCGAAGAATACGATCCAGAGTTTGCTCAGAATTATGCAAACCTCGTCTGCGAAGCATGCGATAAGAAGGCTGTTACAAAACACGGATCACGTGACAGGACAAAGCCAGCAAGCGAGACTCACGGAAATCCCGTGTATATTGATGGACAGAAGTGTTGGCGTCGTTATCGGTTTGGCGGATACATTACTCGTCTAGACGAGCACGACTGTGATACAATCGAAGAATTTCATCAGAAACATAGAGAAGAATTTTCCGATTAGTTATAGTCGTATCGTGGTAGCTCATCACTCCGGTTTCAGTTCTCGATCAATTCCGTGGTACTTACATTCTCGCTGGAACGTTCGGTCAAACTGGACGTTTCGGATGGGAATCAGGCAACACCCACACCGAGGACAAGACTTGAAGCGGCCTGCTTACGAATCTACAGGCGGAGTAGGCCGGCTGCCTCGGGGCTTGACCCCGAGGCGGTTCACACGACGGGGAAGACGGGACAGACCAGACGCAGCGTCGTCGGAAATGCACTACTCCGGGTTTGGTTGCTCAAATGCCTCGGTGTCGACAGCATCCCAGTCAACTCCATACGGATAGGGAAGAATTTCCGTCCAGACCATGAGATATCCCTGTTCGCCCGGTTCGATCCAGTGTAGCTTCTCAACAATGACCTCTTCCCCATCGATGACTTCCGGTGCTGCATCACGATATGGAACGGCTCGGCTATCATCAAGCAATTTCAGAAGATCCTCCTCGACCACGCCAGTTGAGTCGAACGTCTCGATCGTTCCGTCTTCAGCGACGGTGGCGACGTGTTCCTCCGTTTCGAGGTCGAGAATGTCGATAGTTCGGACCATTTCCCCTTGGCTCCTACTGCGCGCTACATCGTGACAAGGACATTAACCGTTCTGATTTTCAGTAGCATTTAGGTCCATTACTCACAGAAGGAGTTGATGGGGTCAGAGATTCTGGAAAGAGCGTGACCAGGAGCTGAGTGACCGATTGTGGTCTCCAGTGACAGTTGTTGTCTTCAGAACATCCTTCGATTTCTGTCCGATAGTCTGACCACCGACAACCACTCGAGGAACACACCTACCGGTAACCAACCCGCATACACCCGCGTACGTCCTGTGAGTTAGGTTTCTGAGAGAGTTACGAAGTCCCTCTCGAGGTCACATCTCCACCACTGTCCCCGGTCATCCGAGGACACCAGCTGTCACCGGCTTCTATGCATCACCCCCCGTTTCGCCAGGAATCTCAGCATCTGCAGGAAGGATCAACCGTCGCTCGGTGTACTTGAGGCCGTTCTTGCGCTCCGTTCGCTTCCGAACAGCGAGGCGGTGCTTCGAAAGATCCAGCATGGCGTCGATTACCCGCGAGACCAATTTCTTCGCGTAACTCTCGCTGATACCGGTTTCTTGCCGACGAATCCAATGCTTGAGATCACTCGCCTTGACGTACTCGGCGATCTCTCGGCAGCCGTTCTCCCAGGGGTTGTCACCGACACTGTCGTCGACCCGTGCCTGCCAGAGCTTCGCCGCCAATCGTGTCGGCACCGTATTCGCAGCTGCACGGCGCATCTCGTCGTGCATCCTGGCGAGTTGCTGAATCGGCAGCAAGTCACCGTAGGCGAGCGAGACGTTTCCCCGGTCGAGCGGGTCCGCACTCTCAGGAAGTCGGAAGTACGTCTCACCATCGTCCTTGGTGAGCCGCTCGAGGCGGCCATCGGGAACCTCGACGTCGTGTTCGTCGACGGTCTCTTCACGCAGGTGGGCACCTTTCTCGAGTTCGCGGGATTGCAGTTCCGTCACCCGCTCCTTGTTCGCGCTCGCCTTGTTCAGCGCTGCTGCAGTCGCTCTCTCGAGGCGCTCACACGCTTTCTCGGTCTCGTCGAGGTGTTCGTCGTGCTGGTCGAGTCGGCGCTCGAGATCGGCAATGCGTTCGTCTTTCCGGTCGAGTTGGGTCTCGAGATCTGCGATACGCTCGTCTTTGCGCTCTACCGCTTGCTCGAGGTCGCCGATCCGCTGTTCGAGGGCTTCGAGGCGATCGGCGAGGGGGTCTGGAAGCTGTTCGCTCGGTGTGGTAGCGGATGAAGTCATCGGTCTCGGTGTGGGAATCGGACAGGAAGCTGGTGAGCAATCGCTGCTGTAGGGTTCTGGGACAGGGGCCCGAGCCCGGGTCAACGATGGCTACCGGGCTCGTGACGTACCTCTGCTGTTCTCAGTGGCCGGCAGCCGGGTGGGTGTCGTCTTCGATATCGTCGTCATCGATCGGCTCGTACTCGCAGTCCTTGCCGACGGGTTCGAACCCGGGGACGTAGCTGAAGTGCTTGCCCGGTTCCCGTCGGAGCAACCACGGGAAGTCGCCGCGGTTTTCTCGGACACGGTACTGGAGATCCCACTCGTGGAGGTCTGCGGCGGGTTTGGCGACTTTTGGAGCGGGGAGTTCCCCTCGCTCGAGGTCTTCGAGTTCGAGGACGCGGACCTCGAGCTGGCGGGCGAGTTCCTCGGCGCGAGTGGTCAGCTCGGTCGTATGGCAGAGGACAGGCATGGCTCGGCAGGCGAAGGCGACCGTACAGAGTCTGAAGATCGTCCCCGGCGTGATGGTGCCGCTCTGCCAGTCCTTGCACTGGGCGACGATCCAGTCGGTCGGTTCCTGCTGTTTCTCCTCGCGAAGGGCGACGACGTCGATCTCGAGGCTGAAGAGCGTCTGGCGGGTTTCGGCGCGGTAGCCCCAGCGCCGGAGCGCCCGCTGGAGCTGGTACTCGAGCCAGCGGCCATCACCGTGGCCCCGTCCGTCGACGTGGTCGTAGCCGGCGTCGGTTCTGATGTCGTCGAAGTCGGTCGTGACCTCGCTCTCGTCGTCGACGTCCGGCAGCAGATCTCGGACTGCCGTGATGCTCTCGAGGGCGGTTTCGAACTTGTCTTCGGGGGAGTCACTGTAGCGGTACTCGTCGGGGTGTTCGTTCCGCGCACACTGCAGGAGACGACCGAGCCGGCGTTCAATCTGGGTGAGGGCGTCCTCGTAGTCGTCGAACTCGTCGGGTTCGCGCTGGTAGTTGGTTTCGGCACCTGGCTCTGGGCCGGGAAGGATTTCCCGGGCTTCTTCAAGCGGGCGTTTGGTCGTATGGAGCAGGCGGCGGACGGTGTGTCGCTCCTCTGCCGAGAGGTCGTGCTCGAAGGCGGTTGATTCGCGAAGCGATTCGACGGCTCTGATGAGCGGGATCAGCTGTTCGTAGTACTCGTTCGGGATAGGCGTCTCGTCAGTTGTCATGGATCTGGCGGTGGGTGGTGGCGGTGTAGTCGATCGTCGATTCGGCTGTGGTCGGCGTCGTGACCGTAGACTGGCAGCTCATGGTGACTGTGAGTCCGAGTCCGGCTCCAAATTTGACTCGAGAGTGCCAATCGGGCTCGTGGTGAAGTGCTTCCGGGTAAGCGGTGTTTCAGCGAGGGTCGTCAGCGTGGGTTGGCCCTGCTGCTGGATGTGATGGTACAGGCCGTCTCTTGTGACTGCCTGCCAGTCATCGGCGTCTAACTCTCGATAGCGGAGTTCATCGTCGACGGCGACGACGACCCCCTGTTCGGTTGTGGCAGTCGCATCGAAGACGAGTGCCGGCGGGTCAGATCGGTGCCACTGTCCCCGGAGTTGTTCGAGGAGTGCCTTGAGCGCCGGAGGATCGGTTGGGGTAGGGGCCTGGGCTTCAGTTGGGGCACGGATTGCGACGTCTTCGACGGTAGAGCGACCGCACGGTCGCCAGCCTGTCCCCTCCCACTCGAGTTTCCGATAGCTCCACTCCCCGTCTTCGCTCTTGGGTTCGAAGACGAGGCGGCGAGGCGGTGTCCCATCAGGATCCCACTGGAGTGTGATCGCGTCGGACTCCCTCGTGGCAGAGGCTGCCTGCTGGTGTCGGAGCGCGAAAAGCACCGGGTTGAGCGCTGAGCGAGCGTTGTGCAGTTGCTGGAGTGCGTCCGCCTGGCGAGAGGTCGCAATGTCGGTGGTGGTCGACAGCTCCTCGATCAGCTGGTGGATGTCGGTGTCGATCTCCTCGAGGGCGGTGATGAACTCCTGCAGGTCGTCGCTCATTGCGTCTCACCCCGCTGTTTCAGGAGTTCGTCGACGGTGTGGGGTCGTTTGGTGAGTTCGGCTGGGCGGTCGGCGTCGGCGTTATCGAGGTGTATCGTGAGCTCCGAAATCGGCTCCCGACCGGTTTCACGCCACTCACCCTTGCGGATTTCGTGGGTAATTCGCCAGGCTTCGCCGCCGGTATCTGGGACGATCGTGATTCGACGCCGTCGGTTGTTGATCGTCGTATACTCGAGGACAAGCTCGAGATCGTGGTCGGAGTCGGGGGCAGTATCGTGGCCGCCGTCGGTCGCGAGTCGAGGGTCGTCGTCGGCGTCGACGAGCAGGAGCCCATCCCGGTCGTCGATGGTCGCGAGGTCGTAGACGCGCACCTCGTCGTTTGGATCGACCTCGAGTTCGTCGGTGACGTCGGGGCCAGCCGCGATACGAGCGCCATCGTATCGTGTACACAGCGTATACTCGGCGAGTGGATCGGTGGTCTCGGACGGCGGGACGATCGCGACCCCGTCCTTGTGGGTGATGGCGTGGACAGTTGTGGAAGGCCAGTGCTGGCTGTCGATGGCTGCCGTCGAGATCGTGACTGTGTGGTCGGCGCTGACGGTGTAGGTCCCGCGGTAGCCGTCGCCCGTTTGGGTGACGTATTTCGAGGGCGAGGTGGTCTGGTCGAGGTTTGATTCGTGTGGGGGCGTCCGGCAGTCGTTGCAGAGGCGACGGTTGGTCATTTCCTTCCCGCAGCGGAGGCACGTGTCCCCGCTCATTCGCGGTCACCTCCGGTCGGCTCGAGGAGGACTGCGTCCTCGCCGGCGACAATGATCTCGTCGTCGGTGGTTTCGGCGTGGCGTTTAGGTGTTTCTGCGGGGAACTGTATGGATGGGCGAGTCTGGGGTGTACAACCTCTCGTCCGTTCGCCCGCGGTCTGACGCGGGTGCGTTTTCTTGGTGGTGTTCTCGTGGCCAGTCGATCGGCCAGCTGTACCATCGTCTAGTGGGCAATATTCATTGCCCCGTGGGCTTTCATTTCGCATGGTCGGAAGCCTCGTGCAGAGGGTGACCCGACCCCGGCGTGTCTCCAGCACGCTGGACCTTTCAGGTCCAGAAGGGCCAGGTCAACAGCCACTTGACACTGACTACTAATATAATTTACTGACGAGTCGTCAGTGGATAGCACTATAACACAAGCAATTATGCACGAGTAGCCAGAAAGCACGCATAACCAGTATTCGTATGTCTATTGCTTCCAACTCCACAAATGAGATGCGCCAAGAAGCCGAGTGGATGGTCCCGTCGGACGATAAAATCCTTGAACTTATTCGTGAGTATGGGAATCTAACCCCAACAGCAATCGAAGATCTCGGTGGCCCTAGCGCTGGCCACGCCCGAAATCGATGTCCTGTGCTTGCTAAATATGGGTTGCTAGAACGGATCTCTCGTGGACTCTATGGAATCACTGAGGAGGGGGAAGCTTACCTCAATGAGGAGCTCGACGCGAGCGAACTCGAGCCGACTGAGGACTCTGAGTAAGATATCTACTCAGAACGCAGTTACCCGGATGGTGAACACAGAGTCTATATCTCGTACTATCTGGGAATGATCGTATCTACGGTCAGGATGAAAGATATGGCCAGCATCCTCAGTATCGTTCTTGGCCGGCTATTTTGATTATACACACGATTGAGCCATACTCGTGTGCATATTCGGGAAACTGAATTTCGCGACGTGCGACCCCTGGATTAAATTCATCCAGAGCCTGTATCTCTGTAGACTATCGAGATTTCAGTCTCCCATGAGCTTTAGATGAATGGAATCGGGAGTTAGTCAGTCATAAGGATTATTACTATCTTGTTACTGTTATCCTCTATGTCTATTCGAGATCTTTCGTCCGACGATCATGAAGAACTCGAGCAGGTAGTTGAAGATCTATACACCGTATTTCAAAGAGACTCTATCGAATTAGACGAAGTTGATGACTTAGTAGAACATCAATTGGTCTTCGAGTACTTGGATGATTTGAGGCAAGATCCTCCTGCACAGCCTGAATCAGCTCTCAAGGACAAACTGGTCAATAGTGCCTCGATCCTCGGTCGATCTCTGTTTGGCCGGATGAGTCCGGAGATTACTATTGATGCCGACCGAGGTATTGTTGACTACAAACTTGAAGCAGATGGAATGCCAATTTTACTAGAAATCAAACCGCCATTCAAAGCCAACCGACGGGAAGGGTCCACTGAGGAAATTGATAAGGTCGATCTCGATTGGAAAGATCACGAGGAGCAGATAAAACGTTATAGGACGGACAACGAATATCTTATTTTCACTGACCTGAATAAGTGGTATTTTTTCAGTAAACAGCGTAAGGGTGGTCCGATTACAGATGAGCCATATGAACTTGAGGAGGTATATGAAGGACTAGGTCAAGTTGGAAATTTCCGCGAATACCTTGAGCGAGTTCAGCATCAAGCAGAACGAGGTCAATTGGGCGAGGACTTCTTCGATAGTTTGGACTCCTGGACAAATGAACTCCAATCACTGGAATTCCAAGACTGGTGTAATGAACGTGAACAGACAGAAGGAGTGATTAAATTCATAAATAAATTCATATTTATACAAACATTGGACGATCACTTTTTAATCGACTTCAATTGGATTGAGAAACGATGGAAGCAGAAGAAACGAGATTGGGAAAGTATCGGTAAGAATCGAGTATTGGAAGAATTTCTCAACGAAGTTAACCAGTGGTTTTATGCGTATTATGATACAGAACTTTTCGAGGAAAATCTGTTAAACGATTACCTCGAGCAAAGTGATGAGAACATTGAAGAACTTTATCGACGGCTACCACGTGTCCTTGGCCTTGAAAAGTGGCAAAAAAGTGCAATTGGTTACAGGGGGATCACGAATTTCCCATACCGGCAAATAGACGAAGACATCTTTGGACGTGCCTATGAGCGGTATCTCGCAGAACGTCGTGAGGAGGAGGGTATCTACTACACCCGAAAGCACGTTACCCAATATATGGTTGAAGAAGTGGTTGGCAAGCATATTGATGAACATGTTGACGAGTTCCGATCTGCGATCGAAGAGGAGGACTTTGACCGAGCAAAAAATGCACTTAATGAATTTATTGATTTTAAGGTTGTGGACCCTTCGTGTGGTTCCGGCTCATTCCTGATCAAAGCGGTTGACGCCATATGGGAGTGCTACCAGGAGATTATCGAGATTCTTGATAATCAAGAGTACCTTCAGTTTGAAGGGACTTTAGAGATTACCGATGAACAACGGACGAACGCCGAAGCAATAAACGAACTGTACCGTATTCTCAATTATGATAGCGAACGGGACCTGATTTCAAAGGTTCTACTTCGTCATATTTACGGCGTTGATAAAGATGCAGACGCACTGTCCGTTGCAAAGGTGAATATCTGGTTGGAGAGTATTAAGATGCTCTCAGATGACTTCCGTTATGATCAGATTCCGGATGGGGGTGGCTATGTACTCCCCAATATGGAGATTAACCTCCAGCACGGCGATTCGCTGATTGGGTTACCGTTTGATAAAGCCAGTTACGAGTTGGTGAATGAGCACAATGATAAGCTCCAGGAATTGTCTGATCTGCGCGAACATTATATCGACGACCATATGCGTGAGAATGCCGCGACAGAATTAGTTAATCTGCAAAATGATCTAAGAAAAGACCTCGACCGTACGTTTGAAGACTTCACAGAGTCAAACTCTGATCTAGATTCTAACGTAGCTGATGAGACAATCCCCTTCCATTGGCCACTCGGGTTTTTTCACGCCTACATCGATGACGATGGAACGCCTTCGGAATCCCCCGGATTCAATTGTGTAGTCGGAAACCCCCCCTATGTGAACGCGATCAACCGAGGACGATACTTTTCCGATCCCGAAGACGACTTCTGGAGGTGGGCATTCAACTCTGCTGATCGTGCCTTCGATCTATATTTACCCTTTATCGAACAGGGTCTGAATCTCGCAGTTGAGGGAGGAAGTGTCTCATTTATTGTACCGAATAAGCATTTGGCGATCCCCTATGCGGAGGCTTTCAGAGATTTCATCGTGGAGGAGGACAACTATCTTCGAAAAATCACGGATGTATCCCAGCTCGATGTTTTTGAAGACCCAAGTGTATACCCAGTTATTCCTCATTACGAGAAAAATGCTCTTGGGTCTGAGGCGACTGTTACCCTCAACAAACCACCAAGTCAGGAACTGCTTGGGGATGAGGAGTATAACTTTATCCACGATCATGGTACGTTAGATAAGCTTGATGAGAATATTTGGAGTTTCCTCTTGTTACGAGATACATCACTATTTTGGAACATTTTTGAAGGGTGTGAACAACTTCGATCTGAAGGGACTGTACAGGCGTCAAGCACTACGAGCGAGTCAGAAGAGTTCACTATCGCTCTTAGTGAAGATGAACCAAACGAGAATAAAAAGAAGTTCATTAAGACTGGTGGAGTCGATCCTTTCGTCTCCACGTGGGAGTTTGAGGAGGTACGCCACCGTGGCCAGGATTACGAACAGCCAGTATTAGATACGAATCATGAGATTATTACAGATCTTCGACGGGACCAGTACAACAGTCCCAAACTCGTCTTTGCGAAGGTATCAGACCAAATTGAGGCATTCCCAGATGTTGATGGGAATTATGCCTCAGTGGATACGAACTTCTTCTACAACAGTAATGAAGAGATAACATATTATGCTGGGCTTCTGAATAGTTATATCTCGAATTTCTTGTATACTGGTCTATTCGGCGCACTCCGTATGAGTGATGGGGACTTCCAGTTCCAAGCGCCCCAGCTGCAATTAATTCCGGTTCCTTCCCCAGAGACTGTCGAAGATGAGGACATCCGTACCGTCTTAGATATTGTCGGTCGACTCATGGACCGAAAACATCATCGTGAGCGATTAACCACTATTTGGACAAAACAAGCCGAAAACCTCAGTGACACCAATCGATCGTTAGCAGAGATTCTTGAACAGGATAAAGAGTTTATCCAGCAGGGGAACTTCGATTTAGCATGGACAAGCGATGTGGGATTCTATCCTGACGAAGAACAGGATGCACTCAGTGCCGAGTTCGATAAGTTTGTTGTTAAGGGAGGCGATGACAATAGAACACTCAAAATCTATGGTCGTGAAGACAGGACTGATGAGGAATTATATACAATCGAGTTTAGAGATCGCAACCTGTGCGATCATGTCCTTCTATCCATGCGAATCAACTTGTTCGATACTCGAAAACACGTCGACACACTTGATGACATTTTGGAGAAGACCCAGGTCCCGATCATTCGCCGAGATAGCGCACAAACAACACCAAACATCTTAGATCAAGTAGAACGGCGGTTCCTTGACGCTGCCCAGTCGAACTACTCGAATGTCGATCCAGATCCAAATCTCTTGACTCTCGAAAACCAAATTGACGAATTAGAGATGAAACTCAATGTTATAGTCTTCAAGCTTTACAACGTTGACAAAGATGAGGCAAGCAACGTTCTTGATGATTTAAACACTCCTATCAAAAAGAAAGATGAGTTAATAAATCAAGGGTGGTAACTCACTCGAGTTGGCGAATAACATCTGAAACTGGAGATCGCGCTGATCCGTTATCTCGGTTGCGAAATTAAATGCTCACTCTACTTTCTCCGATCCTTCGTGCTCTCGAGCAAGTAACGAGAGACCGCAGACGATCAGCAGATCACCTTGAGGATGGTACATGGCACTAAATTTGCCGGCTTCACTCATAACCCCTCACAAAAGTGGACTTCCGTTTCGTGTGCTTCAACTGGAGATCTGCGAAGGTGGGGATGGGGCGCTGTAATTTTTTGGCGCTGTCCCCTTGGGGACACCCACTGCCCACCCCATTCCGACACCTACTCTTTCCAACCACAACCACCCACAACAAAGATGCCTCGAGCGGGTCCACTCAAACAGATCCTCCGGACACTCACGGTCGCCGAACTCCGCTCTCTGCGCCGCACCCACTGCCCACAGGTCACCGAGTATGACGGCAACAAAACCGCTTTCGTCGACCGGCTCCGCAACTCACTGAAACGCTCGATTGACGAGGGGGACCTCACGTATGAAGACCTCGTCGAGTTCCTTCGCAACGAGTTCGAATCCAACAGCCCCGAACGAGCCACGACCTGCATTCGCCACACTTTAGAAGACCTCACGATCTCCCCGTGTGCCGGCTACAGGGACGGTCGCGCCGTCAGGGAACGCTGGATCAGCTCAGAATGCTACCAGGAGCTCCAGTACGAACTCGCGGACCTGCCGTACGAGATCACGCAGGAGGCAACGTTCGCCCGCAATAGTATCGATCTGCTCGTCAGCCACGCCCACGACGATCGCAACTACCTCATCGAGGTCAAACTCGCGGGCAACTACAACAGCCGCGAACGCTTGCTCTCCCAGCTGCGCAAGTACCGGAAGAAGGTGCCGTACCTCCGCCGGTCGTTCGTACTCATGGTTGCCCAACAGGAACGCGATCTGCCCACGAACAAGGAGTCGGTCAAGCACGTGATTCAGGAGGCCGAAAACGAACCCCAAACCGAGGTTGTCGTCAGATCGCCGGCTGGGCTCGAGTACAGCGCCAGATAGCCTATGCTATTCAGCAGGACGTTCTGAGATCCATCCCCTATTTGAGGAACATACAGAACGTAATAACTACCTCGTTATTATACGGATATCAGTCACCAAGCCCGAACATTCATGTCACTATGGTCTATAGTTATATCAACATGTCAAACCATTTCTCCGGCGGGGACCTCAAAACTGCGGCAAAACTCGTGATATTAGAGGAATATCTAGATGTGTATACGACGATTCTAGATTCTAATTGGGAGTGGGGCGGTCTATGGTATGTTGACACACACTCTGGCACAGGAAAAACGCACATTGATGAAAAGGGGATAGATATCGATGGATCAGCTATTCGGGCGATAGAAGATTATCAAGAATCGTTTGACAAATTCTACTTATACGAATTAGATGAAGATCATTTCCACACTCTGCATGAAACACTAGCTAAGAGATTTGACCTCACCTTTGACGTAGGACCAGTAGACACACCTGATGAAGATTTCTTAGTTGCTCGCTGTGATGATCCTTACATTCGTATTATGCAAATGGATTCTAACGAAGGAGTGAGTTTCTTGGCAGACCATGCCAATAATAGGGCACATTGGTTCACTTTCATTGACCCAAAGGGACTAACAGCTAAACGGTCCACCCTTGACACCTTACTTGATAGAGGGAATGTAGATATATTGTTGAATTATCAGACAACGGGTGTTATGAGAAGTGCTGCGGCTGAGCATGCCCATGGGGCAGTTAGGCGAACAATGGGTGACGATGACTGGCCTGAAGCAGGTTCAAGAGAAGAATATGTACAGATATATAAGGAGAAACTCGAAGAAAACAAAGAAATTCAGCCTGTTCTAACGAAGGGGCTTGAATCTCCAGATGATAAGCGGTGTAGGTTTGATTTGATTTTCGCCTGCACAAATGATGGTGCCCGTAGTGCTATGGAATCGATCATGGACCAAGATACTCTTTGGGAGAAAGCTCATGATGAGTTTGGCCAGTCAGGATTAGGCGACTTCTTTTAGGCTTTAAGACCTCGCATGCGGGATGTGTGGAGTTCGTGAATTTGGCGTCTCACGTTCCGCAAACTTCTCCGGCGATTGGCGATCTCGCCAAGATTGCAGCCACACTTGCTCCTCGTCAGAAACATGCTTGATCAACTGTTTATCCGGCCAGAGATGTATCGGTAATCCCAGTTCTTCGCCGATTTTCTGAACCCATCGAAGGTGGTTCGTCGCATACTCGGCCCACCGATCCCGGTCTCGTAACAGATCCAGATCTGCCGCTAGCTTCTCTTCCCCTGCATCTCGAGCAGCTTGTACTGTCATTTCGAAGTTCCCACCACGAGGATTGATTGGTTCGTGGAATACAACGGCAGGGTCGCACTCAGCGATGCGCTCCAGTTGTTTGCGAAGATCGGCCTTGTCCTGCGTTGGATAGGTCGGACTCATACTGACGAACGTCTGGACGCCGTTCTCGTTGAACTTCTCGAGCCCACGAAGCCGGTGCTCGGGGGCCGGTGCACTCGGCTCGATCGCACCCACCTGGTCGGCATCCATACAGGGAATCGAGGATCCGATCGTGACGTGCTTCCCAGCGTCTTCAAAGACATCAAGATCCTGTAGGGCAAGAATTGGGTTACGAGTAAGAACCCGTGTATACTTTTCGTGGCCCGTGAGAGCAGCCACGACGTTCCGCGTAATCTCACCAGCACGACCATCCATGTAGCAATCAGTAGAGAAGGAAACTCCGACGACACCCCGACCACGCTCTGTTTCCCGCCAGGACCGCTTTCGATCTAGGTGGTCATCTAACCGCTCGCCGAGCCCCTCGCGATAGAGGACATATTTTCCCCACTCCTTCTGCCCATTCTCGACATCGACTTCCTCTTTGAGCATATCTGGCCGCGTCCGAATATTCGGCGTCGACGGCACGTAGCAGAACTTACACCCATGCCGACACCCAGTTGCCACATTGACAACGTAGTCACAGAGATGCTTGCTGTTGAGGCCCGATTCACTGAGGATCGCTTTTGTCGGGTCTTCTCCCGTCCGGACCTCGTCGTGACCACCAGACATAGTTATCTTATCTTGTTTACTTTGCTTGACGTACAAAATTGTTGCCCCCTACTCACCAACTACTAGCTCCACTTTCACTTTCACCATACGTGGCTCATCTCTTTTGAGATCCAGCAAGAAGAACAGCCAAGAGGCGATTGCCATGGAGTTCAGCTGGGAGACTGGCGACAGCTGGTTCGAACGCACCTATGCCGTCTCACACAACGATGAGGCGATCGAGACGTTCGACAGCCAGCCCACTCTCGACGAGCTCCGAGAAATCGAACGGCAGCATGGTGACCCGACCGATCGGTTAGATCTGTGGCAAGCAGGCCTACTCTGTACGAACTGCAACACCGAAATCAACGACCGATTCGCTGCTACACCAGCAGGCGATCTCCACTGCTGGGAGTGTGCAATGGGTACTGATCACACCGACCAGCACGGCCTCCGCGTCAATACCGATCCGACGAAGACAGTTCTGAGTGAATCCTACCTCCACACCAAGAGCCTCTGTGACCACGTGATCAACGTCGCGACCGGCTGCCGGCACGGCTGTGAGTTCTGCTACGTCCCAACTACACCGGCGATTGGCAACCGACACAAGATGCTCGCCGATCAAGCGGACGTCGACGACCCACAAGGTGACTGGGGTAGTTACCTGCTATACCGCGACGACCTCCCGGAGCGACTCGCCCGTATCCTCGAAGATCGTGACTCAAGCGATCGAAAACAAACCGACCGCGGTCGGGGTGTCGTTATGCTCTCGAGCGGAACCGACTGCTACCAAGACCGTCGCACCGCCCAGATCACTCGCGGAGCGGTTACCGAACTTATCACCCACGATATCCCAGTCCGAATCCTGACACGCAGCCCGGCGGTCGTTCGTGATATCGATCTCTTCCAGGCAGCCGGCGACCGTCTCACAGTGGGTTCGTCGATCCCCTCGTTCGAAGCCCCACTGGTCAACGCGATCGAGCCGAACGCACCGCCGCCGATAAAACGGTGGGAAGCACTCGATCGGCTTCAGCAAGCCGGTGTGCCGGTCTTCGCTTCGATGTCCCCCACATATCCGACGATGGACGAAGATGACTTCCACGAGCTACTGAGTTACTTCCGAGCGTTGGGCGAGATCGTTGTTTTCCACGAGCCAATCAACCCACGAGGGAAGAACTTCCAGCAGTGTCTCGAGGTAGCATCCGACGCTGGCTACGAAGATGTTGCAAAGGAACTTCGACGGATGCGTGACGACCGGCAGTACTGGGTCGAATACGCACTTGAACAGCTCAACACGGTCCAGCAGGTGGCAACGCGATTCGACGGGCTGCAGGTCCACTCATGGCCCGACGATGAACTCATTCGATCGACGAGTGGTCAACTCCGATCACAACTCGAGGCGATGCAACAAGCCGTTTCACCGGAGTCGTTCGGACCAACAAAGCCAGACACTTCTGCAGCGCAGTCTGAACTCGCAGAGGATCACAAGACGTTCCAACAGCTGATATAGTCTCGAAGACCTGCTGGGAACAGTTCACTATTGCCAGCCCCACTCAAACAGCTACTTTGTGGCATAATTGTCGTGACTCAACTCTTTACGCCGGACTCGTTCCCGCCACCCGCCGAATAGGAGAGTGATAGGACCACCTTCGCTGACTGTCTCCAGAATATAGTCAAATCCAATATGTAGTTGGGACCGGCACTGTCTAGATGAGAGTTTGAGGAAAGAGCAGGTGGTGGCGAGAAGTGTTCAATGCGACTCGCCAACCTGCTCAGAGAAAGCTTAGACATGGACACCCGGCCAGAATCCCACGTATTTTGACTGATTAATTTATATGTCACCATATATCCCCCTCATTTAATTGATGTTAGCTGTCGAGATAATAGAACTCAACTAGGTATTTGTCCCTCTACTGGAAATCGTAGCATACGTGAAAATGACTGGGATCGTGATTTTTCCTGCTAGCCGCCAAGATGCCTATGATGACTACAAGCGCTCACTCAAGCAGGGACACCCTCTCGAGGACCTCGAATCGCACCTATCCGATGAGGAACTCGAGGACCTCAGGGCGACGTCGGAAGACGGACGAGCACATCTCTGGGGGAGCTCTGTTGCAGGGAAGTGGCAAAACGTCGAGCCGGGTGACATCGGATTTGTGTACCGCAAGGGAAAATTCGTCTCTCGTGGCCGTGTCCTCCGCCTGAGTGAGAACCACGAATTAGCTGCGCACCTCTGGAAGGATGGCGTCGATCATGATCGGTGGGATGCAGACAAGCCGTGGAAGTACCTCACGTTCCTCACCGATATCGAGGAGATCGAGGTCGACATCGAGGAGTTCAACGAACTCATCGGCTACGACGAAACCTATCGTCCGCAGGGATTCACGAGGGTCTCCGACAACCGACTCGATCGACTCAAAGACGAGTATGAGTCTGTTGAGACGGCACTGGCCGAACTCACAGAAGCCGGTGAGAAAGTCCACCATGTCGATGACACGGACGATGAACAGACGACCGATCTTGCCAGCCGCCTCGAGACGGCCAGTACCAATGGGGACGATCCCGATGAATTCGAAAAACTCGTCGCGAAGGCGTTCACTCGACTGGGGTGTACGACCAACTGGATCGAAGGCGGCGGTGACACCGATGTCGAGATCGAAGCGCCACGTCATATCGTCGTCGAGGCTAAAACTCGAGGCAGTGGAAAGCTCAATTCGCTCGAAGCTACCAACATCGATAAACACCGACGTCAGCGTGGGGCTGACCACGCGATCGTCGTCGCACCCGGGTTCACCCCGAAGGTAATCGAGAATGCGACGACAAACGAGTTGACGACAATCGCCGTCGACGACCTGATCGAGCTACTGGAGCGCAGAGAGCAGTATGCGATCCCACCTGAGCAGACCCTCGAGCTACTTACCCGGCCAGGATCCTTCCAGGACGACCGGCTCGATCTTCTCGATGAGAACATCCAGGATCGGGTCAAGGCCGGAGAGACACTTTTGGCGGTCATTCGAGCTCTCGAACGGGCTGACGGTGTGGTTGAGACCGCAGCCGATGTCCGGTGGATCGTCGTGGGGATGCAAGACTCGGATGACGTTCCCAGTGAACGGGATGTCAAGAATGCGCTCCAACTCCTAGGGCATCCAAGCATCGGCGTCGTCGAACAGACCGAGGAGGGATATCGGATTGTAACGAGTTATGAGAATGCAGTCCAACTCGTCCGCTCGATCGGTGAGGTCGTACAACCTCCAGAAGAAGAAGTATAGGGTGGAGGCCTCCTGATCAATTCCACTCGTGGCGTCCCCGCTAAACCGTTATCCAGATTGCACCGGTCACTGACAATTGTCATGGCAATACGACCAATCTGGCCGACGAGAGATGATATTTGGACTTATTCCGCTTTTCCCCTGGGACCTCGTGCTGATGCTTTACAGGAAACATCAGCCGTCGATATACGGATAGGGATTCTCGGGCTGGCCGCGATCAAGAAGTTCGTCTAATGTCTCAACGGAGGAGTCAAAACCTTTAATTTTTGAAGTCACACTTAGTCTATAACGATCCTCATCGTCGCGCTAATCCTAGCGAGAATTTGCTATTTCGTTGGAATCAGTAGAAACGCTCTGTGCGGATAGTTATGTATCTCAGTTTCTGAAAAGCGAGATCGGTTCACTGAATCAGACCCATTTATGGATATCTCAACAATTGTGTCAGATTATATATTTCAGTGAATTATGTCAACTACTCTCTGGTTGGTGTTGAGTTACTGTATAACGAAACGAGAACGGAGTCGAGATTATCAATAGGAAGTGTAGAATTAAATTGCGAGAGGTTGCCCTCCCAGATGGGTGACGTATCACTACTAGCATGGCCAGTATACTCCGAGATCCCTTTCCAAAGCGTTGCTTCATCGTACACATCGGGATCGGAGGGGATGTGTTCAATAACAGACTGAGCGACGACGACAACCAATTTTTCACGCGCTCGAGACATCGCGACGTTCGCCCGATTCAGTGAGAGCAAAAATTTGTCTTCGACGTTGATGTAGTCGGGATCAGAAACGGTAGCTGACAGGATAATCACGTCCCGTTCGTCACCCTGGTACCGTTCAACGGTATCTGCAGTGAACAAGTCGTCTCCATCGGCATTGGACGCTTCCGATTCCGAAGGAGTAACAGCAGTCTCAACAGCCCCTCGCTGGGCGTTATGCGGGGCAACGACTCCTGTAGATTTCCCATTCGGGACAGCCTCGAGGATGCTATCGATGATCGTGATTTCCGCAGGGTTGACCTGCTGTGATTGATCGTCATCGTAGACGATGAGCGTAATTCCGGGGTCACCAGCGATTGCTAACCGTGCTGGTTCTGCTGCCGTCTGAACGGGTGTGATCGGGTCACGATCAGCAACGGATTGGTAGTCGATGTTGTCGAGTTCATAGACGTGTGCTTGGAGTAGGTCTGTGATTTCGTCGGGACAGCGCCGGCCATCGGAAAGTCGAGTAATTCCGATCCCAGTGTCAGTTCGGTCGACGTCGACGTCGACGGTTTGTTTGAGGTCGCCACCAGCCACGTTGTCGTCGCCCGCGAGGAATCGAAGGTAATCGAGCGCCGAGACGTACGCCCCGGTCACGTGGACCGTCTCTCGAGTTTCATTTTCCCAGTCAGCTTGCTGGACTGGCGGCATTTGTCGGTGGTCCCCGGCGACGAGGACTTGCCCTCCTGCTTTGAGGTTCGTTCCCGATAAGAGGAACCGGGGGACAGTAAGCATCGACGCTTCGTCGATGGCTAGAACGTCCCATAGGTCGAGCGAAGCGATTTTGTCGGCGTCGGTCGTGTCCAAGAGCTTCTTGGCGAGTCCCCACGATCGTGTTGGAGTCGCGAAGACGATTGTCTGGCCGGCTTGAGAACCACCGGTCATAGACTCTGTCTCGGCGGCTCCAAAGTTTGTGAGGCTCGTCTGGCCAGCCGATCCGGCACGGAGACCAAGCCGATTTGCGAGTGTATTGAGTTTATCTTTATCCTCTGGGTCAGAGTAGTTGAGGTACGTCACTCCTGGTGGCTGCTCGTCAACTGGTGGTTCGTCGCTCGAGAGTCGGACGAGTTCGATATCGTCGTCGGACGTTACAGTCGAGCGATACTCGTCGATCACTTCCGCTGTTGCCTCGAGGACCTCGTCGATCGACTTGTTCGACGGACCGACAACTAATGTAGTCAGTGGAGTACCGCCGTGGGAAGCAGCGATTGCTCGCGTTGCGATCGCTGGCCCCTCCGCTCCACCGGTTTTCCCAGTCCCCGGTGGCCCCTGGAGCAACTGGAACTGATTAGTTGTCCCCTCGACGAACACAGCCTGCTCATTACTCGGGAGTGTCTCAGGGCCATATTCTACTTCCAACCATTCGAAAGCGGATTCCATATCCGGCTCTGCAGGGAGAGTTGTCGTCTCCGGCGCTGGATCAGTTTCAAACCGGATCGCTTCAATGACGTCGTGAAGGTTGTTCTTATCTGCGTGTTCGAGGGCTTTCAGGCAGCGATCGACTGTTACGCCACCTGCTCGCGGATCGAGAAGGAAGCATTGTCCACGTTTAACGAGAACCTTGCTGTCTGAGGCCTCGGCTTCGGTTTCGTCGGTCGTCCAGTCGTGGTTGAACACCTCGAACGAGCTGCCCGAATAGAAGTTCTTGAACTCAAGTTCCACTTGATCGTTCTCGAGATCTAGGTCGATGATCGTTGCCTGCGGGGACTTTCGGATGTCCCGTGGCCTTGTCCGAGGTTGTTTCGACTTTCGTGGGAAGTAGGGAGTAGCGACCACCCAATCCCCGCCTGTGGTGCCACGTTCTCCTTTCTTCCGGCAGCGCTGCTTAACTTCCTCCCCGTCATCGTCAAATAGGCCCTGATACTCGTACATTAGTTTGCCCGTGACGTGGAGCAGTTCTGGGTCCTCATCGTCAACCTCTGCCTCTGCGACGATGATCGGGATGGTTCGGCCAGAGAGGATACGTTCTTCTGGTGGTTGGTGCAGAAGACCGTCTTGATCATCAGCTGCGGCTTCTTGCTCGAGTAACAGGTAATCGATACAGCCTTTGGCGAGCGGGAGGGAGTCTTCTACGTCTTCCTTTGGATCAGCGGTAGCAGGTTTAGCCACTGTTTCCTTCGGAGCGTTGGGGCGCGATTGCTCGGTTTTGTGATCTTGCGTGCTAAATTCGAGAACTGGACCATCTGGAGAGAGGAATTCTGATGGAGAGACTGTAAACGGCTGCTTTTCCACGTAGTAGCTTTTCTTGTCGATACCGCGTTCGACATGCTCGAGAGCGTCAGCAAGATGTCTACAGAGGGCTTCGATATCTCTGGGTTCGATCTCGCGTTCTTTCAGATTTGCATCGTGATACTGGATTTCGTCGAGGATGGACTCGGCAAGGGCTTCGTTCCCATCGAAACTGTCTGCCCAGTGGTCGTCGATTCGACCGACAGCTGCCCACAGGAATCCAAGCGGGATTGCAGACCCGGATCGGAGTCGCGTTGAGTACGTCCCGTCGTGTTCGCTCGAACTATACGTCTCGTCAGGGTGGATTTCGATACCGGATTGCGTCTCGGTGTACGGAACGTCCTTGTAGAAAAACCGACGTCCGAATACCTTTTTTAGATTTACGTCGGTCTGGCCATCGGCCCAATCATCTGGTCCAGTAGGCTCTGGTGTGTACGTCCAGTCTGTCCGGGGTTTCGAGTAGTCGTATCCGGATGAAAGTTGTTCGAGGGTATGGAGTAAGGACGATGAGGGCGTTTTCATCCCGTAGTGGTTGGTCACGACCGGCTCGACGACAGAGACCATCGACTGGTCGATGCTGTCTCTGAGATTCAACAGGGACCGGAAGCGCTGTGCCTCCTCGAGATCGGAGTGACGCTCGAGCAGTTCGACAAGTGCCTCGTACTCGGAACTCGAGTACACGTAGAAATGGACAGGTGGAGTGTCTGTCGAATGGATACCGTCTTCAACGCTTTCGACCGACTTCCGAAGGGTGGTAAGTACGTTCTTCAGAAGCTTCTTTTCTACCCTGGCTGAGTCTTCTGAATCTTCGGGTGCATCGTCGGCTACGTGCCCGAATCGTTCGGATTCTACCTCTGAACTGGTTGCTGTAACACGGCCACCGAGTGCCATCAGCCGGTCTCGAAGGTGGTCTTGTTGGACGGTCAGGTAACATCGGATGAGTGTTCCTGACGGGTAGGCGATCGACGAATCATCGTAGGGGTCGTCATCGGGGAGGGGCGTATACCCCGTCGAGACGAGTTCTTGAGCGTATTTCGAGGTGTCGACAGCGGTTGAGTTACAGTTGAGTTCCCCACCGAGGATCTGGGCTCGCTCAACGAGTTTGGATAGGCCCCCGGTAAGATTCGTCTCGAGCAGAAGCGTCTTCCAGAGATGCTTGTCCTTCGGCTTGACACTGTGATGGTGGGTCATATCCCGTTTATCTGGCGGATAGGCGAGGTCTGCAACATCCCCGACTGTTTCGATTCCGTGTGAGCGGAAGACTTGCTGTTGGGCAGGTGGGATTCCCAGCAATCGGATATCCTGTTCTTCGACTGCATCTGTATAGCATGCCTCGCTGTAGGGGCAGCTAATACACCTAGAATCGAGAGTGTGATCGACATCCTCGAAATCGGTGTAGTAAGTCCGGTGAAGACTCCCTCCACGTTGGCATAATCTCCTTACATCTGTTTCGCGGGATGATCGAGGGAAGGATGGGAGAGCGACTGGCGTAATCTCCTCGAGAGACGTGTTTCTGGTGATAACACCGGTAGAAATTGATTCGATCTCTGATGCTAGATCGGCAAGTTCGCTTGAAAGAAGCTGATCGAAAAGGATCGAATAGGTAGCTGTTTGAATCTGATGTGCCGTTTTCTCTTCTTTTGCTGCTTTAATATCGTACAGCCCAACGTGACAGCCGGTTTGTGTTGGCCAGAGGAGGGTAATGTCTGCGTCTCCGACGACTGTCCAGACACCAATGACCCCTTTGAGGCGAAGTTGAGAGAACGCTATTGGATCCCCATAACTGGGTTTTGGGGTGGCTGAGACTGCTTCTTGGATGTTTTCCTCAAGTGACTCGACGATAGCATCACGTGACCGGTCTTTGCAGTCGATCAGTGGTGTTGCCAGATATGGCTCGAGCTGATCTTCGACAAGAGTCTCGAAATCTTCGCCTGCTTTTTGCAACAGCGGGTTCAGTGGCTCAAATGCCTCCCGATACTCTTCGCCGTCATGTGTGGTGGAAGCGTTCTGATCGGTCGACCTAAACGCGAAATAGCGGTTACAACCCTGAAAGGAAATATACTCGTTGAGAGCTGATGGGTCGAGACTGTCTGATGGAGTTGGGAGCTTGTCTTGGGGGCACGTTTGTGGATCTATGCCCGCCGAGAGTGTATCAGAGCCTGTTGACATCTGACCAAATTAGTGTATCTCTGTATATAATTCTGTTTTTATCAGTATGATTCAACCTTACACCGACCTCCGGCCACTGCCTTCATCGGTATTCCAAAGAAATCGTTGCCGAAGCCAAGCGCCACGGCTGTACGTACATCGCCTTCGAGGACCTGGAGCAGATTCGAGCACGTATCAGCGACGACAAGAAGTTCCAGCAGTGGGCGTTCCGCGAACTGTAAGAACAGACCGAATGCAAGGCGGAACTGGCTGGCAGCGTGGTCGAAACAGTCGAAGCATCCTACACTAGCCAACAATGCTCGAAGTGTGGCGTTATGCTCGAATAAAACAGAGATGGACAACAGTTCCAGTGTTTTGACTGCTCGTACTCGGCAAACGCCGACTACAACGCGGTCGTCAGAGTAGTCTGACGGGCAGCAAACGCGAAGCGCTTGCGACGGCGAAAAACGTTGCCTGGAAACTCGCATTCAAACTCCAGCGAGGGCAAAAGTCCCCCGCTGGGGGGCGTTCTGTCAGTTCGCCCTGAAGTCGGGGACGAAGATCGTAAACGCTACTGGAGTGATGTCCGACGCCTACGTGTCGGAAAAATGAGAGTCCACCGACAAGCCAACGCCTTAGCCGTTGGTAGCTGACATCGCACTAACTAGAGGGTGCCTCTGCGAACTTCCTGTAGTTGTTCCGAATTGTGACCGCAGTGAGTCCCGCTGCATCGGCAATCTGGTCCTGCGTTACCGAATGATCAGGTGACTCCGTCATCGCCACATAGAACGCAGCCGCGACTTCCGACATTGGATTCGATCCGCCGTCTAGCGGGGTTTCGTCGAGTAGTTCACGAACCTGTTCACGGAGTTTGGCGTCATCTTCCCGACCTAACTGGCGAGCCAGATAGGGGACGTACTCCGGTGGATCGACAACGAGATCAGATGCATCAAGGGTATCCGAAACAGTCGTTTCCTGAATCAGTCGGTGGAATTTCTGTCGAATGGATTTCGGGCGCTCGTCGAGCACCTCGGCGATGTCCGCGAGCGGTCGCGGGGTTCCAGTTTCGATCGAAGCGATTCGGATTGCTGCACCGAGCGAACACTCATGAGCTGCACCAGGGACGACCCCCGCCGCATGCCCCTTTGCGTACAACTCGGCTGCACGGTAGGTTACAGTCGGAGTTAGATGCAGCGACGTCGCAGCTTCGACGAGAATCGGTGTCAACTCCAGGGCTAACTGTTCCTGATAGTCCCGATCCCGCGGATGGACGTACGTTCTCACAGTGTCGCCGTAGTTGATTCGCTTCGCTATCTCAGACTCGTCGATTTCGTCCGTCCCGTCCGCCGGCTCCGACTTAACCGCTGGCTCGTCGTGGGGTTCGAATTTGGGTATATGTGCACCCCGGTCACGGAGTGCCTCGACAGCCTCCCAGAATGCTTCTCCTTGGGGATACTCCTGCTCGTCCAAAATGATGCCCTCCTCCAGCGCGACGACCTGAAGTGCATTGAGAGCGATCATACCCTTTCGATAGATCCAGATGTCATCAAGGACACCGAGCCGTGTGCCGGACTCGCTGTGAACCCATGACGGATCATACGAGTAGGTCCCATCTCCGTGTTCCCGAGTCTGCGTACTTCGCATCTTGATGTCGGACGGGCGGACCTGATTGATTGCGTCGAACACGTCTTGAATATCGTTCGTCGTCTCCAGTTCGCGGAGTTCTTCACGCCCGCGCTCAGGCCCTCCAGTCGCTCGATCGGGCGTCTCACTACTGATCGACGCGAACTCATCTTCCAGTCGTGTCAGCAACGACTCGGCGTTCGTCAACTGCGTCGGGGACCCCTCGAGATGATCACCGGTCATCGCAACGAATCGGTTTCGATCGTAAACCTCCAGTGTCTGGTCACCGGTTTCGTCGAGAGATCCGGTAAGTGACTTAACGTCTTCTGAAAGACGACCGCTGGCAAAGACGTGCACACCGGTCCCCGAGGTTGAGATTGCAGCGTACGAATCGGCTTCGTCGACCAGATCTCGTGCAGCGCGACTTAGATCACCGTTGACCACGACATCATCAAGATCCAGGAACACGACATCGTCGTCGCGGGTAATCGCGTACGCCAGATGGAGGTCGTGGGGAAGCTTCGACTGCCAACGTACCGCCTCTTGGAAGGACGTCCAGTTCATCGGATTCATCGCGTCAACGTACCGGAGTGCGTCCCCGGTCTCCCACGGCGCACGCGGGATCTTCCGACCGTCGTCCGTCTGCTTCCAGAGGAGCCACTGATCCCGATCAACCATCTCCTGTGGAAATCGCTTGCTCTCGAGGAGATTCCCCTTCCCGCCGTCAGGTAGATCACTGTCATCGCTCGTCTCGTCGGCTCTAGTGATCCTGCCAGATTCACCGTCTTGATCACCTACGATACCCGCTGTTTCATCACCGTTATCAGTCTCCGTTGAGCCAGAAGCCACAGAAGCTCGGTTAGTGGTGGGTTGACCAGATCCACCTCGGGTCGAATCCGCCGCTGGGTCGGAAGAACTCTCCCGCGTTTCCGGCAGCCTATCAAGTTTCTCTTGAGCAGTCTCCTTGAGACTCTGCGCGAGTTCATCACCGATATACCGAGCTTCGGTCAGTTCATCGACGGAAGCCTGAGCTACGTCACCGATTCGGTCGAAACCAGCCTGCAACAGGTAGTGGCGGTACCGTATTGCGTACTCGTCGAGTTGGACCACGGATCTATCGACATCCGCACGGAAATGGAGTTCGAGGGTTTTTTCTGCCGATTCAGGTGGAACCAGCGCTGCAGCAAGGTCAGCATAAGCATCCGCTACCTCGGTCCGGTCTGCGTCCACGGACTCGGCGATTTCAGAGATGAAAGTGTCCTCCCACCCACATTGTTCTCGAGCCGTAGCCTGAATACACCGCGCCACCGTCTCACTGATTTTCGGCGTTTGACGGAGCTGACAGGCGGAAGCCGCCGCGACGTCAGCAGCGCCGTCATATCCAGCCGTTCGCAGCGCTTCGGCTCGAGTCTCTCCGATTCCTGGTATGTCGTCCAGCAAGGTGTCCGACGTCTGTGAATCAGTATCTCTTGGTCTGGTACCGTTCGAATCCGGCTCCTGGGGAGTCGAATTCGGGCTCTCTTTGTGGCTTTTGCGAAAGTGCCACGAGTTCCGATATCCTAGGGTTTCCCAGGTGTGATCCGTGTCTTCCTTACCAGAGATATGGTGAATGACTTGACTTATCGTCCCATCAAACGAACAGCCAGACGCTGGACACAACAGATCGTTGTCGCCCCCCATTCTGATCTTTCCAGTATGTCGTTCGTTCGTGAATAATAAAATATCGGCTAGATCACATCATCAATCCCAAGTCGTTTCAAGAGAGACTACTCGTCGGTTAATCGCTGAACCGCCTTCTCAGCACTATCACTCCCGGAGGTGCTGACAAAGAAACGATGTCTGTCGATCGACAAGGCAGTCGAACGTTGGAGGGGTGTACACGTCGAAGTGACCGATGGACAACCGAAGACATTCAACGTCGTTGAGCTTCGCGACGAGCCGCCGGACCGTCCAAGAGGGAATAAGCCGGTCTCGCGTCGCCTCAACGACGAACGTCGGACAGGTGACATCTTCCGCCTTTGAGATAGGGCGATAAAACGGGATGGTCGCAGCTACCCGACCGGGGACCTCGTTCCGGAATGTCTCGTCCGCAGGGACAAGCGCCTCGACCGCGGCTTTCGCGTTGGGCGTATTTAACACCCCAAATCTGTCCTCCTCATTGACGATTGGGACGTAATGGGGAGTTCGCTTGACCACCGCTCGCGGGAGATCCCGGAGCGCGCCGACGGTAGCGGGCCGGGCATACGACACACCCCCTCGCCAGAGCATATGAGCGACAGACGCGAGGCCATCGCTGAATGGTACCTGTGTGACGACTGCTGTTACGTCTTTGTCTCGTGCCGCGGTCATAATTACGTGTCCGCCACTGAGAGATGTCCCCCAGAGCGCGAGTCGGCCCCCGTCAACATCTTCTCGAGCGCGAACGTGATTGACAGCCGCCTGCCAGTCTGCGAGTTGTCGGTGAGGACTGACCAGATTTCGCGGTTGGCCGTCGCTGTCGCCAAAGGTACGGTAGTCGAAGACGAATGCAGCCAGCCCCTGTTGGGCAAACCGCCGTGCGTACGCAGGCAATCGCCACGTTCTCTCACCGCCGAACCCGTGGGCTAGTACCACAATAGGCGGCTGAGTGTCTTCGTCGGGGAGATAGAGATCACCGCGGCACATCTCGCCACTACTTTGGAATCGAACCGGTTTCGGGTCGACGGACACGCCCATACTGACCGATCGTTCGGTCAGTGACGATATAAAGCCTCCTGTCGGTTTTGTTCAACCATTTATTACACGATAAATCTCCCGAAGGGAGCGTAGAGAGCCCACTACTTGGGCCTTTCACGGGATAAGCGGGCAACTATTAGATAGAAGATCCGGTGGGTGAATGATAGACACTCACAAGAACTGATAATAGAGACATCGTCGCAGGGGTGAGGTGACTCGTCGCCAGTGGGACTATTCGTGCTGCTTAATCTCCTCGAGATACGCGTCTGCAGCGTCGCGAACGGCAGCCATCCATTCGGTGTCTTCTTCGCACGACCGGAGCAGGAGCCCGCCTTCGAAGAAGACAAACAGCACGCTAGCGGTCGCCTCTGGATCGACATCGATGAACGTACCGTCCTCGATTCCGTCCTCGATCAGTGCCACGAGGTGGTCCCGCATCACTTCGTCGGTTACCGTGACGTACGTGCGCATTTCCTGGTCTCGAACCGCCTGCGCGCGCATCTCGAGGATAGTTGCAATGTACCCCGGTGCGAAGACATCCTCGAAGAGGACACCGTCATCGGCCTCGCCCAACAGTACTATATCCAGCAGCCGAGAAAGGGTCTCCTGAGCATCACCCTCATATTCTTCGACGAGGCGCTCAAGGTACCAAGAGAGAAACTCCTCCGAGAACTGCATGAGGAGGTCGTACTTGTCGTCGAAGTGATAATATAACGTCGACTTGCTTAGTGAGGTCCGGTCGGCGATCCGCTGGATTGACACCCCTGCGTAGCCACTGTCGCGTAGCACTAGGTACGTCGAACGGAAAATCTCCTCGATGCTCGTGGAGGGGTCGGCGAACGGCTCGTTTACAGCGGTCATCCTGACCGGTTGTTCGGTCAGGGGATGCATAAACCCAAGCAAAACGATTAATAGCACACCGAATGTTCGTTCAGGTATGGACCGAACGTTCGGTCAGTCGCGTTGGACACGGGCTTGTTGTCGAATACACGCAGCGTCTCAATTCGCCCATGTGGCTCAGTTGAGTATGTTGGGAACATGTCTAGTCGAGGCAGGACTCTTTCCGGAAAACCATTCGGTCCTTGAGCTGGGTATGAGGGTGGACCGATGAGCACGAAACTCCCAACCACCGAGGACATCGTTCAACCAATGCAACAGACGACGAGGTGGTACTACCTCACGTTCGCCACGGCTGCAAGTGCTCTGCTCCTGTGGCTCGTTGCGTGGGCCTACCAGCTCCAACAGGGGATGATCGTCACCGGCCTCTCCGACTGGGGCTCTGGTGGGGGCGTTACATGGGGGTTATACATCGGCGCAATGATCTGGTGGATCGGCATCGCTCACGGAGGAATCATCCTCTCGGCGGCGGTTCGCCTACTTGGGATGGACCGCTACATGCCCGTCGCCCGAATCGCCGAAATGTTAACCATCGCGGGTCTCTCCGCGGCGGGGTTTTATGTTCTCATCCACATGGGTCGACCTGACCGAATGGTCACGAGCATCGTTGGCCACTACCATATTACGGTCAACAACTCGCCGCTGGTGTGGGACATGACCGTCATCACAGCCTACTTTGTCCTTACCGCGACGTATCTCGGACTGACGCTCCGATACGACATTACACGGCTGCGTGACCAGTTGCCGAGCTTGTTCGAGCCAGTCTACAAAATAATGACGATCGGATACTCCGAGAAGGAGGACGAAGTCATCGAGCGGATGGTCTGGTGGATCGCGCTGGCGATTATCATTATGGCACCCCTGCTGCTTCACGGCGGCGTCATTCCGTGGCTGTTTGCTCTGTTGCCGACCTACCCCGGCTGGTTCGGCGCTATCCAGGGACCGCAGTTCCTCACGATCGCGCTGACGTCGGCGATCAGCGGTGTGATCCTGGTTTCCTACGCCTTCCGGCGCGCATACGACTGGGACCATATCATCACCGACGACATCTTCCGCGGCCTACTGCTGTGGCTCGGCTTCTTCTGCCTGCTGTTCCTGTGGCTGCAGCTCCAGCAGATCACCTCCGGCAGTTTCTTCCCGGGCACCGGCCTCGAGCAGGCGACGGCGTCGAAGCTCTCGCATCCGATGTACGTCGGTCCGATGCTGATGGTGCTTGGCGTGCTGGCGTACATCTTCGCGACGACGTTGCGTCCGTCACTGTTTAGTAAAGGGCGAACGATCGTCGCCAGTTTGTTGGTGCTGATCGCCACGCTCGTCGAGAAGACCTATTTCGTCGTCGCCGGCCTCTGGTACCCCACGTTCAGCATCTACGCAGCCACGCCCGGCGAGTACTTCCCGAGCCTCATCGAGCTGACCTCGGTGCTGGGCACGATAGGGATGGTGACGCTGCTCTTCCTCGTGCTGGCAAAAGTCGTACCAGTAATCGAACTCCACGCTATCGAACACCTTCGAACGGAGAGCGGTGAGACGGCCCCCCAAGAACCGAGAGCTAGTGTTCCCTCCGACCGGGAGTAACGGCGGTCGACAGATCTGTCGCCCGGTGACCGTCGCCGCTTGTGTCCAAACAGAGCAAGCCAGACGGCGACTGTGAGTATTTGCGCCGTGTCGACCTCGAGATTCGGACTGGACTCTTTCCCGCTCTAGATGGGAATCTTCAATGATAAGACATTAATCAATCTCGAATATAACGAACCATTCTCAATCTATAAGGGTGCACAGGTCAAACTAATGAGCAAGCCCATGGACGACTGGACTGAAACGATGACCGCTCGCGATCGGATCGAGGACGTTGCTCTCACACTCCGCGAGCCGCGGTCAGTTAACTGGATCAAAGAGCAAGCAGAAGTTGGCTCCTGGGAAACGGCGAAATCCCATCTCGAGTCACTTGTCGACGCTGGGCAGTTGACTGTCGTTACAGTCGACGGGGATACGCGCTACAAAATCGATCCGATGCGCGCATATCTCGATCACATCCAGGAGCTCGTTGTCGAGAACACGAAAGACGAACTGCGAGACGAACTCGAAGCAATCGCCGCAGAAATTGCAGACTGGAAGCGCGAGTACGACGTCGATTCCCTCGAGGAACTCGAGGCATCGCTCGGCGAGGAACTGCCGCCAGAGGAGATCCGAGATCGCCGAAAGGTCATCACCTACTGGGAAGAGAATAACCACCACCGACAGCTAATTACGAACGCTCTCGGGTTGTACGACGATCTCTCGGCACAGAGTCACGCCTCGGATTCCAATCACCCCCAACACGCGGATTAGAATGGGACGGTTCACTAGCGGTGGGAATCCGTACGACAAGCGGCGTGTCTACGAGCGAATTCATCAACGACTGAGTACGCAACCGGAGTTCTCTGACGTCCAGTATCTCCCCTCCAAAAACCGACCCCGCGAGATTCATGCTGACGTTGACGTTTCGCAGTTTCTCCAGCAGTCGTATCCGTCGACGACCGCTCGAGTCGAAATCGAATTCATGTTTCGGCAAGACTGGAACCACTACTGGATTCAGTGGGTCGAACCCGAACGTGGCCTTTCCTGCGGGTGGCACCAGGACAATACTCATTCGGACTTGGGTCAGTGTCACTTCCAGATTGATTATCCAGATGGGAGCGTAGATCGAGAGGAAGCCACGTTTCTAGATGCTCATCCGCTATCAGTCGTCGAAACTCGACTCCAAAGTCTTCCAACAAAGCTTATGACATCCTCCGCGCCGTGAACGGCGCGGTTTCCTCCGTGGGAGTCTCAGCCGGTCTACGACTCGCCGGAGGCAACATTCCCGTCACGGTGGACGGTACTCGGGTCTGTGCGCTGTTCTTTGGGACTTTCGTGAGAGCGTGGTGACTCCGACCATTCATGGTCGTCCCACTCGAACCGCACGGGCCGTGCCATCGGCCTGACTACCTGTTCTGTCTGCTGTCTCAGGAACGTTTCTGACGCCGTGAGGTCGGCGTGTCCCTCGAACCCACACGGGCAGGTGAGTGTGTCCTGATGCCGTGTTGTTCGGTCTGTACCGCCGCACTGCGGGCACTCTTGACTGGTCCACGCTTCCGACCGGACCTCCACCGAGATTCCGTATTCCTCGGCGGTACAGACCAGTCGCTCGGTGAATTGCTTGAACGCCCAGAAGTTGTGCGTCTTCGCGTTGGTTTCGACAGACCAGTGCGTTTCGAGCACGTCGGTCAACCCACCGATATACACCGTGTCCACTCCTTCGGCGTACAGCCGTTCGAGCAAGTCACGACACAACGCTTCCTGAGCGTGGTCGCGGCGGCGAGTCCGTTTCCGGTACAGCCGCCGGATACGCTCGCTACTGTATTGCCCTTCCCGTAGCTTGGACTGCAACCGGGCGATCTCTCGCGTCGTGTCGCGGAACCTGTGGAACAACTCGTGGCCTTCGTACAGGTATTGTTCGCCGGTCGTCGTGGTACAGGCGACGAGATTGTTCGCACCGATGTCCAGGGCGGCCTTCTCGTCGGCCAGTGGAGTTGCCTGTTCGTCTGAAGAAACAGTCACGGGTTGCGAAGCCCTGAACGTGCTGTCAGTCTCGTCGTACCACAGGTCCAACCGGCCCTGTTTCTCGTAGTCGGGCCAATTCGGGTCGCCAGCGATTTCCAGCCGGAGACGCCCGGTGTGGTCGTATCGGTCTTTCAACTCACTCCCGACCAGTATCTCGATCCGGGAGCGATCGCCCCATTCGACGGTGTACGACGTGTTACGAATGACGGTCTTGAGTTGCCGCCCATCGTCCTCATTGCCACGGAATCCCGGCGGTTCCGGGTGTTCCGTAATCGACGTGTTCGACTCATCGTGATACGCTTTCTTGTTCTCGAAGAACCCGCGCCACGCTTCGCTGTTCTTTCGTATTACTTGTTGGGCGGTGGACGCACCGAGAACGCCTTTGTATCGGCCTTCGAGTCGGCCCGTATCGGCGTCCCACACGTCTTCGTCCTTGAAGCCGTCCTCGTCGTTGTACCGCATGAGGCGTTCGTAGTTGACTTCGTTCCAGAGAGCGGCGGAAGCGTCCAGCAGGTCCCGTAGCAGCTGCTCCCCGGTATCGGAGAGCGGTCGCACGGCAAACGTGTTGGTGCGCTTCATGCCACAATTCTTTCACGTCTTTACGTCAAATAAGTCTTGTGAGACATGACGACTGAAGCGCCACTAACCTGCTACATCTGTGGGCAGACCAACGACGATTGGATGACAGTTGACATGATTGGGTTGTTTGAGGACCAAGAGGCAGCCCGCGAACGCTTCAAAGAAAAGCACGACACGGAACCGGAAAGTTACCTGTTCGTCTGTCCGGCATGTGAAGATGAGAATCCCCACCACGCCGAGAACTCTTACGAGAAATACGGGAAATACCAATGAGGCCAGCAATCGACATTTCGCACGGCTTGCACGGACGGCTTAAAGACTACGCAGAAGCGAACGATGTGGATCTCTCGGAAGCCTATTCAAAGGTGTTGGAAGCCGGTCTGGAAGCGTTGGAGACTCAAGAACAGCAGTAATACGGCGGTTTCTCACCGGATCGTACGCGATTCACTCTCGCTGTTGAAAGGTAGAAATCTCTATTGAGTAGGCCCCTTCAAGGAAGCAAGAGAAAATCCCGACTACTTGAGTGATAGCTGCGGAGCCGAATGTCCCCCCCTGGATCTGACGTAGCAACGACAGACTGTCGTCCTGCACATGAAAAGTGTACTCAAACTGGTGTAAGCCTATTGGCTGGAAGTCGTTTGTTAGATAGTCGATGTCATCATAGACGAGAGGCGTATTTGTGAGGGAATTATCGACGCTGGTCTGAAAATCATTATCATCAGATAACGCTTCGAGTGCGGCACGAACGTCTGAAACATCGAGTTCTCGCAGGTCTTCGAATCGATAAGCGGCATCATCGACAAGGACGACAGGCCCTTCAATATCGAGAACGCGAAACTCGCCGATTGGTCTGAGGGAAACTGACTCTGCCTGAATTATAAAAGAGAAGTCGAGATTCGAGTCTTCAGTCACACGTTAGGGAGCAATTGGACTACTCGACCTGAGCTTCATACTCATCCCAGAGGGTATCAATATCGGTACCCGTCTCATCAGAGATGTGACGCAATAACTGCGCCCGGTTTTCGAATCGCCGAAGTTGCCCCTTCGCGCTCATACTGGAACATTGACGGCGGTAGAGTAATAAATTGAGGGCTGCTCTTCGTCTGTCGCTCTTTCTTGGAGTGTCGATGATGAGATGTATCGATAAGTGTTCAAGGATGTCCTTATCGGCAGTTATGTTCAAACACTGCAGGCAGGATTAGTACACCTGTGCTTCTGATCCGTTGTTTCCGACTCACCGAGATCGCCTATACGAAACTCGTATCAATGTTTAAACTTCAAATCCTTATCTTACTGTCTAACTATATCCTGCACCGTGACAAAACAGCACTAATAGCGAAAGAAAAGCAATCAGAAAGTGCGCAAGGACACTAGGTTAGCCTAATTTCACGGCTTTTCACTTTCACTCTGCTTTTGAAAGATTTATTGGTATATCTGCCGAACACCAGCATGCCCGCTGTCGAACCACAAACGCCCCTCCTAAACCGGACCCCTTGATCAAATAAATGAGTGTTATCCAGGCAGTTGCGGAAGAGTTCCGCACGTACGAGCCTCGTGTACTACATCTCAACCGGAAATCACGAATGGAGAACGACACATGGGGAATCAACGATGAAATCCCGACGGACAAAATCCTCGCGAACTTCCAACAACACTCCGAACTCCGGCAAGACAACCAACAGCTATGGATCCCGCTCCACGAAGAAAAGAGCGCCGAACTGACCGGCGAATACGTTATACTCCGCAAGCACTACGACCGGCCAACGATCTTCTACTTCGACGTCGCCCGCGAGAAGCTTACCCCGGTCCAGACAAACACGCTCGGTCGGGTGTACATCGGGTACCGAATTCGGTTCTGGCACCCAGATTACACTCCGCCTGAAACGCCCTCGTTCCTGACCGACATCGATTCAGAAGAGGGTGGTCTCGATGGCTCTAGAACCGAGATCGCTGCGGACAATCCAGCCAGTGAAGACGAGATGGATCAACTCTACGATGACCTCGTGGAACTCGTCGAAACCAACGATGACAGCGAACGGGAAGAACGACGTAAGGAGATACACGATACATCGATCGATCGGTTGGAACGGCAACGTGTCGCCGTATCTGCACTCACTGCCCGTGGCGCAGTATCTGCAGAACGCGATAAAATGACCCTTCGAATCGAATCGGAAGCGAAAGGGAACAAAGACCTTGATTTGAGAAGGGATTCCGACCTCCGATACAACGTTGAGGTGGTTGTCGGGAAAGATCGCGAAGAAGATGGACTCCCATTCGACGCCAGGATCGCCGACGTCTTTGAGGACGGGTTTCGGATCAAGCCCGACTGGGGGACCTCTGATGCTCCCGAGTTCGCTGCTCTTCACCTCAAAGAAGGGGTTGAGGTTTCGATCGTCGAACTTCATGACCCACTCGCGAACGAACGGAAACGAGAGGCCATCGACGAGGTCTGGCGAAACAAACAGAAACGAGAAATTATCGGCGGGAGAGCACTGCTGAACTTCGATTCAGCGCTTACTGTCGACTTCGACCGAGATCGACTCAATAATTACCAGCAACAGGCAGCAGAAGCGGCTCTTCGATCGAAAGACGTGTTCTGCATACACGGCCCACCAGGAACCGGGAAAACACGGACGCTGGCCACCATCATCCGCGAAGCAGTAAAAGACGGGAAACGGGTGCTGGCCTGTGCCCATTCGAACCAGGCGGTAGATAACCTGTTAGCTACAGATCAACTGTATCAGGCTGATCTAGACGGTGAACTCCGAATTGCTCGAGACGGACACCGCATCACCGATGAGAGGGTTCGTTCACGGTTCATGGGCCGAAGCAAGCGCCACGCCGACATCGTCGGAGCGACCACCAACCGGGCTGCCAACTTCCGCAAGAACGAGTTTGACCTGTGTGTGATCGACGAGGCCACTCAGGCAGATATCCCGTCGACACTTATCCCGTTCTATCGCTCAGAGCAGTTGATTCTCGCTGGGGATCACAAGCAGCTGCCACCGCACTGCTCGGACGAGGATATGCGGCGAGAGAACATGCACCGTCCGCTGTTCGAGCGGCTACTGGACCTATACGACGAGAACATCTCCGTCACGTTGCGCCGCCAGTACCGCATGAACGGGACGATCGCCGGCTTCTCGAATCAGGCATTCTACGACGGCAAGCTGGAAGATGCTGACCAAAACGCGGGTTGGACAGTCAACGGAATGCCGCCGATGGTCGGAATCGATATCCGCAGTGAAGAAGACGATCATGGAACAAGCAAGAAAAACCACGAAGAGGCCCAGGCCGCTGTTGGACAGGCGAAGCGCCTGTTAAACAACGGTGTCGATGCTGATGATATCGGGATCATCGCGATGTACAACGGGCAGGTCACCGCCATCAAGACAGAACTACAGCGACACGAGATCTACGGGGTGAAGGTGAGTACAGTCGACTCATTTCAGGGCAGCGAGAAAGAAGCGATCATCGTTTCGTTCGTTCGCAGTAACTCGGATATGGATGCCGGGTTCTTAGAGTTCAAAAACGAGGGACCGCGCCGGCTCAACGTAGCGCTTACCCGGGCAAAGAAGCGGTGTGTACTCATCGGGAATTGGAAGACGTTGACCACACCGAGGAACGGACAGGATCCAGCTGAAAGCTGTGCAGACGTGTATCTCGACTTGTATTCGTATATCCAAGATCACGGCAAGCTGGTCTCGTCACCAGGAACGAACGTAGTTACGCACTGACCCCGATCTGCGTAGCCCAACTCTAAGCTGCTTAGAGAAGATCGTCGACGTACTTATCCTCCCACTCCCTCCGGGCTTCGATCTCACGCTCTCCGCGGCGCGTGACCGAGTACACGTTCGTCCGGCGATCGGCTTCTCCCTTCTCAATGAGTCCTTTGTCGGCGAGTGTATCTAGGTTCGGGTACAACCGACCGTGGTGGATCTCTTTCTCGTAGTAGTTCTCGAGTTCGTCCTTGATCGCCAACCCGTGAGGCTCGTCAAGGCCCGCCGTTACGGTCAACAGGTCACGCTGAAAGCCGGTGAGATCATACATGTTCGGATGACTATTTTCGAGGTTGATAAAAAGACTACTATAGATTCGATCAGTGCGAGTCCTCGGCAGCCATCCGTTGGCGTTCGTGCTCATGAGCAAGCACATCGAACGGACCTGAACAGACGCGAATTGCTCGGTCAGTTGGCTCGTCGGTCTCGCCCTATCGGTTCGTTATCACGGATAACCTCTCGGCGGAGCCAGTTGATGAGGGTTCTCTCGTTACCGAGCGAAACGGCGGTTCGATCTGCTACCTCCCGTACTGGCTCTTTTTACTCATCTACTGACGCTCTCTGACGAAGCGATCACGTTGTCCTGTTTTGCTCCGATTGACAGCAGATACAGACGCTTTCACGGAAAAGCTCCGTCAAACTGATCTGGAAATGGACGCTGCCAGGTAATATGGGTTCGTTCATGTGGTTTGCATGGATATAGAGCGTGTCATACAATAGTTCTCGAGCGGTCCATTTCACGCGCTCATCTTTGAATAGAAACTGAAATGCGATGTTTCCTGAATCAGGCATGAGATGAAGCAGTCAAAATCACTGCGTAGAGGGTGTGAGTCGTATTCTATGACACGCTGTGGATATATCGAAACCTCCCCAAACAGCATGTTGACGGCCTCCATAGAGAGGTTCCCGTGGAATCGGTAGTTCGTGGGGACATCGCCCTCCGTGTTAACCAACGACAGCCAATTATCCATAGTTTTGTTGGTTAAGTGGGAGATAGTTCTCTTACCTCTCTGTTTTCTAGGCTCTCGCCACCGTTGAATGGGTCGACCCAATTTCCGATATCTCACGGAACTTGACCACAGTGAGAGCGATTTATAGGAGTTCCTCAACGAGATCCTCGATTTGTTGTTGGTATTCTGAGATTGTTTGCCACTCATAGAGTTGATCGTAGTACTCGAAGATTTCGAAGACACCGAAAGTCTGCATCCAACTATACTGCTCTTTCTCTCGGTCGGGAGAATATGTTCGTTTTAGGATGTGCGTTTTGTCGATATATGACCGCGATTCGATCAAAAGGCCATGTTCGATGAGCGCGCCGCCTTGGTCATGTTCACAGACGCCAAGGATATGGTGTGAGTCGTCGGCGATAAGCTTGAATTTGAGAATCGGGTGCAAGATAAGGTCGGTCTCGGGAACAAAATCATCCATTCGGTAGGCCACGGCGCTGTTGCCTGTTTCTTGATTAATGTGGGCCTTGAGATCGTTTACTCGGTCGACGTCGTCCTCGGCAAAGCTCCCCAGAACGAAAAATCGATTATCTGCGTCTGCGGCGATATCTGCCCAGTCGGCTCGAAGGTGATTGAGTGCCTCGAACTCCTCCGGCGTTAACGTCCGGTAGTGATGCCGTTGTGCTCGAGCCTCGAGGTCTGTCTCTGAGGAGCTGTCCGGCATTGCTAACTCGTTCGCACGCGCATATTAAAACCCTTTCGACCACAACGGTCTAAACCAATGTGGTTATCGCCGAAGCATTTATGCCGCCGGCGACTATACGCTAGCGTGAACACAAGCAAGACAACCAGTACCGATCGATACCGGTCGAAGTTCCCATCCCAGACCGGTATTCCGTTGATCCCGTCCTACATCAAGGAGGGGAATACGACCACACAGCGATAGCTACAGCAGGCTTCCAATCGACTGTAGCTGTCTACCCCAACCATGGCATACGACACAACGCATCGGGAGCAGCCCGATACAACCGATGCAATCGACAGTACGGTAGAAAACCAGCGACAGCGCCTCAATGTTGCTACGCAGGAGACGCGGTTCGTCCTGATACAGAATATTCTCTCTCATCCGCAGCAGCTTCCCACGCTCAAAGAGCTGGACTACGTGAATCCCAGCAAGAGCAAGAGCACTATTCGTGAACATCTTGAGGTGCTGATCGAGCACGGTCTTGTTGAAGAGCGTACGCTTCCGAAGGGTGAACGCAAGCGCGATCTCCCATGGCGCTTCTACGGCCTCACTGATGTTGGTCGCGACTTGTTGGAAGAGATGGGGCTGCTTGGAGCTGAGGGTACGTTGCAGGATATGTATGAGATGCTGGAAACAACGGATGAGATCGACAAGTATGCTCAGGCTCCTCGTCCTGAGGGTGACAGTGAAGACGAGGATCTAACTGGTAGTGGTGCTCTCGCTGCCTATATTCGGGATCAGAAGGGAGATCTCCCGAGCGTTGCGGATCAGATCGCTGTTGCTACTGTCTTGTACGAAGAAGGAATTGGACCAGATTCAAAGGGCTTGACTCGAAATGAGATCGCAGAACAGTTGACTTTCGACCATTCGTTCAGTACAGCTCTTAACCATCTCGTGGACCTTGACATCCTCGAGGAATTCCAGCCGCCTGGCCCATCGACGTATGCGATCAGTGAACGGCGAGACAAGATCATCAATGGAGAGGTAGAGAAGACAGTTGAAGAAGAGATCGAACGTCTCATTGATGATATGGTCGACCGACTTGATAGTCCCATTCGACCTGGTAACGACGAGTATGCTGGTGACTCTGTAATTCGTGCAGATGGTGGTTACCGGACGCTTCGATTTATTCTGGCCGAAGAGTTCGACATCCAACCAGACATGGTTGAATCCCACCTCCGCGAAGGGGACCAGTTGTCGAAACTGAATAGGGCTGTTGACGCGATTGAAGAGAGCGAACTGGACAAGGGTGATGACTACGGTCGAGTCGTTTTCCGCCGTGCTCCTTACCGCTATCGGCTTTCCGAGTTTGCAATGTCTCTTGCGGAAGAAGGCGTGAGTTCGTGAGGCACAGATTTTCTCTCTTGTATATTAAGTTTTTAGTACTTTTCTGTTTAACTATCTGGTTAACTATTCTGTTGACTGAATTGATAACTCATCTTACGACAGATCGTTTCCACAGTTCGGACAGAAGTTCTCATCGCCGTCCAACAGGCCTAGGCATTCGACACAGATACGGTTACTCGGCGATGTAGTGATGTCTTCGAGAAAGTCCATTGCTGTCTGTGCTTCGGCTCCTGGTCCGTACCCGTCCGCATATCCTGGAAGGGTTGATGCCCACTGGACGGTTCCCTCCTCATCAATGACGGCGACGTTGCCGGCGATGTCGAGTGTCCCGTAGCGTTTGAATGCTTCCGACGGCGTCTGTTCGATGACCGCATTCAGCGAACGATTGCGCTTGAGATCGCGCTCGTAGACCTCTTCAGGTGTGAGACGCCGTACTTCACCGGGGAAGTCGGGAATCGGATCATGCTGTTCATCGATCCGATCGATCTCGACGGTAATGTCGTGGTCGTCATGAAGTTGCGCTAGCAGACGTATCGCGTGGTTGTGCATCTCTCGTATCTCCGCGTCTGCGTAGTAGCGTATCTTCATGATTCGGAGTCGTCATCTTCTGCACTCGCAATACGGTCGGCGAGACTCTCTGCAAACCAGTCGTTCGAAATATCAGTGGCATGATTGATCATTTCTTGATGATCCATGTCGGTGTTGTCGAACGACTCGTAGACCCGCCATCGTTCCGCAGGCGAGTCGAACACGAGTACGTGCGTCACTCCTTCCATATTCAGGAGAAACGCTTCGATCGTTCCCGGTGTCGAGCCGGGAAACCCCATTGCACCGTGGATTTTCGGATGGTTGCTTTCGCCAATCCGCTTCACGATGTCATCCGTGATCGGCTGATCCGGTAGCGACGAGAGAAATGAAGACGTCGTTTCGGAACCCGAATTGTCGGCCATACCGAGCGTTCGTGGAGGGATCTCTTGAATCCACGTCAGTCGATACAGTTGTCGTTCGGTAGGAATGTGCCACAACGAAGGCGAACGAATGAGAATCGAATGTTGACGAAGCCGGTTTGTCCCTCACGGTTTAGTAACATCCTCCCCGAGAGGTACCGTATGGCTCCGTTCAGCGTCTCGTGGCACACGCTTCTCGAGGAACTCGACGAGCTCCCGGAGGGAGATACGTTGCTTACGCCGCTATCACACGACCGCTTTCGCGTTACTGACATCCAGGAACAGCGGGTCGTCATCGAGTTCCTCGACCATGAGATCGACGAGACACGACCACTCCAGCGTGACCAGTTCGAAACATTCTATCGACGAATCACTGAGGAATCGGGAGGGTTCGAACTCGACCGACTCCCGCCGGACGCCGATCCGTATCCGGCAGTCCTCAGTCTTCATCCGCGATTCGAAATCAACGAAGATCAGGGCGTAATCGTCGAGAAAGAAGGTGCCAAAACAAGCCAGCTGCTCGACACTGAGGACGTATCCGAGCCCGACGAGCAAGAGCGGACCGAACCAGATCTGGACGTGTACGCCGACGCATTGTTGCTCGTCGACGCACTCGAACGTCACGAAGTAGACGTCCTCGAAGAGATGGACACGGATGCGCTGGTCAATCTCTACACGTTGCTGTCCGATGTCCAGCGTAATGCGAACGATCTCCGTCAGGATGTTGCGGACGTACTGTTACAGCGACTTCATCACGATCGACCGGTCAGCGGACCATTTGGTTCCGTTCAGCGGACGACGAGACGCAATCGAACGCTAAAAGACGACGAGGTGGTACTCGAAACGCTCGAAGAAGCCGGAATCGACCGCGGTCGGGTACTTAGTGTGGATCGAAATAAAGTCGACGACGCACTAGACGTCACTGAACTCTCCGAGAGCGATGTCTACGAGGTTGAAGAAAGCGAATATGTTCGCAAGGCGGAGGTCGACGAAGAACAAAAAGAGAGTCGCCTTCAGGGCCTCAAAGACCAACTCGCAGCCACGGAGGGAGAAGAGGCCGAGGAACTCCGACAGGAGATCGAGGATCTGGAAGCTCGTATCGATGAGTTGACTGAGTTCAAGTCCGGTCAGGCCTACCACACCCAGGCAGGGGGTGGGCCATGACACAAACAGACCGAAATGAAGAACGCGAAGAGCGAATCAAGACGAGGATTACCGTCTATACATATAGCCCCGAAGAGGCGGCGATGGGCTGGTATGCGTATCTGGGTGATCTCCTCGATTTCCCTTTTGAAGCTCGCTGTGTCCAACAACGAGAAGAATCCCCGCTAAGGAAGGCGAAACGGTGCGTGTAGTGAGTATGTCATCGACGGAACCAACTCTCAGTCAGATATTCGTGACGGTCGAATGGATGGGTCGAGAACTCGGCGTCCCACTGGAGCAATTGGGGCTAGTTGATCCCAACGAGGACACTAAGCAAGCCAGTCAACTGCCCCGCGCACGGTGGCGCGGGGCTTGTCAGTGAACTCGGCCTCTGCCGACGGTTAGTCCGACGGGACAAATCCCCGGTTCGGTGTCACCGTTCCTGACTTCAGGGCGAGTTGACTGTCGCCCGTCCGCCGAGACGACTGTAGGCCCCGACGGACAAACCGCCACCCAACATTCTTCGCACCGACGTAATCTGCATTCTGAGTCGCACCGCAGGACTCACACTCAAACTCCGCCTGTCGCACTCGGTTCCCCTCGCTCGTATGCCCACACTCGGGACACCGCCGACTCGTATTCTTCGAGTCTACAAACCCGACGCTAATCCCGTCGGCTTCAGCCTTGTACTCCACGAGATCAACGAGTTGCCGGTGCGCCCACCGGTGGAACTCTTTCACTGGCGGCGCACGTTCTCGAATGTGTTTTAGATTCTCGAACGCGATGTATTCGCAGTTGTGCGTACGTGCTTCTTCGAGAATCTGGTTAGCGACTTGGTGAAGTTCGTCACGAAGATACCGTGATTCCCTTCCGCTCATCTGCTGAATCGTCCGATGAGCAGATTATGTACCGGTCTGCTGAAGGGTGCTGTGAATCCGCTCGAACTCTCGGTGCTGGTGTCGAAGTTCCCTCCCCGACGCGAAGTATGTCGTGCTGGTGGTGGCAATGTTGATGATGCCGAGGTCAACGCCGAGAACTGTCCTGTCCTCGTCGTCATCCTGTTTTTCGACCTGTTTCTCGGGCTTCAGTTTGCGAAACCCGAGGAGGATGTCACACACGAAAAGACTTTTCGTAGAGCAGTACGTGTTCGAACAACGCCAGCCAGTTCATTCCAGGCCCCCTTGCTACACCTTGAAAGCAGTGGCTCAACTCTATGATTATGGAGAATATCATAGGTTGTACGACGAACACTACGATACGCCCTGACTCGCAACAGGGTGATGCGGAGCGGGAGGGCAACACTCTCAAAGAAGTCATCCACTACATTCCTGACGGCACATCAATACCGGAAGAAATGTGGGCGAACCGGCACCGGAACATTCTCTTACTGATAGCTGTCCAAGTACCTCTCCTCTTAGTACTCGGTGTCTACGAAGGGACTGAATCCATCACTGGCGCAGAGATCCCAGCAATTCCAATATGGATGCTCGGCGGCTTCTTGATTGTCATTATTGGTACGACGTTGCTTTCAACATGGGGTCGCCTAGGGCGGAGGCAGCGAACCACACTTGCAGCATTCAGCGCAATGACCGTCTCTATGGCGCTGGTGAAGTTCTCAGGCGGATACATCGAAGCACACTTCCATTTCTTTGTCTTCCTCGCGGTACTCGCTCTGTACGAAGACTGGCTCCCGTTCGCGGTCGGAATGGGATACGTCGCGATCGGCCACGGAGGCTTCAGCCTCATTGATTCAAGTCTGGTCTATAACCATCCTGCAGCAATCGAAAACCCGATTATTTGGGGAGGCATTCACGCCGTGTTTATCACTGGGCTCGCGGGCGCGCTTATAGTGAACTGGTACTCGATCGAGAAATCTCGCGAAGAGGCTCAACATCAACTCGAACTAGTTGCCGAACAGAAGGCAGAGATCAGAAATGCCGAAGAGGCAAAAGCCGAGGCCGAGAAAGCGAAAGCTGAAGCAGAGGACGCAAAAGTAGAAGCAGAGAAAGCGAAAGCGGAGGCCGAAAAACGCCAGGAAGAAGTCGAGCAACTCAATCGGCATTTAGAGACGAAAGCAAGCGAGTACAGCAAGGAAATGAATCGGGCTGCCGATGGCGATCTTACCGCGCGGTTGAACGCTGACAGTGAAAGCGAGGCAATGGAGCAGATAGCTACTGCGTTCAACGAAATGATGGACGAGATCGAGGCGACGATGGAGGAGATCCAGTCGTTCGCCGAGGAAGTCTCAGATGCAAGTGAGGAGACGATGGCCGGAGTGAACAAAGCAGAAGAACTCAGCGAAGACGTGACAAAGTCGATCGCGGAGATCGCCAATGGCGCGGACGATCAGCGCGAAATGCTCGAGGAAGTGTCCGGAGAGATGAACAATCTCTCTGCGACTATCGAAGAGGTCGCCTCTTCCGCAGCAACCGTCGTTGATACGTCACGAGAGACAGCAAACATTGCAGAGACTGGTGAAGAGACTGCTCACGACGCTATTGAGAGCGTCGATGAGTCCCAGGAAGCTATCAATTCCACTGTGGAAAGAGTACAGGAACTCGACGAACAGATGAAAGATATCGGTGAGATTGTTGACCTCATCGGCGATATCGCAGAACAGACCAACCTTCTCGCCCTGAACGCTAATATCGAAGCCGCACGAGCAGGAAACCGCGACGAAGCGAATAACGGGTTCACCGTGGTTGCTAACGAAGTCAAACAGCTAGCCGAAGAGACTCAGGAATCCGCACGGGCGATTGAAGAGATCATCGCCGGCACGCAGGAACAAACCGAACAAACCGTTGCGGAAGCCCGTACCGCTGAGGAATACATGGAGGACACCGCCGATGCGGTCCAAGATGCAGTTGATGCGTTCACCGACGTTGCTGAAAACACAGAGCAAACCGCCGATGGTGTCCGCGAGATCAGTAAGGCGACTGACGACCAAGCCGCAAGCACTGAAGAAACCGTCTCGATGGTCGAGGATGTGGCGAGCATCAGCCAAACAACAGCAGAAGAAGCGAGCGGCGTCTCAGCGGCCGCGGATGAACAACTCTCTGCGATGTCACGAGTGACCAGCGAAACGGGACCACTCGCCGATAATGCTGACCAGCTCCAGCAACTCTTTCGGAAGTTCGAAGTCAGTGCCCAGTTGCCCACTCAGTCTGCAACACCGACAGTTGGCAAGCCCGACAAAGATGGTTGATGAACTACTTCGACGGTCTCGCGTCGCCGGCCCATAGCTCGATCCTCCCGTCGATCTCACCCATGATAGCAGCTGAATTCAGAACTACTGCTAAGAATTACTGGAGATAGACAACTCTGGAACACAGGTATTAGAGGTATGCTCTTGAACACAGGTATTAGAGGTATCGAGGCCCGCCAGCGATCGACACCACTGTTCATCGAGGACGTTCAGCGGTCATGTCTCGAAAAATTCGCCACAACTCGTTCTCCAGAGGTTGTTCTTCGTCGTCTCGGGAAGGCAATCGAGAGACTTCACGCGGAAGAGGTCCCGGTAAAGGAGCTCGTCGAACGGAATCGGGTTTCCAAACCACTCGAATCCTATACGCAGACCACACGGAACGTGGCGGCACTGAAACGTGCCTGCGACCAGGACCTTACGGTCCATCCAGGACAGGATATTGAGTACGTAGTCATTGACGATGAGAAGTCTTCGTGGAATCGTGTCGCCCTAGCTCATGAAGAGAGAGACCTACGACGCCTCGTACTACGAGACGCAGCTCGTCCGAGCTGTCGAAAGCATACTTTCCCCTCTTGATTGGGATCGTAAGGACATTCGACGAGAGTATGATGGTGATATGTAGTCGATATTACGGACTGGACCTGACGAACCCTCTCCCCCCTTTTTCGAGTTGTAAGTCACTGAGGTACAAGCTTTTCAATACACCAAATAGCAAAAGTTGAATTGAGGAAATAGGTTAGAGACGCTCTGTAAGGACGCTATTCGCAAAAAGATCACGAGCGTGCTTGGTGTGGTATCTGAGATTCCGATCATCTACAAAATGTTAGATGATCTAATCTCATAGCCTAGTACGGATACGGTTAGCAGACATACAACATAAACTTTGCTACTTCTAGATAGACATTAGAGGAACCAAATATCAGGCCATCTATTGCGTGTATCCGCTACAATCAGCAGTTCAATTGTCTCTTTTCCTGTTTACCCCTCCCCACCCTCACGGATTTACAACTCGAAAAAGGGGGGAGGGGGTAGAGCATCCGAGATCAACGAACTGGCTCCAGTGACTCTCGTATTTGTCGATTGGTATTACTGGTATTCCTGAACTGGTCCTGCAAGTGTCGCTCTTTCATGACAACTCTGGATCTTACAACTCGAAAACGGGGTGTGTGAGATAAATCTTGTAACCATCATTCATGTAACTCAGATCATGTCTTTCCTTTGATTTGACTTATTTGTACTTACAACTCGAAAACGGGGGGAGTTGGATAACCAACTTGGTTTGCTACCGCACCTCAAACTCTTACAACTCGAAAACGGGGGGCGATAGATTACGAAGACGGTATTTACCCCACTCCGGGAATGCATGGTTGTAGTCGTTAGATTGCCTGTTTTCGATCGGTTACAACTCCACAAGGGTCCACATTTTTATACCCGGAGTTCGAGAGGATTCATAATGGGACGAGAGGGACGTAGAGCACAATCGAATCATCCTGAGGATGAGATGGATGATGAATCATCGACGGATCAGGATGCAGACTCCCCTGATACGTCACAAATGACATTCGGAAAGGGCTCGGATCCCACTGATTCGTCTCAAGAAACTACGAACGACGACAGTGGCGGCATCTCAATTCGGGACCGACTACAAACCGAGTCGTCCGGTGGAGTCTTCGCGAATAAAGACCTTGTCCGGTCAGATACCATCATCGACGAGGATCGTATCGTTGGTCGTGATGACCAACTGGGCCGTGTCGTCGACAACCTAAAACCGGTTCTTCAGGATGAAGGGATCCCTGATATGCTCCTGAGCGGACCATCTGGGACGGGCAAGTCGTTGATCATTCATGCAGTCTGCAAACAGATCGTTGAACTGTGTGAATCACAAGACAAGACCTTCGGCGTTCTTTCTATTAACTGCGAAGGACCGAAGACTGCAGATCGGGCTGTCTATCGGTTAGTTAAAGCTGCTGCCGACGATCTCGGTGTTGAACCTGGAGTTCCCCAAACCGGCGTTTCAACGGATCAGAAACTCGAGCGACTCTACGAACTAATGCGAGAGCATTACGAGGGAGTGATCTTCATTCTTGATGAGATTGACATGCTTGAAGGACCGTATCAGGAAGCAGAATACAATTCTCTCATCTACCAACTTTCACGAGCGCGTAAACTCGCTGACTTTGATGGTCCTATCTCGCTTACAGCCATCACAAACTATGCTGATTTCATGAAGGAACTCAATAGCCGTGCTCAGAGCTCTTACAATCCTGACGATATTTTCTTTGATGATTATGATGCGAACCAGCTACGCAGCATTCTCAAAATGCGCAGGGATGCTTTCGAGCCAGACGCACTAGCGGGTGATGTCATTCCTCTTGTTGCTGCATTGGGGTCTCACACGCACGGAGATGCTCGAAAAGCGATCGATCTCCTTCGATGGGCTGGTGAGTTGGCTGAGCGACGTGGCGGTAATACAGTTACAGAGAATGACGTTCGGGAAGCTCAAGAAAAATATACTGAAAATCGCAGACTCCGACATATTAGCGGAATTTCAACTCAAAAGAAACTCGCTATCTACGCTGTCGCGGCTACCGGTCATTACACAAAAGAACGGCTTGAGTGGATTCCCGCTGGACCTGCTTTCAAGACATACCAGTTTATAGCCGATACAATGGATATGGATCAGTACAGTCGTGAGACCTTCGTCAACCATGTCACTGAGCAGAGTACATACGGTGTACTAGAATTTGATCGACGAGGAAAGGGTCGAGGAAGAGGCGTTCATATGTATTTTTCACTCTCCGAGGATCCAGAAACGATTATGGAAACAATCCGTGAGGATTCACGATTCGAAGATCTAGCTCACGAAAATGCGACCATTGGTGCTGTAGTCTCCGAGCGATTGACCCGATTCCGAAACCAAAATTACTGACTTCCAGATACGGAGGTCACATTCACGTCGAGTATGTGAGTAATTCCTTTGCACTGTATTCTCTGCACTTACAACTCGAAAACGGGGGGTTCGACTTGGGGGTTAGGAATTACAACTCGAAAACGGGGGGTTCGACTTGGGGGTTAGGAATTACAACTCGAAAACGGGGGGTGGCAATTGATTTTCTCGCTCTTTTCTCCCTTGGTGAAGTCCTCACTAAGAACTGACAGCATCGTGAGGGCCAGTCTGCTTGAGATCACTCGTCTGGATTGACCGGACCTTTGTATTTGGAAGTCACCTTATCACCTTCTCGCCACTGCCAGTAGTAGTAGCGATTGTCGTTGATTTCCTTGATCGTGATCGTTGCTTTGGCCGGTACGTCGTCCGGGAGATCGTCTGGTCGCTCTTCGACCTCTTCTTGATCTGCCGACTCCTCGAGACGGGCCTCTCGTTCCTTGTACTCGGCGAGCGCTTCAGCGTACGTCGCAACGTCTCGAAGCTGCTCCGGGTCCGATTCGTTGAGCGTGTTGACGATCTCCGTCGGGAGGTTCGCCGGTGGGGTCGGGGGTTCGTAGGACATCGGCTACTCTCGTGTTAACCAACACTGCCTACGAATCCATAGTTTTGTTGGTTAAGACGATAGAGACGGTTCTCGCGATTGCTGGCTGTAACACTACTCGAAACTTCTTTATAAACATATTTCGCATTATGTTATACCGTGCTCCGGCGCATCGAACTCGAGGTCCTCGCCACGGTCGACCGCGGCGACACGATCTCCGAACTCGCGACGAAGCTCGATCACAGCAAGAGTTACCTCTCCCGTGCCGTCGCCGACCTCGTTGAGAAGGGGCTCGTCTACACAAAACGCGACGGCCGACAAAAACGAGTCGTTCCGTCGGATGCTCGCGCCGTCGAACTCTACCAGGACCTCGTTCGCCAGCACTCCCACATCGACTTCCCCGAGCTACTGACCGGCAAGACACTCGAGGTGCTGTACTACCTCGACCAGCCGCGAACTGTCTCTGAGATTGCCGACCGGAGCGACAACTACCGCAACACAGTCAACCGGGTCCTCAAGCGGTTTCGCGACCGGGGTCTCGTCGGCGCGGACGATGGTCGATACAAGTTCAACGCCGACTTCGACCGCCTCCACGAGTTCGCACGCGAACTCGCACACCATCTACATCGCCAACGCCTCGAACCCGTCGTCCCGAAGGGCACGATTCTCTGGGAGGACTACGACGAATTTCTCGCTCAGACCGAGACGGAGATCGACACGGAGACGTTCCACGAAACCGGCCTCGGTCGGTTCGCGGCCTTCGACCTCCAGTTCCTGCTCACCAGCCACCGCTACTACGTCTACTCCGAGGAGCTCGACGCAGTCTCGCCGCCGGAGCTCTGCTGTCACACGCTGTTGATCGACGACGGCAGCCGCCATCGCTCGTACTGCCTCCTCCTGCTCAGCCACGTCGACGTCGACGAGGCGGACCTCCGAGAGCAGGCGGCGAAGTATGACCTCGAAGACGAAATCGACGCCTTACTGCGCTACCTCAAGACGCACGGCGAGGTCGACAACGAACAGCTCCCGGAGTGGGACGGGTTCCAGGAGCTGGCGGCTGACTACGAGGTGCCACTACCATGAGACCAACATTCGGACGCGAGTATATCGAGAACGAATTCCAGCGAATCGCGGATGGCCTATCTGAACCGCTCACGGTCTACCTGATCGGTGGTGGTGCGATGTCGCTGCGCGACCTCAAGGGAGCGACGAAAGATATCGACCTGGTCGTTCCAGATGGCGATGCGTACGGCCAGCTGTGGGCCGTCCTGATGGATCTCGGGTACGCGGAGGAGGAGTGTCATAGAAAGAGTTGCATGGCGTTCCCGTCGCTACTCCGAGACTAGTCTATCCGTTCGCTGTATCTATAAAGGGATCTTCAACCGGTTACGAATGATAAGTCTCTTCGACTTTCAGTTTGGAATCACCTACCTTTACTCGATAATCTTCAATGTTGAAAAGAATAGAAACGTCTTCATCACTAGAAACTAGCTTATCGAGGGCATCAGGATCAACGTAGTCATGTAATCTAATACCACAAGCCGTTGGAAGAGTTTCTGGGTCAACCCCCTCAAATGTTGCTAGAGCTTTGGCTATTACGATGCTCGGTTTTGAGTCTATATTTTCATCTTGCAGGTTAACCTCAATAGTCTCATTAGAATCCCCCATGAATAGGGTTATCAATAGAAGACGATTGTTTGTTCTGGTACAATCATCGAAATCGAGGAATTGATCGGTGTGAGTTACACTTGCTGGTTGATGAGAAACCATAGAGATAGTATGCGAACTGGCTATCTCACTAACTTATGAATAATTGAGTGAAATAATTTAACGACGGGTATCACGGCGTCATCTACTGGCTACGACAACCAAAGCCAGCCAATCCCTCGATAGACGTCGTCCTCCCACAAGAATATCTAGCTGATAGGGATTATCGTAGCCAACCGGTGCGTTCGAAACCCGTTCCTTTGACCGTGTCTTGCTTCTTCCAGGGAGAACTATGGACTCCTCCGATACTCCCTATGAGCACAGCAAGATTCTTCGTTGAGCATGGGAGTACGGGAAGTTCGATCAGAGAGGCCAATCGGACTGGAATGATCTAGGATTCTGGTGGTTGAGTGTCTCGTATGACCCGTACCAGAAGTGGATCAAACTAACCGAGACGTCCGACGGGCGGACGATGCTCCAACTCGGAAAACAGGTCAACGGCACTGAGCACGTTCTCGCTCCAGTCCAAACCGAGCACTCTCGGAATCGGGGTAAGGTTCACAGCTTAGCTTACGAGGTTGATTCAGCAGATACCTCCGCTGCCGAATGGGCAGATATCGAAAAGGCGTGGCTTGAAACCGGGGTGCAGAGTACTTCGGTTATCTTCAAGCTCGTTGCAACCCCGAGCGGGGATCTCGATCTTTCGTTGGGAAAGTACAAGGAGAACAGCGACCACAGCGAATTCATCACTGTATCTACCGAGTTCAACCGCAATCTCAAAGAGAACCTCCACGACCTCGCCAACCTTCTGGGTTGACCTCACTCGGGCTGAAAACTCGCCCACAACGGTAAATGGAAGGACTACAAACAGCAGTCAATAATGTCGGACAAAGCTGACGATTTGTATGATAAATATATCGACTACGATGGCAGAGATCTCGACACTCGGAATGTCGGTGATGGGAAAGTAATTCGGCCGATTACGGCCGAGAACTTCGAGATGGAGAAACAGACTCTGGGCGAGGTTCTCACCGATCAGAAGTTCAACGTACCAGAGTACCAGCGACTGTACTCGTGGAAGAACATCCACCACGAACAGTATTGGTCGGACATCGAGCAGTTCGTTAATGCCGACCTGGTCACTGACCGACGCGAGGTGTCTGACGTGTTCTTCAGTTCGATGTACTTCGCGGTCAACGACGACAAACAGGTGTACGAGGTCATCGACGGCCAACAGCGGCTGACGACGACACACCTGCTGTTGCGCGTCCTTATGGAGCACCTCGAGGATGTCGACACAGCTTCTATCGAGGACGATACTCTGGCGAAATTTCGGGACTACGGGATCGGACGAATCACCGATATCCTCTATGTAGAGGAATCGTTCGGGAAACGTGAGCCCCGCCTCACGCTGAACAAACACGACGCTGAATTTTTCAAAGCTCTCATGATGGGCCCGTCCGCCCAGGTGGATTACCTCAAGAATGAAGCCGACTTCAGCATTCACGGGAACAACAGTGACGCAGTGCAAGTCTCGGAATGCCTGGACCGGTTCGGCACTACGGACGGCGAACTCGCGGACTTAGATACGGATTCCCTCTCATCGGGGGCGTTCTTCAAGCTATACCGCTCACATCGGCGGTTGTTGAACGCCTACGAGTTCTATGACGAGAAGATTAGCGACGTCGTCGCCGACGCTGAGACGCCAGATGAGACGGTGCGAGCGCTTGTGAACGTCCTCAATTACGTCTACAACTCCTACCATGTCGGGGAATACCTGATTCGAGAGGCGGAATCGGACTTCCGGATGCAGATTTTCGAGATTTTGAATGACCGTGGCGTCGATCTGACGAAGATTGACCGTATCAGGGCCGCAGTCGTGAACGCCTTCTTCGATACCGACGTGAAAGACGAGTACGTCGACAAGTGGGAAGACATCGTGGTGGCGTTTGCAACTGATGATGATGCCATCGACGACTACCTCTCTATCTATCTGAGTATCGTCGACGATGGCATCGACAGGATTGGTGACGCGAGTGCCGAACTGACCAACGCCTTCGACACTCGGAACATCGACTCGGATGTCGTCCCGCGCCTCCGAAATCTCGATGAAGCGAAGGCTTTCCTCGACTACGCACACGACCTTGTCGGCTACTATCAAGATATCACAACCACGGAGCTCGCCGCTACCGACCTTGAGTTAGCCAGCCACCGAGAGCAGTGTCGGGAAATCCTTGTTCGCCTCAATAACCAACAGATGGACCAGTGGCGGCCATTCGTCCTGGCGCTCTACTATCACACCAATCCTGAATCGGAGCATGATGCAGCACAGTTTTACCGCGTATTAGAGACCATCGAGAAGCTCAACCTTCGACGCCTCCTTATTTCTGAACGACCAAGTATTTTCCGCGAGGTCTTCATTGCGGCCGTCGAAGAGTTCAACCTTGCACCAACCGCCGACGCCACTCCAGATAGTGTGTACGAGGCTTCTCGAGAGCATCTCATCACCGAGATGCGTTCCTCTACACCAACGCTGTTTGGCGATCGGTTCATCGATACTGTCGTTCAGACTCAGTCCTGGAGTACCGGAACGGCGCGACTGCTCTTCGGGAAGATCGCTCAGGATCACTTCGACGACGGTAGTCATGCCGTCGAGCGAGACCTGAATATGGGGAACATCCATCTCGAACACGTCCTACCGCAGACTCCCGTCAGCGACCCAGACGACCCTACGTGGCTTCGCGAGTTTTTCAAACTCGATTCGGAGCCGGATATCGAGATTGCGTCAGAGATCAAGCGCTATATCGAGCTGGTGCAGCGCTCGGATCTCGATGAAGAGGAGGAGCGACTGAAAGACAACATCTCGGAGTTCATCACACAGGGGTTCATCGACGATATCGGGAACTTCCTCCTACTCCGTGATTCCGATAATATCGGAGCGAGCAACCGGCCACTCGCCGAGAAGGTGACGAAGTACTACACCGAGATCGACGGTTTCGCGAGTATCTACCCCAATCGGTATTTCACAGCCGAATATGGCAACGTCGATCGCGAACCCCTTGACAAACTCCGTGAGCAGCACGATGGCGGTGATGTTTCGAATGTGGACGCCGATGTAGTGGCGTATTTTAATTCCTTCTGGACTTATGAGACTCTACAGGATCGACGGATCGAGCTCCTGCTGGATATTTTGACGACGCTTGGATTCGATTCGTTTGAAGACGAGTTCGGGATTGAATCCGACCAAACCGAGGTACGTCAAGAAATTCGAGAGAAGACTGACCAAGAGTTCGAGAAACGTCTGTCCGTCCGATCTCTTTGATCTCTCTAAGAAGTCAGCTTTGTGAGGACCTGTAGAACCCTTCTCAACGGACTCTCTTTCCAGCTTCGCCATCCTCACAGAAGGTACCGACCACTCTTTGCCGATCCTATAGAAACGAACGAAACGAATGGAACGAAGAGAATGAGCTAAACGAGGGTGATGAAATGAATTCTCCAAACGAACCGGTTTGTCCATGATTGGTCCGTGGTGGAAACGAACAAAACGAACACAACGAAGGTAGTGATTGAAACGAAAGGGTGTAGTTCAACGAGCGGAACGAACAGTTGGTTTTATTATCGTAGTAATCCACTCAGCGAGTGAAACAATCTCACCGAACGCACCGAACTAAACGAACAAAACGAACGTAACGAAGGTAGTGATTGAAACGAAAGAATACAGTTCAACGATCGGAACGAACAGTTGGTTTTATCATCGTAGTAATCCTCTCGGCGAGTGAAACAACTTCACCGAACGCACCGAACTAAACGAATTAAATGAACGAAACGAACAAAACGAACACAACGAGAGAAACGAGGGCAATGACCGACACCAATACCGCACGAATCACGGTGGCGAATCAGAAGGGAGGCGCGGGGAAGACAACAGACGTCATTCATACTGGCGGTGCACTCTCCGCCCGAGGCCACGACGTCCTCCTGGTCGACATCGACTACCACGGGGGACTCACCTGCTCGCTTGGCTACAACGATCTGTACTACGACACCGACCGCACAACGCTGTTCGACGTCCTCGACTTCGACCAGATGGAGTCGGTGAGCGATATCATCGTTAAGCACGAGGAATTCGACATCCTCCCCGCGAGCGAGAAGCTCGCGAACAACAAGAATATCCAGACGCTCCTTGAAGCGCCAAAGAGTCGAGAGCGGTTGGGGATGACACTCGACGAACTCGAGAGAGACTACGACTACATCGTCGTTGACACGCCCCCATCCTTGAATGTCCTTACCGATAACGCTCTGGTCGCGACTGGCAACGTCGTCATCCCTGTCATTCCCGAGAAACTCAACGCGAACAGTCTCCAAATTTTCGCGAAGCAGTTGAGTTCTCTCGAACAGGCGTACGGAGACATCAATCGGCTCGCGATTGTTTGCAACCGTGTCGAGCAGAATGCCGAACATCGTAAAACTATCGAGGAGATCAAATCGGCGTATTCACTGCCTGTTTTTGAGATCCCAAAGCGGACCGACCTCTCCCAGTCGATTGGCGAAGGAGTGTCCGTCTTCGGCTTCGGCAAGGAGAACCAGCGCGTCGAGGATGCACGCGACTTGTTCAACGAGATTGCCGACCTGTTCGACGAGACGTTCGAGAAGACCGCACCTGTGGAGGTGGAGGCATGAGCAACGGCTGGGGTGATGCGTCCGGCATCGAGGGCAACTACGAAGAGGAAGCAAATAAAGACGAGTCCAACGAAACCAGTGGAGCGAGTGAAACGGTGGAAACCAGTTCATCGACCGAAACGACCTCAACGAGAGAAACGAGCGAAACGAATAAAACGAAGACAAATATCAAGGACGAGTGGAACGGGCGAACGATCTACATTCCGGACGATGTCCTCAATGAGATGGAGGATACCTACCTCGAGACCCAGTTGAAGCTCCGAAAGGCAGGCCAGGACGAATTCAAGAAAAATCGTCACTTCTACCCACTTCTTGTACAGTTCGGTGCTGAGGCACTTTCTGATACAGAAGCTGAGGAAATTCAAACCCAACTTTCGGAACTTGGTGACGATTGACATCCTCCTCCGCGTTCACGCGGAGGAATCCCGAGCGGACGGAAATCAAAGATTTCCGGACATCGCGGAATCTTCGATTCCGCTCAGCGGTGGGAGTTTCAGGTTCGCAACCAAGGACGCCGCCACTTCTCGGGAACCCGTTTAACCCAGTCGTCGTGGTCGGTGGCTGACTGGCGGTGCCAAACCGCCGTTACTCCTATCCTTGGCGTCGTCGGCGTTCGTGGTTGTTTTTGCCCAGCGAACACCGAGTCAGCGTCAACAGACTCAGAGGTATCGTGGGGTTGCTGAAACAGGAGACACGCGACCGCACTCTTCTGGAATGCGGTATTCATCACCTGTCTGTCGGATACTGCCTTGTTACATGGGCGGACAGGCCGCCTCCGACGGTCGTTCGGAATCCGCTCCGTTCCGACCTGACCTTACCCACGTATAGGGAATCTTGTAACTTGAACGTTAGGATCGGAAAATCGGCCATGCTCTTGACGGTGGAACGTGGCACTAAGTGACGGCGCGTATCCACGGCTTGAAGACCGTGGTATTGCGCCTGTTCAGCGTATAAAACCGTACCGGTTGATCAGTTACCCGGCCTTCCGACGAGTTATAATAAAACCGACAATAAGTAGAGCGAGTGCAGTGATAGCAGTTCCGGTACTAAGTCCAGGAGTGGCATCTTCATCTGTGTCGCTGATGTCTCCGGCATCGTCGTCGCTGGGGTCCGGTTCGACGGACTCGAGCGCGATCGACACCGACTCGTCGCCGTCGACAGTGAGTGATGTGTGCTCTTCGTGGTAGCCATCAGCAGCCGTCTCGAGGGTGTACGCACCCTCCGCGAGATCGAACACGGTTGTGCCGCTGTCGTCACTGGTAGCCGTTTCGTCGCCGACGTCGATCGTCGCGTCCGGAATCGGTGCTCCATCCTCGTCGGTGACCATCACCGTAAGTTCGGACATTGTCTCTTCAATCGAAAGCGTCCCTCGAGCTTCGTCGTCGTCGAGTCCAATGGTATACTCGTACTCGCCGGGATCGAACTCCTCGAGCGCGATATCGGTGAGTTCGACGGTCTCGTTTTCGCCATCTTCGAGGTCGACGGACTGGCTGACGAGCACCGCATCGTCGACGATGAACTCGAGATCGGTTTCGCCCGATGCGTCACCAGTGTTTTCGACCTCGGCAGTGAGCCGCCCGAGCGAATCGTTGACCTCGAGGATGGTGTCGCTGAGTTCCGTCTCGGCGAGTTCGAACGTCGCGGTTCCCGCAGAGGCTTGCCCACCGCCAGTTCCACCACCACCACTACCGCCACCATTGTCGTCATCGTCGTCATCGGATGCTTCGCCGAACACGCCAAACGTCGAGAACTCGGTGACGTTTGCAGTTACGACGTTCTCGTCGGTATCGACACTGGATTCTTCGAGTGCCGTCCAGTTTCCATGGCCGTCGTCTTTCCACAGGCCAATCGTCGATGGATCGATATCGTTGGCAGGATCATAGGACAGTTCGAGGTCGGACAACTCGCCGTCGTCGCTCGTATTGGTTGCCTGGAAGTGTCGGTCGAGCGGCTCGTATCCCGCAGGCCCGTCCGCTGGATCGTCTACCGCCCCGACGACGACGTCCGTTCCCTCGAACGAGAGCGTCGTCGGTGGCGACGAATTGGCGCTTTCGAGTGTTACCGACGCTACGTTGCTCTCCGAACTGCCAGTTAGATCGACCGCGTGAGCGTCGGGATCGTGAACGACAGTCAGATTCGAAATGGTCACGTTTTCGACGCCCTCCGCGTCGATACCAGTATCCTCACCCTGGTACGTGATTGTGTGGCCATCGCCATCGACGACGACATCGTCACTCGAAATTTCGAGGAGTGTTTCATTACTGAGAACGTCATCGACGTACTGGTATGATCCTGATTCGTGAATCTCTCGGGTGTCGTTGATCTCTGGATCAGGGTGTACCGTGACGACGTCAATATCTGTCTCATCGTCACTGCGAACGGTCACCTCGTCAGTTCCAGCGTCGCCAACTGCTGGTGTCCAATTGAGCGTCCTTGTCTCTTCGTCGTCGCCGTCGAGGGTGAGTGACGTGTCATCAACCGTGTCTCCGTCGAAATTCTCCAGTTCGATATCCTGGGTGTCGCGCTCCTCGCCGGTGTTCTCGATGGCTAGCTCAACCGCTAGTTCGTCGCCTTCAGTCACCGGCTCGTTCGTATCGACGAGTTCGATATCGAAGAACGGCTCTTCTGGCTGTTCCGCGACGGTGAAGGTCTCGTCGCGGTCGACGGCGTCGGCGTTGTCTGCTTCAGCGGTCACCGTCGCCGTGTACTCGTCGGCCGCCTCGATTGTCCCGACATCGAAACTGAACTCGTCGCTCTCGCCTGCGAGTTCATCGTCGTCAATTCGCTCCTCGAAGAGGAGGCCTTGCTCTTCGCCCTGAATTTCGAGGGATACGTCGAGATTCTCTGTTTCGATGCCCTCGGTCTCCTCGATGGCGATAGCGACCTCGCCGTAGTCGTCACCTTCCTCAGCGTCGGGCAACTCCTCGGCGAACTCATCGATACTGAGTATCGCATTGGCTTGCTCGAACGTGGCGCTCGCAGTGTCAGTTCCGGCGTCTGGCTCGGTGAATTCGACAGTGAACTCGCCGGCGTTGGCCGAGGTCGCGGTGAACGTCGCTTCGCCATCCCCGTCGGTCTGAGCTTCGTCACCGGCCTCGATGCCGCCGAGGTCTGCAACGTCCTCGCTTCCGGTGACTTCGATCGTGATACCCTCGAGTGGGTCGCCGTTGCTGTCCTCGATGGTGACGGTGAACTCGACCTCATCGTCACCGTCGGCGGTCGCCTCGTCGGCGGTCACTCTGGCGTCGATCGTCCCGGTGATCGCCTCGACGGTGACGGTGAACGAATCGTCGGCAGGGGAATCGTCGGCACTTGCATCGATCTCGTCGTAGGTTCCGGCATTGACATCCTCCGTCGCCGCGCTATCGAGGACCTCGTCCGTCGACGCGCCGGTCTCGTCGAAGTCGACGGTGATTGTTTCAGGGTCGTCGACTCCATCGAGAGCGTCAACGTCGACGGTCACTTGCTCCTGTCCATCGAACAGTACACCGGCCAGATCCTCTGCGTCACTGAACTCGACATCGAGTGGCTCGCCTTGCTCGATCGTCACGTCCTCGACTGTGAAGTCGTTCAGGACGGCATCGACAGTCACGGTGAACTCGGCTGTGGCGTCACCGCTCTCGACCGACCGATCGGTGTAGGTGTCCGCCGAGACAGCGTCCGTCTCGGTGTCTTCAAGTACTGTCAACGCAGTCGCCTCGCCGCCGCTGAACGTAACGTCGTCGGTCGATGGGTCAAGCCCGTCGACGTCATCGATTTCGAGGTCGACCGTTCCCTCGAAGTCGTCGTCGGCTGCGTCGAGCGCATCAGTCACGTCGATCGTGAGCGAGTCGCCCTGATCGATCGCCTCGTCGTCTACCGCGAAGTCGGTGAGGACGGGTTCGACGGTCGTGGTGAACAAATCCTCCGCAGGTGCGTCATCAGCGCTCACGACGATGTCATCGTAGGTGTCCGCGCTGACACCTTCCGTCTCTGATCCATCGAGAACTTCATCCGTCGACGCACCGTCCGCGTCAAAGTCGACGGTGATCGTCTCGTCCTCGTCGATGCCATCGAAGTCGTCAACGGCGACGGTTACCGCTTCTTCTCCTTCGAAGGTCTCTTCGGCCAGGTCCTCTGCATCGCTGAACGCGAGTTCGAGTTCATCGCCTTGGTCGATCTCTTCGTTGCCAACTTCGAAGTCGTCGAGTACGGCGTCTACGGTCGCGATGAACGAATCGTCGGCAGGTGCGTCATCAGCGGCTACACCGATGTCGTAGGTGTCCGCACTGATACCCGCCGTCTCGGATGCGGCGAGAACTTCGTCCGTCGACGCGCCGTCCGAATCGAAGTCGACCGTGACCGTTTCAGCCTCGTCGACTCCATCCAGCTCGTTGATGCCGACGGTCACATCCGCTTGCCCCTCGAACATCTCTTCAGCCAGATCCTCCGCATCGCTGAAGTCAACGGCGAGTGATTCGCCCTGTTCGATCGTCACGTCATCGACCTCGAAGTCGTCCAGCACTGCGTTCACGGAGAGTGTAGCGTCGTTCCGCGTCGCGCCGTCCTCAACGTCGGGCTGGACGTCACTCTCGATGGTGTAGTCTCCAGCACGGGTGGTCGCGAACGTCATCGTGTCTTCTGCATCGGTTACGTCATCGATGGTGATGGAATCACCCTCTCCGGTGAACGTCTTGCCGTCGAGGTCAGCCTCGTCCACGTAGCCTTCGGGGGCGTTCGTCAGCGTGTACTCGACGTCGAGTTCGTCGATGTCGTCATTATCGAGCGTCGCAGGAACGTCGTCTTCGAGAGTCAGATCGAGGCTATCGGTGTCACTGTTGTCCGCCTCGGTTTCACTGCTATCGAAGTCGACCGCAACCTGATCAGGGTAAACCGTGATGTCGCCGTCGTCACTGTCCTCGGTTGCGTCGATTTCGGCGATGACGGTCAGGTCACCGACGGCGGTTGCAAGGTCGTCAGCCCCGGCAGCATCCTGATCGTCGATGGTGACTTCGGCGTCGCCATCACTGATGTCGACCTCGGTAACCTCGTCGGAGTGTTCCTCACCCTCGATGTCGAGAGTTAGCGCGCCGGATTCGTCCTCAACGGGATTGCCGAACTCGTCTTCAGCCTCGACAGTCACTGTCGTCGATCCGGCGTCGTAGGCGAACTCCTCGTCGGCGACATCGACCGATGCGATCTCATCTGCCGCCGCCGGGTCGATATCGAACTCGTCGGTCGTGTCCGTGTCGCTTGATTCGACGTTCCCATCACTCTCGTCGATGGAGAATTCTAACTGATAACTGTCGTCAGCATCCTCAATAACGAGGTTGCCGAACGTCGCTATGCCATCGCCGCCAGTGGCGACTTCCGTGTCTCCCTCGTCGATTGTCCCACCTTCTATGCCAACTTCGTCGACCTCCACGTCAACACCTGCGACCGGATTCCCGAATTCGTCAGTCACTTGTGCTTCTGGATAGTCATCGTCAACACTCTCGATCGACTCACCGGCGATCGTCCCGTCTAGCTGGGTTTCGACCGTCACCGAGTCCGCATCACCGGCCACGAACGTCGCCGTGGCAGTGGCCGTGTTCTCGTCTTGCTGGTCTTCGAACTCGACGATGAACTCGCCAGTGTCGGTCGAGGTGGCGGTGAACGTCGCCTCGCCGTTCTCGTCGGTCGCTGCGTCGTCGCCTGGCTCAATGCCGCCGAGGTCAGCAACGTCCTCGCTGTCGGTAACTTCGATCGTAACACCCTCGATCGGGTCCTCGTTGCCGTCTTCGGCGGTGACGGTGAACTCGACCCCGTCCTCGCCGTCGGCGATCGCCTCGCCAGCCTCGGCGTCGATGCTCTCGACGCCCGCCTCGATCGTCACTTCCTCACTTGCGGTGTCGTCGTCGCTTTCGACAGTCACCTCATCCGTGCCCGCGTCGCTGGTCTCGGTGTCCCACTCCAGGGTCTCCTCGCTGGAGTCGCCGCTGTCGAGGGTGACCTCGGCGCTGTCCTGCTGGTCGTCGTCGAAATCCAGCAGTTCGATCGTCTGTTCGCCGCCGTCAGCGGCCAGGTTGGTGACCTCGGTGATCACGTCGAGGGTGTCACCCTCGTCGACCGGCGCGTTCGTCTCCTCGATGGTCACTTCGTAGAACGGATCGGTGTCCTCCCAGGCGAGCGCGGGGTAGGAGTCGGTGACGTGCCAGGTGCCCTCGCCGTCTTCGGGGAACCCGAAGCCGTCCATGTTGTCGGTGGCATTCGGGCCGGTCATCTGGTCGGTCGTGAGTCCGGTCACGTCACCGTCGCCGTCGCCGATGCCTTGGTCGTCTTTTTCATCCTCGCCTTCGGTGACTGTCGCCGCCTCGTCGTCCCAGTAGGTGTTGGCGATGTCCGCTTCGTCAGCGCTGTTTTCTCCGATGAGACCGCCCACGTCTTCGTCTTCGCCGCCGTCGACATCGCCGGTAGTGTAGGAGTCCTCGATCGTGCCGGCGAAATTCTCTCCGACGAGGCCGCCAACTCGCTCGTTGCCGTCGACATCGCCGGTGGCGTAGGAATCAGCGATTTTGCCGGCGTTGTCTCCGACGAGGCCGCCCACTCTTTCGAAGTCGCCGGTGACATCACCGGTGGCGTAGGAGTTCTCGATTTCGCCGGCGTTGTCTCCGACGAGGCCGCCCACGAACTCGTCGCCGGTGACATCACCGGTGGCGTACGACTCCTCAATAGTGTCGGCGTTGTTCTCCCCGACGAGGCCGCCTACTTCGAAGTCGCCAGTGACGTTACCGGTGGCGTAGGAGTCTTCGATCATGTGATCGACTTCGGTCAAGCCGACGAGGCCGCCAACGGAGTTGAAACCGTCAACATCGCCAGTGACGGAGGAGTCCTCGATTGTGCCGTCTTCGCTCCACCCGACGAGACCGCCCGCTCTATTGTCACCGTCGACATCGCCGGTGGTTGAGGCCCCTCTGATCTCGCCGTAGCTGTTCTGGCCGACGAGACCGCCTACATCGGAGTTACCGTCGACATCGGTGGTGGTAGAAGAGTCCTCGATCGTGCCGTGGAAGTTCTCCCCGACGAGGCCGCCCACAAAGAAGTCGCCAGTGATGTCGCCGGTGACGAATGAGTCCTCAATTGAACCGTCGTCCTTGAAGCCGACGAGGCCGCCAACACGCTCGTCGTCACTCTCTATGTCGACATCCACAACCTCGACATCGGTAATCAGCGCATCGTCGGTGTTGCCGAACAGAGCGACGCCATCGTCATCGCCCGGATTCCGGTCGATTTCGAGGCCGACGATCTCGTTACCCTGGCCGTCGAAGGTGCCGGTGAACTCCTCATCGGAGTCGCCGATCGGCTCGAAGCCATCCTCGGGATCGCCAACCAGGTCGTTGTAGCCGTCGCTCTCCTCGTCCAGATCGGCGTTCAACGCGAACTCGCTATCGAGATTCTCGCGGACGTTGTCGAGTTGCTCCCAGTCTTCGATTTCGTAGGGGTCACTCTCGCTGCCGTCACCCGCGGCGAAGCCGCCGACGGTCACAGTCATCACGTCGTCGGGGTCGTCTTCGGCACTGGCAGTAACATCGACAGTCGCGTCGATCGCACCCGAGAACACAACGTCCTCGAAGGTGGCAACGCCATCCGAATCGGTCGTCGCCTCGTCGTCGTCGGAGAGACCGTTGACCGTGACATCGTCACCACCGTCGTCGAGGGCGTCGATCTCGATTTCCCGGTCCTCGATCGGCTCACCGGTTTCGTCTTCGACAGTCACGTCAACGTCTACCGTCTCGCTGGTCACCACCGTCGGTGCGTCGTCGTCGTCGATCGTCGCCGTCACCGAGTCGGTGCCTGCCTCGATGGTCACTTCCTCGCTTGCGGTGCCGTCGCTTTCGACGGTCACGTCATTCGTGCCCGCGTCGCTGGCCTCGGTCTCCCACTCCAGGCTCTCCTCGGTGGAGTCGCCGCTGTCGAGGTCAACGGTCTCAGTGTCCTGCTGGTCATCGTCGAAATCCAGCAGTTCGATCTGTTGCTCGCCGCCGTCGGCAGCCAGGTTGATGACCTCGGTGGTCACGTCGAGGGTCTCACCCTCCAGGATCGCTGAGCTCGTCTCCTCGATAGTCACTTCGTAGAAGGGATCGGTGTCTTCCCAGGCGAGCGCGGGGTAGGTGTCTGTGATGTGCCAGGTGCCGTCCTCGCCGTCTTCGGGGAACTCGAAGCCGTCCATGTTGTCGATGGCGTTCGCACCGGTCATCTCGCTGGTCGTGAGCGCGGTTACGTCACCGTCGCCGTCGCCGATGCCCTGACCGTCTTGCTCCTCGTCGCCTTCAGTGACTGTCGCCGCCTCGTCGTCCCAGTAGGTGTTGGCGATGTCCGCTTCGTCAGCGCTGTTTTCTCCAACGAGACCGCCCACGTCTTCGCCGCCGTCGACATCGCCGGTAGTGTAGGAGTCCTCGATCGTGCCGGCGAAATTCTCTCCGACGAGGCCGCCAACTCGCTCGTTGCCGTCGACATCGCCGGTGGCGTAGGAATCAGCGATTTTGCCGGCGTTGTCTCCGACGAGGCCGCCCACTCTTTCGAAGTCGCCGGTGACATCACCGGTGGCGTAGGAGTTCTCGATTTCGCCGGCGTTGTCTCCGACGAGGCCGCCCACGAACTCGTCGCCGGTGACATCACCGGTGGCGTAGGACTCCTCAATATCTCCGTCGTTGTTCTCTCCGATCAGGCCGCCTACTTCGAAGTCGCCGGTGACGTTACCGGTGGCGGAGGAGTCCTCGATCGTATCATCGAAGTCGGTCAAGCCGACGAGACCGCCAACCACGCTGACACCGTCGACATCGCCGGTGGCGGAGGAGCTCTCGATTGTGCCATCTTCGCTCCACCCAACGAGGCCGCCCGCTCTACTGTCGCCGTCGACATCGTCGGTGGTTGAGGCCCCTCTGATCTCGCCGTAGCTGTTCTGGCCGACGAGACCGCCTACATCGGAGTTACCGTCGACATCGGTGGTGGTAGAAGAGTCCTCGATCGTGCCGTGGAAGTTCTCCCCGACGAGGCCGCCCACAACGAAGTCGCCAGTGATTTCGCCGGTTGCGGACGAGTCCTCGATAGTACCGTCGTCATTGAACCCAACGAGGCCGCCAACACGCTCGTCGTCACTCTCTATGTCGACATCCACAACCTCGACATCGGTAATCAGCGCATCGTCGATGTTCCCGAACAGCCCGATACCATCGTCGTCGCCCGGATTCCGATCGATTTCGAGGCCGACGATCTCGTTACCCTGTCCGTCGAACGTGCCGATGAACTCGTCACCGTCGGAGCCGATCGGCTCAAAGCCATCGCCATCCTGGAGGTTCCCGTCAGCGTCGAGGACAACGCCCTCCTCGCCGTCGCCGCCGTACCCGTCGGTCTCCTCGTCCAGATCGGCGTTCAACGCGAACTCGGCGTCGAGGTTCTCGCGGACGTTGTCGAGGTGTTCCCAGTTCTCGATCAGGTACGGATCTTCGTCGGTCCCCTCGCCGCCAGCGTAGAGTTCTTCGGTGGTCTGGCCGGGTGCTGGCTCCTGTTCGTTGTCGACGAGGAACGGATAGGAGACCTCGAGTTCGCCGTTCTGGTCTTCATTAACCACGTCCCACGTCGAGCCGAAGTCGAAGCCGTCCATGTTGTCTTCGGCCTCGTCACCGGTCATCTCGCTGGTCGTGAGCGCGGTCACGTCACCGTCGCCATCACCGATGCCCTGGCCGTCTTGCTCCTCGTCGTCTTCGGTGACTGTCGCCGCTTGGTCATCCCAGTAGGAGTCGGTGACGGTGCCACCAGAGTCGTGCCCGACGAGGCCACCCACATCATCGTCGCCTGTGACGTCGCCGGTGGCGTAGGAATTCCCAATCTCACCGCTGTTCCACCCGACGAGGCCGCCCACATCATCGTCGCCGGTGACGTCGCCGGTGGCGTAGGACTTCTCAATGTCGGCGTTGTCGTTGTTGAACCCGACGAGGCCGCCCACGTATTCGGAACCGGTGACCTCACCGGTGGCGTAGGACTCCGCAATGTGGCCGTCGTTGTTGTACCCGACGAGGCCGCCAACACCCCGCGCATCTTCTTCGCCGGTGACGGTGCCTGTGGCGGAGGACGCCGCAATGTGGCCATCGTTGTTCTCCCCGATGAGGCCGCCCACGCTCTCGTCGCCGGTGACGGTGCCGGTGGCGGAGGACGCCGCAATGTGGCCATCGTCGTTCTGCCCGACGAGGCCGCCCACGCGTTCGTCGCCGGTAACTGTGCTACTCGCGGACGTATTATTGACGTCTCCCTCGTTGACGCCAATGAGACTACCGATACCCCCACTGAGAGTATCCCCCTTTCCAGTCACGTCTGCGTTCTCCAGGTGGACGTCCCGGATTTCAGCGTCGGATTCTGCCGAAGCGAACAACCCGACGCGGTCCTCGTCTGGCCGATCGATTACCAGCTCCGCGATGGTGTTGTTCGCGCCGTCGAACCCGCCCGCGAAGTCCACGAGATCCGCGGCGATCGGCTCGAAGCCATCCTCGGGATCAGCAACGTATTCGTTGTATCCGTCGGTCTCCTCGTCTAGATCGGCGTTCAACGCGAACTCGCTGTCGAGATTCTCGCGGACGTTGTCGAGGTGTTCCCAATTTTCGATTTCGAAGGGGCTGCCCTCACTACCGTCACCGCCTGCATAGAGTGGTTCTTGAATCTCAAATTCGTCTGTCGTGACCTCGTCGTTCTCCTCTACGTTCCCATCACTGCCGTCGATGGAGAACTCCAATTCGTAGCCCTCGTCAGCTTCCTCGATGACGAGATCGTCGAACGTCGCTACGCCATCACTGTCAGTCTCGACCTGGGTCGTGCTTTCTCCGTCGACAATAGCGTTGGTGTCTGGCTCTTCGACGGTCACTTCGACGTCTTCGACCGGGTTCCCGGAGTCGTCCGTCACTTCGGCTTCGGGATGGTCGTCTCCCTCACCGTCGATCACTTCACCCGCGGTCGTATCGACAGGCTGGGTTTCGACATTGACTGAATCCGCATCGCCGGGTTCGGTCTCGAACGAAACGGTCGTCGAGTCAGAACCGCCGCCGGATTCGTCGAGCGTCACTTCGATACCTTCGGTCTCGACGCGGTCTGAGTTCGTAATCGCACCGGCGTCATTATCGTTGAGGGAGACTACTATTTCCTCGCCAGATTCTACTGCCTTTGGGTCAGATGGGATGGCATCCGCGGCAATCTGAATTTCTTCGCCGTCTTCGAGTTCGATCGTAACGTCTTCGTCTACCGTTACGTCGACGGAGTCGATATTATTTTCATCATACTCTTCTTCATCGGTCCCGACCTCAATCGTCACGTCCTCAGGGTCCATATCGTCTATGCGCGTTAAGGCGTCGGAATCTTCCGAATAATCGAACTCGAATTCGGCTATTTCACCGATCTCCGAACCATCATCCAATTCGATCGTAAACTCGTGCGTCGAGTCCTCATCCACTGTCGCGGGGTCTGCCTCGACCTCGGTCTCGTCATCGTCAATCTCCGCCTCTTCGGCCACGGCCGTGGCAGCGAACCCGCCGACCGAGAGCGCGACGACCGCGAGTGCGACCGCCACCACGACGGCCCAGCGCCGGCTCATCGCACCCCCTCGAGTAGTTCACTCCCAGCCCGGAGTGCTATGCCATCGGTGTGTCGCCGGACAGTGCCCACACCGGACTGTCTCCACCGCTGTCGGCGCACGCCACAGCAAGGCCCGCTCCAGCACCTAGTCCTCCGATACATGTCCCGCATCCCCAACGGCGGTCGCCACAGCATCCCCTCGTTCATTGTCACTGTAATGAGAACCGGTTGTAAAAAAAAGGAATATCTGCATAGGCAGATACTAATTTGATACGCACCAAGAAACAACTGTTACAACACATGCTCTGGCACGAACGCCCGGTTCTGCCATCGCGTCCAGCTGTTCGAGAGGGCCCACCATGAGCGACGCCTCGAGCGACTCGCTCCCGTCGTTCGAGACTCCCGTCGACGTGTTGCTCGTCGACGACGACGAGGCGTGGGCCCGAAGCACCGCTCGGCTACTCGAGCACGATGTCGAGGCCGCCCGCGTCGAGACGGCTACCAGCCTCGCGGGAGGCCAGGACCGCTACGCCGTGACCGATCCCGACTGCGTCGTCTGTGACTACCAGCTCGGCGACGGCACCGGGTTCTCCCTGCTCGAGACCGTCCGGGAGGCCGACCCCGACTGCCCGTTCATTCTCGTCACCGGCCGCGGCGACGAACACGTTGCCAGCAAGGCCACCCGCAAGGGCGTCACCGAGTACGTCGTCAAACATGACGGTGGTGCCGATCTGCTGGCCACTCGTGTCGCCAACGTCGTCGACTCGGCCCGCACCCAACGCGCCCTGGAACGCGAACGCGACGCGAAAAACGCCCTCCTCGAGCTGCTGACGACCACCAGCGACGAGACAACTCTCTGTCAGGAGTTTTGCTCACTGCTGGTTGAGGCCCACGACTATGCGTGTGCCTGGGTCGGCACCGAACGCGAGGACGGAGAGATCGTAATCCAGGCCAGCGCCGGACTCGACGGATTCCTCGAGACCATCCTCCACGGCGGCGATTCCGCCCCTGATCCGACCGATCCGGCGGTCACTGCCCTTGATGCCGACGAGCCCGTCGTTCGCTCACCGGCTCCGTCGGCGGACGACGAAAGTGGCTTGCACGCGGTCGCCACTGACTACGGCTTCGAAACGGCTGCGGGTGTTCCAATCCGTTACGATGGCGTCCGATTCGGCGTCCTCGGAGTGTACATCAGCGACGGCCCGACGTTCGATGACCAGCGATGCCGCCTGTTGGCCGAGTTCGGTGAAACACTCGGGTACGCGTTCCACACAGCCGAGTTCAAGCGGTCGCTACTCTCGGAGCAGCCAGTCCGGATGGGTGTCGAACTCACGGATGGTTCGGCCCCGCTTCTCGCGCTCTGGCGAGCGCTCCCGTCGGAGAGTCGCCTCCTCGTCCGATCGGTTGTCCGTCGACGTGACGACGACCTCCTCTGTCTGACTGCCGTCGAGGGAACGACAGAATCCGACCTCGTTGACGCCGTCCGGGAAATCGATGGGATAACCGTTGCCGATGGTGGTACGTCGGTCCAGAGTCGAGGCCGCGGTGACCAACTTCACTGTGCACTGTTTCTCACCGGGGAAACACCCTTCTCGAAGGTTCTCGATGCCGATGGGACGGTCCTCGAGGCCGCCGCCGGGGGGAACACGATGGAACTGCACGTGCAACTGCCGAACCACGAGTCTGTCTCCGCCCTCGAGACGGCCCTCGAATCGACGGGGGCCGACGCCACGATCACGTCACTTCGCCAGGACCCACGATTGGACGCTTCGGAACGGATCGATCACGTACTCGAGCCGCTGACGGACAAACAGGAAGATGCCATCCGACACGCCTACTATCAGGGGTTTTTCGAACACCCGCGAGACACGACCGCGACCGAACTCGCCGAGCAGTTTGGCGTCACGCGCCAGACGATCACCCACCACCTCCGGGCTGCCGAACGCAAACTGTTGCACGGACTCCTCGAGGACTGACTCACCATCAGAACCAGTCCGTCTCGTCCAGTTCGACGTCCTCGACGGTCGTCACGACGAAGCGCGCACCGCCGTCGTCGCCGTCGACAACTTCGATCGACCAGCTGTGGGCTTCGACGATACTCCGGCAGATTGCGAGACCGATGCCCGAGCCATCACCGGTACTCATCCCGTACTCGAAGACCTCGTTGCCCGCGCTCACACCTGGGCCATCGTCTTCGACCGCAAATCCAGTATCAAGGGACTCGACTCGAACCGTCGTCGCCGTGTCCGCGGGCGCAACGCCGTCGACGGCGTGTTCGACGACGTTCGAGAAGAGATTCTCGAACAATTGCTGGAGCCGCCGGGGATCGCCATCCAGCCGTCGGTCCTCCGCAACCGTCAGTTCCAGTGATTCCGTCTCGACGACCTCCCAGGCATCGGTTGCAAGGCGTCTCAGCGAACAGTCGGTCGACTTGTGGACGTTCGTCGTCTCACGTGCCAGTTGCGGCAGATGGTCGGTGAACCGACGAAGGCGCTCGTGGGTCCGTTCCAGGTCCATCAGTGACTGCTCGACCGGCTCCGCTGGATCCTCCAGTTCGATCTCGAGTAGTTTCAGGTGATTTTCTGCGGTCGAAAGCGGCGTCTTCAGATCGTGCGAAATGACCTTCGCCAGTCGTTCGAGCCGCCGATTTTGTGACTCGATTCGCCTCTCGTAGCGCTTGCGCTCGGTGATATCGCGGGTGAGCGTCAACAGCCCGTATTGCGTGCCGTCGTCGTCGGTGATCGGGGCGGTGTACCGCTCGAACCAGCGACCATCCGACAGCCGAAGTTCCATCTCCAGTGGCTCGAACGGGGGCCTGTGCAGGTCCTCGGTCGCCGCGACGAACCGATCCGGATCGGCGAGGGAGTCCAGAACGTACTCGACGGCTTCCCGATCCCTCCCGGCGGCGAGGATTTCCTCCGGAATGCCCCACAGTTCGCGGAATCGGTCGTTGTACCAGAGGATTTCGCGGTCGGTGTTGGTGACGAGAACGCCGATATTCGTCGACTCGTTGAGCGCCTCGAACAGCGCCGTCTGATACCGGAGTTCCTCCTCGCGTTCTTTCTGGGCTGTAATATTTGCTCCAGCCACGATCACCCGCGAGCAGTCCTCAACATACGGGTCCGGAACGAATATCTCAATGAGTTCGTGCCTCGTGTCCCCGTCGAGCGTCCGGTAAGTGGTCTCTGCCCGGAAGTGCCGGTCGCCATCGATCAGTCCCTCGAACATCTGTCTGCTCGCGGCCAACGCCTCGTCAGTGAACAACTCGCCCATTCGGTCGATGAGCTCGCTTTTCGACTCCGCGCCATAGGCCTCGACGGCAACCTCGTTGACGTCGAGTATCTCAACAGTCTCTAACAGCTCTTGGTGTTGTTCCGGATGTGCTTCGAGATACGCAGCAAGGTCGTCTGTCTCCGCAGTGATCGTCTGTGCCTGCTCGATCGTCTCGGAGAGGTCCTGTTCCCACAGGACGAGGGGGCTGTTCTCGAACAGTGACCGATAACGTTCACGGCTCCGCTCGAGTTCACGCTGGTGGATGAACTGGGCAGTCACGTCCCGTAAAATGACGACGGCGGATTCCGATTGCTGTCTTCGCTCTCCCGAGTCCGTGTGCCCGGTGTCGATTGGGGAAATCGTTACGTCGAACCGACGTGTCGTTCCGGACTGTTCGAGCGTGATTTCGCCGGGCGTTCTGGCGGTGACCCGGTCGGCCAGTTCCGGATAGGATTCGAAAAACTGTGAGACCGGTATCCCATGCCACTCGGCGGACGACGTGGCCAGTCGTCGGGCAGCCGGATTGCTGTCGAGAACGCGATTGTCCCCGTTGAGGATAACGACTGGATCGTTGATGCGCTCGACGACACGCTCCCGACCGACAGGAACGATATCGAAGAAGTCGACGACGAAGATGCCCCACAGTATGATGCCACACCAGCCGAGCATGCCAACAGCTGCCAGATCGAGGGCGGGGTGTACGGGTGCGGTCGACTGCCAGGCGAACCCGACTATACCCACACCGAACGCCGAGAGGATCGCCAAGGACTGTTTGCGATGGATCCCACTTGAGGTGAGAAACGTCCCGAGACAGAGGCCGGTGGCCAGGAAGACAATTCCGAGGGACGCGATCGTATGCACCCAGAACAGCGGCCCGGCCGTCCCGACGACCACGCCATCGACCAGTTGCTGGGCGGTGATGAACTGGTTGTGAAGCGGATCGGTCATCGCGACGACGAAATTGACCATGACAAAGCCCGCGAGAAGTGCCCGAATCCATCCGTTCTGTAATTGATCTCGTTCGCTGAACGCTACCACGACAAAAAACGAGCCGACTGCGATCGCTGCCCCGAGTGGGTACCGGATGTTGTTAACCAATCGCCACCAGAACGGATCTGTGACAAAGGATGACACCGCAGCCAAGAGGGCGTACAGACAGGTTCCAACCGCCATAACGACAAGAGGGCGACTGGCTCGTATCCGACGGTGTTGCCAGGTAATGATGGCAACAACCGCAGCGGCCATCCCGATCGTCACTTCGATCAGTGCCGACACGATGACCGTTGACGGTGACATTACTGGTATGTGAAACTGTTTTCACTTCAATTGAGGGTATATTGCTATTGTCTGTGCGTTGCATCAGACCTCTGGAACTGCATTTATGGACGAAATTCTGATACTACTATCACTGGTAACCGCTGTTTGGGGGGCATGATCCAGTAGACGGCCAGAATCAACTTCTCAGTGCCGACAACCTGAATTCGCCAATAGTTGGGACAGGAACTCGCCTGAACCTGTGCGAGTTATAGTCATTTGATAAAGTATGTTATAATTAGTGGTTTGTAGAAATCTACATCCCGAACGTGTGTGGGTTCCGGGAAGTGAACTACCCCACCCTACTCGCTCACGGCTGACGCCGTTCGCTCCTTGAGGGTGGGGCTTCCTGCTTCGAGGACGCGCTTTGCAGGAACCGAAGTGGTTCCCGTAGGGAGCGCAGTCTCCACAGGCGTTGATTCGGAGCGTCCCGCTCCTACCTGCTTGATACCGCGAGAAAGAATGTTCCACGCCGCATTCCAGTCCCGATCAGCGGTGAACCCGCACGACGGACACGAGTGTTCGCGGACCCACAGCGGTTTCTCGCTCGACACACCGCAAGCCGCACACTCTTTGGTCGTTCCAGCCGGATCGACGGCCACGAAATGCGTACCCTCGCGTTCGCACTTGTACTCGAGCATCCGCAGGAACGTCCCCCACGCTGCTCCAGCACGGTTCCGAGAGTTGCCGTCAAGTTGGACCAATCCTTTCGCGTCAAGGTCTTCGACGGCCACGAGATCGTACTCTCGAGCGTAGTAGTTCGAGAGCTTGTGCAGGAAGTCTCGGCGCTTGTTCTTCAGGTCGGCGTGACACTCGGCCACGCGACGTCGTTGTTTCTCGTGGTTGTTCGACCCGTGCTCTTTGCGCGAGAGGTTTCGTTGCTCTCGCTCGAGCCGTTCGCGTTCGTCCGAGAGGTCGACAGATTCGACCGCGTGACCGTCGGTGTCGTGGGCGTACTTCAGGATGCCTACGTCGATCCCGACGACGTTCTTCGGCTGGTCGGGCTTTTGCGGTGGCTCTCGGTCGACTTCGACACCAAAGGTGGCGAACCACTCGCCGGTTGGCTCCTTCTTGAGCGTGACCTGTTTCAGTGCGGCGTCGTCGGGGATCTCTCGGTGGAGACTGATCGGTATGTCCGCGAGTTTCGAGAGGGACAAGACAGTCTGACCGCCCTTCTTGTCGAGCTCGAAGCCAGACTGGTTGTACGTGAAACTGCGAAACTCCCGTGGCGGCTTCCATTTGAGTTGACCGACGCCGTAGCCGTTCTCTTTGAGTGCGGAGAGGCTACTGAGGTTGTTGAACAATCGTTCGACGACAGTTTGGAGTACCTTCGAGTACACGTCATTGAGGCCGTCCCACCACTTTTTGAGGGCAGGTAGCTCCGACCGAAGCGTGGTCATGGACGGGAGTTCGCCGTGGTTCTCTCGGTACTCGTTGAGCCGGTAGCGAGTGTGATTGTATAGTTGCCTACAGATATCGCGGTGGCGGTCCAGCTCCTTGCGTTGGGCGTCGGACGGCTCGAGGCGATACTTGTAGGCGTAATACATCAGTTTTCGCGTTCTTCGATGAGTTCGTCGAGCTTCTCCTGAACGAACGACGACAGATTCAGGTGGTTGTCCTGTATCCACTCCTCCTGGTCGTCTCGGATTGAGATTGTCTTTCGCGTTGCCACGCCATAACTTATGCAATTTGCATACAAAACACTTCTGGTTTCGTGGGCCTTTGGGCCTGCTGTAGTATAGTCCAGAACCTCTCGCGGCGCTGTATCCCCTCCCTGCTCGCGCCTCCGGCGCTCGCTGAGGAAGGGGGCTTAGCGCCTCGATTCAGCTAATTACTCAGAGTTGCGCTCGAGTCGTCGTTTCAGGAAGTAGGTGACTCCCCCAATCGCGCTAACTGCTCCCACGATCCCGGGCCCGGGCATCCCATCCTCATCGGGTTCTGCTGGGTCGTCCACTTCGTCGTCTTCTTCGGCTGGATCGTCCATTCCATCGTCATCGTCGTCCATCTCAGCATCCTCGTCGTCCATTTCCTCCTCGGGCATCTCGACTTCGTCGTCCGTCACGAGCAGAGTGCCGTACATCCCATCGTCGTCGTGGGGCGTGCAGAGATACACGTACTCACCGGGGATCTCGAAAGTCCACTCGTGGTCGTACTCCGGTTCGTACCGGTCCTCGACACCCTCCCACTGGCACTCTTCGGGGATGTCGATCGGCACGAGGTTGTGGTTGCCCGAAATCCAGTCCCAGGTAACCGTTGTTCCCGAATCGACGGTGACCAGCTCTGGCTCGAATATGTTCTCGCCATCAGGCCCGCCCACGTCGATCGTGGTCTCTGGCTCGCCGGTTCGATCGTCCATGACGAAGATCATCCCGGCCATCCCGTCGTCTTCGTGTGGCGTACAGACGTAGCCGTAGCGGCCAGGAACCTGGAAGGTCCACTCGTGATCGTACTCCGGTTCGTACCGATCCTCGACGCCGTCCCAGCCACAGTCGTCGGGCATCTCGGTCGGCACGATGTTGTGATTGCCGGATTCCCACTCCCAGTTGACCGTCGTCCCAGCGTCGACCATGATCGCAGCCGGGTCGAACAGGTTCTCGCCATCGTCGCCGCCGACCTGAATCTCGACTTCCTCCTGGCCGGTGTAATCGGCGACGTCGTACTCGTTGGTGACGAAGACTGTCCCGATCATCCCGTCTTCGACGTGGGGCGTGCAGACGTACTCGTAGGCACCCGGGTGGACGAACGTGTGCAGGTGGTCGTATTCAGGTTCGTACCGTTCGTCGACACCTGCCCAGTCGGATCGCACAGGGTGTTCCTTGGGAACGAGGTCGTGATTGCCCGAGACCCAGTTCCAGTGGATCGTCGTCCCGGGATCGATCTTCACGAACTCCGGATCGAAGAAGTTCTCCCCGTCGTCGCCGCCGACGGAGATTTCGACGACGTCTTCGTCGGTTCGATCGTCGAGGACGAAGATCATTCCCGCCATCCCGTCGTCCTCGTGTGGCGTACAGACGTATCCGTACCGTCCTGGAACGTCGAACGTCCACTCGTGGTCGTACTCCGGTTCGTACCGGTCTTCGACGCCCTCCCAGCCACAGTCGTCGGGCATCTCGGTCGGTACGATGTTGTGGTTACCAGATTCCCATTCCCAGTTGACCGTCGTACCAGCGTCGACAACAATCGCGTCGGGCTCGAACAGATTTTCGCCGTCGTCGCCACCGACCTGTATCTCGACTTCGCCTTTTCCAGTGTAGTCGGCGACATCGTAGTCGTTCGTGACGACGATGCGGCCGACCATCCCGTCGTCCTCGTGAGGCGTACACACGTAGTCGTACTCTCCCGGGTGGACGAACGTGTGCAGATGTTCGTAGTCGGGTTCGTACCGCTCGTCGACACCCTCCCAGTCACTTCGGGCTGGGATGTCGTCCGGATAGAGATCGTGACTGCCAGACTCCCACGTCCAGCGGACGGTCGTTCCCGAATCGATTCGGATCTCCGCCGGATCGAACAGGTTCTCGCCGTCGTCGCCGCCAACCTGAATCTCGACGATGTCCTCTCCGGTATACTCCTCGAGGTCGTCGGGCGATTCGCCGATCTCGTAGGCAGCACTTCCGACGCCAGAGAAGCCGACCGCTGCCGCACTCGCACCAGTTAATGCGAGAAATCCTCGTCGGTTCGTCGCGGAGAGAGGTAATTGGGTTTCGGCCTTCGGCGTATCAGCTGACGGCTGCGAATGATTCGACGACATAGCTATCCGACACTACTGAGAAAACCACTTTAGCGATTTTCCGAAGTCGGTCCAACGAGTTTCCAAACTCAGTCCAAAATTCGTCCCAAATTGTGCTGGGACCAGTCACCACGATCGAGACCGCTGGATCGGATCAGGAACCGGTATCGGCTCACCGCCAGGTGATCCGAACGAGAAAGAGTAGCGCAATCGTCTGCAATCCACAGAGGCCGACGATGCTCAACTGGAAACTCCAGTCACCCCTCCCGAACCATCTGATGAACTGCGGATCGAAGAGGTACAGATACAACCACAGGAGGTTCTGGACGATCAGGAACCCCGCGAAGATCAACAGCCCGAGCGTGTGGTCGGCCTGATGGCGGCGATAATTTCCACCCCAGACGTAGACGAGCGACAGCAACAGCAGTACGTTGACTGCGGCTGCCGCCCGCGCGAGTTCGAGCAACACGCTCATTGTCTCTCCTCCAAGCAGTTCGCCCTCTTAATGACTTTCCAAAATTCGTCCAAACTCATGATTCCTGTGGATCGACTGTCTCGAGGATTTCCTGCAACGTTTCTCGGTCGTGTTTGACCTGTTCGGTGTAGACGTAGACGTCCCCGTACCCATCCCCGATTTTCTTCACGACGTTGTTCTCCATCAGCACATCGAGGTGATGGCGTATCGTCGTGTAATCGAGATCCAGTTCCTCCGAAATCTGATTGGCGTTCTTCGGACGGTCCTCGAGCGCGCGGAGGATCCGCGCTCGAGACGTCCCACCCCGGGAACTGGCTAGAAGATACCAGAGGATATCTTCCATCGTCGGCGACTTCACAGTACAGGTATGTAAAACGATTCATTATTGTGGGCGACCTGAATTTCATCCAGCAGTTCGAGTCGTCGTCGACACGGTCGTCTCGCACCGTGCGTACGATGGCGGCCAGACAGTCGGACGGCGTTCGTGGTCGATCTGGGGAAAACCGCCCATCGGCATCAGGACCCTCTCCGTGAAACGTCGAATTCGAATCGTGCGCCGCCGGATTCGGATTCAGTCACGATGATCGACCAGTCGTGTGCCTCGGCGATACGAGCGACGATCAACAGACCGAGCCCGGATCCGTCGGTTCTGGTGGTGTACCCACGCTCGAAGATGGCCTCTCGATCCCCGGGCGGAATTCCCGGCCCGTCATCAGCGACGTAGAACCCGTCCCGGCTCTCGAGTGGACCGACAGAAACCGCTGGTGAGTCGCCGCCGTGCTCGACTGCGTTCCGGAACAGGTTCTCGAGAAGCTGGCAGAGGCGGCTCCGATCCGCCGCTATCGTCAACCTGTCTTCTGGGAGTTCGAGGGTTGCCGATTCGGTGTCTACCAGCTGCCAGGACCGGACTGCCACCTCGGTGAGTGGAACTGGTTCCCGTTGATCGATCGTGCGACCGGCACGAGAGAGCGAGAGTAACTCGTCGACGAGCGTCTCCATTCGATCGTGTGCGATCTTGATCTCGTCCAGTGACGGATCGTCGACTCGCTCCTGGAGTTCCTCGAGGTATCCCCGTGCGACGTTCAGCGGGTTCCGAAGATCGTGGGACACGACACTCGCGAACTCCTCGAGACGGTCGTTCTGTGCCTCGAGTTCACGTCGTTTCGCACAGAGCTGTTGTTCGTGTCCCACGCGATCGAGAACCGTTTCGACGGTCGCGGCGAGTAGTCGTGCCGTCTCGACGTCGACCGTGTCGAAGGCACCGGGAACGTCCGAGGCGGCGATGAGCACACCGTGGTCGCCCAGTGGAAAGATCAGTTCACTCCGAACCACAGTCTCCGGATTGTACCGGCCGTCGTGATTGTGCACGTCGGTCACGAGCAGCTCACGTCCGTTCTCGAAGGCTTCCCATGCCAGTGCGTCGCCCGGATCGAAAGCCGGCTGCTCGTCGATCATTTCCTGGGCTTCGGGCGTTGCCGCCACAGGCTCGAGCGTACCGCTCGAGTCGTCGTGAAGCCAGACGCCGCTTAGCGGAAGATCGAGTTCGTCGGCCGTAATCTGGGTCACTCTATCACAGACGCCGTCGATCGTCGATTCGTCGACGAGCACGTTCGTCGACCGCTGGAGAGTCTCGAACCGATCAGACCGACGTTGAGCGTGGGCGTCGTAGACGCCAAGGACGAACCCAGCGATTCCGCCGCCAGCGAGTGCAGTTGCGAGTTGAAATACCGCGTCCTCCGGCAACTGGCCCGCTAACTGCTGGTGGACTCCGATCGTCCCGAGTAACGCACCCATGGCCACGCTTCCGAGGAACGTCCACCGGAGTATCCGTTGAACGTACGACAGACGGTACGGCGAGGTGATAGTCCAGTAGCCAGCGTAGACGAGCAGGAGCGACACACCGAGAGGAACGAGAGCACCGATTACCATCGCGAGAAGGGGTTTCTCGTGAGCGACGACGTGGTACCCATGGGTCAACGCGAGTGCGACGCCGAGTCCTGCAATGAGAATCCCAGCACGACGCTTCGACCGTGGGCGATCACCACACCAGCCACCCGGCCTCGTGATCGCTCGAACCCAGTCGCTGGTCGCGTCGATCCCCATTACTACCCCACCTCCCGCTCATTGAGGGCGTTTTCCGCGACGGCTGGCTCGATCGCGGTTGACGTCCCGAGGGTGGTTTCGGTTATCGAGTCAATCATTCGTGGTCACGGGTCTCGAGACGGCCGTCTGCGATTCCCGATCGAAATGGGTCCCGATCGTCGGTCTGTGTCGGTGTCGGCAATCGAATCGTCACCGTCGTTCCGGTCTCGGGGTCCGATTCGAACTCGAGAGAGCCGCCGGAGTCGTCGACGATCCAGTAGGTCTCCCAGAGACCGAGGCCGCTCATGTGGGCCAGTTGCGATTCGTCTTCACCGAGAGCCTCAAGTTCGTGCTCGGGGATTCCCGGCCCATTGTCGATTACCTCGATTTCGACCGCTGGTTTCGGGTCAGTAGTTTTCGAGCCGGAAACGTGAACTGTAGGTTCGTCGCTATCGTTGTGCTCGATCGCATTCGAGAGAACCTGCTCGAGTGCCCGTTCGAACTGGACCGACATTCGAGCTGTGAGCGTCGGTGGGACGTCGATCGTCAGCGAGGCATCAGGATGTGCCGACCGCTTCGTGTCGACGTGTTCGTTGAGCATCTCTGCGAGTTCGACGGTCTCGATCGGGGTGGCCTCTGCCATCGTTTGCTCGATAGATCGTGCCTGTTCACTGAGACGCTGTAATCTGCTGATTTCGTCTCTGATCATCGATACGCTCTCTGTCGATCCAAACTTGTCCTCGAGAATGGCGGCATGCCCCTGAATAACCGTGACACCGGATCTGATGTCGTGACGCAGAATCCGGTTGAGGACCGAGAGGCGTTGTCTGAGTCGCTGTGCGTTGTTGCGTTGCTCTCGGAGCTGTCGTTCGCGGTTTTTCAGCTTCGTGACGTCCTGATAGATGCCGACGAATCGGGAAATCTCACCCTCATCGTCGAAAATTGGTGCGATCGTCTGGTGAATAACGAAGTTATCACCGTTCTTCTTCGTATTGACGACTTCTGCTTTGAACGTTTGGCCCGAAAGAATCACATCCCACATTCGCTCGTAGAATTGTTCGTCGTGTTCCTCTGACTTCCAGATGCGTGGGTTACGACCGATCACTTCGTCTTTCTCGAATCCTGTCACCTCCTCGACTGCAGGATTAACGTATTCAATCGTTCCTTCCTTGTCAGTTATGACAACGGAGTGGCCCGCGTGTTCGATCGCTTCCCTAAACGTCTCAAGGGTGTGAGACTGGTCTTGTAACTGCGTGATCGCATCATTCATCGGCCTGAATATGGTGAAAAAGAGAATCGGGAAAACGAGCAAGACGAGGAGCGTACCGTCAACGAACGCCTCAGTTACGGGGTCAATGTTGGGGAACCAGTAGTGGATCGCGAACATGATCCCCACCTCTGCGGTGAATATCGTCACCAGCGAAATGAGGAACATCTTGACGGGAGAGTACGTGCTCGCACCGGTGTCCACATCACTCAACCGAGATTCCGCTCTCGAAGTCTCAGCTTCATCTGCCACAGGAACCACCCCGGAAACTACCTCTTGTCGGTAGAATTACTTGGATAGTACCGGTGGATCCGGAGACGGAGATACGATCTGTTATTTCGCAGCCACCCAACGTTTGACGGTAGTTCATACGACTGCCGAGAGCCCAACCGTAAATCTTCATTTTCCGAAGTCCTTCCAAAGACAGTCCAAATTTCACTTACAGACTCTCTTAGCCAGAAATAATGTATTTGGGTCGAATCCCGCGTAGAGATTCAAAAGATTCGCACATTGAAGCAGATTGGATGAAAGAGTGAGTACAGAATATGAAATTCTATTGACTTACCATCCCAAATCTTTCCAAATTTCATCCAAAGTTATCAGATAGCCAATAAATATATGGTCCCGTAGTTTGACGGTTCTTGTAGTACGGATGGACGACGACACATTCGATTTTCTCGAGGAAGCCCTCGACGAAGAGGCACGAAAAGCCGCGTTTCGGGAGGTTTCCCAGGATGCAAAGGAAACCTTCGAACGAATGCGCAAAGAGCGGATGGTCCTCCCAGAAGATTCGCGGCGGACCTTCCTCCAGGCTGCTGGTGTAGCGGGTACGGCCTCGGTCGCTGGCTGTCTCGGTCTCACTGGTGACGAAGGCGATGAAGAGCAAGAGGAGGGACAAACCCGAATGGTCTACGACTGGGTTCCAAAGCAGATTCTCAAGGAACTCGAGGTACAGGTAGCGTACAACGCCGAGGAAATCTTCTTCAGATTCTCGTGGGAACAGCCTGACCCCGGCGGGTGGCTACATGATATGATCGTCTATCAGGATGGAGAGTGGCGACGATTCGACGGCGCAAGTCCGTGGGCACCAGCTGATCCAAATCCCGACGAACACACGGGGTATTACGAAGATCGACTGAGCTTTTTCCTTGACGATGGGTCGGTACACGGATTCGAGAACTTCGGTGGCTGGATGACCGTTCACAAAGGAATGCGTGATCTCCCGGACGAAGTTCCGGCAGAAGACGTTGAAGAGCATTCCCACCTCGGCGAGGTTCTCGAGCGTAGCGACGTTAGAAAGTACCTTCCGCAATCACGAGAGGGGCAATGGTGGGAAAACCCGTGGGACGATATCCGGCCACAAGAAGAGCTCGATCAGTTGAAAGAAGACGGTGTGTTCCTCGACCTCGTGATGTGGCGTGCCCACCGGAGTAATCCCGTCGGCCTCTGCAGCGACCACCACGTCCTCGAGTATCGACACGGCGATGAGGGAACGAACGCTCACACCACTCAGGAGTGGGGTCCGGAGGATGGGCCAGAGTATATGTGGGATCCCGACATCGTTGAGAACGGAGCACTCGATTACGCCGAGATTCAGAACGGAAATTTACCAGACCAGCAGGAAGACGTCTACTGGCTTGAGCGCGGTGACGACGGAAACATGGTCGAGTTCGACCCCGACGTCGCAGAGTGGGAGGGGGCAATGATTCCTCGTCGCCCGCTCAATCCGCCAGAGTTGACCGAGGGCAGCGCTGTCGACTGGGCGGCCCCATCCGGGATCTGGGAGAACGGTCGCTGGACCGTCGTAATGCGACGGGATCTACAAGTAGGACACGTCGATTCCAAAGACCTTGAGCCCGGAGGCACTTACACGTGGGCACCAGCGATCCACCATGGTATCGGCTCTCGATGGCACTGGGTAGCCTATCCGTATCAACTCGGCCTGGGAGAAGAGACTGATGCTGACATCACCGCCGTCGAGGTCACGGACGAGCCGAACTGGGACGAGATTCCGTCGGAGACGATCCCGTTGTTGTATCCCGGGCAGGTCGACTGGACGTGGCTAACGAGCGACGAGCATCCGGCGTTCAATCTCGTTCGTAATAACGAACTGGGGATCTGGGACTTCCACGACGATCCGACCAATCTCGCTGCTCGGCTCGTTGGGTTGGAAGTCCAGGAAGTGCCGCGCGAGTAACACCTATGACCAGTCTGAAAGACTTTCACTATTCGCTCCCGATCGCACTCAAGATCGGCCTGGTATTCGTCCTGTTACTGGCGACTGTCGGCGGCATGGTTGGAATCGTCTACTCGACCCAGTCCGACGTCGAGACAGACTCGACAGCGATCGAAACAGCTGGCGAACAGGAGATGCTCATCGAACGGATCGTCAGGGAGTCAAATAGCATCGCTGCCGCAGACGAAGGTGAGGACACATCTGTCGAGCGACAGGCGCTCAGAGCTGCCATCGACGACTACAACCGTAACAACGAGTTGCTTCTCGAGGGTGGTGAGCGCAACGGCGAGCGGGTCGAACCGGCCCCTGATGCCGTGGATCAGGAACTAGAAACCGTCCAGCACGAGTGGGCGGTGTTCGAGAGACACGCGGAAGACATCTACGAGCACGAGCCGGGTGACCCGGAGTTTGACGCCGGACTCGAATACTTGCAAGAGCATAGCAACGAAATGGTAGCTACGAACGCCGCACTCGGGACCGCCCTCTCGGAAACGAGCACCCAGCAAGTCGTCACTATGCAGCGTACTCTCCTCGGACTGTTCGGGCTCGTCATCGTCGTTGCAGCAGGAGGGTTCGTCATGATCCGCCATCTTGTCTCGACGCCGATCGAACGTCTCACCGACGCCGCCGACGAAATCGCTGCGGAACGACTTGACGCGACTATTCCAACGTATGGCGACGATGTCGAAAACACCCGAGACGAAACCGCCCGGCTATCTTCGGCGTTCGAAACCATGCGCGCCAACATTACCACACGGATCGAAGAGATCGAGTCTCAGCGAGAGACCGCCCAGGAGCAGAAGGCGCGGGCGGAAGAACAGAAACAAGAGGCCGAGGCCGCTCGGGCGGAGGCTGATCGCGCCAAACAGGAAGCCGAACAACTCGCACGTGATCTCGAGCGACAAGCTGCTGAGTTCGGCAATGTGATGGAACGAGCGGCAGATGGCGATCTCACGGCGCGGATATCGACCGATGTCGAGAACGAATCGATGCGGTCGGTCGCCGTCTCGTACAACGAGATGATCGACGAGTTCGAGCGAATGATCGTCGACCTGCAAGTCTTCGCAGACGCTGTTCGCCAGGCCAGTGACGAGGTTACGACGGGAACCAAAGAGACCGAAGAGGGTATCGACGAAGTTACGCGTTCAATCCAGCAAATCGCAGCCGGTGCCGACCAACAGAGTCGCGATCTGCAGAACGTATCCCGGGAAATGGATCAGGTTTCGGCAGCCGTTGAAGAAGTCGCCAGCCAGGCAACCATGGTCGCCTCCCTGTCGGCCGAGACTGCGTCCGTCGGAAGAGACGGGCGCGAATCAGCTGCGACTGCAGCCGATGAGATGGAGGAAATCGTCGAGCTCACGCGAGATACTGTCGAAACCGTCGAAACACTCGAAGATCGATTCGCCGAGATCAATTCGATCGTGACGCTTATTTCGGATATCGCCGACGAGACGAACTTACTGGCGCTGAACGCCAGTATCGAAGCGGCTAAAGCGGATACATCTGGAGACGGGTTTGCAGTCGTCGCTCACGAGATTCAGTCACTCGCTGAAGAGACGAAAACGTCGGCAACCGACGCCGAAGCGATCATCAGTGACGTTGAGAACCAAGTCGAATCGACCGTTCAGGACGTCGAGAAGACTCGAAACCAGATCGAAAATGGCGTCGAGACTGTCGATGAGGTTATCGACACTTTCGACGAGATGGTCGAACGGATCAACGAGACTAACAGTGGTGTACAAGAGATCAACGATGCGACCGACGAGCAAGCAGAATCTATCCAGCAAGTTGCATCGATGGTCGACAGCGTTGCCAGTGTGAGCGAAGAAACGTCCGCAGAAACCGAAACCGTCTCCGCAGCAGCTGAAGAGCAAGCAGCGATTGTCGAACAGATCCGATCGAATACCGAGCATCTCGACCAGCAGGCCAGCGAACTTACTACCAAGATGAGTCAGTTCACTGTGGGTGACTCAACAGAGATGAAACACTACACGCGGTGATGAGCGGTTAACCGTTTGACAGTTACACACGACAGCGAGTGTTCCGGTAGCAGGTAAACTCCTTCTGAGTGGGTTTGGTAAATCGCTAGATGGTGGCGACCATAATTGAACAATCATATTGATCGAAGCGCCACGTTGAAACGATCGTGAACACTCCTTCAAACAATCCGAGGTGACAAACCGATTGACCGATCTTAACAGACGATGAGAAGCTCGATCTCCGCACAATATGCCGATTCATCAAGCCGTTTCAAGGTAATTCTGGGATTAAGAAAATATCTGTCAATAACACCTAAACAAACCAGGTATTATTATAGATAAAATAAGTTCTGATCCACCGACACGGATGTTCCGTACTCAATCATTTTTGGCAGCTTCCCCTTTGGACCAGCTGAGATCGGCAAATTTCGTATCAATGCCATATGGAATCTAGTGGTTTGTAGTAATCCGCATCCCGAACTTGTGGTGGATCGCAACCCTATTCAGTACTTCCGAATGTAGGGGGAATTGTGCACGAGTTTCGTCGTCTGAGAACAGAACGCTCAGGATTCTCAGCTACCAAACGTTAACTCTCAAACATTAAAAGGAAGAGAAAAACAACTCTGATTGATTCCTAATTCGAACCCGACGAAAATAGAATAAAGTGAGATAGTCTATGCCTGATGGGTCACGTAATTCAACGAGTGTATACTACACGCATCCGCCCCACAAATCGTTTCCCTCGCACTACGGGTGCATGGGAGAACTCGCGGTCAAGGCTCTTCTTTACCAAGAAGTCCACGAGTCGCCACATATTGTACAGTATCATGGCGAACGCAAAGTGGAACATCCGAACGACATGCTCGTTCGAGGTCGTCCACGGAAGGAACTGTTTCACCGACTTGAATGAGGTTTCAATTCCCCAGCGCTTCCGATACCTGTTTAGCACGCGGTCGGTTGCACGCCTGTCACGCGCAGTTTCATCACTGATGTCTTTATTCGTGTAGAAAGGGATGGCCTTCAGTTCCTTTCCATCCTCATCCCGTTTTGATGGGAGCAGAACAAGCGTCGTCTCAACACGGTCATTAGTCGGACCATCAACAGTCGAACCATAGAACCCGTACTCGTGGCGCACCTCGATGTAATTGTTCATACGGTCGATAGCCCGCTTGATGCGTTGATTTCTCGGAACAGGAATCACGTACTCAACCCCGAAATCCTCTAGTGACTGCACAACGTCAGTCGTAGCGAATTCACGGTCAGCATAGACGGTCTGAACGTTCACATACTGGTTTGCTTCCGAGATTAACTCCCGCACGATTTCGCCCCGTGGAACGTTCTCCCGAACGGGGCGCATCGCCAGGAAGAATTTCGTGTTATCGCCCACGATAGAGATGGCCGCAAACTGGTAACACCACTTATATTTCTCATCTGATGGCGAACCCAGCACTAGCTCGTTTCGTTCATCACCATAATACGCAATGTACGTGATGTCAATTGCGACAGTCACGCAGCGGTCGAATTCGAAGTGGTCTTTTGCCCTGCTGAGTATCAGGTCTGTCGTCTCATCCATCATCTCCAGAATATCAGATTGAGACAATTGTTTGATATAGTGAAGATGGGTATCGGCTGCGGGTGCCCCCGACTCCCGAGGTGTGAGGTCACCATAGGATTTACAGCCTGTCTCGGCGGCCTGTTGTTCAATTCCCATCGTAGACTCGGCTTCGATGAAGGCTGTCGGAGGGTACGTCGCATTCTCCGCCCGTTGAGGGAGAAAATCGAGTTCTGATTGGAGAAGTCTTGCCGTCTCCTGCGGGACCGACTGGAGTTTTTCCTTGATAACTCGCTCCTTCGTCCGTTCCGACCCGCCACGCTCCTCGTCTGGGGCGAGGGTGGTACCGAGAGGATGACCGCTCTTGCGGCAGTACTCACGAACCCAGTTCGCATTGCGGCTGAGATAGGTACAAAGGTCGTCACTGAAGCGATTGAGCCACGTTCGTCTCAGTGCTGAACGGGACGGCGGAGACTCAAATCCAAGCTGCTCCGCTGTATCCGCGGCAGCTACTCGGCGAGCCGTCTCACTATTATTATCTTCGTAAAATTCCTTCAGGAAGAGCGCTCGAACCATTGGGTCAAGCGGTTTCGAGGGGTGCCAGCTTGGGTACTGGTCGTCGTTATCAACCAAGGGAAACGAGAGTTCCGTTACAAGCTCGACTGCGGAAATCGAGTTGTCTGCGTCCAACAGTGCTGCCGCTTCTTTCTGAAGGGATGTACGCGGCTCAGGCGGCTCTTCGGTTCCCATTAGTCTATCAACCGAGAGAGTCTGATGTGTTTCGTGCAAAATGTAGTACAATCAGCGGGATAAGTGCTGTTCAGGAAAGTATTCATGTAAGAAGTGAAATTTTCTACCCGAAAACCCGACTTCGGAACATATCGCTCAACAAGCCCAGAGAGGCCGTCGAACGTACGAGGGCGGAGGTCGCTCATAGAACAGCTGTCGCTGGGAACGAGTGTAAGTCTAGGAGTGTCGTTTCCGAGTTTCCGAAACAGTAGATAGTAGCACGATTCCTTTATCCAGTCTTGGACCTGAATCGAAACGGGCGGTTCGATAACTACGTGTGCGAGTAGAATAGCTTAATCCGAACAAGTGCGGATGTCTTCATCATCGTCAAGGAACTGTACCTCAACTGCCGCATGAGTCGGAGGACTAGTCATATTTCGATTCCACACGTTCAGTATAACCCTGTTTACGTATGGGTCCTCAAGTTCGCTCGGCCACTCTTCAAACGGAAAGCGAAAGACGAACGTATCCCCATCAATCTCTCTACGAGGGCACCATCCTTTGAGATTTCCCTGTGGGGTGAATTCTCTCGTTGACGCACATACTGCGAGAAATTGAGAGTCTGGGTCGAAATTAATAGTCTCTTCTAGTCTATGCTCATACGGCTCGATTCCCGTATTCAGAGCATCTTTAGCCTCTTCTGGCGTTGAAAACACGTCTGCTTCGAATGGTGAGTCCTGCCACCGTTCTTCGTTATCATTAAAGATGGGCTCTTCTAGTGTTCGTCCACTTAGGCTCTGAGAGGACGGGAGACGGTCGAGACACCCAGCAGTCGTGAGCGAGATACCTGCTGTCGTAGCGAGAAACGCGCGGCGATTCATATCAAGAGGAATGAAGTCGCTAGGTAAATGCTTTCTGTCGTTCTTCTTCGCTGTTGGGATTGGTTCGAGTGAATTGGACTGCAAATAGGTCGCGCACAGATTTTGACGTTCGGAAGTACTGCCTATCGAATCCCTATATCACTATATGGTTTATTACTTCTAGGAATACCCTTGCCAGTTAATTACTTATTTCTCGTGTCTCCATCGGACACGCGTATAACCGATAATATTATTATGCTGTCAGATAGACGCTACACTATGAAATTACGGCTCTTAGAATCACCACAGGGGGCGGGACATGGGGTACTTCCCCGGGATTTCTATGAGTGAACAAACCTACCGATGGTCGAGCAAATCACTCGATGAACTCGTCACCTTCTACGAGCGCGAAATCGCGCCTGAACGCCGGCGAGACGGATACAATCCAACTGAGGACGTCCCCTCCTATCAGTGGCTCGTCGAGCATGGGTACAGCGGGTTACAATACGCGGTCCGAGAACATCACCAACTGACGCTCTCTGAATTTTTCACACAGGCTGTTGGAATCGGGGAAGATAATTCCGAAGACGACTACGAGTGGGGTGTCCAGAACGACCAGGTAATTGAACACCTCGAGCAATACTTTCGGTCACAACAACGGGGATCGGCTGCAGAAAGTACCCTCCGATCCAAGCGCTCGCGACTTGCGCAGTTTCTTCGTTACTACGAGGACCTCCACGGGACGGCGGCGATCGTTTCCCGCATTACAGATGTCGCTGACCAACCTGAGGAGATCCAGCGGGTGACTGCTGTCTTCGACGCCCTCGACGAGGAACTCGAGAGTAACGATGCGAAACGTCGGTATCGGTCTGATATCGACGATCTCTACAGTTGGCTTGTCGATCGCGGCTACGGTGCGTTTAATCCCGTTCGGTACGACCACGAGTGGGACGTCGCCGAGCAAGATAATCCGGCGCTCTCACCGGTACAGGTTGGTCAACTCGCTGCAGCGACTGAAGACGCCGAAGAGCGACTGGTTGTCTTCGGGCTGTGTGCGTGGGGACTCCGCCGGAGTGAATTAGCGAGCCTTCACGCCCGAAATATCGAGTTACAGGTCGATTCGCCGCATCTCACGTTCGAAACCCGGAAAAACGGTCCCGGAACTGTAGCACTGATTTACGGCCAGACAGCTCTCGAGGATCAGGTCACTCGACTGTCTGATCGTGACGACTGGAATGGGTACCTCTTCTCCTCTTCAGATACCCGCCGTGACCATGTGACTGGCGAGACGATTAATCGCCGCTTCAAGACCATCGCAGCACGTGCTGATGTGCGGGTCCAAGGAAATCTCCCGACTTCGAAGATGGGTCGTCGATTCTGGTACAGTACGTATGCAGACGCTGTCGAGACAATTATCGACCGTCTCCAGAGTGTAGCTCATGAACAGGGGAGTAGTGATCCAATGGTGGTGTTTCAGAACTACCTCTCGGAAGAGAAGCGCCGTGGATATCTGCGCGACGCAATGCGAGATCGGCTTGAAAAAGCGTTTGAAGACAAAGTTGGTCAAGAATTCTCTGGTACGACTGATTCGAGGTAGTCATTGATGACTCCAAGAGCCTCACCGAAACGTTCAGAAGGCGATTGGCGATCGCTCTCTATATCTCAAGGAGTGCCTTGCGGAGGCAACGTGTGCCATCTTTATTTCCAGTGAGGCAGTCATCGTCCCGAAAACCTGAAAGAATGGGTGACGGGATGACCTCACTGTTTGGAGGCTGTTCTTCGTTCGCTCCGGGTCCTTCCGAGGACGGCATCATAATCGGTCCATGACATCACCGAGAATTTGTCGCCCGACCACACGGTCGAGCGGATCATTCTGATTTCCACAGTGTTCAGACATAATGCAGAGCGGACATCCACGTCGTCGTTGACAGTCACAAGTGTCCAAGTGGTCGTAGGTTCGTTCAGCGATGTTCTCGAAATTGTTGTAGATAGCCCGGGAGAACCCGATCCCGCCGTCGATGCCGTCGTGGACAAACCACACCGGCCCGGGGATTCGCTCATCCGGATGTCTGGGGGTTGAGAGACCACCGACATCACTATTATCAATCATCAACTCAAGCGGAGCCAGTTGGATAATACCGTGTTCGGCGGCATGAATACCGCCAGCGTAGGTGTATTGCTCTGGTTCGGTGAGTCCTGTGTCTTCTTCGGCGTGCTTGGTCGGTTGCAGAAGCGGCTCATCAAGTCTGCTGATAGTAGTGGAAAGATGGTCGCTGGGTAGTGAAACCCACATGAGCTCGGTGTCCAGCGACAACGGCGGCGATCCCGTCGGGTGCGGCCCGCTTTCGACTTCGCCGGTTGAGATGTTGTGAACAAGATATTGTGCGTAGTCGATATCGACGTTGGCACGACCGAACCACAATTTGTAGCCGTTGCCGAGGTCTTGGGACATCTCTGGACGGAGGTTCGAGATACGTTTATCGGACAGTGTTTGTGTGTAGCGCCCTGTTCTCCGTTCTTCGACCAGGATTCGTGGGGTCTGAGCATCGTGTTCGACCTCTACGACCTCATACTGTTCACCGTCGTGCAGAAAGAGTGCGCCCTTGTGGTAGTCGCGGTAGGCACGCTCTTTCGCGACGGGATCATGGTCTATCTCGCCATCGATGCAGTTGACGATGTACTGCCGCCCGCTGGTGTCGTAAATCGAAATACGGCTTTCTGGCCGCGTATCTCCCGTGTAGTGAACGCCGTTCTCGAGGCCGACACCACGCTCAAGGACGCCAGCTTCTTGCCACATCGACACCATCTCGGAAAGTCGATCCCCTTCACCGAGGATTCCGGCGTCTTCGTCAGTTAATGGTCGCTCCTTCGCGGCGACACACAGGTGATCTGCGTAGACCTGTTCGTTCTCGATGGAAACGACCGCATCCTCAACATCGTCTTCGAAGAGATACGACGGATTGTCGAGAATGTACGAATCCATTGCGTCAGCGCCGCCGACCAATACCGAAAGTGCGTCGGTTTGCCCACGACCGGCACGCCCGATTTGTTGCCAGAATGACTGTCGGGTGCCCGGATAGCCACTCGTGACCGTTGCGTCGATCCCGCCGATGTCAATGCCAAGCTCGAGTGCGTTCGTTGAGGCGACCGCGTCGACAACGCCATCTTGGAGTTGGGCTTCAATCCCTCTTCGGGTGCGCTTCCCGAGCCCGCCATGGTAGGCCTTTGTATCGACGTAGTAATCCCGAGGATGATCCCGAGCGGCACCACCAATTTTTTGGGCGGCAATCTCTGTCCCCTGCCGGGCCGAACAGAACTGGAGCGTCTGCCGCTCGTTGATAGCAAGATGGGCCGTGACCTTTGCGGCTTCCTCCCCCGTAGAGATACGGAACTCTTCGAGTCCGCCCTCTGAAGGATCCATGTTGTATTCCTCGGCTTCACGAAGCGCCTCTTCATCTATCGGCGGCTTCCACAGGACGATATCACGCTCCCCGTGTGGTGATCCATCCTCGTCGATAACGGAGAACTCCTCACTTGTGAGTCGGGTCGCGTGTTCAGCAGGGTTCCCGATGGTCGCCGTCGTTAAGACGAATTGCGGATCCGCATCGTAGTATTTCAGTAACCGGCGAAGTCGCCGAAGTATCCAGGCAACGTGGGTACCCATGATGCCAGAGTATTGGTGGGCCTCGTCGACCACAATGAGTTCCAAATTATTGTAGAACCGCGCCCATCCGCTGTCGGTATTGTGCCGCGGAAGGTAGACGTTCAGTCCCGCAGGATTCGTGAGGATCGTGTCGGCATTACTCCGAATATCTCGTTTGCGGTCCCGCCTCGTATCCCCATCGTAGACCTCCGTCCGGGTATCAACATCCCACTCGCCGAGCCGGTCGTTGAGTGTTCTCTCCTGATCCCGAGTCAGTGCTTTCATCGGGTAGATACACAGTGCCGTCGCGTCGGAGTTGTCCAACTGATTCCGGGCGATCTGGAGTGCATAGATGCGAGTCTTCCCGGAGGACGTTGACGTCGTCACCACGATGTTTTCATCGTCGGCAAGTGCCTCGAGGCCTTTCGCCTGATGTCGGTACAGATCGTTATCGAGTTGCTCGGCCAGCTCGTCTCGGAGGATCTCCTCGGCAGGGACGGTATCTGCATCCCGTGCTGGGACGTGTTCACTCGCGGTTACCTGCCCGGAGTAATCCGGGAACGATTCCTTCAATGCCTCCTCGGAGAGGACATCGTCATGTTGTGGTGCGTTTCGGCTCATGAATATTATGAGAAGTCCGAAAGCGACCCTTGTGTACTCTGTTCACCCGTTCGAGTCTTTGGTGTCTCTGTACCTTGGGGCCGGCGACTGGCATCCTGAAGAGCTTCATAAATCATCGCTAATGCCCGCACATCGTCTTCGCAGTAGGCCTCGAGGCGCTCCCAATCCGGCTGATAGCCGTCGGGTTGGTCCGCGGTCCGCTGCCATGTATTGTACTCTCTCGCGGCTGTACCACCATCGATTCCAGTGGTCGTCGGCTCCCATCCGAGTGCTGCGGCGACGGCCTCTAACCGGTTGCTCCGGGCAGGGAATGTAGCGTATCCCTGCGTCGTAGCGTAGTACAATGGGTCGAACTGATAGCAACTCTCCCAGTCATCGACCCATTCCGGAGCATCTCGTTCGAGGTGGCGTTTGATGATCGGGAAGTCGAAATTGTAGCCGTTCCAGGCGACCACGGGTCGACCTCCCGCTACGCCAGTCAACCACGACATGAACGCATCGACGTGGCCGATCGGATCGTCGTGCTCCTGCTGGCGGAACGGGAGATAGTGGCCTTCCTCACTCCCGCCGTCGAGGACGCCAACTAGCCATGCGATTTCGCCATTAAGGCCGTTAGTTTCGATATCGATGAACACCGGGTCGCCGTTCGGAAGCGTCCCACCGTCTCTCGGGACGACCTCGCCGGTCGCGATGGCCGTCGCCGATTTATGGACTGTCGCCGCCGTCTTCTCACCGAATCCGCGGATCTTGGCAAGCATCTGCGGCGTTGTCCTCGCAATTGCGTCACGAGAGTCGAATCCGTGTTCTCGAAGCCGGTCGGCTTTTGTCGGCCCGATACCCTCGAGTCCCTGCAGCCCAAAGTTCGTTGGGTCATGTGTCTCGACCCTGATAGCTCCGTTTGAGTAGATCGACAACTCGATGAGGGGGCGTTCGTTCTCGTCGATAGCAGCGCCGACAGAACTGGTTGGCGGGCCAGCGCCATGAACTGAGTAGGTATCTGTCGCCGTCTCGTATCGCGTATGGTACTCTGCCCGAAGCCCGGTTGAGAGATGTGTAATTAACGACTCGTCGTGCCAGCCATCTGGAAGAGAGTTGAGATACTCATCGATCCCTTCGAGTCGAGTTTCACGGTGATGCGGGTCGATAGTCAACTCAAGACAGTTGCTCACGAGATAGCAGTGTTCCAGTCCTGCGACATCTCCGTTTTCCCCCGTCTCTTGAGGAACGTCCGTCGGCGTCGGTGGCAAGTGGTCCGGTGTAGGAACCATCGCAAAGAGAACGCTCGGGTCCTCCACGACGTGATAGCTGGCAGACCGGCTCGGGTCGACGACTGGTACATCAGTAAGCCCCGTCACTGGCGGAAAGGCGACATGTGCCGAGTTCGGTGGTGTCGCGATAATAATATTGGGGTCAATAGCCTCGATTGCATCAGTAACGACATCGTGAACGTCGTACTGCTCCACCACGGGTCCCGGAATGGCGAGTACCGTCGCCGGCGTCTCCCCTTCTTGTGGGAGTCTCGTACTCCGTAGGGCGTCTGTTTCGCCGGGGGCCATTTACTATCTACTGTCTGATTTCGACAACTAAGTACCTGTTCCCAGTGTGGTGAAAGTGAAGATAAAACACGATAAAATTCAGAACGGAAGCTATTCACTGAGATGGACGATTAGTGGTATGACAGTCGAAAAGGAAGATTCTTCAACAACTAGAGCCTGTGACTACTTGCAGTCCATGTCACGGCTTAGCGAAGAAGCGAAGACCCACCTAGAACAGGCTCTCCAAGCGGATGAACCTAGCGAGAAAGATTTCCACATCCGAAATGTGTTGCAAGCAGATTTTGGACCGGATGTGGATTTCGACGACTAGCTGTCTTCGCTAAGCTGCTCCATGGTGCTTCCCTTACTGCCCAAGCAAATTTGATTAGGCCCAACTGTAACGACCTCACCAGCATATTTGAACTGAACCACAACATCAGAGTCTGTGCCTACCAGTGAGTCCAAGGCGTCAGGCTCGATGGACTCATAAATCGGCTTCAATTCGTCATGTCGGACCCCTTTGTGGTCAGCAACAGCTTGGACAACAGCGGTAGCTGTGGATTCGTCGCTGTCTGTTTGGTATTCCATTGTGTACGTGGGCGAAATGGAGGAATCCCCCATCCCCCGAGTGGAGGTAGTGACCTGATCCGTATAACGTTGATGGATCAATCAATTAGTCAACTATTTGTGTACATAAAAAACATAATGTCTAAAAAAGTGCTTTTGACCATCTTGTGTTGTCCTTCGCACGATGACCAAGAAGACCGTGAAGGTGCGTGGTCGGAAAGGCACTGCGACGATGGATATCTCTATCCCTGCATCTGTAACCCGAGAGCATGATATCGAGCGTGGGGACGTGTTCGCTATTGAAACTGAAGTGGATGATAAGGGAAGGATTGTGCTGAAATATACTAGAGTCTACAATGGAGACTAACCCCTCGAGCAGGCATTGTCTAGTTGCGCACCTCTTGATAGGCGCGTTATGAAACTGGAAGCAGCGTTTCGCATGGTATCGACCTGATCGGGTATGGTCCAGATATCGGCTTGCTTGGTTCGAGTTACCGAATTCAGCAACAAATAAGATATTCGTCATTATAGTCTTTCTCGATACTACGAAGATCGTTACCCGTTTCGAATTTGATGTCGCCCCACTACTAAGTGAGGTAACTGGCTAAGTCAGTTCAATCCCTATTGAGTTGACTTAGAGGCGAAATAAACGTCGCTAAATCAACTGTAATCATTTACGAAGGTCTGAGGATTTCACTGAAATATTCTACACTTCGATGGTTTTCAAATGACGAACTAAGACCCGTGTGGACCAGGTGCACGATGGCCCCAGATAGTCTCACGAGTTACAAAACTCGGCGTCATGACCTCGAGGTTATGGGTCGATCGGATCGACGTCGTCGGTCATGGTCCAAACCTCGAGAACTTTCGATACATCCGTTTCCACCGACGGAAGGCCGTTTTCGCGGATTTGAGCCCGGCAAGTACTTTCGCGAGTGACGAGGGTTCAGCTTCGGCTTCCGTTATCGCCGTCGGTGCGACCCCGTTCCTCGAGTGAACGGCGTCGTGGCATGGTTCACACAGCGTTATCAGATTTTCGAGCCTGTGAACTCCACCACGTGACTTTGGGACGATATGGTGTGCGTGCAACTCGACGTCACCATACGGTCCACCTCGGCGACGGCAATTTTGACACTGGTGGTCGTCACGAGCGTATACCCGTCGTCGGCGCCGGTTCCAGTCAGGTGGGTAATCCTGGGTCGATTGGCGAACTAACCCCGTTGGGGCCTGGTTCCGTTCGACGGTCACGGGGGCATCGAGGACGTCCTCTAGATCGACATCGTCGAAGTCAACCGTTTCACCGTCGGCAGAGAGGTCCAACTCGACGACGTCCTGAAGTTCCTCGAGACTCTCAAGGTCGGTTGGGTCGACACCGACCTCGTCGAGAAACTCACGAACCGTCTCGGTGTCGTCGCCTCCACCTGGGCCATTTTCGGCGTGAACGCCGGTGGAACCACTCGGCGTTTCGTCGGTCATGTTCCCCGAGTTGCCTCACCGTTTACGATTTCTGTCGTCCCCATGCACTCTCGACATCCATGCACGTTACCGTCGTTATCACCGAAAACCCGTTCGAACCGCGCCGTAACGTGTGATCCACAGTTTTGACATTCAGGCATGGTCGTCCCTCCAGAGACCCACAGTGTCCGCTCTTTTCGAGTCGGTCGTCCTCTTCAACGAGTTATTGTGATTACTTGTACATACAAGTACCCCATCACGAATAGGACTACTTTTTTCAGCGTGATAGCCCTCGTCGTAGCCAATGAACGACGTGATTCGCGTGCTGTACGTCGCCACCGGCGACGACGAGTTAGGTCGGTCTCTTGATGCCCAGCACGCAACCCTCAACGTCCGGATAGCGGCGGATCTGAGGGAGGCGATGGACTGTCTCGACACCGAGTCGATCGACTGCATCGTCGCCCGACAGAACTTCTCTGGTGGGACAGGGATCGATTTCCTAAAGGCCGTTCGAGCTGAGTTTCCAGAACTTCCATTTGTTTTCTTCATCGATGAGTGTTCAAACGAACTGGTCCAAGAAGCGCTCGCTGGCGACAGGACAGCAGTCCTTCCCCGAGTGGAAGACGAAGCCGCGGCGATGTCGTTGCTCGCCGACCGAGTTGTCACAGTGGTCCAAAAGCAGCGTTCCGATCGGCGCAAAGACGAACTCGAACGAATCACTGACGTGATCCGGAGTCTCAACCAGGCGTTGGTGTATGCGCGATCCCGAGTGGATATCGACCGACAGGTCTGTGAGATCATCAGTGGGTCGGACCCATACCGTTTCGCCTGGATGGGCGAGCACAATCCAGACGAGCAACGTGTACTCCCGAGAGCCAGTGCCGGCGTCGAAGAGGACTACCTTGAGGAAATTACCATCACGACTGACGAAGCTCCGACTGCGCAGGGACCAACCGGGAAGGCGGTCCAGACCCACGAGATTCAGGTCATGCAGAACATCCCGGGGGATCCCGCCTATGAGCCATGGCGTGAGCAGGCACTAGAACGTGGCTATAAATCAAGCGCCGCAATCCCGTTGGTCCACGACGAAACGCTTTACGGCGTGTTGAACGTCTACGCCGATCGAGCCGACGCATTCGACGACACCGAGATTGATCTTCTTCAGGAGGTCAGTGACGACATCGCCTATGCGCTCAATACGGTCCGAATGCGAGAAGACTTACGTCGATTCGAGCGCGCCGTCGAGCAGGCAGCCGATGCGATCTTTATCACCGACGTAGAGGGCACTATCGAGTACGCCAATCCGGCATTCGAAGTCCTGACAGGGTACGACCGTGAGGAGGCCATCAACCAGACCCCTCGCATCCTCAAGTCCGGCAAACAGGACGAGACGTACTACGAGCAACTGTGGGAGACAATTCTCGACGGCGAGATTTGGGAGGAGGAAATCGTAAACGAGCGAAAATCGGGTGACTACTATTATGCTGAACAGACGATCGCACCTATTGCTGACGAGACAAGGAATATCAGCGGATTTGTCGCCATTCAGCGGGACGTCAGCCAACGCAAGAAACGCGAGCGTGAGCTTGAGGAATCACGTGAAACTTATCGAACACTCTATGAAAGTATTCATGACCTGGTATTCGTCCACGACCATGAGGGAGAAATCCTTTCGGTGAATCGGGCAGCGGCTGAGATGCTGGGATACGATCGCGACGAACTGGAATCGATGCATATGGACGATATTCACCCGGCAGATGTGCTGGTTCCGGAACGAGAATACAGGGACACCGAGGAGGACGTGATCGAATCCGAGTTGGCGACGAGCGACGGTCGAACCCTAACTGTAAGCGTTACACGAACCCCAGTGACGTTTTTCGGCGAGGGGGCAATACTCGGGGTGGCACGAGATGTCACCGAACGCAAAGCACGTGAAGAGGAACTCCGGGCCCGCAAGGCGCTGTACGAGGCGGTCGTCGAAAATGTCCACGACGGGCTCATGATCGTCCAGGACGACACGATCGAGTATGTGAATCCCAGGGTAGATGAACTCACGGGCTATCCAGCAGACACGCTAATCGGAGAATCACCGGCAATGCTCGCTCTCGAAGACGACCGGGAAATGGTGATCGATCTTTACCGTGCCCACGCTCGTGAAGATGTGCCCAGTGGTCCCCATGAAATTACTGTGGTGACCCGCACCGGCGAACAGGTTCCTGTCGAAGTCAATATCGGAACCCTCGAGTACGAGGGGGCTCCCGCGACAATCGTTGCCATTCGGGATGTAACCGACCGCGTCGACCGGACCCGACAGCTCCGAGTCCTCGATCGGGTGCTGCGTCACAATATCAACAACGACATGACGGTCATCCAGGGATATGCGGAGACGATCCGCGCTGAGACACCCGATGCGATTGCGTCCTACGCGGAGGAAATTCTCTCACAGAGTGACGACCTCCTCGAGATGATTCAGAAAGAACGAGCCATTGTCGAGGAGATTTCCGATCCCCCAGAACACGTCGAAATCGACCTTGCCCACTCGGTCAATCGCCTCGTTTCCACCCTTCGTGAGCAGTATCCCGAAGCAACGATCGATCTCGACTGTCCAGAGCAAGCGACCGCAACCGCGACAGAATCAATCGATCGGGCGATCCGAGAACTCGTCGAGAACGCAATTAACCACTCTGATCGGGAGACCCCAACAATTGCTGTCTCTATTCAAACGCATGGGGAGCAAGTCCAAGTCGAGATTGTCGACGACGGGCCTGGAATTCCATCAGAGGAGACCAAGGTGCTAACCCGAGAACGAGAGGTCAAGCCGCTGTATCACGGTAGCGGACTCGGATTGTGGCTCGTCAACTGGATCGTCCGTCGGTCGAAGGGGACGATTCGGTTTGCGGAGAACGAACCTCGTGGGAGCGTCATTACGATCGAGCTTCGTGCGACCTGAGCAGTTCTGGCCGCGTGAGTTCCCTCATTCTGCAACCGGTAGCGTAACGACGAACACTGCTCCTTCGGGATCGTTGTCTTCAATCCAGACCTCGCCACCGTAGTTCTCGACAAGTGTTTTCACGAGGTACAATCCAAGGCCAGTTCCAGGACTGTCTAGTCCCTTTTCGCCCTTCCCGAAGACTTCTTCCTTTTGATTGTCTGGGATACCGGGACCGTTATCTGCGATGTTCACGTGTACAGTTTCGTCGTGAACATCGGCACTGACCGTTACTTCCGGGACCCCCTTGTCGTTGTGGACGATGGCGTTCTGGAGCAAGTTCCGGAACACGGCCTCCAGCATCTCGTCGGCTTGAACATCGACTGTAGGGAGGCGTCCATCGGTCCTGATTACTGCCCTGTCGTGCTGTGAGCGTATCTCCACGATTTGCGAACTGCATTCCCGGTCGAGAGAGATTGGTTTCAGGTCTTCCTCTTCCCGGAGCATCGTTTCGGTGAGGTCCCGGGCGGTCTTTGTCAGCTCAATCGCTTCTTCCGTGGCGTGGATGACTTCTCGAAGATGCTCCTGTCCGTCGTCGTCAATGTGATCCTCAAGGATCTGAGCCCGCCCGTGAACGACTTGCATGTCGTTGCGGACGTCGTGGCGAACGACCTGGTTGAGAAGATCGAGGCGGTCACGTTGCTCCTCGAGTCGTTGCTCGTACTCGACGTGAAGGCTTCTATCTCGACCGCTTCCGGCCATCACCGGCTCGCCATCCGGAGCTTCGAACACATTGGCGATGAACTCGTAGGGGATCGCCTCGCCGTCTCTGGTTCGAAAGTCCAGTTCGACGCGAGTCCGTCCGCTCTCGAAGGCCCCTTCGACGGCTGCAGCGGCGGCCTCGACGTCGTCGCCGGCGAAGAACTCAGTCGCGTTCATCGAGGCGACCTCGTCGCTCTCATAGCCAGTAACCTCCTCGAACGCTGCGTTCCACATCTGGAGGTCGCCGGCGGTATCGAGCACGTACACGACGTCTTCGATGGCATCCAGTAGATCGTCGACAAACTCTTTTTGCCGTTCGAGAGCATTCCGCTGCTCGAGCTGGTCGAGTGCGACTCGGACGTTTCGAGCGAGAGTTTCGGCGACTCTCACCTGGCGGTCGGTAAAGTCGACGGCACCTGTTGCAGCACACGCGAAGATCCCGTGTGATCCGATCGGGAGGACGATCGACGATTGCAGCGGTACGTCGGCTGCTAACTCCTCCCGGGACATCGGGCTCCTGACGACGGTGTCGCCATCCTCGAAGACATCCCAGACCCAACTCCCTCGAGGATGGGACGGGTCGGGTGTCCCGGTTTCCTCGAGCAGCCGTTGATGGTCGTCGGAGTTTGCGACTAACGAGAGTTCGTCGTCTTCTGGGAACCAGACCGATGGTAGCGAGAAGTCAAGCAAATCACTGGCGGCCTCGACTGCGATGTCCGCGACTTCTATCTTCGATTCGGCATCGATGAGATCACGAGTCGCATCGTGTAGCGCACTGATCTGTCGTTCGTGTTCTTTCCGTTCGGTGACGTTACGGCTGCTCAAAAGAAGCCCGTCGATGTCCGGATCATCGAGCAAATCGCGTGCAGTGGCCTCGATCCAACAGTAACTCCCGTCGGCACATTCGAATCGGAACTCCAGGACAGCCTCACCCTCGCTCCCCTCGACGAGGGCTTCGATGTCGTCGGTCCGCTCGTCGCGGTCATCGGGATGGACGTACTCGAAGCCGTTCTCACCGATCAATTCCTCGGGGTCCCACCCGAGCACGCGCTCGATAGCGGGACTGACGTACTTGATAGTCCCGTCCGAGTCGATCAGCGTGATCATGTCGGTGGCGCTTTCGACGAACTCTCGGTGACGCTCGAGTTTGCGCTCCCGTTCTCTGCGATCGGTGACGTCTCGACAGATTGCGACAAATCGGTCTCCTTCGGAATGTCTGTTTCGGCTGACCCATACCTCTACAGGATATGTCAAGTCGTCCTTTCGCCGATGGGTTCCCTCAACTTTCAGCGGTCGATCTTCACTCATTCCCGTCCATCCCTCTAGGAGAAACTCCTCGTCGAACCCGACCTCGAAGTCGGCGACGTTCATCGACAACATTTCGTCGTGATCGTAGCCCAGATTCTCGAGGAGCGTTTCGTTGGCGTCGATCACGTTCCCCTCCTCGTCGTGGATCACGATACCGTCCGGAGCGTGCTCGAACAATGTCTGAAGACGTTCTTCGCGGTCCTCGAGTTCGGCCTCGTACTGGTGGTGCTCGATTTCGTATCCGATCCACTGAGCGAGAACCTTCACCGTCGACTGGGTGACATCGCCTTCGAGCCCGTCTTGGGGGTGTTCATCCGCGAAACAGACTGTTCCGTATACCTCGCCATCGACGATGATGCGAGCTCTGATGTAACACCGAAGGTTATACCGCTCGGAGGCAGGATCGTCGCTCACGTTCTCTTTGGAGGCGTTCTCGAGAACGACCGGCCTGTCGTCGTCGATCGTCTTTTGGCAGGAGGTGTGTCCCAACGGATCTGTCTTACCTGGTTGGATCGCCTCGTGATCGCCAGTCGCCGCCAGAATTTTCTGGGTGTCCGACTCGATTCTGGTAATATATCCGATTGGAAATCTCAACTTTTCAGCTCCTGTCGATATTACTCGCTTGAGCTTTTCTTCGAGTTTGAGGTCCGTCCCGGTCGTGGTTCCAGCAATAGTGGTTAATGTGTTCGCAGCCCATTCGAGTTGGTCCTGGGGCCCCTCTATTGTCTCCCCCTCATCGTCTTGCTGAGCCGTAGCGAGGAACGATCTGATACGATGAGCGACCAACTCTCCGTGTTCTTGAAAGTCAGTTTGCCGAATGTAATCTATGACACCCGGTTCGAGAAGCCCATCAGATGGGATGTCTTCGCCTGAAGCAATCACCATTACTGGGATATTGGGAATCCTGTCCTGGATGTCGGCGACGAACGAGATAAGTTCTCTCTCAGATGGGCTAGCTAACACGACATCAACTGTTTGTTGATCCCGTCCCCCGAGTTGGGTACAGTCAGCTACCTGATTGTGAATGACAATATCAGCTTCGCTGAGAGCAGCTTTTGTATCTGGTGGGACCGATGTCCCGATGACAAGAAGCTCTATCTCGCTCATTATCCGCCAGATTGTGTACCTAGCGTAGTCTGTTCTGTAACCGATACTGTCCGGAATCGATTACTAATATTGCAGTTTTGAAACACCAGTAAAGGTTGCCGCGACATGTCTCGTTACACTCAGCGAATAAAATAATATTTTTCTATATGACTGTATTAGTGGACTACTATTCTGCATATTTCTTGTGGCCCAGTTTTTGGAATATATATGTTAAGATTAAGACAATGGATAACTGTCGGCAGTGAACTGCCTCGGGTCGGCCCTGAGGAATTCGGCCTGCGCTGCCCATAGATGTCTCAGTTTTGTTGTGTCCGAGAATATCTGTTTGTAGTCCCCGTTTGGAGTGAAGCGAGTCGTAATGTGGTGATGTGACATCTGGAAATGCTACGGCTGGGATGTATCGTATTCCAAAACTAACTGATACTTGCGTGGTAGCGAGGGACCGCAACCGCCTACTGATTGGTTCAGTGGTCGCTCTGTGACGACACAGCAGCGACGATGAGACAGTTGTGCCACGCGAGCTGCTGCTATACAATTCCGATATGAGATCCACAACCTTCGAACAAGCAGTATTTGACCGCTGGGGCTGCGAATGCGTGGTCTGCGGTCGACGACCAGAAGAATGGCTCGACACCGATCTTGGTGACAGAAACCAAGACAAACTCTCGTTTCATCACGTGAACGGCAACGAGGACGACGATCGCGTTGAAAATGTGATTCCAGTCTGTCAGAGCTGTCACGTGCATATCCACCGACGGGACAAACCCCCCTACCGAAAGTGGCACCGCCAACTTCCGCTCAAACATCGCCACGCCTGGAACGCTCACCACCACGAGTACTACGAAGGCCCAAGGCTGACCCGTGAGGAGGCTGAACGGCGCTTCGGTGATGATGAGGGAACACCAGAGAGCGTGAAATACCTCGAACACGAACGCGAGGACTTCGCCTTATCAGCGTTTACCAGCACCCCCGAGGACAAATCTAAGGAGACAGCCGGCACAGGATCCAACGGAACCACCACCGATACCGATGATACCATCGCAAACGGCGGGAACGAGCGTGACGAGTTAACTGACAGTGACGATGTCGACACTGAAAGCAACGATCCTGACACCGATGATGACACTGGTGGTGATTTGGATGACTGAGGAACCGCCAACGGACTCAGATCGTGCTACCACACCGGGTCGTGGACAGGGGCAGGGGAATGGCTGGAACTACGGCTCCAAGAGGCACTCGAAGCATGGGATACGCCACCGAACGGCGGGTCCGATCATCGCTCAGAAAGCAGATCTCGTTGCCCGTCGGTAGGAGCTGGCCGACGAGTCAAGTGACTACCTGGTCGACGAATGCAAAGACTGGACGTCCCGACCGATCGACGAGTCGGTCATTATCCGGCTGTGTCTGCTTGCGTTCATGGGGCGAGCGATGCCGGTGCTGTGTCACACCAGCCGGCTGACCGACCGTGCATGGCGACTCGCACAGGCCTACGACGTCCGACTCCTCTCGCTGGAGGACCTCGAGGGCGACCACCTGCCGCCGCTGACACGAAAACCCCCTCCGAAGGATGCCCAGGCGCATCGCCAATCAGTTCCCCCAGGGGCGCTCCGGGAGACGCCTCCAATACCTCTCCAGCGACTCCAGGACGACCCACCAAAAATGAATCTCGAGGGCCCTGTCTACCCGGGGGCCGAGACCGCCCCCTGCTACGTCGCCGACCGGACGGGCCATGAGAAGTATACGGATACTGGATTTGAACGCTATCGCCGTCGCGAACGGGCTAGACGGGATACATCCCCTGAAGAGAGGTCGGATACCGAACACTAGGACGTATCGATTCAATCTCACATCTGGTGATCACTTGGACGAACTGCAGCGTGTATTGCGAGATTCCAACTAAAGAACCCTCTCCGTTGCGTCTGAACTCGGTCGTAAGTCTCAGTTTCATTTAAGTGTCTTGTGCACAGTAGATTTTATTGCCGTGGTAGCACTATGCTTCAAGGAGGATTGGCGTGGCTGGTGTTGCTTGAGGATTGTTTGTGCCCACCGTCGGAAGTGAGTGAGTAGAAATGGTCTGTCCCGTCGCAGAACTCACGCAGACTGCTGAAGGTGAAGTGGTATTTTCCGATATTCGTCCGTCGTATTCGCCCACATCGAGAACATCTGTTGATGAGATAGCGCAGTACCAACCAGGATCTCGGACAGATATTTTTGCTTGCGAGGCCGACGAGAGTGATCAGTATGGTCGGCGCGGTGAGAGTGCCGAAGCGTACTACACTCGACTCTGGCGGTACCACCAGCGTTGGGACGACGACCGATACGGTCGTCGCGAATTCAAAGATAAAATAGCCGTCACACGGGCTCTTGGTAGCTCTCTTCCTGTTTCAACATACGAACGACGCGAGGCAGTTGTGTTTGTCCGGTCGCACAATGGCAGACGATTCAATCAGTATGGTGGTATTCTCGCGATGGCACTCGGGGCGTTCGCTGCGATTCGTGATGAAGTGATCTCGGCCCGGTCTCAGCAGTTGAGCGATCAATTGGAAAATCCACTAGAGCGTCGGTTATCCACATATGATTGCTTTATCGATGTTTGTGAACAGCACGACGTGGACTGGTACAGCGCATACACGAAGGTGAAGGCAATTCGAAACCGGGAGTGACTGTTTATATTTCCCGGGTGGAAACGAGGTGGGGAGTGAAAGTGCTTGCCGCTCACGCAGTTGTGTGATGTAGGCAAGGTCGGTATCTCCTGCCTCGGAGCTCTGAGCACCTGGATATGTCCAGATACCAGTGGCGACACATAGCTGAGTACATGTATCGGCGACTGAAGCAGCCCATAATCCCGTTTCGAGGACAGCGATGACCGAAGGTGAGCATACCGACGAGATGAAAACGACTCGCGAAGAACTCGAGATGCATCTCGTCCAAGCGATCACCCGCTGTGAGTCGGAGGTGGTTCGTAATCATCTGCAGGCAGCATTGCAACACTGTCGCGCTCTCCCGCCGACACCGCTCGTTGAGTGTCCTGTGTGTGGTCGAGTTGGCCTTCCAGAACGAATCCATATGCACGACTGCTCAAAAGAATCTCGAGCCAACCAATAAAGAACCCGCAGCCAATACGACCGTCTCAGAGCGATACTTCGATGGGAAAGAGGCGGTCGTCCTCGCATACGACGATAGCAACAACGAGATCGCTATCATCCCACTCGATGAAGAATACGACAAATCCAACGTCCATCCCCTCACCTGGAGCGGAGAAAACGCCGGCATTGCATCTGCTGGCTTCGTGAAAGACAACGGCATCAGACCTGAACACACAATCCGCTACACCCCAGAGTGGGACGACGACCTCGGCGGTAGCATCGCCGATGGTGGGCTACGAATCGATCTCGGCCAAGACGGCGAAGTGATCGAACGCAACGCGAGCGACGACACTGACGACACCGACGTCGACGACGGTGCAGCCCCCGACGAATAACATCGGCCCCGCCCACATCCATTCTCACAGCGGCTTGGTACTCCCATCGGACACTGCCGCCGTGCGATCAGTAGCCCCATTTCCTCCAGCAGCCGTTGACCACAGTCTACCAACGTTTTGAGACTCGAATCGATACTGTCCTCACAATCTGCCCTATGGATTCCATAGCGAACTCTTGGCGCAGTCTTCACGCACTCCTGGTGAATTCCTCGCGCACTCCTCGCGCACTCCTTGTTCACTCCTCGCGCATTCTTCGTGCAGTCCTAACGATTCCCTGCTGCACTCTTTGCTCAGCACATTCGGGCGCGTATCGCTGCCCTCGAGATCATACATCCAGCCACCAGCCATGAACAGAGCTGGCCGTCTCTCCAGAGTGCCATCGTGACCCCCGGAAAGACGAATTCACACCACTCAAGACCACCCATGTATCAGAATGTGTACTATTGCACCCCCGGAAGACGGTTCTTCTTCACCAGACGGTAAGGGTATTTGAACGTACTATATTCACTCCTGTATTCACTAGCCGGTAGTCGAATTAGAAGGGTCTATATTCACTCGTCGAAATTAGACTAAATCTCTCTTCTTCACCAGAAGGCAGTTGAATTCAGGCACTCTATATTCAATTCTGTATTCGCAAGACAGCGCCCAGATTCTACAGGTCTATATTCAACCCCGAAAATATAGCTAAACTTTCTCTATTCACAAGACGGCGGTCGAATATAGTTGGTATATATTCAATACCGTATTCGCCAGAAGGGGCTCCAATTCGGGGGATCTTTATTCACTCACTATCACTCACCGAAACCCACCCTATTCACAAGACAGCGGTTGATTTTGGAGCCTTTTTCTTCATTTACGTATTCTACCTTACAATTCATCTATTCGCAAGACGGCATCCGATTCGCGGGGGGTTGTATATAATCACCCTCCCCCATATTCCGGCGTCGTTGTTTAGCCACGCCCTAAGCTTCCTTTAGAGGTGCTATAGACAATTCTCCATCCACCGTCGGAGTTTGGCCGAATTCACACAAATAGGGTTCAGGGAGTCCAAACATCCAGTAGGTTAGTCGCGTAGCGGGCAATCGGGGCGGAGCCAAGAAACAGACCCAGAAGTGGAGGGGGGACACAGGCAAAAGGAGGAGTGGACTAACAGAAATCTGATACAGGTGGGAACCCTGGGCTGGCGACACGGAACAGAGAAGACAATCCGGCGATCGGCACCTGAGGAATCAGGACGAGCATCGAAACGAGGACGAACCAGTCATTGACCAGCGCGGATAGATCGATCAACGAGAACGGACCAGGACGAGCCGGCGACCAATCGACGACCAGCACGACCACAACTGACGACGACTGGTTCAGGAAGACTGACCGACGAGCGAGAACCGACGAACGAACGAGCAGCGGAACCAGTACCGAGGGACGAACAGCACCATCGATCAGCACCGACAACGAACCGTTCCACCAACGACCAACGGACGACGAACGGCGAACGAGAAGACAGTACCAACTGACGACCAGCTGGAAACCACCGAAGCAACCACCAGCGACAACACCCGATCGGCGACGAACGACAACGACCGACCAGCGATCAGCAACAACGACGACCGACACTCCACAGCAACGACCGGCGACCGACGACGACAACCGATCAGCGAGACACCGCAGCGACGACCGACTGGCGACATGGCGACCTCGAGGCCAACAGGAAAACGGCGATGGAACTCTGGCGATCTCGAGGACGATGGGGAGGGGGCGGCGCTCGCGCGCGCGAACGGCAGCGGGGGCCGACAGGCTGAGCCCGCCGGATACCAGTCAGCATCGAAACGACGGATGACCCGACCCGGTAGTAGCGACGGCTGACCCGACACTGCTGAGACCGGCAGGAGACCAGACCGAATCGCAGCAACGGACGGACAGACTACAACCAGCCCGACAGGGGGGTAGCTATGCAACTGGAAACGGCAGGGGGACGACGACGCAACGTAGCGGTGGTGGGGGCAATCTATAACGAGCAGCGAAGTGGGGGCAGTCAACGAGAAGCGACGAGGTGGGGACACATCTACAAGCGGCGGGGGGGGGAGACAATGCAACAGCATCGATCCGGGGGCACCATGGAACAGCGGAGACCACCACCGGCGAACAGCGAACGACGAACAGCGGACACGGTGGGGTGGTGGGGGACAACTCGAGTGGCGACGGGGGAGGTTTGGCAATGGCGATAACGAGGGCGACGAGGACGTCGACGACTCAACGACCAGCAGCGAACGAGACCAACTCGACGACCAGCCGCAAACGACGACCGACGACAGCAACGGCGACGGCGACAGCGACAGCAACGCAACAGCGGCGCGGGGCGTGGCGGGGCGTGGCGGGACGGGGGCAACAACCGCTTCCCTATTCCCTCTTCTCTGGGGGAGAAGGAGGGAGTGGAGGGAAGGGGTGGTTGGTGGGGGGGAGTGTAGGGGGCAGGGAGAACTTACCCCCCGTTGCCGTGGGCAGGGACTTTCGGGGCGGAGCCGAGGGACCGTCTTTCAGGGCGGGGCCGGATGTCTTTCAGGGCGGGGCCAGATGATAGCGCAGAGGCGGGGAGTAGCCGGGGCCGGCAGAGCAGTTGCAGTCGGTGGGAGTATCGTGGGGAGAGATTGTGCTGGCACCGACAGGGACCCTACCACGATCGTCGACCCAAGGGGAACTCGACTGACCGCTCAGTGTAGGATCGGTAAACGATCCGCAAGGGTCGAAGAGCGAGGGCGACAGATGAACGGGGACAGATGACTAGGGACGATGCAGGTGCAGCCGAGGGAGACCGGCGACAGAAGGATACTCCATGCAGGCAAGTCAACCATTATCGAAGCAGTCGCAGAGTACCATGGCGTTCGGAAGAGCCGGGCGGTCGAACTGCTGCTCCGGGAGGGCGTCCAAGCACGGGAGATGCGCTTCCGGTTCGAACAGTTGGACGCGAAGCTTGACGTCCTCAGCGAGAGCCTTGGTGGACAGCCCCTCGCGGAGGACGCCGGTGAGGAAGACGGCTGGACAGCAGGCGGATGAGTGACTGGTTCTGATCCTGTCGAGTCGGAGAACACCCAGAAAGCCCTTAGGCCGCTCGCGGGCGCTCAGCAGGATATCTTCCAGTAGGATGATAGGGCCTGCTGAGACGACCACGGTAAACGCGAGCGGCCCTCGCCCTTTCAGTCCACCAGGAGGATCGCTAGTCCGGGACGCTACAGAGGTCACGAACCGAACGGCGACGATAGAAGTTTCTGTTTCTCGGTTGGACCGAAGGGCGAATACCAAGACGAGCACCACCAACAACAGTGGGCTTGTTTCGGTCGTTGATCGTGCCAGTGATTTTCTTACTGGACCAGCTGTTGAGTTGCTGGCAAAGAATTCTTGTCAACACTACATACAAAAGAAAGGTACGAAAGTGCAATCAAACTCAAACATAGACTGAGTATAATACAGATGAGCAATACAAAACCAGCCAAGGAAATCTACGAGTGGATCAACGAAAAAACAGACGTTGAAATCCTCTCTCACTCAAAGTACGATAATATACCTACACCAAACTATACATTCAACGGTAAAGGACGGGGAGCTGACTTAATTATCCGTGCTAGTCAGTATAATTACGCAATTATTACGAAGGATAACTCATCATCGGATACCGTTCATGATGGTGCAACACATCTTGCAAGGTACTGGCAGGACTACCACAATTCTGCAGTTAAATATGTTCATGAGGACGATCACATTGAGATAGATGTTTTTCTATTAGCTACTCAAGATAGTGAGAATGGGCATTTGTTCAAAAGCAACCGTGAAAAGAAACTTGAGCGCAAATCAAACCATGTTGAAGTGACTGCAGGTGGGGAGCCTCCGTTGTCATCCACTCGATCGACCACTATATTCCGGGTTTTGTATCGTTTTACCCTGTTTCACGTTCAATCTTAGTTCGCCAGAGGGGAGCAGATCCCCGTCAGACTCCACCCTTCTCGGCTGAACT
>NZ_VTAW01000098.1 GCF_008245225.1 Natrialba swarupiae
TCTATCTCGCTGTCTGCTTGGCTAGGCTGCACACCTTCTCCAAGCAGGCACTTTCTCTAAATCGATGTGATCGACTGGGTCTTCGACGAGCAGAGCGGATCGACCGGCTTCTCGCTCGGAGGTGGAAGCCATTGGTGTCGAAGGCCCACCGGGCGAGAACCAGTCGCGTGTTCGGACGACTGGTCTCGAAGTGCTAGTACACGAGCGATCGACAGGAGTGGATTTACCGGCCGTCTCCGGCTTCACAATCGCCTCGAGATCAGAAGGTAGAATCAGTACTTCACAAAGCCGCTTAGTTAGAACGTCTGCTTGCTGTGAATGTGCCTAGCAAACAGCAGCAAGCAGACA
>NZ_VTAW01000015.1 GCF_008245225.1 Natrialba swarupiae
GCCTCCTGGGCGGTGTCGGTGGTGTCGTCGGTGAGTTCCTCGGCGCGTTCGCTGGTGGCGCTTACCTCCTCGGCGTTGGAAGCGATCTCCTCGACGGTCGCCGAGAGGCCGGAGATCTCGCCTGCGATCTCGTTTATCGACCCCTCCTGTTCGTCTGCCAGATCGTCGATCCTCTCCGTCCGCCGTGTGACGTCGTCCGACACCGATCGAACCTCGTCGACCGACGATTTGACGCGCTCCGTCGCGGTTTCGAGGGCTTCTCGGCTGTCTTCGGTTCGTTCGAGTTTCGCTTCGTACTCCTCGATCTGGCGCTCGTAGTCGTCCAGTTTCGATTGCTGGCGCTCGAGTTTTGCCTCGTACGCCTCAACTTCATCGTCGCGTGCACTCGCGTACGCCCGCATCGCGAGTTGTTCGTCGACGTTCGCGACTCGGACGAACGCGAGCGCTCGATCGACGACGGCGTCGACTGCGTCCGAAACCCCGTTCGGTGAGTCGGCGTTGGTCGTGACGGCGCCACCGTCGGTTCGCTCGTCCTCGACCGGTTCGAGGTCGGTCTCGGGAGCGTATTCGGCTTTGACGTCGTCGGCGATCGCCCGGAGAATCCCCTCATAGTAGACTTCCCGAGATCCGAGGTAGGCGTCCGGACCGGCCGCGAGGAGTGTGGCGGTTTCGTCCCCCGAGATCCGACGGTCGAAAAACGCCGCGTCGCACTCGCCGTGGGGGAGCTCCTCGAGTAATTCGCGTTGTTCTCGCTCGAGCGATCCGTCCAGCTCGTCTCGATCGAGGGCGTCGGCCGCTGGGTGTTCGCGAACGGCTTCGACGAATCCCGTGGCGAGGTCGTCGCGTTCCGCCGCGAACACGTGGGCGATCGACTCGAGCGTTCGTTCGTCGTCCGGACGAAGTGACGCAAGTTCTCTCGCCCGGTTCACGTCGGCGGATCCCACGTCGAACGTTTGAATGCGTCGGCCGGTATCGACGTCGGTATCGGTCGCTCCACCGTCGGATCTAGACATAGTCGAGAAAGTGGGAGACAGCTAAATAAGTGTTTTTGCACCTTGGACAGTGGTCGATGGTGCAGTCATGACAGTGTTCGATAGTAGAGTCATGATCGTGGCCGGTGGTTCGGCCAGTGGTAATTCACTCGAGGGGTACGTAACCCACCGCTGGATACGGTGTCCAATAAGAACGATACCGTACAGCTGACCGTCCGATACGGTCTCTCGTCGCTCGGTAGCGGTGATCGATGCTCCCGTTCGAGCGATCTCCGGTAACACGTGACAACAATTCGTATGGACCACGGGATCTCCCGTCCCCGTCGCGGACGGGGAGTTACCCCGTATTTTCGATAATCGCGTCGACGTCGAGCCAGGTGACGAGGCTGGTTTGGTCGTCGGTGTTTTTCTTGATGATCCCTTCGATGAACTCGTGTTGGTGGTCGGTCGTGGTGTCCATGACCGTTCCGGTCTCGTCGATCTGGGATTCCCGGTAGGTCACCGCCTGGGAGACGTCCGTGACGCGAATTCCGAGCTTCTGTTTGTCGTCGTCGCGTTTGAGGACGACGATGTACTGGTCGTCCGAACACTCGTTTCGTTCCACGTCGAGCATGGTCGTTGGATCGAGCACGCCGGTGATCTCTCCGCGGAGATCGGTGACGCCGTCGATCGCGTCCGGTCCGCGAGGGAATCTGGTAATATCTTTCATCTCGACGATGGCGCTGATCCGTTCGATCTCGATGGCGTATCGGTTCTCGTTCAGGTAGAACTCGAGCATCTGAACGGTGTTTTTGGCGTCGTGGGCGGAGTGGATCAGGGTCTCGTCGCGATCGAAGACCCCCTCGTTTTCCCCGATCGAAGCCCTGCTCGCTTCGTCGACGTCGGCCTCGAGGGCGGACGCGTCGACGGTTGGTTCGCCCCCCATCGTCTCGCTCGCCGCCATCATGCTCGAGGTGTCGGGGATCGCCCCTTGGAGGGCGGCGTCGACGCCGCCCTGTGCGTCCGCCCCGGATGGGTCGGTCGACTCCGCTCTCGATTCCGTCTCGGATGGGGCTGACACATTCGCCGTTGACGGAGCGGTCGCCTCCGTATCGGGCGCACCACCAGTCTCCGTGTCGGGCGCACCGCTCGCTGACGAAGCTGGCTCCGATCCGACGTGTTCGGATTCGTCGTACGAGACGGATTCTCCGCTCCCGTCGTCGCTGTTCGAGGCGTCGTCACCCTCGATCGACTGTTCGTCCGCCTCGTCGGTCCGTTCGGATTCGGCGTCGGCGTTTTCGGCTGTGTCGTCTCGGCCGTTTCCGGTTCGGTTCCTGAGGTTACGAAGGCGTTCCGCTCTGTCGTCGGTCATGCGAGTACCTCCGTGTCGGTCATCGATTCCTCGACCTGTTCGGCGACGTCTATGAATACCTCGGCCATATCGATCTCCTCGTCTGCTTCGAACACCGACGTTCCGGCGGTAAACGCCCGCTGGAGTGCGACGCGTTTTCGCACCCGGAAGATCGGGACGTCCGGAAGCGCCTCCTCAAACCACGCGAGCATCGCTTCGTCTTCGCCCGTCGTTTCGATCCGGTTCGCGACGAGTGCGATCGGCTCGATCTCGAGGTCGTGTTCCATCTCGAGTGAGCCGACGTAATCGAACAGCAACTCGAGTGATCGCTTGCTCGTGGGTTCGGTCAGTGCGGGAATTACGATGTTCTCGGTCGCGTATAGGGCGTTGTCGGTGAGTACGCCGAGGTGGGGCGGACAGTCGACGACGACGTAGTCGTAGTCGCCGTCGATCCCGTCCAACAGCGTCGCCAGACGCGTCTCGGGTCCGGACTCCTGTGCGAGCGCCGACGCGGCGGCGTTCATGTCGATGTTGCTGACGACGACGTCCATCTCCGCGTGCGAGTAGACGATATCCTCGGGGGAGACGCCCGTCGGATCGATCAACGCATCGAGCAGCGACGGCGGTTCGGCGTCGTAGGCCTCGAGGAGGCCGAGTCCTTCCGTCGCGTTCCCCTGTGGATCGAGGTCGACGAACAGGACGTCGTGTCCGAGTTCGTTCAACGCACCGGCCAGGTTGACGGCTACGGTCGTCTTCCCGACGCCACCTTTCTGGTTTGTTACACACAGCCGAGCGGGTCCCGCCATTCGCTTGAGTCGTTTCAACTCTGCCTACATAACTGACACGGCCAAATCAGCCAGGGTTCCAGACAGCGAGGCAACTCGATCGTCTCGATCGGCGGTATTGGCCGAATTCTTTATGCGCCGAACCTCACAATCCTGCCCCATGGCAGTGAACGTCTTGATCGTCGACAACTCCGAAGCGGTCCGATCAGTGCTTCGGGGGGCGATCTCCGAGGAGTTTCACGTCGTCGCGGAGGCTGGAGACGGCGAGGAAGCGATCGAGATCGCCCACACGGCGGAGGTCGACGTCGTCGTCATGGATATCGTGATGCCGGGTGTCGACGGAATCGAAGCAACTGCCACGATCAAGGAACTCCATCCGGATGCGAAGATCATCTTCTGTACGAGCGTGACCCAACAGGAACGAATGGAACCGGCAATCGAGGCCGGGGCGGACGGCTACGTGACGAAGCCGTTCGAGAACAGTACGATTCAGAACGCGATCCACGACGTCATCTCCTGATGGTCCGAGCCGTCATTGCGGACGACTCCGCGGTCATGCGCGAAACGCTCGGCAAGATCCTGTCGGACGGCGGAATCGAGGTCGTCGCGCGGGCGAAAGACGGGATCGAAGCGGTGGAACTCATCGCCGACTGCGAGCCGGATATCGCGACGATCGACATCCAGATGCCCGGATTGACCGGCCACGAGGTGATCGAACGCGTGATGGCGGAGAACCCGACGCCGATGCTCGTCATCAGCTCGCAGACGACCAGAAACGCCGACGCCACCTTCGAGGCGTTAGAGGCCGGCGCGGTCGACTTCATCGCGAAACCCTCCGGGGACAACTCGGTCGACATCTGGACCCAACAGGACAAGATCGTCGACCGCGTTCGTGCGGTCGCGGGAGCGACCGTCGACACGAGAGACGACGATCGAGGGCGCACGATCCGGAGCGCGACGCCGACGGTCGACGCTACCGACGAGTTCCCGTCCGATCCGACGCTCGTCATCGGCGCATCGACCGGCGGTCCGCGAGTCGTAGAGCGCGTGCTGTCCGAACTTCCACACCGAGCAGGATTACGAATCCTGGTAGTACAACACATGGCTGATCATTACACGAAACGATTCGCGAAGCGTCTCGACGAACGAACCGACTACGAGATCCGTGAGGCAACCGACGGCGATACGGTCGGGCCCGGCGAGGGAATCCTCGCGAAAGGCGGGTACCACCTCGAGGTGACCGACGTGACCGGCGGTCGGCTCACGGTGGCGAACGACGACGGCCCCAAACGTCACAACGTCAGGCCGGCGATCGACGTGACGATGGAGACTGCAGCGACACACGTCACCGGAAATCTCGTCGGCGTCGTCATGACCGGGATGGGTGCCGACGGCGCGGCGGGCCTCGAGTCGATCGCCGACGCCGGCGGCAAGACGATCGTCCAGGACGAGGAGAGCTCGCGGGTGTACGGGATGCCGAAGGTCGCCGCCGAGCGAGTCGACGTGGATATGGTTCTCCCCGAGGATCGGATCGCCGAGGGAATCACCAACGCGTTCAGGGGGTGGTCCTCGTGAGCGATCCGACGAGTACGTTCGTCCAGGAGAGCCAGGAGGACATCCAGCAACTCAACAACGCGCTGTTGGATCTCGAGAACGCCGACGACCCGGAGAACTCCGATTCGATCGAGACGGTGTTCCGGGTCGCACACAATCTCAAGGGTAACTTCGGCGTCATGGGGTACACCGACGCAAGCGAGATCGCCCACGCGGTCGAGGACTTACTCGACTGTATTCGAAGCGGCGAACTCGCGGTGACGGGCGAGCGAATGGACCTCATCTTCAGCGGCGTCGACCTGCTCGATCGGATGGTCCAGGAGATCTCCGAGGACGGAGAAACCGAGACCGACCCGGAGGCGACGATCGAGGAGATCCGGGCGTCGATCGACGACGAACGAACCGACGGCGAGGACGACGCTGGGGCCGACGAATCCGCCGGCAACGCCGAGAGCTCGGGCGACGTCTCGTCGGGACGGGACGTTCCACTCGCGGCGCTCTCCGAGGAGATCGACGCCGAGTTGCCGGCGGATGCCGACGTCTACCGTGCGGTCGTCGAGTTCGAGGAGACCGGCTCGGAACACGTCGACGCCATGTTCGTCATCGATGCGATCAAAGACGAATACGCCCTCGTCGGCCTCGAGCCGGACAGCGAAACGATCGAGGACGGCGACTTCGACGCCTCGTTCGACGCCTACGTGCTGACCGATCCGGACGTCTCGAGCGACGAGGTGGCGGCGTTTTACGAGAACAACCGATACGTCGATGCAGTTGCCGTCTCCCAGGTGACCGACGAGATCGTCGCCGAGCGGACGGAGGCGGATGAGGACGCCGACTCGGACGGCGAGGACGACGCCTCGACAACCGACTCGGGTTCCGGGTTCGCCCACGCGAGCCAGGAGGTCGAGTCGATCAGGGTCGACGTCGAACAGATCGATCAGCTGTACAACCAGGTCGAGGAGATGGTGACGAGCCGGATCAAACTCCGGAAGATCGTCGAGGAAAACGAACTGGTCGAAGCGGAGGACGAACTCGAGGAACACGGCAAGATTACCGCGAGCCTCCAGGATACGGTCCTCGAAATCCGACTCGTTCCGCTGAAGAAGATCGTCGGTAACTTCCCGCGAGTCGTTCGCGACCTCGCTCGCAAGCAAGAAAAGGAGATCGACTTCCAGATGGACGGCGTCGACATCGAGATGGATCGGTCGATCCTGAACGAACTGGGGGATCCGCTGATGCATCTCATCCGTAACGCCGTCGATCACGGGATCGAGCCGCCGGAGGAACGCGAACGGAAGGGCAAACCGAGAGAAGGGACGATCAAGCTGATCGGCGAACGCGACCGCGACCGCGTCTCCGTTACGGTCCAGGACGACGGTCGCGGACTCGAGGTCGAGGAGATCCGCGAGAAGGCGATCAATCAGGGTGTCCTCACCGAGGAAGAAGCCCGTGTCCTCGAAGACTCGGAGGTGTACGACCTGATCTTCCACCCTGGATTCTCGACGACGGATGAGGTCACGGAGGTCAGCGGGCGCGGTGTCGGCATGGACGTGGTCAACCAGGTTGTCCGCGGCGTCGACGGTTCGATCAGCGTCGAAAGCGAACCCGGAGCGGGAACGAGCGTGACGCTAATGTTGCCGGTGAGCGTCGCCATCGTCCGCGTCCTCTTCGTTACCGTCGGGGACGAAACGTACGGGGTACCGATCAAGAACATCGACGAGATCTCCGAACTCGAGGACGTCACGATCGAATCGGTCGAGGGTCGCCAGACGGTGACACACGACGAACAGATCTATCCGTTGCTCTCTCTTGGCGAGCGACTCGACGTTCCGACCGACGAACCCTCGCCGGACGATATGGTCATTCGGATCACCGAGTCAGTTCGCCAGGTCTGTCTCCGGTGTTCGGACGTCGTCGGCCAGGAGGAGGTCGTTATCAAACCGTTCGAAGGGGTTCTGAGCGGTTCTCCGGGAATCAGCGGCGCATCGGTGCTCGGAGAAGGGGAGGTCGTGATGATCCTGGACGTGGACACGCTGTGACGGTGAACGTGTCCCGGTCTGACTCGAGCGCTGCTGGTCTCTCCGTCGTCGGGGATGTGGACCCGAGTGGGTGTCGGCCGGAGTCGCTGTTCGGGGATGGTGGGCCCGAGTGGGTGTCGGCTCGAGTCGGTGGTGGCGACGATGACTGATCCGGCAGATGGGCCACATCGCCACGACCCGACGGAGGGGGCCATCCTCGTCGGCATTGCCGACTTCGCGGTGACCGACGAGACGGTGTCGCTCAAGACGAGCGGGCTCGGCTCGTGTATCGGCGTTGCGATACACGACGAGTTCGCCGGCGTCAGCGGACTGTTACACTTCATGCTCCCATCGGCGACGGCCGCGAACAGTCGTCACCACCCGATGGCGAAGTTTGCCGATTCAGGGTTGTCGTCGATGCTGTCGGCGTTTCGTAACCTCGGTGGGGAGCCGAGCCGGGCGTGGGCGAAAAGCGCCGGCGCGGCGACGATGGTCGACTTCGACGGTGGCGATCGAACGATCGGCGAACGGAACGTCGACGCGCTCTGTCGTGAACTCGAGGACAACGGCGTAACGTTGGCCGCGACGGACTTTGGCGGACAGTACGGGCGGTCGATCGAGTTCGATCCGGAGACGGCGTCGCTCATCGTCAAGCGGGCGGATGGCGTCGAACGAGTCCTGTGATACGCTCTGCTGTACTGTGAGACTGCTGTGCGTCAGTACCGCCGCACCCGGAAAACGGGGCCCGTGTGCGACAGACAGCGACAGCGATCCGTATCGGTCACGGAGGCGTCTCGAGAGGATTGCTCAGTACTCCGCCACGCGTCGACTGCAGGGTCGACTCGGACCACACCACCGCATTCGACCCTGCAGTGCAGGCGTGTCAAGGCACTCAGTGGACCATCCAGGAAGTTCGTACCCAGATAGAACTGGAACTGTTATTCCTCTTCACCCCTTCTAAATGAGCATTCTCCGCCGAGAGTGCATCTCATGTCGCCAGGACCTCAGCCAGTTACAGTTACATTGACCGCTCAAGATCGAGCCGATCTTGAGGCGGTCACTCGCAAAGCAACCAGTTCACAACGGGATGGATTCCGCGCACGTATTATCCTCCTCGCCGCTAACGGATACAACAATACCGAAATCGCCGTAGAGCTCTCTTGTACACGTAAAACCGTCCGTAAATGGCGCGGTCGCTTTGCCGACGCTGGCCGGGCCGGGCTCGCGGATGCGTCCCGGCCCGGCCGACCACCGATCTACGATGATGCTGTTCGAGCCCATATCACTGCCCTCGCGTGTGAACTCCCCACTACACATGAGCTGCCACTGTCCCGGTTGAGCAGCACCGATATTCACATGATTGCTGTCTGTGAGCTTGATCCTTGTCCCTCGCCATCAACGATCGCCGCCTGGCTCAGGCAGGCGGCGATCAAACCCTGGACCACTACCTCCTGGAAGACACCACGTGATCCAGAATTCGCACAGAAGGCCGCACCAGTCCTTGACCTGTATAACGGTACGTGGAAGGATGAGCAACTCACGGATCGAGATGTGATCATCTGTGCTGACGAAAAGACGGCACTTACCGCCCGGTCCCGGCAGCGCCAGCCGCCGGGACCGGGACGGCCCGTCCGTGTTGAACACGAGTACGAACGCAATGGTGCCTGTACCTATCAGGCAGCACTCTTCGCCACAACGGGTGAAGTCCATGGTCACTGTGTCACTCGGAACACCCGTGCGAACTTTGAGCGGCTTGTTGAGGAGGTCATGGATCACCCGATCTGCACATCGGCAGATCGGGTGTTTTGGGTACTCGACAACGGTAGTGCTCACCATCCAAACACGTTCACGTGGTGGCTGAAGAAACACTACGACAACGTGGAGGTACTGCATCTGCCTACGGGCGCGTCGTGGTTGAATCAGATCGAGCTGTACTTTTCGATAGTGACGCGCAAAGCGTTGACCGGGAGCAGCTTCGAGTCGATTGCTGATCTGATGCGCCAGATGTCTGGGTTTGAAGTGCTCTGGAACGCGGTTCCAGAGCCCTTCGAGTGGACATACACAACAGAGCAGCTGAACAGACGGCTTGAGAACCTCCCTGCGGTAGGGTAAAGCTCGTTGGACGCCATTAGGTAGTATGGCTTCAATTCCTACGATAGAACGTCAGAAACTTGGAGATCGGCTTGAGACCCACGCGCGCACCGCGTGGGACGAGCGGTGCGCGCGTGTAGATGTTCGCTTCCGTGGCGAATATGCATACATTGACGCGCTGGAGAGCGATCCATGGATTGCTCCCTCCGTACCTGAAGAAGAGAAAGAACGGATTCGTCAGATGCCAACGAAACTGTGCCGACTGACGTGGACAGGTGATCCCGACTCGTGGGGCTTTGCCTTCTACAAGTACAGCGATGACCGGTACGAGCCGTCGATTTCTCTCGACGGCTCGTTCGCTGGCTCACCAGAATCGTGCTTTGACACCGCTGCGCAGCTCTACCTCCAATAGGGAGCGCTACTGGGTACGAATTTACTGGACGGTCCACTCAGTACCGTCCCAAGCGTCGACTGATGAGTAAAATCAGTCACCCACACACGGTTTCACCCATCAGTGCAGGCTTGGGACGCCACTCAGTATCGAGTCAGCGGTCGTCGGTTCGGTTCTCGTCGGATCCTCGGTTCGACGAATCGGTCCCGTCCGAGTCGTCTGTCGGCTCTTTCCGTGGTGTCGTCCCGTCACCTTCGTCGCCGCTCGCTCCGGTGGTGTCCCGTTCGTTTGCGGTTCGATCGCCGCCTTCGGCCTCGTTCTCTGGCTCGTCGGTCGACTCCTCGCGGTCGGTGCGCTGGTGACTATCCCCGAGAGACCGACCGAACACCGATTGGTCCTCGTCCGACCCGCTCTGCGGTCTGGCTCCACCGCCCCTCTCGAGAAACGAGGGTTGTCCGACCCGATCGGTGCTGTCGTCCGGTCGGGAATCGACCGCCATACGGCGAAGTGCAGCGGGGACGGTCGTCTCCTCGAAGATATCCGCGTCAGGGTCGATGTCGTCGAATTCGTCGTCCTCACCCCGGTCGGGCGCTTCGACGACTGTTTTTTTCTCGACGAGCATCTCCCAGACCTCGTCGTCGTCGGCCGATTCATGCACTTCTCTCGCCTCGTTTCGCCCCTTCTGGTAGGCCAGATCGACGAAGCTCTGAGCGTAACTCGTCTCCGTCTGGGACTCGAGGCGCTCGAGTTCGCCCGGATGCGTTTCGCCAAGCCGTGCCGCCACGCCGAGTGCGAACGCACGTCGGACGACCTCTTCGCGGTCGTCGATGCGCTCCCAGTCGGTGCCGAAGGCTCGTTCGTACATCTCAGCTCTGGATCTTCTCGCTGGGGTCGACGCGCAGTCCGTGATCCGTGAACTCGACCTTGCGGATATCACAGTCGATTTTCGTCCCCCGCATCTTGATGATCTGGATGCCCCGTGTCATCCCGCCGGACTCGAGGTAGTTGTGCATGAAGATGACGCCGTGAGCGAGATAGTGGCCGTCGGTGTAGGAGGTCGGGTCCGTCATCTCGGAGATCAAAAGCACCGTCGCGTCGGCTCGTTTCAGTTTCGTGAGGAACTTGATTAGCGCGTCGAGGTCGTCGGAGAAGTAGTACTCGAGCAACATCGCGGAGTCGATGACGAGTCGGTCCACGCCTTTCGATTCGACGAACGCGACGAGCTGGTTCGCCAGGTTGTCGACGCTTTTGGGAAACTCGCTCGAGTTCCGTGACGACGACGAGAGGAGACGTTTGGCCTCGCTCTCGAAGGCGTTTATCACCTTCACGTGGCCCGAGTTGACCGCCTGGTCGAATCCGAACGAGTAGTTACCGAGATCCGAGACCAGCTCCGCTTCGGTTTCGTGAAGCGTCAGAAACAGCGTCGTCTCGCCGTCGATCGCCCCTTTCGTCACGAACTGTGCACAGAACGTCGTCTTCCCGCTTCCTGGGGGGCCGCTGATCACGTACAACCGGTCTTTCGGGATGCCGCCGTCGACCAGCGCGTCGAAGCCGGGTACGCCCGTTGTGATTCGCATTATCAACGAACAGGTTTGTCTCGAATAAATAAATTCTGTATTTATATTGAGTTTCACAGCTGGGAAATAACGTCGGACGATACCGTTCCGGCGGAACCGCCGCCCGGGTCGGGGGTGCGCCGGAATTGACCGACAGGAAACCGTATGACTCGCGTGCAACCGCCGGTTACGTGTGGTTCGCGATGAGGATCCCGTCGGTCCGGAGAACGACGCCGATATCGCCGGAAACTCCCTGAAAGACCTCCTCGTGAGCGGTGATGTCGTCGACGCCAGCACCGACTTTGAACTGGCTGACGTTCGGCAACGATCCGAGATCGCGGCGTTCGTCCGGACCCAGTTCCATGTCCTCGAGAACGACCGTGTCGTCGGCGGTCTGACAGCGGACGCGGACGGTCGCCGCTCGAGGCAGTTCGTTCTGGACGACGAGCGTTCCCGGGCCGAGCCCGAGAATCGACTTGAGCGTCCCGACGTCGCCGTTTTTCGCGGCGGTGACGACGGCAGCAAGTGTGGTCTTCGCACGCGATGCGGCGGCCTCTGCGTGTGCCCGAATGGTGTCGCCGTCCGGCGGGAAGTTCTCCGGATCGTTTCGATACAGGAGTGTCGCGGCGGTGACGAGCAAGACCATCACCACGAGTACGAAAAAGACGACGGCTCCCACGGCGACGCGAAGCCAAGAGATCCCACTTTCCGGGTCTTCGACCGCTTCGCTCGGTTCGGATGGTTCGGCCGTTCCTGCAGGTTCGTCGTCGTCGGCGGGCTCGTCGTCGGATTCCGTCTCGTCAGGGTCGGCCGACGCCTCGGTTGGCTCCTGGGTACTGCCAGTGATCGAGAGTGACTCCGTCGCCGTATGGTTCTCGGTCGATACCGAGTACTCGACCGTCTCCTCGCCCTCCGGTACCGTATCGGTGAACGTCACCGTCGTGTTCTCCACCGGGGGAAGGGTGGATCGATCGATGTGGACGAGTTCGTCGGCCGACTCGATTTCGATGTACTGCGTTCCCCCAGCGGCACCCTCGTTCGTAATCTCCGCGGTGATCGGAACCTCTTCTCCCGCTTCGGCGGATTCCGGAAGCTCGATCTCCGTGACCTCGAAGCGTGGTGCGTCCGGTCGGACGGTCGCGGTCACTCGATCCTCGTCGTTCTCGCTTCTCGCGATCAGATCGACGACTGGTGGTTCGTTGCTTCCCGTCCGATAGCTAAACTGCTCGGTCGTCGTCTCGCCGACGCCGAGATTGATACTGGCGTTGTCCTGTCGTCGCTCGAGTCTGTTGTCCGGGTCGTCTCCCGCCCGGTCGACGATCAGCCGCACGTCCTGGGCGTCGGCGATGTCACCGATGTTCTGTATCGCGACGGTGGCCTGCATCCGTTCTGACTCGTTTACCGGCGCGTTCGTCTCGAGGATCTCGACCTGGAAGCCGCTGCCGAACACCCGGACCGATTCGGACTGGCGATCGCCCGGCGTCCGAACGCCGGCAGTCACGTCCGGCGCATCGCCCTGGGTAGTCTCGTAGGTGAACGACTCCGAGACCGAATCGGAGCCCGGACCGGAAAGCGCCACGCTTCGCTCTTCGATCGTCTCGCCGTTCGCGTAGAAGACGACCGGGACGGTGTGAGAGCCGTCCGGCAGGTCGTCGTGTTCGATATCCGCCGTCAGCTCGAGGTCGTCGCCTTCCTCCGGTGCGTTCCAGCTGGTCAGATTCACCGTGGCCTCTTGTTTGTAGGCGTCCTCCGAGACGACCGGGACGGTTCGGTGGTCGACTCTGTTGTGCCACTCCGGATCGTCCGAAATGTCTCCGTCGAACACCGTGAGCCCGACGTCGACGTCCGGCCCGTCACCCTCACTCGTCGAGTAGGTGAACGTCTCCGTCGTCGACGAACTTCCGCCAACCGGATCGACCGCCCTGCTGCTGACACGGCTCCAGTCACCGTCCCGATCCTCGTCGACGAAAAACTCCATCAAAAACTGATCGTCGTAGTCGTCACGCGGAACGTCTCCGATGCGCTCGAGTTCCGCCGTCACCTCGAGATCGTCGCCTTCGGCGGGCCGGTTGTGATCGGCGACGTCGAGAACGATCTTCGCTTCCTCGACGTCGACGCTCGCGTGGTCGGGCGGTGCTGCGACACCGACGGTTCCCGGCGCTCCCCCGATACTGGAACTGATATCGATCACCGGGGCGTCGCCGTTTTTCGTCTCGTAGCTCTCCGTCGTGGTCGTCGACTCCCTGTGTTGCAAGCTGACGCCCGACTCGAACTCCTCGACTGGGCCCGACTCGTTCGCCATAGTCACGGTAACCGTCCCGTCGAACTCGTGGTAGCCGAGGTACTCGACCTCGGTCGTCACATCGAGGGACTCACCCTCGGCGACTTCCGAGGTCGCTTCGAGGATCTCGAGTGACAGCCGGGGATCACCGTCGAAGCGGACGCGGTCGTCGTCCACCCGAAGGTGTTGATCCCCGTCGTCCTCGAGGACGACGAACCCATCGTCGTCGACGACGAGCGACGAGTTGACGAACTCGCCGTCCGAGACGAGGAGATCGGGTTCCTGGCCGTCGAACTGGTGGATCTCCTTCCCGTCGACCGTGGCTTTCTCGCCGCTTTCGGTCCGGACGACGCCGTCGTCGATAGTCAACGTCTCACTCGAGTCCTCGACGTGGACGTACGGATCGGCGGGACAGTCGCCCGCGAGCGAGCCGCTGACGACGTTGTCGTCACCGAATCGGACGACGACGCCGTCCGCCGCGGGATCACACTGCTCGTCGACCTGTAGCGGGACCTCAGGGCCGGCACCCACCGGATCGGCGTGACTCGTACCGGCCGACGCCGCGGCGACGCCGATCGATCCGACTGCCGCGAGAAAACCGACGAGACAGACGATAACTGCGACGCGAACGAGCCGCCGGGACCACCGAGTCGGTCGGCGTGGCGGGACGGCCACCTCGGTCGATCGTCCGATCCGCGACCGGCTCGGCGATGGCTCTTCTTCATCCGGGTGCAGCGGTCCGACACACCCCTGTCCGGTATCGACTCGCCTCGGAGGGATCACGATAGCGGCGATAGGGAACCGACGTTTATTGTATTATCGGCCACGCCCGCGACTCGAGGCGACCGGGTCGACGCATCCCGTGGGAATGGCCGACGCGTTTTTGACCTCCTGGCGTAATTCTCACACAACGTATGCGAAAACCTCCTGTGGACACGGCTGACGCACCCGACGAGTCGGGACGACGCCACGACTCCGAGGAATCCGTGGCGAAATCGCGACTCTCCCGCCGGCAGACGCTCGGTGCGGTCGGTTCGCTCACGCTTTCGCTCACCGCCGGCTGTCTGGGCGTACTTCCGGACGACACACGCGTCGCCGCCGAACCCGAAGCGCCCGGCGACGACCCACAGGCGACCGCCGGGGAGTTTCACCACCTACTCGAGGACAACGGCATCACCGTCGACGAACTGTATCACGACACCGAGGACGACGATCTCGTCCTCTTCTACGAGTCCGACGCGACGAACCGAGAGGAGTCCGACGAGGAGATCGGGCTCATCTACGTCGTGTACCGGGATGGCATCGTCGCCGAAGGGGGATCGTTCGATCACCTCTACACCGAAGTCGGCGATCGGTTCGAGGGACAGGTCGAAGGCTGGGGGGCGAACTCCCGGTGGGCACAGCGCGATCTCGACGGCGAGATCGGCGAAATGGCCGTCTGGAACGCGATCGTCGATACGATGGTCTATCCGGACGGAACGGGCCGCCACGGGGAGGAGTTAAGCGCTACCGGTGTCCACGACCACGAGTACGTCATCGGATCGAACACCAACGCCGACCGTCAGACGCTCTAACATGATCGGGTCTACCCTGCCAGTACCACCCTCCCGGGCGTGGTCTGCCGTGCGAACGCGAGACGGTCCGTCCGATTTCGGCCGGCAGTTCGGACTCGAGACGCCGCCACCGGTTCACCCCTCGACCGTCGGGGAAGATCGGTCCACGCGACGGCGCTCGATCCAGCAGCGACGGCGGGGGCCGGCGTCGTCGAGCAGGGGACCCACCCGTTCGAACTGCCCGCACAGCCGACATGAACAGAACTTTGAATACTCCTGGAGGTCGTATCTCCGCCCAACGTCGACGGTGGGGTCGGGACTGGCGTATACGCACACATGACGCTGTTTGAACTCGAACGAAACGCGGATTTCGAACAACTCACGACGTATCTCGAGCGAAGCTCGAACGCCGACATTCGCCGTCGTGCAGCCGAGATCCTCGGCAGTCTGGCACCGAAGGCCGACGAGACGATCGAGCCCAACAACGACCCCGTCGACGCCCTCATTACGGCGGCCCAGGAAGACGACGAGCAGAAGGTGAAAGCGGCGTCGATCGACGCCCTCGATCAGTACGGCCAGGACGCACTCGAGCAGTTCATCGGCGAGATCTCCGGGCAGGATCTCGACTCCGTCGCGCAGTGGAAGAAAGCGGAACTGCTCGCGAAGGGGTTAGACGCCGACCAGCCGGAGCTTCGGATGGCGGCCGCGACCGGCCTCGGCCGGATCGGCGAGGACAACGTCCTCGAGGCGCTGGTCGACCGCCTCGACGACCCGAACGCTCGCGTGCGAATGCGCGTCTCGCGCGCCCTCGCGCGAATCGAGGATCCACGGGCCATCCCGGCGCTCGCTCGCAAACTCCACGAGGATCAGTACGACGTCCGGGTCGAGATCGCGTACGCGCTCGCGGATATCGGGACCCAAAACGCGCTTCGCGAACTGGTCGACATCGCCGATGACGACGACGAGACGCTCCGTCGGATCGCGGTGGACGCGCTCGGGCGACTCGGGAGCGTCGAGGCGGTCGAGATCCTTGCCGAGGCGTTGAGCGACGACGCGGAGGTCGTCCGCCGGACGGCGATGTTCTCGCTCGTCCAGTTGCTCTCTGAGGCTCCCGCGGATGCGAGTCACACGGTTCGGGAGAAGATCGTCGACGAACTCGAGGAGGCCAACGAACGCGAGGCGGTCCAGCCGCTGATCGAGATTCTCGATCGGAGTTCGGAGACCGCCCAGCGTCGAAACGCGGCGTGGCTGCTGGGGCGGATCGCCGACGAGGAGTACGTCCGCGAGGCCCAGGATGCGCTGATCGAGACGCTGGCAGACGACGACGAGATGACCTCGAAGTTCGCCGCGATGAGCCTCGCGTTGCTCGACGGCGAGGGCCTCGAGAAGCGGTTGCTCGAACTGGTCGAGAGCGACCGGGACGACGGGATGTGCGTGAAGGCGTTGTTCGTCCTCGGGAAGATCGGCGGCGATCGGTCCCGGGAGCGACTGTCGAAGTTCGTCGAGCAAACCGAGAACGATCGGCTGCGAAAGCGTGGGTTCTCCGCGCTGTCGAAGCTGGGTGGATTCGAGATGGCGGGTAGTGATCTCTCATGAGCAAATCCGAACAGAAACTCGCGGACGTGACGGGGCAGTTCACGCAGGTCGTCCGCGACGGGCGCAAGCTGTCGGATACGAACTGGTCGAACGGCCGGATCGTCCTCTCGAACAAGCGGATGGTGATCGTCGGCAACGAGGGAAAAGAGACGGTTCCGCTGTCGAAGATTCAGTCGATTCGGGGCCGCTACGACGTCAATCAGGCGATCGCGAAGGTCTCGAACTACATCAGTATCAACTACGGACAGAACGTGTATCTGATCTCGATGGAGGAAGTCGACACGTTCGAACTCGAGTTACAGAAGGCGATTTTGGACGGCGAGATCGTGTTGATCAAACATCCGGCGGTGAAAGGCGGCGTCGTCCAGGACTCCTCGTGGCAGAAGGCTCGCGTCAAGATCAACCCGGGTCTCGCGAACTTCGCGGTCGAGGACGGCAAACTGGTCCAGATCGAGGTCGACGACGTCGGTACCGTCGAGAGCGACGAGCGGACGGTCCACTCGAGCGAGCGGCCGGTGATCGAAGCCGAGCACACGGAGGAGGGCTCGAGCGTCCAGACCTATCTCTCGGGGTCGCCCCAGAACTGTGCGATTTTGAAGTCGGTGTTGGACCGCGGGGCGGAGAAAAACGCCTCGCAGATCGATCTCTCGGGGAAAGAAGAGGAGGTGTTGATGGCGATCTACTCGGGCGTCTCGCCGTTCGAGGTGCCGGAGTTTCTCGACATGGATATCGACAGAGTCGAGGAGATCTACGAGCGGTTGATCGAACTCGACGTGTTAGAGGAGGTCCGAATTCGTCGCGAGGTCGCGTTGAAACCTCGCGGGCGTAACATCGCGAGCGAGGCGATGAACCACAAGTAGCTGCTCGAGTCGTCTCGATGGTTACTCCGTTTTGAGGTAGCTGACGTCGCGCTCGAGTTCGTACCCTTTCGGAACGCCGACGTTCTGGAGGCAGTCGTTACACAGCGGTTTCGCGTACGTTTGGTTGTTACTCTTTCCGAGGATGTTGGCGTCGTCGAGGTCGATGAGGTCCCCACACCGACTGCACTCGATCTTTTCGCCGTCGACGATATTCATGTGGTGGATATCGCCGGAGGTGGGAAATAAGTCTCTCGGCCGCGGGCGAAAACAGGTACGATAGGTTATACGTCTCGCCGAACTGCTCCTCGCTCGAGTCGCGATAGGCTCCACGCTCGAGGTACGATAGTGTATCCGACGACTACTGTGAAATCAACGCTCGAGGGGGTTTAAGCGGGGTTCCGGCGGCAACAAGATATAACCGTTGCTCTCGCCGTCGGCAAACACAGTTAAGTACCCTGAGGGTCGGCAAGTAGAGTTAAATAGTGTCAGAACGGCGGATACGTTTATTACAGGACAGTCACAAGCCGTATGCACGCTTCGGGAGCCACTGAACTCGAGTCGACCAATCGCCCGCGATGCCGAGCGACCGACGTCGGCTCGAGTGGCTGCCGAAGACGATTGCAAACCAAAACCATGTTCGAACGAATCACAGACGAAGAAGAGCGCGGTCAGGTGGGTATCGGTACCCTCATCGTGTTCATCGCGATGGTACTCGTCGCGGCGATCGCGGCGGGTGTGCTGATCAACACCGCCGGTCTTCTTCAATCGCAGGCAGAGGCAACGGGTGAAGAGAGTACGGCACAGGTCTCGAATGTCGTCCAAATCGAGTCGGCTACTGGGGAGGTAGCTGGTACTGGAGATCCACTCGACAGTGTTGATCTCGAGTTCGAAGCACTTGGTGATAGCGACGAGTTAGCCGGAATCGAGACACAGGTTCTCGTCGGAGAAGACAGTGAAACCAACGACTTCTATGACATCGAGGACGATTTGACAGGACTTTCACTCGATGAAGGAGAAACGGTTACTGTCATGATTGACGAGGATGAACTTACTGACGGCGGCGACGATGTTCAGGCAGAATTTGATGTTTACGAGAGCCTGATCGATGAAGAAGGTGTGGTGACGATATACGTTAATCTCGATGATTCGGCTGGCCCGTCGCTTACACTTACGGATGCCTTCGACGAAGAGGACCTGAGCTCTATCGAAATATACGATCAGACGGGCTCGCTTGACGTTCTTGTCGAAGAAGGAACCAGTCAGGGCGTTGCTAATCTTGAACCACACGATGAGAGCTATGATCTCGATGCCTTGACTGCAGATGACGCGGAGGTCGAATATCGTGTTGATCAGACCAGCGAGGGTGGTGAGCACCTTGACGGTGCTGTCGGGACTCTCGAATTCGACGTGCGTGCTCTCGATAATCAGATTGACATCGTTGAAGACGGTGACGGCGGTATCGACTTCCAGGTTGATGCCGCAGAACGTGGTGGAACCGGCACTGGGGACTACATCGATAGCGTCTCGATGATGGTCTCGCTCGGTCCAGGTGCAGATGCCGTTGACCTCGAAGCAGCAACGTTCGAATACGTCGGCGAAGAAACCGAACGTGGACAGGCAGAGGATCTCGATAGTCTGGATATCCAGAATCTCGAGGGAGACAGTCTGGCTGATGACGAACTCGACAATGCCGTTATGACTGCGGATGATCGATATCAGATCGAACTCGATCTCAACGGCGGCAGCGACAGTTTCACCCCAATCGAAGCGGGTGGATCTGCTGAGTTCACGATCGTCACCGCGGACAGCTCCCAGACCACCGAGGTCCTGATGGCTCCGTCCACGCTCACTGACGACTCGATCAGTCTCTAAGCAGTCTCTAGGGACTGATTATCGATGGTGACAACAGGTGTATCGAACGACCGACGCGGTCAGGTCGGAATCGGAACGCTGATCATTTTTATCGCGATGGTACTCGTGGCGACCATCGCTGCGGGCGCGTTGATCCACACCGCCGGGACCCTCGAGTCCCAGGCGCAAGCCACCGGTGAGGAAAGCGCCCAGCAGGTCTCGAGCGGGCTCGTCGTGTTCTCCTCCGTCGGGGAGGTCTCCGCCGACGGCACTATCGAGACCGTCGAGATCACCGTCGGACCGACGCCCGGTTCGGGCGCGATCGACTTAGAGTCGCTCGTCGTCGACTACACCGGTGCTGGGTCGGGCGGCTACGAGGAGGTCCACGCCGACGACATCCGCGATATCGAGGGGACGGTGCTTCGCTCGGGCTCCGACCGGGCGACGATCGTCTTGGAGGACGTCTCCCTCGAGGCCGGCGACGACGCACACGTCACGCTGATGACGTCGGAAGGCCTCGAGACCAGCACCGAACTGGTCGTCCCCTACGAACTCGAGGCCGGCGAAACGGTTTCGCTGTAAACTCGAGTCGACGACCGCGCTCGCTCGATCGGGGCACAGCCGTCTCGCGATCGGCGATTCGCGCCTCGAGAGCCGATGGCCGGTGCGCTTTTGACCGTGGCATTCGTGATACCGAACGAATGGGATTTAGCACGAGCGCTTCCGCTGCGATTTTGCTTATCGGCTGTCTCGTAGCGGCGAGCGTCTTCGTCCCCACCATGTTCTCGGTGAGTACCGACACCGGGGATGCACTCGCGACCCAGAGCGACCAGACCCGCGACCGACTGAACACCGACCTCAACGTGACCACGGCGATCCAGGAACTCCACGTCGTCGAATACGAAGATAGCAACGGTGATACGTATAACGAGACACACGTCGATGACGTCGTCGTTCGTATCGAAAACACGGGGACGACCGGGCTGGCGATCTCCAGTACCGACGTGTTGCTCGAGGGCAAGTACGTCCATCCGGACGACTACCAGACGACGGTCATCGACGGCGACGACGAGATCTCGGAGACCGACCTCTGGTACCCCGGCTCGACTCTCGAGGTCGTCGTCCCGATCGAAACCATCGAAACGATCTTCGGGGAGGAAGAGTACGAGGTCGACCGGATACAGCTCACGACCGAAACCGGGATATCGGCCGCCGAATCGATCACTCTCACGGAGACGGAGGGGTAACCCATGGCCAGCGTCTCTACCTCCCACCTCATCATGTTCATCGCGAGCGTCATCGTCGCGGCCAGCGTCGCCGGGACGGTCATCCTCGAGGTCAACCAGATGAGCACCGCGATCGAGATGCAAAGTTCGAACGTCGCGACCGAAGTCGAGACCGATATCGCGATCACGAGCGATCCGGGCCACCCGGAGTCGATTTACGACCCGGAAACCGAGACGGTGTCCGTACTGGTCAAAAACGTCGGCTCTGAGACGCTGCAGGTCCATCGCTCCGCGATCGACGTCTTGGTCGACGGCAGATACGTCTCGAACGACCACCTCGCCGTCGAACGCCTCGACGTCGACGCGAACTCCTGGCGATCCGGCGGAATCGTCGAGGTGACGATCGACGTCGGCGAGATCGAGGACCTCGAGGTCGACGGCGATACGCGCGTAACGACGATCGTACACGGCAACGAGGACAGCATCGACTTCCACGTGGCGAACAACGCCGACTAGAGTGAACACAAATGAGTAGCATACTCGACGACGCTGACGAACCGGAGGACGATGGCGGTGACGACCTGCTGACCGACGACGATTCGCTGATCGACGGCGAGATGGAGTTCGGCGACGACGACGAAAACGACGACGACGAACTCGCCTACCGTCTCAACGAAGTCGAAAAGGAGATCGACTCCCTGCAGGGACAGGTCGAAACCGTCCGCGGCGAAAACGAGAAGATCAGCGACTCGATCCAATCCGTCGAGAAGAACGTCGACAAACTCGTCGACCTCTACGAGATCGTCACCCAGGGGATCAACCCGTTCGTCGGCGACCAGGAGATCGGCAACGCATTCGAGAACGCAACCGACGGCGGCTTCGGCGCGACCGACGACCCCGGCGAGGAGATCGACGAGGAGATCTCCGAAGCCAGCGCCGATGAGTTTCTCGACGACGATTTCGATGACGAAAACGACGAGGCGTTCAACGCCGAGTTCGCAGACGAGAGCGCACTCGAGGAGGAGGTAGACGACGACATGACCGACGACGATCTGACCGACGACGATCTGACCGACGACGAGTTGGGCGACGACGAGTTGGGCGACGACGCCCTCGGCGGGGACCTGGCCGACGACGATCCGTCCGCGGCGGACCCGTTCGACGCGGACCCGATGGACGAATCCGACCCGGACGACGGGTTCCCGCTCGAGGAGGAGGAAGACGACGCGTCCGCGGACGAGTTCGCCGACGCCGATTCGGCGGACGGGAAGTCCCCGGACGAGCAGATCGACGAGTTTCTAGCCCCGGACGAGGACGCGACGGCCGACGCCGACGACCCGCTCGAGGCGGACGATCCGTTTGCGGACTCGGAGACGGAACTCCCCGAGGGAGACGACGTGGCCGACGAGTTCGACGACGCGAGCGCAGATCCCGACCTCGAGGGCGGCGAAAACGGCGAGATCGGCGACCCGCCGTATCTCGTCTCTCACCCCTCGCGGCCGGACGCCGAAATCCTGACCCTCGAGTTGCTCCAGTACCTCATCGAGGAGGCGGGAATCGACGGCACTGCCCGGACGATCGCCTACTACCGCTCGCTGGGCTGGATCTCCGAGCCTGTCGAGTCCTATTTCCACCGGCTGCTAAACGGCTTCACCGAGCGGCCCGTGCCGATCGACGACCCCGAACCCCGCTCGTCGTTGACGACCGCAGAGCACAAACGGAGCCTCGAGTACATCGGTGCGATCGCAACCCCGGAGAAGAAGTCGTCGGTCGGGACCGACGACGCTTCGGACGACCGTTCGGACCGCCCCGCCACGGGCGAACGCAGCGACGATCATAGCGACCTCGCGGACGACGAGGACGCGTTCGAACCCACCACTGGATCCACCGATTTCGTCGAACCGACTGCCGTCTCCGATACCCCCGTCGAACCGACTGCTGTATCAGACGCCCCCCACGAATCCACTGCCTCAGCCGAGGAACCCGCTGAGCCGACCACTGCACCCGACGACCCTCTCGACGCTGCCGTCGGATCCGACGAACCCGATCTCGAGTCCAGATCGGACGGGAGTGCGGACGCCCTCGACATACCGGAAGACGATCCAACTCCGTCGAGCACTGGCGATACCGGGGCCGATGAACCGATCGATGCGGCCGTCCTCGACTCCGAACCCGGGGACATCCTCGATTCCGACTCCGAAGACGTTCTCGAGGACGGCGTCGACGGCGCTCACACCGATCCGTGAGCGGGTCGATCCGGTAGCCAGAAGTTTTGTATGGGGTGCAGACCGACGTAATTTGTGAGACGCGGGTGGAGATATGGTACTAGCCAGTGACGGAGCATCCATCAACGACCTGAGCAGGTCCATTATTCAGGCCTACGACGAGATGGAGCTCCCGGCGAGGATCTACGTCCTCTTGATCTTGCTGCCGGCGTTTGCGTTTTTCGCTGGCACGGTCGCCGTCGCGATGTTCCTCGAGACGTTTCTCGTCGTCCGTCTCCTCGTTCCCGTTTTGGGCTTGCTCATTCTCGTATCGGCGATCGGCTACCCACGGCTCGCGGTCGACCAGCGCCGAATCGAGATGGAAAATCGGTTCCACCTCTTTGTCATCCACATGACGATCCTCTCGACGACGAACATCGATCGGATGGAGGTCATGAGAAAACTCGCCCAGGAAGAGGAGTACGGCGAACTCGCCGACGAGATGCAACGGGTCGTCGACCTCGTCGACGTCTGGCACCTGAGCCTCGACGACGCCTGTCGGCGACGCGCCAAGGAGGTTCCGAGCGAATCCGTCGAGGACCTCCTCGAGCGCCTCGCGTACACGCTCGGTGCCGGTCAGGAACTCGACGAGTTCCTCTTTCAGGAACAGGACGTCCTCATCGACAAGTACTCCACCGTCTACCGCCAGTCGTTGTCGAACCTCGACGTGTTGAAAGACCTCTATCTCTCGCTTATCATCTCGATGACGTTCGCACTGGTGTTCGCGATTGTCTTGCCGCTTTTGACGGGGAACAACCCGACGCTGACGACGAGCATCGTCATCGTGCTGTTCGTGTTCGTCCAGATCGGTTTCTTCTTCGTCATCCGTGCGGTCGTCCCGGACGACCCGATCTGGTACCTCGAGGACGGCTACCGAACCGCGACGAAAAAACGGATGCTCGGGTCGACGATCGCCGGCGTCGGCCTTAGCGTGCTGGTGATCGTCGGGATGACGCTCGCGTTCTTCGAGCTCCTCCCGGGAACGGCGACGATTCGGTTCGGTTCGGTACCGTTGCTGTTGTATATGCCGATCGCGACGCTTCCGCTTTTGATCCCGGGGGGTATCTTTCTCTACGAGGAACGGCGCGTCTTCGATCGGGACCGGGAGTTTCCCAACTTCATCCGTGCGTTGGGTACCAGCGAGAGCGTCAAACAGAGCACGACGACCGAGGTACTGGCCACGCTTCGAACGAAGGACTTCGGGCCGCTGACGCCCGATATCAACGACCTCTATCGTCGGTTGAACATGCGGCTGAACACGGAGAAATCCTGGCGGCTCTTCACTGGCGATTCACACTCGTTTCTGGTCCAGAAGTTCAGCGAGATGTATCTCGTCGGTCGCGACATGGGTGGCGGACCGAAACGACTCGGCGAACTCATCAGCCAGAACATGAGCGAGATCGTCAACCTGCGCGAGGAACGTCGCCAGCAAACGACGACGCTCGTCGGCGTCATCTACGGAATCACGGCGGCGTCGTCGTTCTCGTTTTTCATCGGACTCGAGCTCTCGCTGATGCTCTCGACGTTCGAGATCGACCTCGAGGGACAGGTCCTCGGCGGCTCGCTCGTCCACACAGAACAGTACAACGTTCCCGTCCTTCGGTTTCTCATCGTCTTCGTGTTGATCTTCAACGCATTTATCTCGTCGCTCGTGCTTCGGGTTGCTGACGGCGGCCATTTCGGCAACTCCTATCTCCACTTTACCGCGTTGCTCTGGGTGGGTGCGATCACCGGCACGCTGACCGAGCGATTGGTCGATCTGATCATCTCGGTCGATCTCTAACCGCCTTTCGCGCTTCGACGATCGACCGGTGGTGACTTCGGCCGACGCCTGCGGCCACAAGATCAATGAGTCGATAGCGACGAGTGGCAGGTAACCACGTATGATTGGACACGGTGTCAGTGACGACGCGAAATCACGCGCGATTCAGTCGGCTCAGAGCGGACTCGTTCTGTTCGGGTTTGCGATTTTGCTGACGCTGTATATGGCAGCAGTAATCTTCCTGAACGGCTCCTGACCGCTTGCTGTTTCCGACTGTCGGTCGGTGGCAGTGATCGCTCGAGTGAGGTCAGCGGTCACTGGTAATGGCTGCCAACAGTTCCTGCCATCCGGTCTGCGATACACCGTTACAGCAAACCGTATCAGTCCTCGAGTGCGTCGAGGAGGTCGCCGAGGGTGCTGGATCTGTTGAGACCGTGGGCTCGCGCGGTTCGACGGATCTGTGCTGGCGACAGCGGTGGCGTGAATTCGGATTTGGCCATCAGCAGCGACGTGGTCCGCTGGGTCGGCGTCTCCGGTGCGACGTGCTGTGCGTACCAGAGGACGAGGTTGTCGAAAATACCGATCGGATCGTCCGAGGTCGTTCGGTGTCGAACGCCGTTGTCGTCGAACTGGGAGACGATATCGACTGCGAACCTGGCGTCGGCTCGCTCGAGTTCGTTCGCGAGTATCGACCGGGCGGCTTCCGGGCTCTGTATTGGCTGGTGGTCTCGCTGTGCATCGGCGGCTCGATCGGTCCCCGTCTCGTCCGTATCTGACTTCTGCGTCGGCTGTGGGTTTGATCGGCTTCGTGACTGTGGCGGCGAGGAACGTGTATCGTCGGCGACGTTCGGTGGGCTGTGGTCCGCCGAGACGACGTATCGCCCGTCGGAGACCTCTGAGACGTACGGACTCTCCGTAAAGTCGAGGTCCTCGGGCGACAACGCGCCCCCACCGGCGGACGATCCCGATGGCTGTTCGCCCGGAAGTACGGGCGGCACGTCGGCGTTTTCTTTCGGGTTTTTCTCGTTGTTGCTGTCCGTCATTCGCTGCCCCTACGGAGAGTTCTATCCGAACCGAAAAGAATCATTTGTTGGATATACTGACAGTATACGGTCGAAACGCGTTCCGTCGCCGCTCGTCTGACCTTCGTCGGACAGTCGTCACATCGGCCGAAATCACTTAATACGTAGGTTCGTATAGTGTTCACAGATGAGGTTTCGAGACCGTACTGAACGGGACGATACGGGTCTGGTCGGCCGTCGGTCCGGTCTCGAGTGCGGCGCCGTCAACGTGATGGGTTCACCATGTTACTGTCCATAATCGGTAATATACTCGGAAACGAGGACGACGACGGGAGTACTGACTCCGGGAACGGTGATGACCCCCTCGCGGACGGCAATCTCGCGGGAGGGATGAGCGAGGAGGCGCTCATGCCCGGAACGTCGACGGGCGGCGGCGAGAGCGCCACCGACGGCGGCAGCGGGAGTATGGGTGGCGGGATGGATGACGCCGATCTCTTCGACGACGGCTCCGGCTCCGACGATACTCTCCTCGGTGACGACGGTTCCGGCTCCGACGACGACCTCCTCGGCGAGGGCGACGAAATGGGCGGTGAGGCCGAATTCGAGATGGGCGACGGCGGTGACGCGACGTTCGACGGCATGGACGAGGATACCGGCGGCGTCTCGAGTGAGATCGAAGCTCGCGTCGAGGAGATGGAAAACGAGGTCGGTTCGCTCTCGTCGACGGTCAACACGGTCCAAAGCGAGAACGAACAGATCGGCGAATCCTTAGAGGAGATCGAAGAGAACATCCGGAAACTCCTCGAGGTGTACGAGATGGTTACACAGGGTGTCAACCCGTTCGTCGAGGGCGATTCGTTGAGCGACACGTTCGACGGCGGTGCCCAAGGATCGGGCAACTTCGGCGGCCAGAGTTTGTTCGACGGCCAAGACGACGGCGACGACCAGGAGGACGTCGACGAGGACATCGCGAACGCCGAAGCGGAGGCGTTCCTCGACGAGAGTTTGATCGACGACGAGGACGACGAGGAGTTTGCCGACCCCGAGGAGGGCGACGAATTTAGCGACCTCGACGAAGACGACGAGTTTGCCGACCCCGAGGAGGGCGACGAATTTAGCGACCTCGATGAAGACGACGAGTTTGCCGATCTCGAAGCGGACGACGAAACCGACGACGATGGCGGCGACCTCTCGTTTGACGAGTTAAAGTCACAGTACGACTCCGGCGATGCCGACTGGGAGGACGAGGAAGACGTCGGTGCGGATTCAGCCGACTCTGGTTCCGAACTAGACGCCGAGTCCGACTCCGAACTGGACGAGCCGGACGACCCATTCGACGACGTGCAGGCGGACGACGAGTCGGACGACCCACTGGCTGCGGACGATTCCCTGGCGGAACCCGATGCCGACGGTGACGACCTCGAGACCGACGACGCCGGCTTCGAGGCGGACGATCCCCTGCCAGCGGACGCTGGCGGAGCGGCCGTCGACGACGCCGACGCATCCGAGGAACCGTCACTTCCGGACCCGCCGTGGGACGATGGCGGCCGGCCGTATCTCGGGTCGATCCCGTCGGCGTACGACACCGAGTTCGTCGTGATGGACTGGCTCGACTACCTCGTCGACGAGGTCGGGTTGAACGGGGCGGCGCGGACGATTCGATTTTACGGCTCGATTCGATGGATCGATCCATCCGTCGAGTCCTACCTGCTAACGACCTTAAACGGGTTCGAGGACGGCCCTGACGTCGACGATCCCGAGCCGAGTTCCGCACTCGGCGTCGACCACAAACGAAGTCTCTGGTGGATCAACCGGATCGCGACGCCCGAGAAAAAACGTGTCCCATTCGATCAGTGGCTGGTCGAAGAGGGCGTTACGGACGACCGGCCTGACGATCTCGAACCGTCCACGACCGGGGATACCGTCGAGGATGCCAACTCGAACGTGACCGAGGAGTCCGACTCGTTCGCACCGACCGACTCTCCCGCGGAGATGGAGGTTTCGTTCACCGAAGAAGCGATCGACCCGCCGTCGCCCGACGCCGACGGACACTCGCGCGAGACGACTGTCGATGCAAAGACGGATCGGGATGCCACCTCGCTCGAGCTGTCAACGGACGATTCGGTCGACGACGAAGACCGGGAGGCGAGTGCTGGATCCGCCTGCAAGATCCACATCGACGAATCCGAGTCGACCGGCCGGAGCGATTCGGTCGACGACGCTGACCGGTCGGTGGTCGAGGCGGACGAGCCCGACCGTCCGGTTGTCGCCGACCGGGACGCGCCGGAGCGCGACCAGCGGATGATCTGGGTCGACTCGGACGTTATCCTCTCGGAGTCGGGGATCGAACTCCGAGAACCACGTCCCGACCACGACGAGGCCACCGCTCGATCGGTCCTTGAACCGGGTGCACAGTCGGAGGTCCGTGAGGTCGAGCGGGGCGACCGTGAATCCGTCAAACCGGTCGTCGAACGCGGCGGGGATTCAGAACTCGAGCGGTGGCAAGTCGAACTAATCACGTCGCTGTTCTCTGGGGCTGACGAGGGGCCACGACGATAGGTATGAGTCACCAAAATAATATCTTCTCTATCGGTCTCGACGATCGCGATCGCCTCAACAAGGAACTCGGTGGCGGCATTCCGACCGGAAGTATCGTCCTGATGGAGGGCGATTACGGGGCGGGAAAGAGTGCGATCTCACAGCGGTTCACCTACGGGCTGTGCGAGACGGGCAAGTCAGTGACGTTTCTCTCGACGGAACTCGAGGTCAAGGGGTTCGTCGATCAGATGAACTCGCTGAACTACAACGTCGAGGAACACCTGCTGTTCGAGAACCTGTTGTTCCTCCACGGCGATTTAGACAGCGGTGGCGTGCTCTCTTCCGATCCCGACGAGCAAAACCGGCAGGATCTCCTTACCGACCTCATGGACGAGGAGACGATCTGGTCGGCGGACGTGATCATTATCGATACGTTCGACGCGATACTGCGCAACGATCCGAAGTTCGAGGCGCTGGTCCGGGAAAACGAGGAACGTCAGGCCGCTCTCGAGATCATTTCCTTTTTCAGGAACGTGATCTCCCAGGGGAAAGTCGTCATCCTCACGGTCGACCCTTCCACCGTCGGCGAGGAGGCGATCGGTCCGTTCCGGTCGATCGCGGACGTCTTTATCGAACTCGAGATGATCGAGGTCGGCAACGATATCCGGCGACAGCTGTTTATCAAGCGCTTTGCCGGGATGGGCGAACAGGTCGGTGACCGCGTCGGTTACTCGGTTCGGTCCGGTGTCGGAATCGTCATCGAGAACAGGAGCGTCGCCTGATTTCCAGTCAATGACTGAAATGGGAACGCCGAAGCCGTCGGACGAACTCCAGGAGCTGGCGGCTCGTCGGCCGCATCTTCGCGAGCACCTGAAGAAGTTTCGCCAGATCACCGGCGAGTTTCCGATACTGATCAACGAGCCGACTTCGGAGTACGAGGCTGAACATCCGAACGTGTTGTATCCCGTCGGTGGTCCGATCTACAGTCACGTCTACGGCGACGTCGGAACGAAGATGCAGTACTTCGCCGTCGAACCGACGCTCTCCGAGGACGAACAGGTCGTTTTCTCTCACGTCAAAGACTCGTTGCTTCGCCGAAGCGCGAGCAAGCAGGCTCCGGAGAAGGAAGCGGAGTACGACGATCGGATCGAGGAACTGCTCGAGGAGTCGACCCACATCAAAGGCGAGGAGGTCGACAACATCATCGAGCAGCTCAAAGTCAGGTTCCACCCGGGGATTCAGGAGGTCTCTCGGGAGACCTACGAGAACATCCGCTATCGGTTGAATCGCGACATCGTCGGACTTGGTCCACTCGAGCCGGTCATGCGGGATCCGGCGAACGAGGACATCCACGTGATCGGACCCAGCGAGTGTTACGTCGACCACGGCGTCTACGGCATGGTCGAGACGACCGTCGACTTCGGCACCAGGGAGGAGTTCGACCGCTGGCTGTCGAACATGGGTGAGCGCATCGGGAATCCGATGACGGATGCGGAGCCGATCATCGACTCGACGTTGCCGGACGGATCGCGTCTGAACGTCATTTACAGCGACGACGTAAGCGTCAAAGGACCGAGCCTCACGATCCGCCAGGGCGACGAGGTTCCGCTTACCGTCACCCAGATTACGAACTGGGGGACGCTTTCGCCGGAACTGGCTGCGTATCTGTGGCTCTGTCTCGAAAACGAGCGGACGGTGTTCGTCGTCGGCGAGACGGCCTCCGGCAAGACGACGACGCTGAACTCCATTATGTCCTTTATCCCGCGGGATTCGAAGATCTACACCGCGGAGGACACGGCTGAGGTGTTGCCACCCCACGACACCTGGCAGCAACTGTTGACTCGAGAGAGCCAAAGCGAGGACAGCGTCGACGTCGACATGTTCAATCTCGTCGAGGCCGCACTCCGTTCTCGCCCCGAGTACATCGTCGTGGGCGAGGTTCGTGGTGAGGAGGGCCGAATGGCGTTCCAGGCGGCCCAGACCGGCCACCCGGTCATGCTGACGTTCCACGCCAGCGACATCGTCTCGATGATCCAGCGTTTTACCGGGGACCCGATCAATGTCCCCGAGACGTTCATGGACAACGCCGACGTCGCGCTGTTCCAGAACCGCGTCAAGCAAGGAGACGACGTGCTCCGCCGGGTGACGAGCGTCCAGGAGATCGAGGGCTACTCCGAGCAGATGGATGGCGTCGTCACTCGACAGGTCTTCTACTGGGACCCTGTCGAGGACGAAATCGTCTTCCAGGGGATGAACAACTCCTACGTGCTCGAAGAACAGATCGCGACCCTCCTCGGCTACGCGGACACCCGGGACATCTACGACGACCTGCAGTTCCGCGCCGACATCATCGAACGCATGATCCAGGAGAACATCCTCGAGTACCACGAGGTCAACTCGACCATCGACGCCTTCCAGCGTGACGGCGTCGAAGGGCTGCCGTTCCACGCGACGCGACCGGACTAGTACCGCCCGCTCGTCGTTCGATCCTGCGCGTTCGCTCTCTCCGAGTGTTCCCTTCCGTGCGTTCGTCTGCCCTGATTGCTGTCCCGATGGTCTCTCGATTTCGAGGGTTCGATCGTGACGGTGTACGGCTATCTCGCTTTCTGTCGGCTGTTTTCGGGTCGCGTTTCGCGTGCTGGGGTGTGAATTTCTCCACCTCACGAATGGGATAGCTACCTCAGTCACCTATTCTAAATAGTTGGCTATTGCAACTATTGTGGACGCGGAACAACTGAATCGATCTACCACCGCTCGTAGCTGTCTCTCGGCGTCCGGCCCGTCCGCTCTCCGGGTCGATACTCTAGTGATCGTTTCAACGATTACTATAGCGAACGGGTGTGCAACGACGTTCAGTGGCTACTACGGCTTACACGACGAGCGGCCGTTCCGTTTACGGATCCGCAATAGCTGAATCCTCGAGTTCGACCACGGGGAAACCAGCGGCGAACCCGAAGCTACTATTGAACGTACTTCGTTTTTTACCTAACTCGGAGCCGTGCGGACGGATCCACGACCAACTCGAGACTCGCAACTATGTCTGAGACAGATGCGGATACGGATCAACAACGGAGCTATCAGTCGTTCCCCAACGCGACGGTAACGTGTCGGATCGTCCGGGTGGAATCGAACTATCTTCACGCAGTTGTCCTCGATTCGGATACGAAACTCGTCGAACTCCCCGACGGCGTGTCCGAGGACGGCGTTCGAACACACCCGTCCGTTCAGCTTCTCTCCCAGTACGGTGACTCGGAGTTCACGCAGTCGATGCAATCGCTCCGTCCGGGGAACGTTATCCAGGCGGAACTCCTGGGTGATTTCGTCGTCAACGATCCCGTCGCTCACGTCCGACGATTCCAGAAGGAAACGGACGATCGGTTGTCGTTCGTCGCCGGAGCCGCCGATACCGATAGTTTCGTCCTCGATATCGTCGGTAAAACAGGGGTCGACCCTGGGCAGTATTTCGACGGCGAGATCACGAACGTTGGGTTGGACAACGCTGTTGGGCTAACGGTTTACACGTGCGATGAAGAACGGTTCGCGGAAGCGTACAACGGTTCGGCTCACCTGGTCGTAAATTCGTTCGACGAGTCGGTCGACGGGAACGAAGTAACCGACGTGATCTTCGTCAACCCGACGAACACACCGTTCGCTCTCGTCTTCAAACTGTTCAGCAAAACAGACGGACGCGCGTTAGTTCAAAAGATTCTCGACGAGATCGAGCCGAAATCCCTTCACCATTACGCGAGGGAACTGGAGAAGGAGTCGTTCGAACTGTCGGAACGACCGAACTTCCGGGTCACTCACGTTCCACAACTGACCGAGGGGACGATCACTCCGATGAAGACGGCTCGAGTGAGGGATCCGTCAGAATCGACGGAGTCGCCGTCTGAATCACCACAGCCGCCGGAACCGCCGTCTGAAACAACACAGCCGCCGAAACCCGCCCCCACGGGGAACGGACAGAATCGGCCAGCACAGAGTGAGGGGATGGACTCCGTCCAGGAACTGATCGATGCCTGTACGTACGACTGGTCGACGTCGACGAGTACGACGCTGGACGAATACGGCGGGCGCAGGGAACTCTGTCGGTCAGTTCGACGCCGGATCATCATCCCGTACCGGGATCGACGTGAGCAGGCCGAAGAGCTCGGCATTCCGATCCCGAGTCTGTTGCTCTATGGACCACCCGGAACGGGAAAGACGTACCTCGCGGAGGCTATCGCGGGCGAACTCCCGTATCCGAGTGCGTTCCTGAGCGGGGGAAACATCCTCTCGGAGATCGTAAACGAGACACCGAGTCAGATATCCACACTGTTCGAAGAAGCGGATGCCCTGGCGGCTGACGCAGGTGGCGTGGTCCTCTTCATCGACGAGATCGATTCCGTTCTCAGGGCGCGAAGCAGCGTGAATCAGCACAACGAAGATCGAAAGGCCGTCAACGAATTTCTCAACCACCTGGAGGGTGCCGGAGAGCGGGGGATCTTGTTTATCGGTGCCACGAACGAGTACGATCAGATCGATCCCGCTGCGCTCAGTCGATTCGACGAGACGATCCGAATCGGCAAGCCGGATGCCCAGACGCGAAAGGAGATGTTCGCGGTCCAACTTCGAGAACGACCACACACGATCTCCGAATCCGAAATCGAAACGCTGGCATCTGGGACGAAGGGGTTCACCGCCCGGGACATCAAGAAAGTCGTCACCAACGCCGCTCGAGACACGCTCATCGATGACGAATCGTCGACGATTTCCTACGAGTTCCTGCGCCGATCGGTAATCGAGTACGGGGCGTCGTCGGAGGATGGGTGACCGTACTACAAAGCGGTCGTATATTGGGAGTGGTGTGTTGGCGTTCGGTCTGGCGCGGGTGATCTCCCGGACAGTGAGGTATGTGCGCTAACCTGGCTGCCCTCCATACAGAAAAGATATGGGAACGAGGTAGTCGCCCTTTCTACCATATAGAATATGTGTCCTGTAGCGTTCATATCGCTCGAGACTGAGACTCGAGTCGCTGGAGTGGCGTCTGGGGAGAGGGTGTGCTAACCGAGACCGACGGTATCAGGGACGTCGTAATTCTCGATCAGTCCTTCACCCTGCTCGGGCAGTTTTCGGAGCCGGAAATAACCGCGTGTGGTGTTGATCTGTTCGATTCGAGGGAAAGCTACCCCGAACCGCCAGTCCCGTCGATCGTCCGACCGACGGTCCGTCTCGTCGCGTACAACGCGTTTCGAAACACTACCGTCAGCAGGCTACGGATCGAGTTCGTTCACCACACGTAAACAGCTCTTTGCGATCGTTGGTGCCAACCTCTATCCACTCATAATTGTCCCTGAATCCGAGGGATCAGCGAGAACGACGAGCGACCAGCGCCAAAGCGTCGGACGACAGACTCAGTTACCGGTTCAGTGTGTGGATCGCTTCCCCGAGTGCGTTCTCGGCCGCTTCCATCACCGACTCCGACAGCGTCGGGTGAGCATGAACCGTCGAGGCGACGTCCTCGAGTGTCGCGCCGAGTTCGATCGCGAGGCCGAGTTCGGCGATCAGTTCGGAGGCCTCGGGCCCGACGATGCTCGCGCCGAGTACGTAGCCCGCCTCGGCGTCGGCGACGACCGTGACGAACCCGTCCGACTCGCCGGTCGTCAGCGCGCGACCGCTGGCCTGGAACGGGAACTGCCCGGTAACCGTCTCGAAGCCGGAGTCGATGGCCTCCGCCTCGCTCAGCCCGATCGTCGCGATCTCTGGATCGGTAAAGACGACGGCGGGTATCGCCTGGTGGTCGATCGCCGCGGGCTCGCCTGCGATAACTGCGGCGGCGACTGCACCCTCCGCACTGCTTTTGTGGGCGAGCATCGGTTCTCCGGCGACGTCGCCGACGGCGAAGATGTGCTCAGTGGATGTGCGTGCTTGCGAATCGGTCTCGACGAAGCCGCGCTCGTCGGTTTCTACACCGGCGGCCGCGAGGTCGGGCGTGTCCGAGACGGGTTCGCGACCGACGGCGACCAGGACACTGTCGGCCTCGAGACTGAGAGCGTCGCCGGTGTCTGTCGTTTCGCCGGCTGCGACACCGCCGTCGGTCGCGGCCCGTTCGGCGAGGACCCGAATCCCGCCGTCGTCGCCGTGCTCGTGCCACTCCGAGGCCGTGTAACCGAACTCGAACTCGATGCCGAGATCGTCTGCTCGCTGTCTCACTGGCCGTGTCAGATCGTCGTCGTACCCAGGCAGGATCGAGTCACGCATCTCGATCACCGTCACGTCGGTTCCGAGTTTGGCGAAAACGCTCGCCAGTTCCATTCCGATGTACCCGGCTCCGACGATGACGAGCGAGTCGGGAACGGACTCGAGGGCGAGTGCCTGCCGTGAGTTCAGAACGGGTTCGTCCGCGTAGGAGAAGTTCGGGATTTCGATCGGGCGCGAGCCAGTGGCGACGATGGCGTGTTCGAACGACACCGTTTCCGAGCCCTGCCCGTCACCGTCGTGTGAGACGCGAACGGTGTTCTCGTCGACGAACGTCGCGGTTCCTTCGAGCAGGTCGACGCCGTTGGCTTTACAGAGCTTCTCGACGCCACCGGTCAGTTGCTCGACGATGTCGTCTTTCCAGTCGACCATCTCGCCGAAGTCGACGTCGGGGTCGGCGTGGATCCCCATCTCCTCGGCGTAGCGTGCCTCGTGAGCGACGTCCGTTGCGCTAATCAACGCCTTCGACGGGATACAGCCGTGATTGAGACAGGTGCCGCCGTAGGCGTCCTTTTCGACGAGCGTCACGTCTAGCTCGAGCTGGCCGGCACGAATCGCGGCTACGTAGCCGGCCGGCCCAGCACCGATAACCAGAACGTCCGTTCCGGTCGTGACGTCACCGACGACCATCGGTTTCGACCTCGTTCGTGGGAATGTGTCGTAATATCATGGAATCTCTCTCGTCTGAATGGAAGTTCGGATCGATCATTCGAGCAACAGCAACTCGGGGTTTTCTAGATGCTCTATGACCGTGTTGGTAAACCTCGCACCGACTGCGCCGTCGATCAGTCGGTGATCGAACGACAGCGAGAGCGTCAGTACCGAGCGCGGCTCGATCGACTCCTCGCCGTTTTCGTCGGTGACGACGCGTGGTTTCCGTTTGATCTCGCCGACCCCGAGGATACCCGATTCCGGGTAGTTTAGGATCGGTGTCGCGTACTCGCCACCGATCCCGCCGACGTTCGTGATCGTAAACGTCGACCCGCGGAGTTCGCTCGGACTGATCGAGCGTTCACGTGCCTTTTTGGCCAACTCGTTCGTCTCCGAGGACAGCGACAGCAGCCCCTTCCGATCGGCGTTCTCGACGACCGGGACCATCAACCCGTTGTCGGTTGCTGCCGCGATTCCGATGTTGTAGTAGTCGCGATAGACGATCTCCTCGTTTTCCTCGTCGAGGACGGCGTTCATCTCGGGATACTCTTTGAGGGCAGCGATGACCGCTTTCGTGATAAACGGCATGTACGTGAGGTTTATCCCCCGCTCCTCGGCACGTGGTTTGAGTCGCTCGCGTGTCTCGACGAGCGCCGTCACGTCGACTTCGTCGTGGTGAGTGACGTGAGGGGCACTGTACTTGGATTCGACCATCGCCTCGGCGATTCGCTTTCGAACGCCCTGGAACGGCTCGCGGCGTTCGGACTCGCCGGGGGCGAACGCATCCGTCCCGGCTCCGCCGACTGGTTTGCCGGCTTCGACCGCCGCTCGATCGGCGTCCTGCGCTCGTTTCTGGGCCGCCGCGTAGTTCTCGACGGCTTCGCTGGTGACGAACGCCTCTCCCTCGCGCTCCTCGACCGCCGGAACCGAATCGAGGTCGATCCCCTTCTCACGGGCGATCCGTCTGGTCGCGGGGGCGGCGAGTGTCCGATCCCTGTCCGCCGACTCGAGCGACGATGGTGGGGGGCTCGTCGCTCTCGAGTCGGTCTCGGGGCCTGTCCTCGTGTCGGCGGTTGTCTCCGCGTCGGAAGCCGCTGTGACGTCTGAACCCGTCTTCGCGTCGGAATCGGCAGGTGCGTCTGCGCTCGTAACCCCGCTGCCAGTGCTCGCCTGCGAGTCGCCGGCAACGGCACTACGAACGTCGGCGGCGGTGATCCGGCCGCCGGGGCCACTTCCCTGGATCGACGTCAGATCGATCCCCTCCTCGCGAGCCAGCCGCCGAACTCGCGGTGGCGCGAAGACGCGGTCCTGGGGCGTGGCAACCTCGTCGGCCTCCGCGCCGGTTGCGTCGGGGCTCCCGGCACCGTGCTCTGCTGATTCGGGGTCGTCCCCGGCCGTGTCGGCGGCGTCATCGGTCGATTCGACTGGCTCCTCGCCATCGACGTCGAAGGTTACGAAGACGTCTCCGACGGGAATCACGTCGCCTTCCTCGTACCGAAGCTCCCGAATCGTCCCGTCGACGGGGGAGGGAACGTCAACCAGCGCCTTGTCCGTCTCGACCTCGGCGATCGGCTGGTCTTCCGAAACCGCGTCGCCCTCTTCGACCAACCAGCTAACCAGTTCGCCCTCTGCAACACCCTCGCCGACGTCCGGTAGTTCGAATTCCCTGACCATGTCAGAACTCCGTGACTGTTCGGATGCCGTCCTCGATGCGCGTCGCCTCGGGGAGATAGAACTCCTCGAGTGAGTACAGCGGGAACGGAACGTCGAACCCGGTAACTCGTTCGATCGGTGCCTCGAGGTAGAGCAACGCTTCCTCCTGAATCCGTGCGGTGACCTCGGCCCCGAGTCCGACCGACTTCGGGGCTTCGTGAACGACGGCGCTCCGTCCGGTCTTTTTGACCGACTCGACGATCGTCTCCGTATCGAGCGGGGACAGCGATCGAAGTTCGACGACCTCGACCGATATCTCGTCCTCGACGTTCTCGGCGGCCTCGAGCGTCGGCGGGGTCATCGAGCCCCAGGTAAACACCGAGACGTCCGATCCCTCGCGACGGACTGCTGCGTCGCCGATCGGGACGGTGTAGGACTCCTCTGGAACCTCGTCTTTGAAGCCGCGATACAGCCGCGCGGGCTCGAGGAAGACGACTGGGTCCGGATCGCGAATTGCGCTGGTCAACAGCCCCTTCGTGTCGTAGGGTGTACTCGGGACGACGACCTTCAGACCTGGGTAGTGTGCGAAGAAGGTCTCGGTGGACTCCGAGTGGTGTTCGGGTGCGCTAATCCCTCCGCCGTAGGGCGTTCGGATGACCATCTGACAGCTGTACTGGCCACAGCTTCTCGCCCGCAGCCGCGCGGCGTGGTTGATGATCTGCTCGAACGCCGGGTAACTAAAGCCGAGGAACTGCATCTCGGGGACGGGTTTCATCCCGTGGGCTGCGAGGCCGACGGCGGCACCGGCGATACAGCTCTCCGCGAGCGGGGTATCGACGACGCGATCCTCACCGTACTCCTCGTAGAGACCGTCGGTTGCCCGGAAGACGCCACCGTTCTGTCCGACGTCCTCGCCGAGAACGATGACGTCGTCGTCTCGAGCCATTTCGGATCGGAGTCCGTCTTGAACCGATTCAACGATCGTAAGCGACTGCGTGTCTTGGTCTGAGTCTGTCGTAGCCATGTTACTCGTGGTCGGTAAGTTCGTCGTCGCCGTACGTTTCGCGGAGGTACTCGAGCTGTTCGCGCTGGTCTTCGAGCAGCGGGGTCGCCTCTTCGTAGACGTGGTCGAACATCTGTTCGGGATCCGGCGGTTCGGTCGATTTGACCGTCTCGATTACGTCCGCGAGTTCGTCTTCGACGCTCGAGCGGATCGCATCGTCTTCCTCTTCGTCGAGACGTCCGGTCTCGATGAGATACGTTCGGAATCGGGGGATCGGATCCTTCTCCTGCCACTCTTCGGGTGGTTCGTCCCCGCGGTACTTGGTGGGGTCGTCGGCGGTGCTGTGGGCTCCCAGTCGGTACAGCATCGCCTCGATGAACGTCGGTCTGAGTTCGTCGTCGGCTGGGGATTTGGCCTTTTCGACGGCGGTCCGCATCACGTCGTAGACGGCCAGTGGATCCATCCCGTCGACCTGGATGCCCTCGAACCCGTACCCCTGAGCACGGCTCGCGAGGGAATCGGCCGCCGTCTGCTTTTCGAACGGGACCGAAATCGCCCACTGGTTGTTCTGACAGAAGAAGACGTTCGGCGTGTCGAACACGCCGGCGAAGTTCATCGCTTCGTGAACGTCTCCCTGACTGGTCGCGCCGTCTCCGAAGTAACACGCGTACACACTTTCGCTGTCGTTTACCAGTGAATCAGCCCACGCGAGGCCGACAGCGTGTGGTGGTTGTGAGCCGACCGAGCCGTTGATCGGGAACACGTTGACGTCGTCGGGAATGGCGTTTCCTTGCTCGATTCCCTTGTAGTAGAGCAAGATGTTCCCCAAGTCGAGCCCGTGTACGTGCAAGGCAGCGTGATCCCGATAGCTCGGAATCACCCAGTCTTCCGGCTCGAGGGCGTGAGCGCTTGCAACTTGCGCGGCCTCGTGGCCGTACAGCGGCGGAAAGGAACCAATCTCGCCGGTTCGGTTGAGCTTGACCGTTCGTCGGTCGAACCGACGAGCGAGGTACATGTCACGATACAACTCGAGCATCGTGTCATCCGTCATCGATGGATGGTCGACGTCCTCTAATGGCATTCCGTCCGTGTCGATGAACTGAACTCGATCGGAAGGTTGCCGAAGTGTACTCATGATACGAAACTATATTACGGCAAGATTCATGAAATATATTTTTGCTCCCTTCTGTATCCCATTGGGCAATAACTGACATTGACGCTCAGTCTTTGGTACGATCTGTGATGACTGATTGCCGGTCGATCGCCCGTCGGTCTGCACTCGACCGGTACTGACTCGTAATCGTCCGCATGAAACAGTTCGATGTTCGAACGGTTATCGCTACTCTCGAGTTTCGGTTACTCTGATCGAGAACTGATTCTCATACGGTTTCACGTCAGGTAGTTCCGGTGCACCCGCCGCACTGGCTGCGGTTTCGCCGGTCGATCGGCACCGCAATCCGCATCACATGAACTGTGCTTCGAAGCCGGTCTTATCCTGTGACGATACTAATAATATAATTGTCTCGTTTCCATCTTCGATTGCGTTTGCCTGTTGAGTGATTGATGTGGTCACTGCGCGTTATATAGTTGTATAAAACAAACAACACTCCCCTGCCGACCGTCCGATTTCTCAGCCACGAGTTGTGGGGACAGCCAACTCACATCTATAGCGTATCAAACCTATTTACGATCGGGTTTCGCTCGACGTAATCAAGTTAATAGCTCGACGAAAGCCGAGTGACGATAGTCTGGTGGCCGTAGCAATCGAGAAAAAACGCTGGCTCTGAGACCCCATCTATCTCGGCTAACCGATACAGGACTGTCGCGGCCAGCTCGGTTCCTTGTCGTCCGATCGCTGCGACGCCAAACACGATCTCGGATCGAAGTTACTTGTAGTATGTGTACAAGACTAATCGCTGGTGATCGTGATCGCAGTCTCAGCAACCGCGACCTGCGACGGATTCGCCGTCGACCGAATCGATACGTTGCAGAAAATGAACAAATTTGCTGTCTGATTATCGTCTGAGAACGACTCACGCTGATCAACGAAGAGTCGTTTGGCTCCCGAAGCGACGTCCTGTCGTGTGGTTTCGGACGACGAACATCCTGACGGGCGTCGCCGTCCTCTCGTACCGAATGTTGTACCGATCTACCGGCACGATCGCAGGACTGCTTGTGGTCGCACTGGAACTGACTGACAGTAGACCGTATCAAGGCGCTCGAGACTACGGTACTGATACGGTCTTCGATGGCTGATTGCCGGTCGATCGCAGACCGACGGGTGATCGACCGGGACGGACTCATGACGGTCCGTATGATGCGTTTGGCGGGAACGGCCGGACACGTCAGTCAAATCTACATTTTGCACAACGTATTAGTCGGCCCGCGCCGATTCTCGGAACGACACGATGTGTACAAAGGTTATCGAGTGCCATACACTAGTAGATGGCATCAGTGACACGCCGGTCGACGATGCACGTCTCGTCGTCGACGACGGTCGGATTCAAGCCGCAGGACCGAAGGAGTCGGTTGCTGTCCCCGATGGCGCTGAGATCGTCGATCATTCGGAGCAAACGATCACTCCGGGGTTCATCGATGCGCACGTTCACCTGAACGGAACGCGATCGTTCTCCCCGTACGAACGCATTTCTCAGGACGTTCCGTACAAAACAGCGGTCGCCACGACCGATGCAAAGCGGCTCCTCGAGGCGGGATTCACTACGGTTCGGGACGTCGGCAGTGTGGCCGCCCTCGGACTCAGAGATGCAATCGACGCTGGCGAAATTCCTGGCCCACGGATACACGCGGCTGGGCGTGCATTCTCACAGACCGCTGGCCACGTCGACATGCACTCGCTGCCCCACGAGTGGGTCGACGAGGATCGAACGCTGGGCGTCCTGGCGGATGGCGTCCCCGAGTGTCGAAAGAAAGTCAGGCAAGAGCTTCGACGCGGGGTCGACGTCGTCAAGATCATGACGACCGGGGGGATGGCGTCGGAGAAAGATACGCCGGATCACGTTCACTACACGGACGAAGAGATTCGGACGTTCACCGAAGAGGCACACCGACTCGACGTTCCGGTTGCGACACACGCACAGGGTGCAGCAGGTATCAACGCCGCAATCCGGAACGGAGTCGACACCATCGAACACGCGATCGGGTTCGACGACGAGGGAGTCGAGCTTGCCACCGAACACGGCGCGACGCTCGTCCCGACTCTCAGTGCAATCTACCGTCTCGCACACGACGGACCGGAGCACGATCTCCCCGACTACCACGTTCGAAAGGGGAAAGAGTACGTCGACATCCACGCCGAGTCGATCGTTCGAGCGTACGAGGCGGACGTTCCCATCGCACTTGGGACCGACTGCAACGGTTCGTACCTTCACCCCCACGGCGAGAACGGGATCGAATTCGAACTGCTGGTCTCACAGGTCGAGATGAGCGAAATGGACGCGCTCAAAGCGGGAACGAGCGTCGCCGCCCAGGCGCTCGAAGACGATTCGATTGGCTCACTCGAGCCAGGGAAGTACGCCGACATGGTCGTTCTGGACCGGAACCCCCTCGAGGATATCGAAGCGGTTCGGGACGACGTCGCCGCCGTCTACAAGGGCGGGGATCGGGTCGACTCGCGTGGCCCCGTGGACGCGTGACCAGTTGACCTCCTGATCTTTCCTCCGAGTTTCCGAAGAACGGGCGTTTCGTAAGGATCGTTGCAACGACAGGCCCGGGATCTACCTGTAACAGCGCGAGAGTCCCGCCCTTCCCGTGAGGGACGAGTGTTCCGACATCCGGTCGGAACCGAGGACCGAACAGGGCGGGCGTGAAGCGCGTAACCTTTAGTGAGATTCTGCCGAAAGCTCGCTGGCCCTGAGTCACCAACAAGACGGACGAGTTTCACTTCCACTGCGGATGGCTGACATTCAAACCAGAAGCGGACGTATACAGGAGTGGCTGATGAAGCGTACCAACACGTTCGCCGTGCGACCGCTCTCCGACGACGATGAGCAGGTGCTACGGGACCTGTTGGACGCTTCCGCCGCTCTCTGGAACGAAGTCAACTTTCAGCGTCTCATGCGGTACTGAGCGGAGCAAAGCTCCGCGATGTCCGCAAATCTACGATTTGCTTGACAACGACGAAAACGGCTTCGAGGGCGACGTGTTCGAGGCTGATACAGGCCGACTCGAAGGGAAGTACAAAGGCGTTCTCGGTGCGTCCACTGCCCAACAAGTAATTGGAAAAAACACCGAAGCGTGGAAGTCGTTTTTCACGCTCAAAGACCAGTATCACGACGAGTCAAACACGTCGGTCACGGAACACCCGGGGCCGCCGGGATTCCGTGGGAACGAAGACGACGGACGTGTTCTCAAAGGCGTCATTCGCAAAGATGCGTACACTGTCGAATGGGGCGCTCGCTCCCGACTTGAGATCGTTGTCGGAGAACAACTCCGAGACAGGCACAACAGCCCAAAAAGCCGTCTCCGGTTGGAAGTCGTCGGCGACCCGAACTGGCCCGACTACGAGGACCAGAGCCGGTTAGACCTGTGGTACGGCGAGACTGATAGCACCTTCCGAGCTTCGCAACCCGTGACTGTTTCTGACGATGCACGGGGCACTCCACTGGCCGACCACAAGGCCGCTCTGGACATTGGTGCAAACAATCTCGTCGCCTGTACCACGACGACCGGCGACCAATATCTGTACGAAGGCCGCGAGTTGTTCCAGCGGTTCCGTGACACGACACGAGAAATCGCCCGGTTACAGTCGAAATTGCCCGAGAGACGAAGTCTCTCGGAATCACGGAAGACTTCGTCTTCCGAACGACTCGAAGAAGGCCGATACAGTAGCGAGCGTATCCGGCGGCTGTACCGGAAACGGACCCGCCGCCGCGACCACGCTCAAGAAGCACTGTGTCGTGACCTGCTCGAACGACTGTACGCCGAGGGTGTGGACACGGTGTATATCGGTGGCCTGACCGACGTGTTGGATACACACTGGTCAGTCGAAACGAACGCCAAGACGCACAACTTCTGGTCGTTCAAGAAGTTTACCGAGCGTCTAGCCTGTACCGCCGAGGAATACGGTATCTCCGTAGAGGTCCGGTCGGAAGCGTGGACCAGCCAAGAGTGCCCGCAATGCGGTTCGACAGACCGAACGACACGGCATCAGGACACGCTCACCTGCCCGTGTGGGTTCGAGGGGCACGCCGACCTTACGGCTTCAGAAACGTTTCTGAGACGGCACACAGAGAAGGCAGTCAGGCCGATGGCACGGCCCGTGCGGTTCGAGTGGGACGACCACAACTGGTCGGAGTCACCACGCTCTCACGAAAGTCCCAAAGAACAGCGCACAGACCCGAGTACCGTCCACCGTGACGGGAATGTTGCCTCCGGGGAATCGGCATAGCCGAGACTCCCACGAAGGAAACCGCGCCGTTTACGACGCGGAGGATGTCATGGATCGATCGGGTTGTTTCGCCGCTGCGTTCCCACTGTCCGTCTCAATCCGTGGTCTCGAGGTCTTCTCCCGAGACGTCGTCGTGGTTGAACTCGCGCGTTCCGATTCGGGTTATCTCGAACACGCCGCCGACGTTCGGGTCCGGTCCTGCCACTCTGGTATCCGTCGTCATCCAGTCTTTCTCCCCGGTTTCGCGCTGCTTGGCAGGAAGGAGTGGGAGCAGGGACGAAAGCGCATAGAGCGAAAACGTCTGGCCCTCGGGCAGAACGATCTCTTCGCCGTGTACCTCGAAGTAGTCCCCGACTTCGTAGCTTGAAACGGCGTCGCCAGTTATTTCTACGCACTCGACTCGCAGGTCGTATAGAGTGAACGTATCGTCCTCTGTCATCAGCTATCGTTTGCCATATCGACTATGGAGAATTAAACCTTTCCACCTCGAAGACCTGATAATCGAGACTGGCTGTCGGTGTCTCCCCCTCAATCCGAGATTTCAGAGCTACATTCACGGATCTCCACTGTTCGGTCCCCTGACTGAAACTCACTCACCAGGACTGCCCAATCGGTAATACTATTACTGTAGAATATCTCCTATGTGATGTCGACTCATGCTAAAGTACGTCATCCGACGGTTACTGGTAATGATACCAGTCCTCCTTGGAGTCACTGTTCTTATTACACTACTCATCAATCTCTCACCGGGAGATCCCGCTCGAGCGGCACTCGGTGCACAGGCGGATGCACAGGCGGTCGCGAACCTTCGCCAGGAAATCGGGTTGGACCAACCGGTGTACATTCGGTACATCGAGTGGGTCGCCGGTGTTCTTCAGGGTGATCTCGGGACGTCGATCGTGACTGGTGAGCCGGTAAACCAGATGATCATGGAACGGTTGCCCGCCACGCTGGAACTGTCGATCGTTGCAATCGCCATCACGTTCGTTATCGCACTGCCGTTGGGCGTGATCAGCGCCGTCCGTCAGTACACGTGGATGGATACCGGATCGATGGTCTTTGCGATTTTCTGGCTCTCGATGCCCTCGTTCTGGCTCGGGCTGATCCTCATCTTACTGTTTTCCGTCGAACTGGGAATCACGCCGATATCCGGCCGCAGTGGGACAATTTTCACGGTAGAGTGGCTGAGTTATCTCGCGTTACCGGCGTTTGCGATCGGGGCTCGTCGGGCGGGCTTGTTGACGCGGTTGACGCGTTCTTCTATGCTCGAGATCATCAACGAAGAATACATTCGCACAGCTAAGGGGAAAGGAATCGGTGGTCGTGCGGTCATCTACACGCATGCGATGAAAAACGCGATGATACCGATCGCGACGCTCGTCGGATTGCAGATACCGATGGTTCTCTCGGGGTCGGTGATCATCGAATACGTGTTCTCCTGGCCGGGAATCGGTCGGCTACTGGTCGATTCGGTCAGCCGCCGTGATTATCCGGTGGTTCAGGGGATCGTTCTGGTGTACGCCGTTATCGTGTTGTTTGCGAACCTGATCGTCGATATCGCGTACACGCAGTTCGACCCACGAGTGACCTACGACTAACTTACCACAATGAGCTCTAAAACGAACCAATCGATACTCGGTCGACTCCGTACTTCAGCAACGGCTCTCAGAGAGAACAAGGTGTTGCGCCGCATTTTCCGGACGAAAACCGGGTTGATCGGCGCGTCGATAACGATCGGACTCGTAATGGTTGCCATCTTTGCACCGGAGATTGCCCCGTACGATCCGATCGAACAGAACTACGGCAGCGTAAACCAGGCCCCCAGCCTGTCCCATCCGTTCGGAACGGACCGATTCGGTCGGGATATCTTCTCGAGGGTGATATACGGATCCCGGTACGCCCTCGGTCTCGGCGTCGGCATTGTTGCGATCCAGGTGCTGATCGGCGTTCCGCTCGGACTGATCGCGGGCTACTACGGGGGCCACATCGAGGCAGCGATCATGCGTCTCGTCGATATTACGTTGGCGATTCCCGGAATCGTGCTGGCGCTCGCTATCGCCGGGATGCTCGGCGGTGGACTCGTCCCGCTGATCGTTGCCCTTGCAGGCGTCGGGTGGCGTGGCTTCGCTCGCCTCGTTCGCGGTGACGTAAAGAGTGTCATGGAAGAAGAGTACATCGAAGCTGCAAACGCGGCCGCGGTGAGCGACGTCAGAATCATGCTTCGTCACATTCTGCCAAACGCCAGCGCAAGCATCATCGTCTACGCGACGCTAACGTTGCCGTCAGTGATCCTTCAGACGGCTGCGCTGTCGTTTCTCGGTCTCGGTATCCAGGCACCTGCCCCCGAGTGGGGGGCGATCATCGAAGCCGGACGTGGTCAGCTCGCGACCGAATGGTGGATTTCGACCTTCCCCGGGTTTGCGATTATGATCGTCGTCATTGGGTTCAACGCGCTCGGTGATAGCCTGCGCGATGCGCTCGATCCCAAACAATCCAGACCGTTCTAACCATGACAGAACCACTCCTCGCAATAGACGACCTCAACGTTCGATTCCGGACCGAAGACGAACCAGTATACGCGTTAAACGGTGTCGACATAACAATCGAACATAACGAAGTGATGGGGATTATCGGTGAAAGTGGCTGCGGGAAAAGTGTGACCGCTCTCTCGGTGTTACAGTTGCTGCAGTCACCACCAGCAGAGATCATCGGCGGCGAGATCAGGTACAAAGGGGAGAATCTCCTCGAGCGGTCCGATTCGGAGATGGACGAGATCAGAGGGAACGAGATCAGTATGATCTATCAGGATCCGATGAAGGCCCTCAACCCGGTGCTTACGATCGGCCAACAGGTGACCGAACCGCTGTTGGCTCACCGGGACGTCACCAAAGACGAGGCCATCGACGAGGCGATCGAGATGCTACGGGCCTGCGGGTTAGCGGATGCAGAGCGACTCGTCGACGAGTATCCACATTCGCTCAGCGGGGGAATGCGCCAGCGTGTCATGATCGCGATGGGGTTGATAACGAAACCAGACCTGCTGATCGCCGACGAACCGACGACGGCCCTCGACGTTACGACGCAGGCAAAAATCCTCGACCTCCTGGAAGACATCAGCGACGAGTTCGACATGTCGATCATGTATATCAGTCACAACCTCGCGACGGTAAGTGAGGTGGCAGATCGCATCACGGTGATGTACGCCGGAACTGTCGCAGAGCGATGCACGATGAACGAACTCTTCGAACTACCGTTGCATCCGTACACGCGAAAACTGATCGAGAGTATCCCGAAACTCGATACTGTCCACGAGCGTCTCCCGGCAATCGAGGGATCGGTCCCAACGTTCAACGAACCACCGTCAGGTTGCCCGTTTGCGTCTCGCTGTCCACAGTACATTGGCTCGGCCTGTGACGAGGTCGTTCCACAGGCGCAACCGCCAGGCGAAGCGTACGACGTCGAGGCAGAGCACACCGTTGCCTGTCACCTCTACACTGACGCGAGCAGCGAGAAACCACCATGGACCACCGAGGAACAAACTCATGACTCAGCGTACTGAACGAGATCGAACGGACGCGACGGATTCGATACTAGCAGCGAACGACGTGTGTAAGTACTTCCCGGTCAACGGCGGGATACTCAACCGACAAGTCGGCTCCGTCAAAGCGGTCGACGGCGTTTCGCTCGAGATCGCCGACGGAGAGACGCTCGGTCTCGTCGGTGAGTCGGGCTGTGGCAAGTCGACGCTCGCCAGAACGTTGCTCCGGTTGCACGAACCGACCGACGGTTCGATCCACTACCGCGGTGAGGATATTACGGCTGCGTCGTCTTCGCGCATGCAGGAACTGCGCGCAGACATGCAAATAATATTTCAGGATCCTGGCTCGAGTCTCAACCCGAGAATGACGGTCGAAGAATGCATCGAAGAGCCGATGCAGTCACTGACTGACTGGTCGAAACACGAACGGAAAGACCGGATCGCCGAACTGATCACGGAAGTCGGCCTTACTGAAGACCATCTCTCACGGCCCCCTCATAAGCTCAGCGGCGGCCAACAACAGCGCGTTGGTATCGCTCGAGCACTCAGTATCGAACCGAAACTCGTGGTCGCCGACGAACCAACGAGCGCCCTCGACGTAAGCGTTCAGGCGAACATTCTGAACCTCCTGGACGATCTCCAGTCGGAATACGATCTCACCTATCTGTTCATCAGTCACGACCTCAGCGTCGTTCGCCACATTGCAGATCGGATCGCGGTCATGTATCTCGGGGAGATCGCGGAAATCGCTCCCACGGAAACACTCTTCGAGGACCCAAAACACCCCTACACCAGGGCGCTCCTCTCGTCGGTTCCCCGGGCGACACCCGAATCCATGGAGGACAGAATACTGCTCGAGGGATCCGTTCCGAGCCCGGAGAACCCACCGGCCGGCTGTAAGTTCCATACGCGATGTCAGGAGTATATCGGCGACATCTGCGAAACGGAGTGTCCGTCCCTCGAATCCGTTGGACCTTCCCACGAGTGTGCCTGCCACCACCACGACTAACAGTTCACTCGACCGTCCAGCGTTCGACGCTCGAAAACGACATTCAAAACGGAAATCCGGTTCTAGAATTCGACTTCGCGCCAGTGGAGATGGTACTGTCCCCACCAGAGCGGGTTCTCGGTCCAGGTATCGATCCCTTGTAACTGGGTGTCGTACCCGTAGTTTCTGTTGAGGAGGTTGAGGTTCACAGCGACGGCATCGTCGTGGAGTATCCGCTGGGCCTCCATTGCGGCGTCGTCGCGGGCGTCCGGGTCCGGGTCCGTCTGAATCTCGCCGATCAGATCGTTCACTTCGGGGTTGTCGTAATTCGAGTAGTTACGCCCTCCCTCGGAGACCCGCTCACTCCCGTGGTAGTATCGGGAGAGAACCGACGACGCAAACGGCGTGAAGCTCCCGCCACTGGTCGCAATGTGGTGTTCGTCGTTTTCGAGGTCGGTGTAGAACGTCGAGGCTTCGGGTGCGCGATAATCGGTCGCGATCCCGACGTCTGTAAGCATACTCTGGATCGCCTCGGCCATATTCTCGAGCAAACCCAGTGGGAACGACAGCAGATCCAGCTCGAGTTCTTCGCCGTCTCTCGACCGCACCGCTCCTTGTTCGTCGTTGGTCCAGCCCGCCTCCTCGAGCAGTTCGCGGGCTCGATCGGGATCGTATTCGTACGCCAGCTCTTGGTTTTCGGACTCGGAGAGTCCGCCGCCCCAGAATGGGGGGACGTACCCGTACAGGAGCTCACCTTCGCCGTCGAGACCGACCTGTAACAACGGTTCGCGATCGATCGCGTGTGAAATTGCACGGCGAACCTCGACCTCGTCGGTTGGTGAACGGTCGACGTTGATTGGAAGGAACGTCCACGTTCCCTGATTCCGCTCGACGTCGGTCCCATCGTTGGACTCGACCTCCCCGGTCTGAGCTAACGAGAGTTCGTATGCTGCGTCGACGTCGCCCACCATGAGTTCGTTCGTCAGTGTCGATGCCTCCGGAATGATTCGGATCTCGACCTCTTCGACGCTCGATTGCTGTTGTGTGGCGAAATCGGGCCCCCAATCGTAGTCGTCGTATCGCTCGAGACGGATGCGGTCTGCGGCTTCCCACTCGACGAATTCGTAGGGTCCAGTTCCGACGATCACCTCGCGGCCGAAATCGTCCCCTGCTTCTTCGACGGCTTCCCGCGAGACCATTCCGTGGAAATTACTGAACTCCGCGAGTTCCTGGAGCAACAGTGGAAACGGCGACTCCGTTTCGATCGTCAGTTCGTGTTCGCCAGTTACGTCGAAAGACGTAACGGGATCTAAATCACCCGAGTTGATTCCGATATCGATGATCCGATCGAAGTTCCACTCGACGACTTCGGCATCGAGTGGTTCGCCGTTGTGAAACGTTACGCCTTCTTGGAGCTGGAAGACGAACTCGGTCGCGTCCTCGTTAATTTCGTAGTCGGAAACGAGATGCGGTACCGGCTCGGCGTCCGGGTTGAGATAGAACAACGGCTCGTGAATCGCCGAGAGCGTCAATCGCTCCGGAATACGCGTCGATTCGTGGGCATCGAGCGTCGTCGGCTCGCTGTTTATCCCAACCGTCAGCTGGTCGGTATCGATCCCGCCGTTACCATTACCATTTCCGTTACCGTTCCCATTGTCGTCGGTCTCACCGAGACAGCCAGCCAGTGCACCCGCGCTTACACCAAACACGGTGAGGAGCCCCCGTCTATTGAGCTCACTGTGGTTGTTTTTCACCATTCCGTACCACACTTAGAGAGGAACATACATATAGTTAACTAATGGCATGAGAGTTGTTCTCTCTTGGGTGGAACCGGGGGTACGCGTATCGCTTCGGGGATACTTACGTTGGTAAGTACCGTAATCGTGTCATCGAGAACCAACCCTGGTCGGAGGCAGGTTGCGGTCGTTCACGAACACGACTCATACATTATATTCGCTCTTCCTCGTCACGGTAGTTCCTCTCGTTCAGTCTACGTGTTCGAATTGTACTTCATAATGTTCGCGTGTTTTGGGTCCTCACGCTCGGCGATATACACACCGCCGGGCACCCCGTCGAACTCGTCTAACGCTCGCTCGATTCGCTGCGTATCCTGACTGTCGAGTTTGAATTCGGTCGTTCGAAGGTTATCGTCGATGTGGTTGGTATTGCGAGCACCGACGATTGCAGAACAGACGCGTGGGCGTTGTAAGATGTATCGACTCGCAACATTGGCGATCGATACCTCGTGTTTGTCCGCAATGGTGGAGAGTTCCTCGAGTAGCATCTGGAAATCGGACCAGCTGCCGTTTTCTTCGATGATGAGTTTGTACTTGGTCAGTGACCGATTCTCCATCGGGTGCTCCGGTTCGGGTTCGCCGAGGTAGCGCTCCGTGAGAAAGCCGCCCGCGAGCGTTCCGTAACACAGCAACTTGATATCGTGTTCTTCACAGAAATCTACGAGTTCTCTCTCGGGTCGGTCGTCGAGGAGGGAGTACTGAACCTGATTGCTGATAACCGGAATACCTGCATCGATGAGTTCCTCGAGATGTCGGACGTCGAAGTTCGTTACGCCCAGGTGGTCGATTTTCCCATCTTTTTTCAAGTCGTGCAGTATCTCCATCGTTTTGACGTAGTTGTCGATCTCGTAGTCCCACCAGTGGAACTGAACGAGATCGAGAGAGTCAACGTTGAGCCGACGCCGGGAGCGGTCGATGATCCGCTCTACGTACTCGGGGGTAATACTGTCGAGTTTGCTTTTATCCGGGACGAACTTCGTATGAACGTTGATGCCTGGATAGCTGCCCGTTTCATCCCTGTACTGTTCGCGGAACGTTCCGAGTAGTTCTTCGACCCCGGTGTAGTGGTCAGCACAGTCGAACGTCGAGAAGCCGGCGTCGACGAACGTAAATAAGTCTTCGACCGGCGTGTTGGTCCGGTTATCGCTATGATCTTCGGCTAGTTGCCACGCACCGGTGATTATCGGCTCGATAGTGTAGCCGTCGGTAAGTCTCCGAGACTCCATAGCCCCATATTTTCCGGCCCACCTATTTATTAGTATTGAATTTATACATACTGCTTAAAACAGCCGGGAATATAGGGTGAATAATTCAGAAAATAACGACCAACGCTTTCGTATCGTTTGCAAACGGGTAGGTTGTCGGTCCAACCAACAGATCGATCACGTCGTTCGAATATGCGGAAGGTTGAAGTCTCTCTAACTCGTGTGGTTTCATAACATGGTGGATGGAACCGATCGACGAAACGAGGTACAGACCGCACACACGGCCTTCGATATTTTAGAATTGCTCAAGGAGACCGATGGTGCCGATCTCTCGACCGTCGCTTCACGACTGGATATCGCGAAGAGTACCGCCCATAGACACCTTTCGACGCTTCTCTCTCGGAACTACGTCGTAAAAGAAGGCGGTGAGTTCGTCGTGAGCCTCAAGTTCCTCGAGTTCGGCTCGTACGCGTCGAAACGGAAACCTGGATACGACCTTGCGACGGAACTGGTCGACCAACTTGCAGCGGAGACCGGGGAACACGTTCAGCTCTTCGTTGAAGAACACGGACAGGCGGTGTATTTGTACGGACAGGCTGGTGAACAGGCAGTCGAGAGCAGTCCGTTACTGGGTAAAAAGCTCCCACTCCATGCAACCGCGGGGGGAAAAGCGATCCTTGCCCGTCTCTCGGACGCACGCGTAGAGGAGATCATCGAACAACACGGTCTCCCCGCTCTCACGGAGAATACGATCACCGACGAAGAACGGTTGTGGGAGGAAATTCGGACCGTTCGTACCCAAAACTACAGCCTGAATCGAGAGGAAGACCACGAGAACTTGTGTGCGGTCGGTGTGCCGATTCGGAAGGGGAAAGATGGGATTTTCGCTGCGGTGAGTATTTCTGGTCCAACGCGTCGAATGCAGGGCAATCGTCTCGAAAACGAGCTTCCCACGTACTTACTCGGCCGGGCTAACGAACTCGAATTGAACATCCAGTTTTCGAAGACGTCGTCGAACGATTCGCTCTGATCCGTGTCATTCTACTCTCACATTCCGCATAGTGGAATCGATATCTGGCCGAGCACATTCGGTTGATTTCGCCGATGGAGCGTGTCTAGAGGATCTCTGAAAAGGAGTTACTCCGCCCTTCGGTCCAACGTCACGCTGTGGCCCCGTCTTCTCCCACCGTCCGACACTCGGTCAAAATGCGATGATTGGACTCCCAAAGAGATCGGAGGAATACTGCTCATTTGACAATAGTACTATTGTAATATTTGCGCCCGCTGCGCTCGAGCAATTGGGTCGAATGAGTGGGGAGGTCCGTCGGTCATCACTAATATCGAGCTCGCGGTCGCAGTGATGATCGGTACGACTTGGTCAAATTACAAATCAATTCATGTATCTTAATATATTCTGTCTATACCACTATATGTACATAGCACTAATAGTATTGGTGTAACATATACCTTCTCGAAATATACAAAAAACCACAATAAATACTACGAAATCACTATCTAAAACCCTAACCGACTAATTTGATCGGAAACAGTATATTGTGTGGCTATCACCTCATTAAATAGTATATAACTAGTGATTACTGTATATCCGATGGGACGTCCCATTCCAAACGCCGGTCAATGAGTGATACGGTTTACTGTCCGTCGGTACCGCCGGACCCGCGACCAGTCTGCGGTTTCAGCGGTAACACGGTACAGCAATCCGTCTGAAACCGGGCGACGCCATCGGTTTCACTACCTGGAAACTGTGGCGTGGCCGTACTCGCTTTAGCAACTTGTTTAACCCGTTGTGAATTATCCTGAGAAGGGAGCCCGGAAGGGGATCTCGAGGAGCCACATGCATGTTACGCTATCTCATACCAGTGGTGGAGCGTTTCGTCGTTCCACCCGATCACGGAGGCGAGTCGAACGCAGACGCACGCACCACGACGAACCGACCGTCGGAGGTGACGGTGCGTGAGTAACGTCCGAATCGGGGGTGTCGGAATGACGCCGTTCGAGAACGCCTCCGACCGGTCCGTCGTCGATCTCGCTGGGGTTGCGGCCGAACGTGCCCTTGAAGACGGTGACTACTCGAGAGCGGAAATCACGTCAGTCCACGTCGGCAACGCGCTCTCGGAGGGACTCGGCACCCAGGCTGGTCTCGCGAACGCCCTGTCGTCGGCACTCGGCGTCGAAGGAGTCCGTTCCGACCGGATCGAGAACACGAGCGCGACCGGGGCGAGCGCCGTCCACCGCGGCGTCGAAGCCGTCGCGAGCGGCCAATCGGACGTCGCGCTCGTCGTCGGCGTCGAGAAGATGTCCGTCGGCGAGACCGCAGACGTCACCGATTCGATTCGCCAACTCGTCCATCCCCGGGAGTACGAACAGGGGCTAACCCTCCCGTCGTTCGCCGGACTGGCTGCGAACGTCTATCTCGACCGGTACGACGCACCCCACGACGCGCTGGCTGCGGTCGCCGAGAAGAACCACCGGAACGCGGTCGACAACCCGGTGGCGCAGTTCCAGAAACGGATCTCCGTCGACGACGTTCTCGAGTCGCCGGTGATCGCCGATCCGCTTCGACTCTACGATTGCTGTCCGATGACCGACGGGGCCGCCGCGCTCGTCCTCTCGCGCGAGGAGGGAGTTCAGGTGACGAGTATCGCCAGCGCGACGGGGACACACGCTGTCGCGGCCCGACCGGATCCGCTGGCGATCGAGAGCGTCCGGCTCGCGGGCGAGCGGACGTTCGACGGGGTGGATCTCGAACGCGACGACGTCGACGTCGCCTGCATCCATGACGCGTTCACCGTCCTTGAGTTACTGGAACTCGAGGAACTCGGGTTCTACGATGCCGGAACCGCGTGGGAAGCGACGCTGGACGGTAAAACCCGGCTGGACGGCGAGCTCCCGGTCAACCCTGGTGGGGGGTTGAAAGCTCGTGGCCATCCGCTCGGAGCGACGGGGATCTCCCAACTGATCGAACTAGTGTGGCAGTTGCGAGGTGATCTTCCCGACCAGCGGCGCGTCCCCGACGCGGAGGTCGGATTCGCTATCAACGTCGCGGGATTTGGAAACAACAGCGTCTGTACTCTCCTGGAATCATGACTGACTCGAACGATACAGCCGAATTCGACTCGATTCCGGTCGACCATGCGTTCGTCTGTGCGGACTGCGGGCACCGGTGGTACTACACGCGCCGTCGGTGTCCCGACTGTGGCGGGACGGACGTCTCGACGTACGAACTTGCCGTCGGCGAACTCATCGCCTGGACCGAAAACAGGGTTACGCCGGCGGACATCCGGTCACCGAATCGGCTCGGTCTCGCCCGGTTCGGCGAGGTCCAGTTGATCGCACAGCTTTCGGACGACGAGGTGTCGGTCGGCGACCAGGTCGCCTTCGAGGGTGCGTACCATCTCCGACACGGAAGCGAGACGCCGAAGCCTCGATTGACTCCTCTCGAGTGATACGGATTGCTGTCCCTGTGTCCCGCCACACCCGGAGAACGGGTCCCGGGCTCGGCGGTACTGACGGACAGCAGACCGTATGAGCCGTTCGGCTTCACGTGGTTCCCGGTGGCCAGAGGACTCGTTCGTCAGTTCTCGGGAGACGCCTCACCCGTCTCATATATTCGGAGCTATTTCCCACTCGCTCTCGATTTGTGGTCGTCTCGTCGTGTGAATTTCGTTCTATCCCACTATGTGGGATTTTCTCTCTCGTGCCGGACGGATCGATCGGACAGATAGGGACATTGTCGGAAGATCTCGTCCGCGTCCGGATACTATAGCGTCCGGTTTCGAGTATTCGGATCGCGTGCGACGTTCGATCTTAGCCGCGAACTGCGTGTGCGATCTCGAGTTCGAGTTCGTTGATCGCGCCAAGTACGTACGCCGGGAACTCCTCGGTCAACCGATCGCCTTTCAGCCGATTTGCCGGCCCCGAGACACTCAACGCGCCGAGAACGCGTTGATCGGCGTCCGTCACGACGGCACCGACCGCGTTGACCCCTCGAGTCGTCTCCTCCACGTTGAACGCGTATCCCCGTTCCCGAATGGTTTCCAGTTCGTCGGACAACTCCTCGACCGATCCGATACTGGCGCTCGTTTCCGTCTCGAACGCGAGGTCGTCGACGATCTCGGTCCGTCGGTCGTCGGGGAGGTGTGCGAGGATGGCCTTTCCGCCCGCGCTCGTATACAGTTCGCCGCGTTTTCCGACGTGTGCTCCCGTCTGTACGGCGCTCTGTCCGACCTCGGTATAGAGATAGATTCGCTCGCCGTGTTCCTCGACGATGAACTGGGCTCGCTCTCCCGTTTTCTTCGCCAGTTCGTCGACTTTCTCCTTGATCGTGGGAAACGCGGTAACCCGTCGCTGGGCGACGCCGCCGACGGTCAGAAACTGCAGTCCGAGCCGATACTGGTTGTCGGTCTGCGTGACGAACTTGTGTTTCCGCAGCGTCGCCAGATGCCGGTGGGTGGTACTCGGCGAGAGATCCAGCTGGTCGGCGAGCTCCTCGAGCGTCGCCTCGCCGAGTTTCTCGAGTGCATTCACTACCTCGATCGACGTTTCGGTCGTTTTTGCCACCGATTTGACCCCGTCTTCCATACGCCCACGACGCGTTCCTCGCACATAAAATCCCGCATATTCGGACGCGGCCCGACCGCGGACGCACCGGGACTGGCGTGGACGGATCGTCAGCCGTTCCGATTCTCCGCCCCGTCCGATTCGTCTTCGTCGCGCTGGACGACTCTCGGACGGATGCTGAACCTGAAGTAGCCGGTCCAGAACAGCGCGAGCACGAGACCGACGCCGAGCAACGGCACCCGGTCGTCGACGTCGAGCTGGATGACCGTGTATCCCGCCGAGAGGATCACGGCGTAGTTGTAGAACAGAACAACCAGATCGTCCATGGTCGGTCGCATACGTCAGCATCTCCCGGGTAGGTGTTAAGTCATTATCTCTCGAGTGACGTCGAGGGCTCGTTTGCACACGTTCGAGCCGGTGTTGGGGAACCGAACGCTTATATTCGCGATCCGACGAGCGCATGTATGAACGACGCTGGCGAGGACGAGGCGATCTACGACGAACTGGGAGTCCCCTCCGTGATCAACGCGGCGGGAACCAAAACGCGGATCGGGGGGAGCCGAATCCGGAGCGAAGCGGTTGCGGCGATGCAACGAGCGTCTCGTTCGTTCGTCCGCCTCTCCGACCTGCAAGCCGAAGCGAGTTCGCGGATCGCCGACGCTACCGGGGCCGACGCAGGGTACGTGACCAGCGGTGCGTCCGCCGGGCTCGCACTCGCGTGCGCTGCAGCGCTCGCAGGGCGGGACGTCGAACGGATGGCACAGCTCCCCGACACGACCGGCATTCCTGACGAGGTCGTCATGGCCCGGACCCACCGGATCGGTTACGATCACGCCTTTCGCGCCGTCGGTGCGACGATCGTCGACGTCGGAACGAACGACAGGCACCTCGGAACCGGCGCGACGAACGTCGAACCCTGGGAGATCGAGGCTGCGATCTCCGAGGAGACGGCCGCGATCGGTTACGTTCAGAAACCGTACACCCAGCCCCCGCTCGAGGTCGTCACCGACGTCGCCGCCGACTACGACGTCCCGGTGATCGTCGACGCGGCGGCCGAACTCCCTCCGGCCGAGAATCTCTCACGGTTCGTCGACGAGGGAGCGGATCTCGTCGTTTTCAGCGGCGGCAAGGCGATTCGCGGCCCGCAGACGACCGGAGTCGTGGCCGGGCGGGCGGAGTTGATCGAATCGATCGCCCTCCAACATCTCGACATGCACGCGGCGGCCGACGTCTGGACTCCTCCGTCGGGACTCGTCGACGTCGACCAACTCGACGGCGTCCCCCGTCAGGGCATCGGTCGATCGATGAAAGTCGGGAAGGAAGAACTCGTCGGCCTCATCGTCGCCCTCGAGTCGTTCCTCGAGGAAGACCACGACGAGCGCCGGCGTGTGTGGCGAGAACGCGCCGACCGTATCGCGGCCGATCTCTCCGACGTCGCCGGACTCGAGACGGCCGTGACCACAGGCGACGGCGTCTCGGTCGCGCCGGAGGTCGTCGTTCGCGTGGATTCGGACGCCGCGCGGTCGTCGGCGACGAACCTCGTCCGTGCCCTCAGAGCGGAAACGCCACGCATTTTCGTCGGGTCGGACAGACTCGAGGAGGGTATTGTGACGATCTCCCCGCTCTGTCTCGAGGCGGGCGAGATCGACTACGTGCTCGAGCGAATTCGAGCGCACGCCGCGTGCGATTGTTGATCCAGGAAGTATCGATCAATCGAAACGACTCCGTGATCTCTCTCGAACGTAATCGTCGCTCACGTGCTTTTGCCGACTGCGATCACTGATCACGATACTAAACTTTCGATTACAGTGGTATGGCTGTAAATACTGCACGCGATAGGCGTCGGATCGCGCGTCGGCTGGAACTCGTCTGGAGGGAGTCGATCCATCGGCTTCGTTCGAGTTCGTTCGAAGAAAGATTCTTGTCCCGGCGCTTCGTGGTCGAACGTGATGCTCGATTACGTCGATCTCGAGGCCGACCTCGGGCCGGAAGAGCGATTGATTCGCGACACGACCCGTGAGTTCGTCGACGAGCGGATTCGCCCGGAGATCGCGGCCCACTACGAAGCCGGAACGTTTCCGACGGAGCTGATCCCCGAGATGGGTGAGATGGGATTTTACGCGCCGAATCTCGAGGGGTACGGGTTGCCGAACGTCTCGGAGACGGCCTACGGCGTGTTGATGCAGGAACTCGAGGCCTGTGACTCGGGGCTGCGGTCGATGGCGTCGGTCCAGGGGGCGCTCGTGATGTATCCGATCCACGCCTTCGGCAGCGAAGCACAGAAAGAGCGGTGGCTTCCGGCTCTCGGCGACGGCGACGCCGTGGGGTGTTTCGGCCTGACCGAACCCGAACACGGCTCGAATCCAGCGGGAATGGAGACCGCAGCCGAGCGGGACGGCGACGGCTACGTCCTCGACGGGTCGAAGACGTGGATCACGAACGCACCGATCGCCGACGTCGCGGTCGTCTGGGCGCGCGACCGCTCGCACGAGGACGATCCAGTTCGGGGCTTTCTCGTCGAAACCGACCGCGACGGCGTCTCGACGAACGAGATCACCGAGAAGCTCTCGTTGCGGGCGTCGATCACAGGTGAAATCGGACTGAACGACGTCTACGTCCCCGAGGGGAACGTGCTTCCCGACGTCTCCGGGATGAAGGGGCCGCTGTCGTGTCTCACCCAGGCCCGCTACGGCATCGCGTGGGGTGCGGTCGGCGCGGCCAGAGACTGCTTCGAGACGGCGCGTGCGTACGCGACCGACCGCGAACAGTTCGGCGGACCGATCGCCCGCTACCAGCTTCAACAGGAAAAACTGGCCGAGATGGCGACGGCGATTACGCTCGCCCAACTGCTCGCATACCGCCTCGCAGACCTCAAGGAACGTGGCGACCTCCGGCCCCAACACGTCTCGATGGCCAAACGAAACAACGTCCGAACGGCTCGAGACCAGGCTCGAGTGGCCCGCGAGATACTGGGCGGAAACGGGATCACGACCGACTACTCCCCGATGCGCCACATGGCGAACATGGAGACGGTCTACACGTACGAGGGTACCCACGATATCCACACGCTGATCCTCGGCGAGGATCTGACCGGCATTCCGGCGTACAGCTGATCGAGACGATCGTTCCACACCTCCTGTGGGACGATCTCGCAGATCCAGTGTGTTTCGATCGTATCGAACCGGCCGTCGTCGCCGGCTGTTACTCGTCTCGGTCTAACTCTGAGAGCGACTCGTCGACGCCGCGGTAGGCGAAAAAGCCCTGTTGGCGAAGCGTCTCGAGTAGCTCCCCTTCGCGGTTGTTCATCGAGCCGTCGGGTGACGGCGTCCAGTAGTGGGCGAGTGCGCCCTCCCAGACGCGATCCGTGCCGGCGTAGAGTTCGTTCATCTCCTCGTAACAGGCCTCGAGCAGTTCGGGCGAGGGATCCTCGTAGCTGTCTTCGTGTACCACCGCGTCCAGGGGGATCCGCGGCGTCGGCTCGTCGTGTGTCTCGCCGACGGGGACGCCGATACAGAGCCCGAACGCCGGGAGGACTTCAGCAGGGAGATCGACGATCTCGGAGATCGTCGACAGTCCCTCGCTGATCGCACCGATCGGACAGACGCCGTAGCCATAGCTCTCCGCCGCGGTGATCGTTCCCTGGGCGGCGAGGGCGGCGTCGACCGCCCCCTTGAGGACCGCGGTCATCGGCGCCATCTCGAACTCGAGGTCGCGGTGGTCGTGGAGCAGTCGGACCCGACGGAGGTCGATACAGACGAGGAAGAAGTGACTGGCCTCCTCGATGCGTGGCTGGCCGCCGCCTGCGGCCTCGTGGATTCGCGCCCGCATCTCCGGATCTCGGACCGACACGAAACTGTACATCTGGATGGTGCCGCTCGTGGGCGCTTTCCGGCCGGCGTCGAGGATTGCGCGAATCTCCTCGTCGGGGATCGTCGCGTCCGCGTCGTACTCTCGGACCGTTCGTCGTCGACTCAGCCACCCGGTCAGTTTCGGAACCGCTGGCATCTCGTCGGCGAGTGCCGGGCGGGCCGCCGTATCTCGAGTCGACTTCGGTGGGTTTTCGCTCATCGTAGAGCTTTCAGAGCCGTTCCGCCTTGAGCGTACTGATCGACGACTGCGCCGACGAAGCGACGTTCTCCGGCAACGATGGTACGTTCTCGGTGTGTATCGATTTATACACTATCGCTGAAATGGTCTATCGCTAGGACAGTTCTACGTTTCTGTCAGTATACCGAAGGTGGATCGGTGTTGTGCCGGTAGATCGCACGGTCATTCCTCTCAGTTGTCGACGGTTCCGATCGTTTCTCCCTGTGCTCACGGTCGGCCGGTGTTCTCGTCTGGCGGACGTCCGTGTCGTCTGCCGACAGGGACGAGACCCGAGTTGTCCCGGTCTCGACCCGGTGTCGTTCGTCTCCATCGGTCGATCTGTCGGCTTCGTTTCGAACATACGTCAGTACCAACTATTATGACAGTTCTCTGCGAATCCGAGCGTATGTCACATCGAGTAGCAGTCATCGGCACTGGGGCGGAACCGGACGAGCCAGGCGACGACGGGTACGCGATGGCCTATCACCACGCCGCAGGGTACGACGCCTTAGAGGAGTGTACACTGGTCGCCTGTGCCGACATCGTCCGTGAGAACGCCGAGGCGTTCGCCGCGGAGTTTGGAATCGACGACGATGGCGTCTTCGAGGAGTACGACGTGATGCTCGAGACGGCCGAGCCTGATATCGTCTCGGTGTGCGTTCCGCCGGCGATCCACGACACGATCGCGATCGACTGTATCCGCTCGGGCGTCGTCGACGCGGTTCACTGTGAGAAGCCGATGGCCGACAGCTACGGCGGCGCTCGCACGATGGCCCAGGAGGCGAACAGACACGACGTCCAGTTGACGTTCAACCACCAGCGCCGGTTCAGCGACGCGGTTCGGACGGCAAAGCGGTTGCTCGACGAGGGCGAGATCGGCGACCTCGAGCGGATCGAGTTCGCCGCGCCGGTCGGTATCTTCGATTACGGGAGTCACTCGTTCGACCTCTGTAACTACTTCAACGACGAACTGCCGGCGAGTTGGGCGCTCGGCCAGATCGAGTACTCCGAGCGGAACGTCCTGTTCGGAACGCACAACGAAAACCAGGCGCTCGTGCTCTGGGAGTACGAAAACGGCGTCCACGGGCTCGGAACCAGCGACAGCCTCGGGGAGAACAGCCCGACGAGTGCGATCGACTGTCACAACCGACTCGTCGGTACCGACGGGACGATCGAGCTCGGCCCTGCAGGCGACGGGAATCTCCCGACCTTGCGCATCCGAGGGGACGGACGCGAGGGCTGGGAGACAGTCGAGACCGACGACGGCCTCCACGACTGGGAACTCGTCTACCGCGCGATCGCCGACGTCGTTCGCTGTCTGGAGACCGGGGAGAAACCGGAACTCGGCGCGCGGAACGCGCTCAACGCGACCGAACTCATCTTCGCGACCTGGGAGTCTGCTCGCCGCCGCGGGCGGGTCGACCTCCCGCTCGAGATCGAGGACAACCCACTCGAGTCGATGATCGACGACGGCGACGTTCGGCCGGAGCCGACCGAGGCGGAAGGCGAGTAGATGCCGCGAATCTCCGTCTGCCTCGAGATGGTCTACGAGGACGAATCGTTCGCGCAGCGCGTGCGCCGGGCCGGTGCCGTCGGTGCCGACGCCGTCGAGTTCTGGGGCTGGCGCGAGAAGGACCTCGACGCCCTCGAGTCGGCTGCCGCCGATGCAGGCGTTCCGATCATCGGCTGTCTGGCGGGGGGAACGCTCACCGACCCTGACGAGATCGACGGGGCCGTCGAGACGATCCGGGAGTCGATCGAGACGGCGGCGGCGCTCGGAGTCTCGACGCTCATCGCGACGACCGGCCCGGAGCAGGACGACCTCGGCCGGGACGTCCAGCGCGAGGCAGTCGTCGACGCACTCTCTCGAGTCGCTCCCGAGGCCGAACGGGCGGGCGTTACGATCGCTCTCGAGCCGTTGAACACGGCGGTCGACCATCCGGGACACTATCTCTCCCGTTCCGCGGAGGGGTTCGCGATCGTCGACGACGTCGGTTCGCCGAACGTGAAGCTGCTGTACGAATTCTATCACCAGCAGATCACCGAGGGGAACGTGATCCAGACGATCACGGAACACGTCGATCGAATCGGTCACTTCCACGTCGCCGACGTTCCGGGTCGACACGAACCCGGAACGGGGGAACTCGACTACGAGACCATCTTCGAGGCCATCGACGACACCGGGTACGATGGCTACGTCGGCTGTGAGTTCTCGCCGACCGGCGACCCGGACGAGGCGATGGAGGCCGTTCTCGCGATGCGGTGATGTGGTCTCCTGTCCGCCGGATCACACCTCGGTGACCGTATTCGAGAGCGTTCCGATTCCCTCGATGCCGATCTCGATCCGATCGGCCGGCTCGAGGGTGAACTCGTCGTCGGGGACGAGTGACGTGCCGGTCAGCAAGACGGAGACGTCGGGGACCGCGTTGTGTCTGAGATACCAGTCGACCAGCTCGTCGATCGAACGTACCATCCGACTCGTGTTCGTCGACTCGTCGTACAACACGTCGCCGTCTCGCTCGATGCGCATCCGGATCTCGAGGTCGGCGGGATCGTCGATCGACGCGGCCGACCGAACCGCCGGACCGATAGCACAGCATCGATCGTACACTTTCGATTGCGGGAGATACAGCGGGTTCTCACCCTCGATCGCCCGGCTGCTCATGTCGTTGCCGATCGTGTAGCCGACGATCTCTCTGCCCGAGAGGACGACGCCGAGTTCGGGTTCGGGTACGTTCCAGTCCGAGTCGCCCCGGATTCCGACCCGGTCGTTCGGTCCGACGACCCGTTCGGGCGTGGCCTTGAAGAACAGCTCCGGGCGATCGCTGTCGTACACCTCGAGATAGAACTCCGGCTTCGAACTCTCGGCCTCTCGAGCCTCCTCGCTGATCCGATAGGTGACGCCTGCAGCCCACACTTCCTGGGGGGTTACGGGCTCGATCAACGACTCGCCGCCGACGTCCTCGGACGGAATCGGCTCCGCCTCGTCGATCAGTCGACGGGCGATCGTATCGATCTCCGTCTCCGCGACGTTCGACGCGTACAGGAGATCGTCGAACGTCTGCAGGCGCGGGTTCGCCGTCGAGAGGTCGGAATACGCCCCGTCTCGCTCTCCGACGAGGTGCGTATTCCCGTCGACGGATCGTTGATAATACCGCATACCTCTGGTTCTCTCCCCGATACACATCAACGTTTCTGTAAGATTGGTATCTGTTTTCACCTGTTATCGGCGTCGTTCGGCGACGTGATTCACTCACCGCTCGCACTCGAGCGACCAGCAGGGCTGCCGTCGGCTGTTGGTTCGCGATCGGGACTGCGATGACTGCCGACGATTACGCTCGGATGTGCCGACTTTCGAAGCTCGAGTTCGTTGTCTTCGGAGTCGAGTCAGAATCGAATGATGATACAGTATCGGTTAGTTACGAATCAATTACACTACGTGTTCGTCACTCTCATCCAGCGCCGATCCACAGTCGGGGTTCGACGATCCCCATCCCGAGTCGCGGTCCCAGAACTCGTGAGCTGATTCGATTACGAGGGAAGATTCGGGGCGTCACTGTAACGGCGCGTACGGAAGTTGGATCGTGTCGGCGTCGACGCCTCTCTTTGCGTGTGTTGTGCCAGTCACTCCGTCGCGATTACTTCTATTTCAACTCCGATATCGATCGGTAACTCGACGACCTGTACGGCACTACGAGCGGGATACGGATCGCTGAAATACTCCTGGTAGACCTCGTTTATCGCGTCGTAGTCGTCGATGTCCGTGACGAACACGGTGGCTTTTACCGTGTTCTCGAGGGAGCTTCCCGCCGCCTCGAGGATTGCTTCGACGTTTTTCAGCGTCCGATGGGTCTGTTCTCGGATGTCCGTCGAAACGATCTCGCCGGTTTCCGGATCGACGGGCCCCTGTCCTGACACGAAAATTCGTCCGTCGTCGACGATCGCCTGTGAGAAGGGGCCGATACTCGCTGGTGCGTGCTCTGTTTCGATTTCGTTCATTCGACGGTACGAGATCGATCACCGCGGGGTAATAATGGCTTCGATCTCGTGGATTCGTCACGCGCAGATCGGAACTGACTGTCCATCGACCGCTCCGTTCAGAATCGGTCGTAGCGGTGGTCGTGTCGACTCACTCCTCGAGACGGGGCCGTTCGACGGAAACCGATTCTCGATCGAACGCCGGGGAGTTACCCATGTTCGAACGTCGGTTCGGCGGAGCGGTCGCTTGCGCTTCTCTCACCGGGCCTATTACGAATGTATGACTGTAAATCCACGACGACGGTTTCAGCCATGCTGAAATCAGTGTCCCTCGAACGGGTTGTTCCATGAGAACAGTTATTACAATTCAGGATAAAGTAGCGATAATCAGAATCATGCCCCAAAACGACGAAAACGCCGTCAAAACGACGGCTCGGTCGCTGGACATCATCGAAATGCTCCGGGAACTGAACGGGGCTAGACTTACCGAGATCGCCGATGCCGTCGGATTGCCCAACAGTACGGTTCACAATCACCTTTCGACGCTTCTGGAACGCGGTTACGTCGTCAAGCAGGGACACCAGTACCACGTCGGACTGCGGTTTCTCGACTTCGGCGAATACGCTCGTCGAACTCGGGAAGCGTACCTGCCGGCCCAAGACGAGTTGGATCAACTCGCCGCCGAAACCGGCCAGACCGCCTTCCTCCTTACCGAGGAAAACGGCGTCGGCGTCGTACTCTACGTCTCTCGAGCCGATGGGGCGGTTCCGGTCGACCTCCGCCCCGGAAACCGACTGCCGTTGCACAGTTCCGGGGTCGGCCAGGCGTACATGGCGTATCTGTCCGACGAGAAGATCGACGAGATCGTCGACCGATTCGGGCTACCCGAACGAACCGAGTCGACGATATCCGAACCGGCTGAACTCCACGACACCCTCGCTGAGGTCCGAGAACGCGGTATCGCGGTCGAGGTTGGTGGTCGCCTTCCCGGCGTGACGAGTATCGGCACGGCGATCAAAGACGAGAGCGGAACGATCGTGGCGGCGATCGGAATCGCTGGCGCTGGTGGCAGTTTCGACGACGTCGACGGCGCAATCGATCACGTCAAACACACCGCGAACGTCATCGATCTCCGTATTGCTCACTCGTAACATCGCTCCAGAACTGTTGGGAACTCGGTTTCGACACTGCTGAAACGAGTTTGCTCTCGTTCTGGCTCGAACCTCGGATCCCCATCACAAGGATTGATATAGGACGCCACGAGCATGAGGTACATGACGATCACTGGCTTGGAGGCGATCCCCGTACGGATGGGTGTCGCCCCACTCGAGGAGGACCTCGGGTTGGCCCCGTACGTCAGCAATCACGATCAGGTCGAGTCGGTCGATCGCGTGCTCGTCCGACTGGAGACCGACGACGGAACCGTCGGCTGGGGGGAGATGTTGGTCGCCCTCAAATCGGCCACCGTCACGAAAACTGTCATCGAGGACGTGGTCGCACCGGAACTGATCGGCGAACCGATCGAGAACGCACACGCGGTCCTCGAGGAGTTTTACTACCCCTACGTTCGGATCGACCCGTTTCTGGGCGCGGTCGACACTGCCGTCTGGGACGCCCTCGGAAAGAAAACCGACGCGCCCATCTCGGAACTGCTCGGCGGACGCGTGACCGACGCCGTCGACGTCGCGTTCTGTCTGGGTATTCTCTCGCCCGACGAGTCCGCAACCCACGCTCGAGAGGCCGCTGAGGCGGGATTTACGGCGCTGAAGACGAAGGCGGGACCGGACTGGAACGTCGACGTCGAGCGGTTGTCCGCGATGTACGACGCCGTCGACGGCGAACTCGACTTCCGTCTGGATCCGAACCAGGGGTGGACGATGACCGAGGCCGTTCGTGCGTTGACGCGCTTAGAAGAGCAAGGAATCCTCCTCGAGTACATCGAACAGCCGCTTCGGACGGAGACGTTCGGGAGTTACGCGTCGCTGCGGTCCCGGACGCGGACGCCGATCGGCGTCAACGAGGATACGTACTTCAACGGCAATCTCCGGCAACTGCTCAAAGCTGACGCGATCGACGCCGCCGTCGTCGATCTCGTTCCGGCCGGCGGTCTCTCGGCTGCTCGAGGGCAGGCCGCGGAGGCCCAGGCGGCCGGCGTCTCGGTCTCCCATCACTGCGGGTTCGATCTCGGGATCAAAACCGCGGCGATGCTTCATCTCGTCGGCTCGACTCCTGCCATCGATCTCGCGCCGGATTCGGTCTATTACGGGTGGGACGATTACGTGATCGAGAATCCATTCGAGGTCGAGGATGGGGCGTATCCGGTCCCCACCGGCCCCGGCCTCGGGATTACGGTCGACGAGTCAGCGGTCGAACGCTACCGTCTCGACGTATGATCGGCGGGAAGAACGCGGTCGGGATGCGAACGACTGGCAACGGGGATTCCGAATGACGGCCGTCTGGGCGTATCCGTGGGCACTCCGGGAGACGGGATTGGACCGAACCTGCCGGGAGCTAGCCGCTGCGGGCGTCGATCGAATCAACGTCGCGGCTCACTATCATTCGATCAGGACGCTCAATCCCCGCGCCGAATCGAACCCCTTTACCGATTCACCCGGTGGATGTTTCTTCCGTCCGACGGGAGAGCAGTTTCGTGACTCCCCGATCGAGCCACCCGTCTGTGACCTCCCCGGGTCGTCCGATCCCCTCGACGACGTGATCGAGGCTGCAGCCGACGCGGATCTAGAGGTATCCGCCTGGACGGTCTGTCTCCACAGCTCTCGACTGGCGAGCGAACACCCCGAGTACCGTCCCGTCGGCCCCTTCGGAACCGAACACGAACACGGGCTCTGTCCCAGCAACCCGGCCGTCCAGAGCTACCTGTCGGCGCTCGTCAGCGCGCTCACAGACCGCGGGGTGAGTCGGATCGACCTCGAGTCGATCGGTTACCCGACGGCGTTTCATCCCCACGGCGAGTCCTACGGGCATCTGAAGAACTTCGCCGCGACCGACGATGTGAGCCGGGTCCTGCTCTCGCAGTGTTTCTGTGAGGCCTGCCAGGAACGGGCCGACGTCGACCTCGAGGCGACTGCACAGTTGGTCCGGGATCTCCTCTCGCGGTCGTTGAACGGCGTCACCGATCCCCAGGAGACGTCGATAACCGACCTCGTGGACGAACACCCGCGTCTCGCAGATCTACTGGCGTTTAGACAGGAGACGATCACCCAGCTCGTCTCGCGTCTCGCTGGGAGTAGCGGCGACGTCCCGTTGAACTACTACGTCGCGGACGGATTGGGGAGGGGTGTCGACGACGGCCGGTGGGCGGGCGTCGATCTCGAACGACTCGCACCGCACCTGGATTCGGTGACGGCGCTGTATTACTCGGACGATACGGCGATGACGGACGGACGCGTTCGCCGACTTCGGGACCGGACGGGGATCCGAACCGAGGCGGGGATCACGGTCGATCCGTCCCTCTGGGCCGACGAGTCGGAGTGGATGGAGGCGGTCGACGCGGTACTCGAGGAAGAGCCGGCGGCCGTCCACGTCTACAACCACTCGTTGATGACCGACGACCACGTCGACTGGCTTCGGCGGGTCGACCCGTGATCGGTAGCCGGACAGCGGTAGTAGAAGCGTTTATTTACGATGGTCGTAGACTGATTTAGTAGAATGGTTACACTAGGGATCGAAGCGTTTCTCGATGCGGATCGGGGACGAGTGTCTCCGACGGTCGGACTCGTTACGAACCCGTCGGGAGTCACGGCCGATCTCGAGTCGACGATCGATCTCTTGAACGGCAGTGACGCCGTCGACCTCGAGGCGCTGTTCGGTCCGACACACGGTATCCGTGGGAACGAACACTCCCAGGACGAGATTACCGAGCATATCGACGAGAAGACGGGACTTCCGGTGTACGATCTGACGTCCCAGGGCACCGGTCGAAACGGCGGCCCGAACGGAACGACGGTCGAGCAGATCGCGAACCTCGATCGACTGATCTACGACATCCAGGAGGTCGGGACGCGCTTTTCGACGTTCGCTCGCGTCCTCGGACGCGTCCTCGCCGAGGCGGCGAAGGCGGACACGCCCGTGACGGTGCTGGATCGTCCCAACCCCATCGCCCCGTTCGGTTCTGCCGGGACACTCGCAGGACAACCCGGCGGGGCCGCGCTTCCGATCGTCCACGGGATGACGGTCGGGGAACTCGGACGCTACTTCGCAAACGAGATGGCCCTGGACGCCGATCTCAGCATCGTCGAGATGGAGAGGTGGTCCCGCGACCGGTGGTTCGACGACCTCGAGTTGACGTGGGTTCCGCCGTCTCCGAACATGCCGTCGTTGGATACCGCACTCGTCTATCCGGGGACGTGTCTCTTCGAGGCGACGACGCTGTCGGAAGGTCGCGGGACCACGAACCCGTTCGAACTGATCGGCGCACCCTGGGTCGACGCGACGGCGTTCGCGGCGATGTTGAACGACATCGATCCCCCCGGGGTGAAGTTCAGACCCGCGTATTTCACCCCCATGTTCTCGAAGCACGAGCGATCGGACGTCGAGGGCGTCCAGGTGCACGTACTCGACCGAGAGACGTTCGATCCGATCAGAGTCGGCGTGACGATGGTACTTACTGCATTTTACGAGTACGCCGAGTGCGGCTGGGTCCGAACCAACGGTGGCTATCCGATCGACGAGCTCACGGGTGGATCCGAACTGCGAACCGCGACAGCAGACGTTCGAAACGGGGCCAATCTTCGGATGACGATCGATCACGTCGTCGAAGGGTGGGAACGCGAGGCCGCCCAGTTTCTCGAGGAGAACGCCGAGTATCTGCTCTACGACTAGCGCCTCGCCTCGAGGGGTTCGTTGACGCCCTCGTCTCGGTCCCGCTCCTCGGTAGTTTTATATTGATCCAAAACAGTTCGCTACTCGAAGTATGCAACGCGATAGCAATGACGTCGGCATCTCTAGACGTAACGCTCTGCGTGCCGTCTCCGGAGTCGCGGTCGGAACCGCACTCGCAGGGTGTAGTGATGACGACACGGAGCCACAGGAAGGAATTGGTGGGAACGGCAACGGCAACGGAAACGGCGTGGGGGCCGGCCAGGTTCTCAACGTGACGTTTCCCGACGATCCCGAGAACTTCGATCCACATCTGACGACGATCAACATGGCCCAGCGGGTCCTCGAGAACGTCGTCGAGGGGTTGTTCCGGCTCAACGCCGACCTCGAGCCGGAGCCACTGCTCGCGACGGACTACGAGATCAGCGACGACGAGACCGAGTACACCATCTCGTTGAAAGAGGGCGTCCAGTTTCACGAACCGATCGGCGGCGAGATGACCGCCGCCGACGTCGTCTATACGTTCGAACGGGTGATGGATCCGGACGTCGGCTCGCCCCGTGCGGAGAACTTCACGCGAGTCGACTCCGTCGAGGCGGTCGACGAGTACACGGTGCGATTCGACCTCGAGGAACCGTTCGCACCGATGCTCACGGCGTTCGCGGAGTCCGTCGAGATCATCCCCGAGGGGGCCGCCGACGAGGTCGACCTCCAGGAACATCCGGTCGGCACGGGCCCGTTCTCGTTCGTCGACTGGACGGTCAATCAGGGCGTCGAGATCGAGGCCTTCGACGACTATCACGTCGACGGCGTTCCCGCACTCGAGAGCGTGGAGTTCGATATCGTCCCCGAGCCAGCGGCCCGACTGACGGCCCTCGAGGTCGGTGATACCCACCTTCTCGAGAGCGTTCCGTTCCAGGACATCGAGGATGTCTCCGGGAGCAGTGAAACGGAGGTCGCGACCCAGACTGGCCTCTTCAATCAGGGCTACTGGTTCAACGGCGACGAAGCGCCGTTCGACGACGCACGCGTTCGACGCGCTGTGAGTCACGCGATCGACCGGGATGCGATCATTCAGGGGGTACTCTTCGGCCACGGTGAACCGGTTCATTATCCGATTCCACCAGCCAGCGAGTGGGAGAACACGATCGATCCGGGCCCTGTCCCGTCCCAGGATATCGACCACGCACTCGAGTTGCTCGACGACGCGGGTGTCGATCCGGAGTCGGTCGAAACGTCGATCAAGGTCTCCCGTACTCCCGGACCCGGTGCGGACGCGGCGACGCTGATCCAGGGACATCTCTCCGAGCTCGGATTCGACGTCGAGGTCGTCGAACTCGACTTCTCGACCTGGCTCGACGAGGTCTGGGTCGACAACGACTACGAGATGGCGATCGGTTCCTGGAGCGGGCGTGTCGACCCCGACGGCTGGTACTACAGGCAGTACCACTCGGAGGGTGCCTGGAACCACTGGGCGTACGAAAACGACCGGGTCGACGAACTGCTCGAGGAGGGTCGTTCAGAGACCGATCCCGACGCTCGCGCGGATATTTACGGCGAGATCGAATCGATCGTCCAGGAGGAGGTGCCCATGACGTACCTCTACTTCGACGACGAGTCCGTCGGCTACCGCAGCGAAGTCGAGGGATACGAACTCGAGATCGCAAACCTCACGAGCTTCCACAACGTTACTATCGATAACTGATATCTCCCAAATGAAACGCTACGTCGTCAAGCGAATCGCCCAGTACGTTCCCGTCATGTTTGGCGTGACGCTGATCGCCTTTTTGCTGATCAACGTGGCTGGGGGCGATCCGGTCCGGACGATGCTCGGGACGGAAGCGTCCGAGGAACAGGTCCAGATGATCCGTGAGGATCTCGGGCTCGACCAGCCGTTGTACGTGAGATACTTCGATTGGCTGGGCGATGTTCTGTCCGGGGATCTCGGCACGTCGATCATGTACGGACAGCCGGTGAGCGACCTCATCGTCCAGACGCTTCCGGTGACGTTCTGGCTGGCCGGTGGCGCTCTCCTCGTCTCGATCTTCATCGGCATTCCGGCCGGGATCGTCTCCGCGACTCGGCGGAACACGAAGTTCGACTCCGGCGCGACCATCGCCGCCTACTCCGGAATCGCGATTCCGAACTTCTTCCTCGGGATCCTCCTGATCCTGGTGTTTGCCGAGTATCTCCGGGTGCTTCCGGCGTCCGGATTCGTTTCGCCGCTTGCGGACCCGATCCAGGGAATCCGACACCTGATCCTCCCGTGGATCGCGCTGGGGACGGCACAGGCGGCGATCGTGATGCGGTACATGCGCTCGAGCCTGCTCGAGGTGATGGACCAGCAATACGTCGAAGTCGCACGATCGAAGGGGCTCGTCCCCGCGTTGATACAGAACAAACACTCGATCATGAACGCGCTCATCCCTACGGTGACGATCATCGGCATCAACCTGGGCTACCTGCTCGGCGGCTCGATCGTCATCGAGGAGATCTTCGCGCTCCCGGGGTTCGGACGGCTCGCCTTAAACGGCGTCCTGAACCGGGACTTCCTGATCTTACAGGGTGTCTTGTTGGTTACGGCGTTCCTATTTACGACGGTCAACTTCGTCGTCGACATCCTGTATACCTATCTCGATCCGAGGATTCGCTATGAGTGAGACACAGACAACCGCCGACGTCGACAGCGAACCGGCCGAGACATCGGACCAGCAGTCGTTTCTGTCGGTGTTCGCACGAACCGTCCGCAACGACCGACTCGCACTCGTCGGAACGATCGGGCTCGGAATCACCATCTTCGTTGCGGTGTTCGGTCCGTTCGTCCTTCCCCACGACCCGACGGCGACCAATCTGGACCAGATGAATCAGGCGCCATCGTTCGTCCATCCGTTTGGCACCGATCGGTACGGCCGAGATATCCTCGCGCGGGTGGCACTCGGCGCTCGCACCTCGCTTATCGTCGCGTTCGTCGGGGTCGCCGTCGCGGCCGGGGTCGGCGTCACGCTCGGTGCGATCGCCGGCTACTACGAGGGCCTGCTGGGCGAGGGGATCATGCGCTTTGCCGATACGATCTTCTCGTTCCCGGCACTGTTGCTCGCACTCGCGATGGTCGCGATCATGGGCCAAAACTGGTACAACGTGATCATCGCTGTCGGGGTGGTCTACTGGCCGATCTTCGCCCGGATTACCCGCGGGAGCGTCCTGTCGGTCAAAGATGAGGAGTTCGTTCAGGCCGCCCGATCGATCGGGGAGTCAGATTTCCGGATCATCGGATCGGAGATCCTCCCGAATATTACGGCCCCGATCATCGTCCAGGGGACGATCAGTATGGCCGTCGCCATCTTACTCGAGAGTGCCCTTTCGTTTCTCGGACTCGGCGTTCCCCCACCGGACCCGTCCTGGGGACGTATGCTGGCGGATAGTCGCCAGTTCATGACGCACGCACCGTGGTGGACGATAGCCCCAGGTCTCGCCATCATGTTCACCGTGTTGAATCTCAACTTCGTGGGCGACGCGCTTCGCGACGCCCTCGACCCACACCAAGGAGACGAAATGGAGGCTACCCGATGAGCCACGATCGAAACGTCGAGACGGCGAGAATCGAGACGGAGCGAGATCAGTCGAACCCACCACAGCAGTTACTCGACATCAGCGACCTCTCGGTGACCTTTCCGTCCCAGGAGGGGCCAGTCGAAGCGGTAACGGACGTCTCGCTGTCGATCGAACCCGGAGAGACGGTCGGTCTCGTCGGCGAAAGCGGCAGCGGCAAGTCGGTCACCGCCGCGACGATTCTCGGATTGCTCGAGGAATCGGCCAGAATCGACGGCTCGGTCGAATTCGACGACCAGCAGCTGCTCACGAAAACCGACGACGAACTCCGCGAAATCCGCGGCGATCGAATCTCGATGATCTTCCAGGAGACCGGGTCGTCGCTCAACCCCGTCCTTACGGTCGGCGACCAGATCTCCGAGACGATCCGGACCCATCGGTCGATCCCGAACGAGGGGATCAGCCGACTCGAGACGTCCGTACTCGGCAATCTGCTTCGGTCGAAGTCCCACCCGACGAACTACGAGCGGTCCTGGGAGCAGACCGTCGAGTTGTTCGAGCGAGTGGGTATTCCCGCCCCGGAACAGCGCGCACTCGAGTACCCCCACGAGTACTCGGGCGGCATGAAACAGCGTGCGATGATCGCGATGGCGATCAGCTGTCGGCCCGACCTGCTGATCGCGGACGAGCCGACGACGGCACTCGACGTGACCATCGAGGCACAGATCCTGGACCTGATCGACGAAGTGCAAGCCGAGTTCGATACGGCGGTGTTGTTCATCACCCACGACATGGGCGTCGTCAACGAAATTTGTGACCGTGTCGCCGTGATGTACGCCGGTCGAGTCGTCGAGCGGGCGCCGACCGACGAACTGTTCGCACACCCGAAACACCCCTACACGCAGGCGCTCCTCGACAGCATCCCGAGCCTCGAGGGTGGCCAGACGCTCGATCCGCTCGCGGGCCAGGTTCCGGACCCGACCGACAAACCGCCCGGCTGTCCGTTCGGTCCCCGGTGTCCGTCGGCGACGGCCTGCTGTGACGCCCGGTTCCCGCCGGAGTATCCGGTCACGACGGCGGACGAACCACTCCCCGTCCGGGAGGGCGGAGACGACGACGTCCCGTCTCCCCGGCGAAACGATCCGACGGGACACGCCGTCCACTGCGTCCTCTACGGGAGCGGCGACGGCCTGGCACCGCGTCGGTCGCCGTCGGACGAGGATCGACAGAACGCAGATCGAGGTCGGCCGGAGACGGACGGAGGTGAGCCATGAACGCGAACGATTCACAGGAGTCGACGCCCGAATCCGTCGGCGGGACGGAACCGATCCTCGAGGTTCGCGATCTCGAGAAGTACTTCCGGGTGAACGAGGGGGTGCTCGCCTCGCTCGTCGGGGCCACGCAGTACGTCAGGGCGGTCGACGGCGTCTCGCTTACGCTCGCCGAGGGGGAGACGTTCGGACTCGTCGGCGAGAGCGGCTGTGGCAAGTCGACGCTCGCACGAACGTTACTCCGGCTGGAGGAGCCGACGGGCGGATCGATCACCTTCCGTGGGACCGAGTTGACCACCCTGTCGGACCGCGAGTTGCGCCCCATCCGGTCGGAGATCCAGTTCATCCACCAGGATCCGTCGTCGTCGCTGAACCCGCGTAAACGAATCGGGGACATCCTTCGGCGACCGCTCGAGCTTCACCGCGACCTCGACGAGACGGAGCGGGCGGCGGAGATCCGGTCGCTTCTCGACCGCGTCGGCCTCGATCCCGGAATGCGCCACCGGTATCCCCACGAACTCTCCGGCGGGCAGAAACAACGCGTCGAGATCGCACGGGCGATCAGCGTCAACCCGTCGTTTATCGTCGCGGACGAGCCCACGAGCGCCCTGGACGTCACCGTCCAGGCCCAGATTCTCGAGCTCATCACCGAGATCCAGGAGGAGTACGACCTGACGCTCGTGTTCATCTCCCACGATCTGCGGACCATCCGCTACATCACCGACCGCGTGGGGGTCATGTACCTCGGCGAACTGGTCGAGGTAGCGCCGACCGGGACGATATTCGATGAGCCGGCCCATCCTTACACTCAGTCGCTGCTCTCGGCAGTTCCGGAGATCGGCGGGAGCGAAACCGCACAGATCCGACTCGAAGGACAGCCACCGGATCCGATCGACACGCCATCCGGCTGTCGATTCCACACCCGGTGTCCGCTCGCCCAGGAGGCGTGTTCGGCGGTCGAGCCCGAGTCCGCGTTCGTCTCGTCCGACCACCAGTATCGGTGTCACTTCACCGATCCAAATACGCGGACCGGCACGATCGGCGAACCGACGGACGCGGCCCCGGATCGGATCGAGGACACCGGACCGGAGGTGTCGAATGACTGAGCCGGCACCGTCCCGTAACTCCCATCCGCTCCGACCGGTCCTCGAGCGCGGTCTCGAGCGCGGCCTGTTCGACGGTGCGGTCGTCCTCGTGGGCTCGAGCGCCGGCGTGGACGCGGAACTCTGCGTCGGGGACCGAAACACCGCCGGCGATCCGGTCACGTCGGAGACGGCGTTCGACGTGGCGTCACTCACGAAGGTGGTCGCGACGACGACCATCACCGTCCGCCTCGTCCAGGAAGGGAAACTGACGCTCTCGTCGACGATGAGCGATCACGTCGACGAACTCCAGGGAACGCCGCGGGGGGAGATTCCGCTGCACTCCTTACTGACGCATACGTCCGGCCTCCCGCCGTACAAGGCGTTTCCGTTCGGCTGGGAGTCTACATCCGCCGTCCTCGAGTCGCTGTTCGACAGCCCGCTCTCGGTGCTTGCCGAGCCCGGCGAGTGGCACGTCTACAGCGATCTGAACTTCGTCTTCCTCGGGGAGGTCCTCCGCCGCGTGACCGACGACTCTCTCGCGACGCTCTTCGAGCGCCACGTCACGGACCCACTCGGCCTCGAGGAGACCGTTCTCGGGCCGACCTCGGTCGAGAACGTGGCGGCGACGCGCGACCGCCGCTGGGAGGGGCGGGTTCTCGAGGGGGAGCCCCACGACTATCTCGCCCGGGCGATGGACGGCGAATCGGGGAACGCCGGCGTCTTTTCGACGGGTCGCGATCTGGCGACCGTCGCTCGGATGCTGCTGTCCGACGGCGAGTACGAAGGGGAACGATACCTCTCGCCAGGGATGGTCGAACGGCTGCGAACCGACGTGCTCGAATCGATGGAGACGCGACAGGGCCTTGGCTGGAAACTCGGGGACGCCGACACGCCCGGAACGGCGTGGTCGGCGGAGGCCTTCGGCCACACCGGATTCACCGGCACATCGATGTGGATGGATCCGCGCGCCGACCGATTCGTCGTCGTGCTCACGAACCACGTTCTGGCGATGGATCCGGACGGCTCCCTGGCCTCGTTTCGCCGGCGAGTCCACGACGTCACCGCCGCGACCGACTCGAGGGCTGATTCCCCATGAGCGTCGACGTTCGACGATACGAGGACGACGACTTCGAGGCGATCAACGAGATCCTGTCGACGACCTCGCCGTGGACGGTCTACGAGGAGAGCTACCGACTCGAGGTGGCAGACGTCGCGGACGACGACTTGCTCGCCATTGGGACCGTCGACGACACCGTCGCCGGCTTCGCGTGGACGGTTCCGAACGGCGCGTTCGATCGATCGGGCTATCTCAAACTGATCGGCGTCGCCGAGGACGCACAGGGCCAGGGCATCGGCTCCGCGTTGCTGGACCACGCCGAACGGTTCGTCTCGACGGAGACGACGAGCGACGAGCTGTTCCTGCTCGTCTCGGACTTTAACGAGGCGGCACAGGCGTTCTACCGCCACCGCGGCTACGACCAGGTCGGCCGACTCGAGGGATACGTACAGCCTGGGATCGACGAATACGTCTTCAGAAAATCACTCCATGACAGCTAACGCAGACGAGACGACGTCACGAGCGCATCGATCGGACGACCACCCCCGTACGAGCCAAACGTCGGGTACGCCTCCGCAGACCGACCGCTCCTCGGTCAGAACTGACGGCGGCGGGCCGCGGTACGCCGTTGGCCTCATGTCGGGGACCTCTCTCGACGGGATCGACGCCGCCTGCTGTTCGGTGACGGAGACGGGGAGAAACGAGGAGTATCCTTACGAGGTCACCGTCGAGTCGTTCGTCTCCGAGGAGTATCCGGACGAACTCAGAGAGCGGCTGGTACAACTCTGTGACGAGGAGACGGGGACCGTCGACGAGGCCTGCCGGCTGAACGTCGGACTCGGAACCCTCCTCGCGGACGTCGCGACGCGGGCGATGGACGAGGCGGGAGTCGACCCCGACGACGTCGCGGTCATCGGCAGTCACGGCCAGACGATCTGGCACATCGGAACCCGGGAGTCGCTTCCTGGCGTCGCCACTCCCCGGCGGTCGACCCTCCAGATCGCGGACGGAAGCGTGATCGCGCGGGAGACGGGCGTGAAGACGGTCTCCGACTTCCGGACGGCGGACGTCGCGGCGGGGGGTCACGGTGCCCCGCTGGCACCGTATCTGGACGCGACGGCGTTCAGTGACGGGGAACACCACCGTTCGTTGCAGAACGTCGGCGGTATCGGAAACTGTACGCTTCTCCCGCCATCGCCCGGACGGGACGACGTCCGCGCGTTCGACACCGGGCCAGGAAACATGGTCATCGACGCCGTCGTCGAGATCCTCACGGACGGCGAACGGACCTACGACGTCGACGGGGAGATCGCCGCGGGGGGAACGCCCGACGAGTCGATGATCGATCGATTCATCGAAGACCCCTACTTCGACGAGTCACCGCCGAAGACGACCGGCCGGGAGGAGTTCGGTCACGAATACGCTCGCCGGTTTATCGACGCGGGACGCGACCGCGGACTCGAGGATGCGGATATCGTCGCGACGGCGACGGCGTTTACGGCCGAAACGATCGCCGAGGCCTACGAGCGCTTCGCGGAGCCCTACCCCGACGAGATGTTCGTCTCGGGCGGCGGGGCGTACAACCCTACGTTGATGGCCATGCTGTCCGAGCGCGTGGCGTGTGACGTCTATCGGCTGTCGACGCTCGGGTTCGATCCCGACGCGAAAGAAGCCGCGCTGTTCGCACTCATGGGCGTCGCCCGCCTCGACGGTCGACCGAACAACGTCCCAGGCGCGACGGGGGCGGACCAACCGGTCGTGATGGGCAAGGTGAGCCTCCCGTGACGAATCGAACTATCGTCGACTCCCCCGACGTCTCGTTTCCCGAGGCGTCGACGTGGGGTACGAACCCGCGGCCGGAGCTCGCGGTGTTCGACTTCGACGGAACGCTCGTCGACCAGCGCGGCGGCTGGCTCCTCTTACAGGAGCTGTTCGGCACCCGTGAACAGGGGAAGCGTCTGACGGAGCGATACCGCGAGGACGAACTGACGTTCGCCGAGTGGTGTGACGAGAACGCGGCCCTGTTGGACGGTCGCGGCGTCAAGAAAACCCACATCGATCGTGCCGCATCGGCTGTCAAGCTCACTCGAGGGGCGGGCGAGTTACTCGAGACGATTTCGGACGCGAACGTTCCGTTCGGGACGGTCAGCGCCGGCGTGACGAACCTGCAGGACGTGTTGTCGAAATTCGAGCCCGCGTTCGTTCGGGGCAACGAGATCCGGTTCGACGATTCGGGATCGATCACCGGCGTCGACGCCGGGGTCGGTCCGAACGAGAAAGACGACGTCCTCGAACGGATCTGTCGCGACCGCGAGATCACCACGACTGACGTCTTCTACGTCGGCGACTCGCATACGGACGAGGAGGCGTTCGAAGTCGCGGGGACGTCGGTGTTGTTCGATCCGGACGATCGGATCGACGACGGCGTCTCCGAGACGGTCGACGCGGTGGTCGATACCAGGGATCTCCGCCTTGTCGAGCGACTGTTCGTCACCGCTGTCGGTCGGTAGTGATATCGCTCGAGGTAGCCGATTACCGATTCTGGACGTGGATCGCTTCGAAGAGGTCGGCGATCTCGTCCGTGAGATACTCGAAGAGCACCTCGCCTTTTTCTGCGGAGGCGCGTTCGGGGGCACCGATCGCACCCGATTCGGAGTACTCCTCGAACGGCCGGTAGACCCCGAGTGGCCCCGGCTGGACGAGGTCCTCGTCTCCGAGATCGTACGGTTCGTCGAACGGTTCGGCGTCCATGGCGTCTCGATCGACGAGCGAGGGATCCAGGTGGAACACGAGCGACGTCTCGAACTCACCGCCGTGGGCCATGCCGCCGAGATCGCTGTCTCGAATCTCCTCGACGAGATCGGTCGCGAGGTCGAAGTAGGTGAACCCGAGCACCTGACTGTCCGGATTCGCGTAGCCCACTTCGCTGACGACTGCGCCGACGAGCGCCCGGTTTCCGCCGTGGCCGTTGACGAGGACGACCGCGTCGAATCCGTTCGCCAGACCGGCCTCGACGATGCTCTGCGTGTGGGCGAGAAGCTGATCGAACGCGGCCGTGAGCGTCCCGCCGAGCGATCGGTGATGGGGCGAGTAGCCACACCAGATCGGCGGCGTCACGAGTATCGGAACGTCGTCGACGGCGTCGGCGCTCGCCGAGGAGACGGCCGTCGCGAGGATCGTGTCCGTCCCGACGGGGAGGTGATAGCCGTGTTGTTCGACGCTCCCGACGGGAACGACCAACACGGACCCATCCTGGGAGCCGATCGCACGAATGTCGTTCGCTGGCCTCATCGCCCACGACACGGACCGATAGCTCTCTTCGAACCCGAACATACGTCGACCTCACCGACAACCCCCATAAGACATTCGACGTGTCGGTCCGACAGGGAAACCTACTTGATGGAGCTACGGCAACTGATATCAGTATATGGACGACCGGGTACTCGAGGGCCAGACAGCTATCGTTACGGGTGCGGCCAAGGGGATCGGACGGGAGATCGCGACGACGCTCGCGGCGGAAGGTGCTGACGTCGTCGCCGCGGATATCGACGCGGAGAACGCATCGGAGACCGTCTCTCTGATCGAAGATGGCGGCGAATCGGCGCTGTTCGTCGAGACCGACGTCACGGAGACGGCGTCCGTCCGGTCGATGGTTGACGAGACGATAGAGGCGTTCGGATCGATCGACGTACTCGTAAACAACGCCGGCGGATCGCTCGACGACGACGTCGCCCACGCGGTAGATCCCGAAAGCTGGAAGCAGATCGTCGATCTGAACCTGACCGGACCGTACATCTGTACGCACGAGGTGTTGCCGGCGATGGTCGAGTCGGGTGGCGGCTCGATCGTCTTCGTCTCGTCGGCGAACGCACTCACCGGCATCGGTCTCCCGGCGTATTCGGCCGCGAAAAACGGATTACACGCCTTTTCGCGCCTCGTCGCGACCCAGTACGGACGGTACGGCATCCGATCGAACGCCGTCTGTCCGGGGACGATCGTCACCGACTCCCGACGCGAGCAACGCGCCGCCGACTGGGACGACGAGTTCCGCGAGCAACTCCTCGATCAGTACCCGATGGGGGAGTTCGGGACGCCGGAAGACGTCGCGAACGCCGTTCTCTACCTCTCAAGCGACCTTGCACGCTTCGTGAGCGGAACCGAACTCGCGGTCGACGGCGGACTGACCTGTGGACTCGATCAGACCTTCCAGCGGACGCTCTACGACGTCGATCGCCTCGAGTGAGCGCTAGAGCCCCCAGTTGCCCTGCGTTCTCGACGTGGCGCGCAGGGCGTAGCGTTCTCGGTACGTCTACGCTGAGTGTGGCGTCTTGGCAGGTCTACGCCGGGCGTAACCGTTGGTACCGCTCGAGGGTGAGCCACGAGGCGACGAGCAGACAGCCGACGAGCACGAGGAGAAATCCGCCGTAGGCCGCTGTGTACCCCGAGTGGCCGCCCACGATTCCGACGTAGGCGGGGCCGAGGCTTCCGAACGCCATGTATACCGTTCCGACGACGCCGTAGTCCCCTCCCTTGTGCTCCTCGGGAAACGCCGTGATGAGATACGACGACATCGGGGGCCAGAATCCGGTCAGTCCAACGGCGAGAAGCAGTATTCCGACAGCGACGCCGACGGTCGACGAAGAAAATAGGAGCACCGCGAGACCGACGAGACCGCTTCCGATCGCGGTGACAACGGTGGGGAGTGACCCGATGCGGTCGCCACAGTAGCCCGAAAGCGGCGTGGCGAGAACGCCGACGGCGAACACCGCGGCGTAGGCCACGTTACTCGCGCCGCGAGAGAGCCCCCGATCGGCCTCGAGGACGATCGGAAGGAAGCTGATCGTGCCGTTCCAGACGAACATGAACAGGCCCGCGACGAGAATCGCCGATCGAAGCCCCGGGGTCAGTGCAATTCGGCGCAGCGTCGGCCAAATCTCGAGCGTTGGTTTCTGGATCGTGTGCGGTTCGCTGCTCCAGCCGCTGTACAGTACGGTAACGACCGCGAGGCCGATCAGAATCGGCGCGAACGCGTACCGCCAGGTTGCGATCGCGATCGAAACGGCGGCGAACCCGGATGCGAACACGCCGGCCAGGCTCACGGCCGCATCGTTCAACCCGAACGCGCGCCCCCGTTTGCGCTCGAAGACGTCCGAAAGCTGGGCGAACCCTGCGGGGACGTAGATTCCGAGTCCGATTCCGACGAACGACACGCCGAGCAGAAACGTCAGGTATCTTGTGGCAGTGGCGAGAAGGCCGTAGCCGACGATCAGCGAAAGGAGACCGAGGACGATCGCGGTCGTTCTCGAGAGGTCGTCGGAGATCCGACCCCCTGGATACCGGAATGCCGCCGTACAGGAGGCGAGTACGCTTAGTGCGAATCCCGCCCTTGCCTCGGAAATCGAGAGCGTCGTGATGATCTCGGGGAGCAACGGTGGGAGGACGAGAAAGCCGAGTTGTCCACAAAGCGTTCCGAGAGTAACGACGAACAGGATTCGGCCGGAGTGGCCGCTCGTAAACGTCTCGTCCGCTCGTTGCTTTGCTGGCGCTTTGCTCACTACCATTTGATTATCGACCACAAACGTTAATCTTCAGATGGCCCACCGTAGCAACCAGTCCGAAACGGGTCAACGGCTCGACGATACACGCCTGATAGAGATACGAGCGCATACCCCCGCCTTCCCGTGAGTGACGAGTGTTCCGACGCTCTGTCAGAACCGAGGAGCGAACAGGCGGGGGTCGAGCGGACACCATAGTGTGGCAAGCACCGTTCTATTGCAGTGCCGGATTTCCCACGGGTTCACTTCCACTCCGGATGGCTGAGCTATATATCGAGCACAACCGAAATGCTCATACGGCGACGATGGGCGAACTCACGAAAACCCTCGAACTGAAGCTTGTAGCCCCCAACGCTCACAAGCGACAGAAACTTCGCGAGACACGCGACGCGTACCAGCGGGCGCTTCAGGCCGCCTTCGACGCTGGCTGTGACACACAGTCAGCGGCCAACGACGTGGTTGTCGAGTACGACCTGAGCGGCTACGCGAAAAACGCCCTCAAGAAGTACGTCCCACAACTCTGTGGGAACAGCTACGACGCCAACGAGCTTCACGACGACCATCCGGTTCGGTTCACCAACGAGGGACTGCAACTTGACCATCAGCCACAGAACGCTATCGAGTGGTACGTCAAAGTCCCGCACCACGAAGATTACCACCTCTGGATTCCGGCATGCGCCAATCCCGAACAGCGGGATTGGCTCGAAGCGGTGTACGCAGACGCCGCCGAGATGGGTGAGAGTCGGCTGTTCGAGCGGGACGGAACGTGGTATCTCCATATCACCGCCACCCGCGACGTAGAGGACCAATCTGCGGCGTCCGACAACGAACAGACGCCGATTGGTGTAGACATCGGAGAAGCGAGTCTCGTCACGGTGTGTCACCGCGACGAGAGCGGTTCTCCTGTTCGCCCCCGACTGTGGACCGACGACGGTAAGACCGTTCGTCGGCTCCGCAAAACCTACTTCACCGCCAAGAGACGCCTTCAGAAGCGCGGCAGTGAGCGGATCGTAGAGTCCTACGGTGACGCACTGTGGGACCAGATTGACGATGTGTTCCACCGTGTAACCCGCGAGGTCGTGGAGTACGCCGAGTCTGTCGAGAATCCAGTGTTGGTACTGGAAGACCTGACGTACATCCGCGAGAACATGGACTACGGCGAGTACATGAATCGGCGGTTGCACGGGTGGGGATTTGCCAAGCTCCACGCACAGATTCGCTACAAAGCCGCCGAGAAGGGGATTCCCGTCGAGACGGTGAATCCCCGGAACACGTCGAAGGCGTGCCACGCTTGCGATGAACACGGCTACCGGCCACGACAGGCGACGTTCAGATGCTCGAACGGCGGCTGTTGGGTCACAGAATATCAGGCCGACGTGAACGGGGCGATAAACATTGCAGACCGCTACCGTAGTGGAGAGAGTCACCGCCGAAGCGACCGAGTTTCCCGGCAGAAGGCCGGTGACGATGACTCGGCTACGGATGGGGCCTCTTTGACCGGGCCACAAGACAGCCACACCGATGCTGAAACCCAGCAGAAGACGTGTGGAACGTATGCGTCTTGAAACCAACAGGCCACAACGCTGGGCCTGAAATCACATGGTGGGATTCCCGCGTCTTCAGGCGCGGGAGGAGGTCAAGAGAAGGCCGATGCGGTATCACCCCGTCGTGAACAGTTGGTTTCCGTGTATATCTCCGATATGCCCAAATGCTTGTCATCGAACATATAATAATGACTTCAGCATCGCTACTGAGAATTATTTGAATATTTATGTGTCTGTTCGTGGTGTGTTATAGTAATGTTGTAATTATACAAGATTCACTGTCATCTGTCGCCTACTCATCGATGAGTTGTGGAGCGGTTGACCCACACCTTTAGTGTATGAAATCACTTTCCTAGCAGTGCTGTCCGAATAGTCGAGTTGACGCTCGATCGTAATCAAAAGGAGGCAATCAGATACTCGGGGAAATCGGGAAACTCAGCTTCCAAGAAAGTGCCACTCCATGCAAATATCACGACGTCGAAAAACAATTGTGAGTTGAGGATAATTGTAGTATATACACAAGATTAAAACCTGTTAAAACTAGCAACTTTTTTATTATTCCCGACACCACAATAGCTTCGCCATTGACGAGTTCGTCACATCATTACTCAGCTTTTCACGTAGTGTGAATGACGTATCTATCGCTCAAACAGCTACGAGAGGGTGTCTGCTAACTGATTTTCCCGATGCACGGAATGTTGAATTGATCACTACCCGAGGGAACTGCTCGCATTTTCGCATCGATAGGTGCACCGTCAACGTGGTCGGGTGCGAGACCAGCATCGGCATACCTGTTCAGCAGCGACTCTTCTACCGATCTGTCGACTCAAATTATAGGATACCCAACGTGCAAACCCGAGATTGGTGCCTGATCGCCCACTACCCACCGCTCCACGCACCTCCAGGTTCCAGGCTGTTCACGGCCGACGAGCGTTTTGCTGCCGGCCTTTCGCACAATTCCCGTCTCACGGTCGTACCCAGCGCTTAACTCGATAGGGCAATTTACTCTAGTCAATGGAACGCCTTCCCCGCCAGAAAGAGCGCGATACTGAAACAGAGCACGAAACCACTGGACAAGAGGGCGTTCGAAGCTGTCCTGAATGTGAGTCAACGTCGCTCACGAGAAGTGCAGATGGGAGTGAAATTAGCTGTGAGGACTGTGGACTGATTTTAGAAGAGGAGACGATCGACCGAGGGCCGGAATGGCGGGCGTTCAACGCGGCTGAACGTGACTCTAAATCACGCGTTGGTGCACCGACGACGCAGACGATGCACGATAAGGGACTGACGACGACGATCGACTGGAAAAACCAGGACGCCTATGGACGGTCTCTCTCCTCCGAGAAACGCAGTCAGATGAATCGACTGCGGAAATGGCAAGAGCGGATCCGAACAAAGGACGCTGGCGAGCGAAACCTCCAGTTTGCGCTCTCTGAGACCGATCGGATGGCCTCTGCTCTGGGCGTTCCCCGCTCTGTCCGGGAGGTTGCAAGCGTCCTCTATCGACGTGCACTCGAGGAGGATCTCATCCGGGGACGCTCGATCGAAGGTGTGGCCACGAGCACGTTGTACGCAGCCTGTCGGATGGAAGGAATCCCACGATCCTTAGATGAGATTGCGGCCGTCTCACGGGTTGACCGAATGGAGATCGGTCGCACGTATCGATACATCTCGAAGGAACTGGGTCTCGAGATGCAACCCGTCGATCCAAAAAAATACGTCCCCCGCTTTTGCTCTGAACTCGAACTTCCCGACGAAGTACAATCGAAGGCCAACGAAATCATCGATACGACTGCCGAGAAAGGGATGTTATCGGGGAAATCGCCAACAGGGTATGCCGCAGCTGCCATCTATGCTGGTGCGCTTCTTTGTAATAAGAAAAAGACCCAGCGTGAAGTCGCTGACGTCGCGCAGGTAACTGAAGTCACGATTCGAAATCGGTATCAAGAGCAAATCGCCGCGATGGGTATTCACGACTAACTTAGGCGATTGAGGTCTGGTTCACAGGTAGTAGTCCTCTCGTTCGACAACTTCACCGAAGCCGACGGTTTCTTTCACATCAGTGATTTCGATGGTCACCCGTTCTCCTTTCTCTGTCTCGGGGACGATGATCACATACCCTCGTTCGACGCGAGCAATACCATCTCCTTGCTCCCCGATACCTTCGATATCCACAGTGCGGTTTTCGCCTTCCTCAACAGGTGGCTCTGGACCCTCCACCGCTCGTCTCTGAGTACTGTCCTCTGTCGGTGTGGGTTCTGTTCCAAGTAGTGCGACGCGGTACTTTTCGCCCTCTTGGAGGTTTCCAGTTTCAATCTCGCGGTCGGGAATTTCGAGAATGTACGAATCGCGCTCTTCGATCACACGAGCACTGAACAGACATCGCAGGTTGTCGGGAATCTCCATCAGTATCGCTCCTTCTCAAAGAGCTATTTGGATAACCTCTTGAGACCATCGATAACAGACGTTCTCGATTGGGTCACGTCTCTGTTCCAAATGGTGATCACCGACGCGCTCGAGCCAGCGTTGACTTTGGCCGGACACAGGGTCCATTCTTCGATCATCTATTTCAAGATGTCCACGATCAGATGGATCTTTCTTCTCTCGATGAGGGAGATGGCTCCCCAGCAGCGTCAGATTCCCCGAGTGAGGACGTTGATGAGCCGGGAGAGTTTTTTCACCGACAGTTAGTAGTACTCTGAGTTCATAGTACAACATAACATGTCGGGTAGTACTCGAGACCCAGAGGTCGTACGTGTCTCGCAGAAGGGACAGACAACGATCCCGAAGACGCTCCGAGAGAAGTTCGGGATCGACACCCCTGGAGAGGTGTTCATTTACGAGGACGACGACCGAATCATCGTCGAACCAATCCCGTCACTCGAAGAGCTAGGCGGGATTCACGCCGACACCGACCACAAGCGTGGCGACGTGCTCGACCGGGTTCGCGAACTGAAACATGAGGAACGCCGGCGTGAAGAGGTCCGTGCTGACCGACTCCGACCGGCTGACTCGGAGGATGAATGAGCGACCGATACGTCTTTGACACTGAAGCGATCATCGCGTATCTCTACGACGAGCCTGGTCGAAGCGTCGTCGAAGCGTATCTTCGAGACGTTCGTGATGGGGTTGTCGAAGGGCTGCTGGCAGAAACTAACGCTGGTGAAGTACTCTATCTCGTTGCACGCTTCGAAGGAATTGACGACAAACCAACGACAGACTCGCTTCGCACTGCTGATCGAGATCTCCGTGCGCTCGAGCGGTGGGGAATTAGCATCGAACGAGCTGACTGGCGGCTTGCCGCCGAGGTGAAGGCGGACGGTCACATTTCGTTTGCGGACGCACATGGCGTTACACTCGCCCACGAGAGCGATGCGACACTCATCACCGGTGCTGATGACGACTTCGAGACGCTTCCGGTCGATGTCGACGTCGTCCGATTTCGCGAGAACAGCGTCTAACCCACTATGTACACCCACTTGGGTGAGGTAGCACCTGTCGTTGCCGACAGGGGGATACGTCATCTCGTCGTTCTCACATCGTAATATTGGTTCTTTGTATGACATAATCGACGAAGCCACTTCGAGCCTGTTCCCAATCAAAATAATCATAGGAAACTATATTCAATAATTGAATCAACCAACAAACACTCACTTCTTGGGATCAAGGATTTGTGTGGCGGGTTCGTGTCACATCTGCCATACCGGGTGTTCCACGACAAATCCCCGCCCCTTGCTAGCATCAGCCCTTGTGCAGGGTACATCCTGCCTGGGGTTTCGCCGAACTATCTTTAAGCAGCGAGAGAATCCCGCCGTTTACAGTAGACGTCGAACCTAATTCACGACACTGCTGGTGAGGTTGTCTATGGTCAAGACAACCGAAGCAAAACAGGTCTGTCGTGCCGCATCAACTCTTGTCTACCCAGAACTCGACTTTGACATCAAGTCGTGTGGAAAGTACACGAGAGAGGACTTTCTCGAAGTCCTCTCTCGGATCGCTTTTGATCAAGAGTTCGCCAATACAGGCGGGAAAACGTACCAGTTAGATCACAAGGAACCAGTTGACATCACGTCAACGGCTCGCAATTCGCTTGCAAAGTCACTTCTCTACCATCTTCGGAATCTGGAAGCGGACGCCATCGACGAGCAGTTCGATGGCGTCCGCGACGATCTCTTCGAGATTCTTCGGAAACGTCGGCTGTTACCGAACTGTGTCGATGTCGCGATCGATCTTCACGAATGGCGGTTCTACGGTGCAGCCGACACAGATCACGTTCTCACCACCTACCCGGATCAAGGAACGACTCGAACGTACTGTTTTGCGACTCTCTGTATTGTGGCACCTGGAACACGATTTACGCTTGCTGTACTTCCGCTCGAAGAGAACGGCTTTCGCGCCAAGCGCGAAGCCGTTCGAACGCTGCTGGAGACCGCCCAGCAGTACATCTCGCTCAGACACGTCTATCTTGACCGTGGCTTCTATCAGGTTCACGTTGTCGCGGAACTGGAACAACTCGACGTCGATTACATCATTCGTGCGCGTCCGAGTAAAGGGATGAAAGACCGTCTCAGCGCCGACGCTGAGACGGTCGTCGATGACTATCTCATGCAACGCAAACGGAAACCGACCGCATCAGTTCCTGTAACAGTCTTTGCTGTCCCACACCGGTCGAAAGAGGACGAACACGTGTGGTTTGTCACAAACCGAGAGATAGAGCCAGAAGCAGCACGAGCGTACGCGGCAGCATTCCGCCGCCGATGGGGGATTGAAACCTCATACCGGCAGATCGGTGACTTTCTTCCGAGAACGACGTCGCCGACGTTCTCGGTGCGACTGTTCTACTTTCTGTTTGCGGTTGCACTGTACAATCTCTGGGTTTTAGCGAATGTTATCGTCACAGATGGTACAATTCCAGGGAAGCCACCGATCTCAACGAAGATCTTCCAGGAATTTGTTCTTCCAACCGACTACGGATAGAACTCCACTCCAGACGACCGAGCTAATCGGTTAGGAAGCACCCAATGAGTGATAACGCTACGGAGCGCCGACGAGCGGCGCTCCTTCGCTCTCTCAACCGCACCTCCACTCACTGGATCAATTACTCCGTCACCGAAAGTGACGAAGCAATCTGTTTCAGTTTGTTCTACATTTTGGTTCGGCAACGACTGTTTACGCCGGGCGAGGATGTCATCGAAACGCCGTCTCCCAGTGTACCCGAGGGACATAGCTCGTTAAAACAGCGCCGCCGACAACTCTGACGTCATTGATCTCGGCCGCTCGCCTGCTCGTGATCGTCAGCGACGATAATATCGTCTGACTCCTCGTCTGTATCGTCGTCTCCGCTCTCGAGGTTCTGAATAGCTTTTTCGATGTCTTCTTGCGTGGCTTCGTCCATCCCAACCCCCTGAAACGCCATTTCACACTTGACGACGGTAAAACGCGACCACTGTATTCTCACTCTGAAAACGGCTCTCTCCCGCGGTTCGTAACGAACGCGACGTAGGGGATCTCGGCCGCGCTTGACGCAACTAACCGTCCTCAAACGGCTGGTGTTCGGCGTGGCGCCCGACAGTCTTGGGAGGACTGATACGGTTTACTGTAGATCATTTCCGGTGAGACCGCGACCCGGACGGCGGTCTCACCGGTAAATCGCTACAGTAATCCGTATGAATGGAGGGCGATTCCATAAGAGGAGCTTTTAGCGTGAATTGCGTCAACGGGAGCGTTCAGTCCGTATTTTCTTCGTCGTCTGTGATTTCGATGTAGAACTCGCCGTTGCCGCCGAAGTCGTCGTCCCTCTCGATGACGTCAAAGTCCACTGACTCAACCTCTTCAGCCGTCATTTGCGTCTCGTCGCCTTCGTCACTGTGCTCACCGTCGTCATCTCCGTTTTTGATTTCGATTGCGAACGCTTCCTCGTCGGAGTCGGCTGCGTTGTCATCGTCTATCTCGAATTCCATCTCGACGTGATGGCTGCGAACGGTCTCCTCTTCAAGAGCCACGGTGGCGAAGATTGTGGTGCCGTTCTCGCCGGCGGTCAGTTCAGCCCCGACTTCGTCGCCGTCGCGGTCGGTGACTGCTACCTCGACGGATTCGGGTTCGTCAAGTTGCGTCTGGACGTTGTAGGCGATGTCATCGTCGTCGAGTAGCGTCTCCGTGAGCTGCTCGGCTTCCTCGTCGGTCAGCAGGCCGTCGTCCTCGACGGTCGTGGTCACGTCACCAAGCGGCGCGACCGTATCGTCGATGACAAGCGCGCGTTCACCGAGGTCGATAGACAGCGACGCACGCGGGAGGCGGTCGTCGTCGGACGGCGCGAGGCGGACATCGTATTCGTCTTCGATGGCGACGAACTTGCCGTCGTCGAGTGCCTGTGCTTGATAGACGTCTGCCTGGAGGGCGTCGACGCCGTCGAAGTGTTCCTGGAGGGCTTCGATATCACGGACGAGTTCGAGGAGATCGTCGGTCTCCTCGTCGTCGAGCGCGTCGTCGTGGTCGACGACCTCGATGTCGGCGTTCGAAAGCGATGCGTCAGCGGGAACGGACGTGTTCGCGCTCCCGGCGGCTGCGAGCCCCACCGTTGCGAGGGTCACGAGCGCCGTAAGGGCGAGCACGTAGACGGTGTATCGATAGTCTCGGTGCATGGTAGAGTAGTTCAGGGCAGCAGTCCACCCGTCGCCTCGCGTCGACGACTGGGCAAACCGCCGCATCCGGACCTTGGCAGAAACACCTCTTTAATTCCCGTTGGAAAGTGGTGTGAAACGCGTTCGAAACGCGTTTTGCTGACGTTTCAGGCGTTTCATCCCGCCTCGAACCGGTGTTTTCATATCGGCGCTGGAGACCATATCAACACGATGGTGCCGGCTTCCCTCCCCCGGCTCGCGCTCGTGGCTTCGCTTGTCGTCCTTGGCGTCAGCCTCGCCGGGTTTGCCACTGTCGCCGGTCTCGCGGATGATCTCTCGACAGCGACGGCTGGTGAAGTCACCGTCGAGGACGGGGCTGTTGCGTTCGTTGACGCCGACGGCCACCGGACGCCAATAGCCGATGTCGGCGATGCAGAACAGCTTGCCGTCGCCGATAAGGGCGGTCTACTGGCGGTTACGACCCAACCGAACGAGACTGAAGCGTTGACTGAATCCCAACGCGAGACCGCCGCCCGGGTCGCCGTCTCGAATCCGGCCCTCGCGGAGATGCTTCGAACAGCCGACGGAGTGACCGTCGACGTCGTGCCGTTGCGGACCGACGACCCCGTCGACAGCCAGCTTCGCCGTCCGAATCCCTCAGCCGACAGCGCTGCCAGTACGACCCCTGAGTTCCGTCCGGCTGCGGTCGCTGACAGCTCAATCACGCTGGAGCGGGTCGGGCCGCAGTTCCACGAGCACCGTGCGCTCGTCATCGTCGAACCCGTTGATGCCGATGCCGAATATCGTGTCGTCGTCGACCTTGATGCGGAGGTCGTCGACCGAATCTTCCAGCTCGAAGTCCTCAGCTAACATGTTCCTAAACGCCCTCCGAGACGGCAGACTGATCGCTGCCGTTGTGCTTGTCGCTTCCACGTTCGCCCTCGGGGTACAGCTGTTGAATCCGCCCGAACTCGTCGTCGCAGCCGGCGGCGATGACACCGCCGTCGAGACGGTCGGCTACTACTTCGCCTATCGGGACGTCGCCGTCGTCGCCGTCTCCGCGGCTGTGCTCAGTGCGTCGGCGACGTTTCTCGCGCTCGATGCCCGCCGTTCTGACGGCGCGACACACAGCGGTCCCGAAGCTGGCGACGACGGGGCCGACGCCGTCGACAAAGAGCGTCGACGGGAGAGTTGGGAGGAGACAGCAGCGGGGCTGGCTGACACCGAGCGGGTCGTGTATGAGACGGCACTGGAGGCTGGGGGCGAGATTCCCCAGCGCGATATCGTCGAGCGAACCGACCTCTCGAAGGCGACGGTGAGCCGAACGCTTAGCAGCCTCGAGTCCCGCGGGCTGCTCGACCGCGAGCGGCGCGGGATGGGCAACGTCGTCGTGCTCCAGTAGTACGACTTCTGTCTGGACGACGGCGGCGTTCAAATATGAGTACGTATCGCGTTAGCGCAATTTTCCGGAGAGTACCTTCGCGGCGACGAGAACGGGATCCCACGTGGTGTTGAACGGCGGCGCGTACGCGAGATCGTAGTTCTCGAGGTCGGAGACGGTCGCTGCTTCCGTGAGCGCGCCGACGATCGCGTGGCTGCGGTGGACGGCCCCCTCACCATACTCGCTGACGAGGCTCGCCCCGAGGACGCGTCCCGTCTCACGATCTGCGATCAGCGTGATCGTAACCGTCCCGCCTTCCGGATAGTAGCCGGCGCGGGATTTCGCCGTGACAGTTTCGCTCACCGGATCGAAGCCGGCCGCTCGAGCCTCCTCGTGGTCGAGCATCCCGGTCCGTGCTGCCTCGATGTCGAACGCTTTGACGGCCGCCGTGCCAGCTATCTTCCCCCCTTCGGTCGGTCGTCCGGTGACGGTCTGGCCGATCGCCCGACCGTGACGGTTGGCGGTCAGCGCGAGCGGGACGTACGCCGGTTCGCCCGTGACGACGTGGGTCGATTCGGCGCAGTCGCCCGCCGCATACACGTCGGGAACGCTCGTCTCCCGATACGAATCCGTCTCGATTGCACCGGTCTCACCGAGTTCGATGCCAGCGTCCTCGGCGAGCGCCGTTCGTGGTCGAACGCCGGTTCCGAGCAGGACCATCTCGACGTCGATCTGCTCGTCGTCGGTGACGACGGCTTCGACGCGTTCGTCACCCGAAAGCGTCTGCACGTCGGCTCCGAGGTGTACCACGACGTCCTGCTCTCGAAGATGGTCCGCAACTGCGTCACTCGTCGCATCGCTGAACCCCTTCAAGACACGATCGCCGCGCTGGAAGAGATTGACTTCGAATCCGTTCGCGGCCAGTGCTTCGGCCATCTCGACACCGATGTAGCCGCCGCCGACGATGCCGACGGGACCGGCGCAGTCCTCGAGGTATCGGCACGCGGGGCCCCTGTCGGGCTGCTGGAGCGTGCCCCCGTCTCGTGCTCTCGCGACGTACTCGCGGAGTTCCTTCCCGTCGCTCATCGATCCGAGTGTGTGGACTCCCTCCAGCGCTGTTCCGTCGATCGGCGGCACCACCGATTCCGATCCCGTCGCAATCAGCAACTGGTCGTACGACTGGACCGTCTTGCTACCATCGTGTTCAGCCGTGACCGTGTTCTCGTCGGGATCGATCGCGACGATCTCGTGGCCCGTCCGCAGATCGATGTCCCGTTCCTCGCGGAACTCTTCCGGCGTCACCGAGACGAGGTCCTCGAGCGACTGAATTTCGCCTTTGATGTAGTACGGAAGCCCGCAGGCGCCGTAGGATACCCACTGTCCCTTCTCGAAGACGACCACCTCGAGATCGGAGTCCTCGCGTTTCGCTTTACTCGCAGCGGACATGCCGGCGGCGTCTCCACCGACGACGACGAACGTAGTCACAGGTCAAAATCGTCGTCTGCCGTAATAAATCCGAGTCGGCTGTGTGTCATCGATAGTAGCCACTGCAGGTCTTGCACACCCGATCGCCAGACGGATCGGCGATTGGTGTGGACATCGTTTCAGTTGTTACTATAGGATTGCCCGTCGAAACCCCGCGACCGCCCTGGTGCCAACTCATACTGGTGGACAAACCGAGTCACAGCCGGACACAAAGAGTTGTTCTTCGACTCAAAATTACTTTCGGGTTGCTCCAGAGCAAACCGTCAAGGCGGTCGAGAGAATACCTTTTGCTATGAGCGAGAATGACCGGGACAACCGTGGACACTTCCAGACTGAACATAGTGACCGGGAGTATCTTGCAGCTGTTGCTAACCGGGAGCCAGCTGGGACGTCGGAGATTGCAGAGGAGGTTGGTGTAACACGGCAGAATGCCGACCAGCGACTACGCAGGCTCGAGGATCAAGGGAAAGTTAGTTGCAAGAAAGTCGGGACGTCGCTCGTCTGGAGCCTCGAGGAGGAAACACACGTTGTCCAGCATGTTGATCCGGATGATTCCTTCTGGGAAGCAGAAACCTACCCTGGTGAAGAGATGAGTGCTGAGGATATCGACGACGTCCTCTACAGCTAGAGGTTTCGAATGGCACCTGCACCCGAGCCGTTATTTATCGATACTGCCGCATTCTTCGCCCGGTTTAACGAACGGGCTACGGAGCATGAACGAGCGACTGCCGTTTTCGATGGGATTCGGTCGGGAACCCTCCGGTTTGACCCCTTGTTTACGAGTCAGTACGTGCTTTCGGAACTTGCGACACTCATACTCCGGAAAGTTAGTCACCGAGCAGCGGTGAATGCACTTGAAACCATTCGAACTGCCCGTTCTTTCAACGTTCTACCGGTAGGTGGGAGTGCGTTTGACAGGAGTTGTGAACAATTTGCTAAGTACGATGATCAGCAGATCTCATTTGTCGACCACTCGAGTGCAGTACTCGCTGTTGATCGCGGTATAGATCACGTTTTCACGTTTGGCCGTAGTGATTTCCGAACGCTCGGTTTCACCGTTGTCCCGGACGATATCTGACGATCCTGGTCCAGTTTTTAACCAACACAGACTCCGCTGGCGCGGTGTCCTTGTCCTCTTCGACTTTCAGTCGCAACTCTCCCTGTCAACAATCTCCGTCGCAAGAGCGTCGACTAAAATACCTGTTGCCGCTTCCGATTTCAACGAGGGTATCCCCTGTCGAGAGACCACGCTGGCGGAGTGTCTCACCGGGAGTTGGCCACAGTTTCCACCACCAGTCCCAGTCCGGTTACCTCGTGTTCTGAAAGCGTTCCATATGACGTCTCATTTGGAGCTGTCGTCGAGCCAGGTATCGTGAAGGTCGAGCCAGACAACGCCGCCTGGAGCCGACGGATCGTCTCGGAAGAGCGCCGTACTGATTCGGCCGGTCGTTCCGTCAGTCGTCTCCTGGAACTCCTCGTATCGCACCACCGCGAAGTCGTCCATCTGTTCGACGACCTCGACGTTTCGAATATCGATCGAAAACGTCCCTTCGTCGTCTCGGCCGTAATCCTCGTGGATTCCGGACACGACGGCTGCCCGGTCGCGGCGATTACCGTCAGGAGTCACCAGTTCGAAATCGGGTGCGAGTGTTCTTTCGAGTCTGGTGAACGCATCACGGTCCAGCGCTCCGCTGTACCAGTCGACGAAAAACTCGTGTAGCGCCTCGATTTCGGCGCGATAGGTCGAATGGGATGGCACAGCAGTATTTTGGCTGGCAGTGGTATAGACGTGTTCTTCGACTACTGTACATCGCCGACGGCGTTATCGGCGACGTCGGAATGGAGGTTAGGGGTGCACCGGGCGACGAGGTCGTCGAAGAGCTCGACTAGTACGGATACTGGGTCCGCAGCGGAGCTGATACGGAACGGACGGCGTCGGGTCCTCGAGATATCGCCCCTGTCGATGCGACCTACGAAGCGGCTGAGTCCGTGGGGCCGTCGAAATTCCGAAGATCGAGTGACCTCGGGACGTCGACCGACGGCCGTCACTGGACTGAATTACAACGCAATCGATCACCAGGTCATCGCGCGAGCAACGCGTACAGCAGTCCCAGAATGACGCCGTAGACGGCGTGTCCCATCAGGCTCTGACCGTTCCAGTCGGGTACGGGCGGGGCCATCTCCGTCATCGCACCGACCCACGCCGGCATGACGAACGACGCCAGGACGACCCAGAGCACGACTCCGTAGGCTAGCCCCGCAACGGCGATGGTGAGGTTGCTACCGAGTCGGTCCCCAACTCTCGTCGTCTGTAACACGAGAGCGAAGACGACGCCGAGAACGACCGAGTGGAACATGTGGATCGCCCACCCGACGGCGAGCGACGGACCGAGGCCGTACATCCCCGGGATCGCCATCTCCACGATCATCTCCATCTGCATCGTCATCATCACGCCGAATATGAGACCGCCGGCTAAGCCACCGGTGAGGCCGGCTTGCCACGGTTCCAGTCCCGTCTGTGTTCGCGTGTCCGTCGGTGTGGCTGTTTCAGATGCCATACGATATCATGGGGCACTGTTGGAGGTAACGGTATCTCGGTTTGGTATACGGCTTGCACAACCACCTGGGACGTATGACTAACGACTGAAACGATTCACACACCGCTCGCAGCCATCGCCCGGAGACCGCTCAACCAGATCGGTCTCCAGGTGGACTATCACGATTGGGTGTGCAATGACGTAGAGGCTGCCAATATTCGAACAGCTTCGAGAGCCAATCCGTTACTCGGTTCAGTCGGAGTCCCCGAATTGTCGAATCTCTTTCGTCTGGCTGTATCCGTGAAATCGAAGGGACGGCCGCGAGTCAGACGGACTCCACTCGAGCTATCGAAGGGATTGTCGAACGCCGAACCCCTGGCCCGGTTCCAGTCACGAGTACTGATCTCACGTCGTTACTCCCGTTGTGTCGATCGTTCCGGCGACGTACGCGACGCTTAGAAGCAACAGAAGGATACCTGCCGGTAACAGCCACGCGAACATCGTCAAGAGGAGTCCACTCGCCTGTATCCCCAGAGCGATCAGAACGACGGGTCCACAACAGACCGTTCCGGACAGCAGTGCCGGAAATGACGCGAGTAGACCGGATCCGGCACTGATTCCACAGGCTGACGGCTGCACGACCGCGAGATAGGTCAGGCCGAGATTGATACCGACGAGGGTGGCGAGGAGAAGTCCGATAGCCACGTTCATCGGCGAGACGAGGATTCGAACGAATCCAGTGTCGACCATGGCAACGGCCTCGAACGATGCGGGGCCAGTTCGGTCGAATAGTCGACCTAGCGGATCGTCGACCACGATCAGACCGGCCGCCACGTCGGGTCGAACTGCGAGGTCGCCGACGGCCCAGAGGAACGCGACGAGGTAGCCGATCGTCACGATGGTCGCGGTCGCCAGCGAGTCGTACCGACGGACGACGAGCAACATCGCGGCTCTCGTTTCTTCGATCCGTAATCGGGGATTCAGCCGCCCCGCCAGTCGGTCGATCGTGCTCATTCGTGGACCACCGTCGACGGATAGTAGCCGTACCAGGCGAACCACATCGCGTCGAAACCGATTTCGCACTCGAGAGGGAGTGCGTCCGGATCGTACGGGTCACCGTCGACGACAACACTCCCACCGTCCGCCTCGACCGATCTTTCTTCCGGGTTTCGATACACGTAACCCGTATCGAGCACCTCGTCGTAGACGGTCACGTACGGCGTTTCACTCATCGTCCCTTCGACGACCGCCTGCTCGCGCAAGCTGTCCTTGGGGACGGCCATCGCGCCATCGGCGTTCCGGGCTCCGATGACGACCGCTTTCATCCGGAAGCGGTCGTCGGTCGCCAGCGGGCTGAACAGTGTATTCTCGTTTTCGTAGTACCCACTCCGAGGATTGTATTCCCCGTAGGGATCGTCGCCGTAGTTTCGAATGTGACCGGTGTCTTCGGTGAGGACGACCGTCTCCGGATACTGTTCGCGCCAGCGATCCCAGCTCGTCCAGTTCACCTGAAACTCCTCTACGTACTCGCCTTCGTGTGGGCCGCGGATACCCAACGCGAGTATCTGGGGCCACCACGTCTCCGTTTCGCGGTCGAACATGACGAGATTGCTGTTGATCAACCGGCCGGAGACGCCGAGTTCGTTCTCGCCGCGGTAGAACCCCTGTGCCGTCCCGGTCAACGGGCAGTACGTCACCGCGACCGACTCGCCACCGACTACGTCGTTGACGATTTCGTGCCACACGAGATTGTACTGTGGATAGGCCTTCGTATCGCCGTTCAGCACGACGCCAAAGATCGGATCGCCACCGTCTAGGTTTTCCGGTGGATCGTCGGCCGAAGCGAACTGCGGATCGTCGACCGAGGGAATCCCGTCTTGACCTGGTCCACCGGGCAGGATCGCATCGTTCAGTTCTTCGACCGTGTACTCCTGGGGAAGCGATCGGTCAGCCGTCGGTAGACCGTTGGTTACAGCCGGTTTATCGTCCGACTCGCGATCGAGAATGTCGGGACTACCGAGACAGCCTGCAAGGGCAGCCAGGCCGACAGCTGCCGCCGATCCGAGGAAACCCCGTCTAGAACTGCCGTCTGTCGTGGGACTCTCTCGCATACCTCTCGAAACGGTCCCAACTTAAATAACCGGGCGGCGGCTGTGTCCCTGTCACGCACAGCCAGTATCTATCCGGACGACGAGCGCTGATCGTGGTACTTGACATCGGGAAACTGTCTATGACATTGCTCGCCGCTGATCGGTGGGACGGTTCTGGCCGTCGGCGTGTCGGTACTTTTTGACAGAGTGTGTTACCTCTCGTTACCTGATACTATTCGGGTGCTGGCTCCTGAACGCTGTGTGTGAAATGGCATGAAACGGACACGCCGGAGACGATTTTGGAACGATGGTGAAACGACCGCTTTGCGGACAGTAACCGACCGCAGTGAGTGGACCGTACCTGACGACAGTTGCCGATCCGATCGATGCGATCCCAAAACCGAACTCCCGGCAGTGGGCACTTTGGGCGATACTACTTGCCCTCGAGTCCGGATGTATTCTTGCGAACGCCCTCTTCAGGGTCGCACAACTCGTGTTGTTTCATCTGTCTCCGTTTGGCTGGTTCATTCTCGGTGTCTGGGTCGGCTGGAAGACGGGCCCATCTCGGCGGTACGAACGCACGAAGTCGTTACCGATGTGATCGCTGGCCCGTATTTCCCCGTACTCGAACGCCACGTTCGTCGCAAGGGTATTGCCACTCAACTGGCAACCGTTTCATACGTACCAGTAGCGTACACACATGTATAATTACGATTACTTATCTAAGCAGGTTGACGAGTTGTATTGGCACTGTTCACTATCACCTATCAGTTCAAAACCATTATATAGACAGTGCAGTTAGCTAGATACCCTCTCTATTATCAAAGATCCGATAACGATTACGAGTGGACCGATAAACCCAAAGAGCACAAATGGCAACACCAGGACGACCTCGAGTAGGGAGTGGGCAGCAAGTATCGAATCGAGGCTCTCACCCTCACTCGTTGTATCTCCCATATAGTGACCGAACAGAACGAGTGCAGCGACGAGCCCGTATCCTTTAATGACGATTCTGGCCCACTTCAACCCGACAATACCGCCAGCGACGCCCGCAGCGACCAGCGCTCCGACTGTTACGATCGTGTGGATTCCGCCGACGATATTGACCACTGTCCCGACAGCGTAGAGATACACGAAGACGAATAGTAGCGGTGCACCGATATGATAGAAGAGGGGAAAGAAAATCCACTCAACAATCTCAGTTCCAGCCGAGGATCCTGGCTGGGACGACCTGGTGATGTCGTGATCGTGTTGGGTATTGTGGCACCGTCGGCACAACGTCACTAAGTTCGTGAGGTCGTGAGATCCTCCTCGAGAGATTGGCACACGGTGATGTGCATGGAGTTCGAGGCTCCCGTGTGGTCCTCCTTGTCAACCACATAATTGACAGGTGTAGTTATCACGTTGATAGACGCGCTGTCGTCGGTCGTCCCAATCCGGTGGGTAGTTGGCTGCGGTCATTTCTTCCTCTGGTGAACTGATCTATATCGAATCCGTTCTCGGGTACTGTCATGACTCATATCTCAACTGTTCGTTTCACCACCCAAATCGGTAGCGGCCCGTGGGTCAACAGCCCCACATACTTCACTCAGTCTGACGACGTCGCTCGTTGAGGGTGGGGTTTCTCCACGAACTCAGCCGTTGGGTTCGTTTGCGGACGGGAAGGCGGTGGGTCAGGAACTCGAGGACCGCGTCGATGGTACGTGAGGCGTGGTTCTTGGTGTCTCCTCGCTGATCTCTTTCCGCTACAAGGAGAGAATCCCGTCGTTTACGACGTCCTCAGAACGCGAGAGTGGTCGGCGCTATGTTTGTATCTCCAGGGCGCCTATAGGCTCTGATGAAGAGAGTTCGTCGGACTGAGATGGTGGAGCATTTGTCGGAACAACAGCTTGATGAAGCGATCAATGAAGCCCAGAAGGCGGACGAGACTCGTCTCGTCCGGCGACTCTGTTTCATCAAGAACGTCTCTTTCGGCGACACCGACAAAATGGCTGCACGACGTGTCGGTGCGTCCCAACCAACCGGCGGACGCTGGCTCAAAGCCTGGAACGAAGGTGGGATCGATGGACTTCGGCCGAGCTTCGCGGGCGGCCGTCCCGCGAAGCTCTCCCCTGAACAGTTTGACGAATTCTTTGAACTCCTCGAAGACGGTCAGCCGTGGACACCACAGGAGATCGAGGATCTTCTCTGGGATCGCTACGGCGTTACGTACGATCGTGCCCACCTTGCACGAATTCTCCGGAGTGATGGAATGCAGTAT
>NZ_VTAW01000092.1 GCF_008245225.1 Natrialba swarupiae
GCTAACTCCTCTGCCCGATCTCGGTCACATCCTTTGTCTTCGATCAATCCTTGAATGGCTGACTCACGAACAATCTGGCTAATGACTTCCTCGAACGAGGAGAAGTCTGACTGATTTCCACCGGTTTCAAGTCGACGCCGTACCACGAATCCATGGGCTAACATCACCACCGCGAGGTGGTGATGAACGCCCTTCCAGGTGCGACCCTGATACTCGTCTGCTCCGAGATTCTGCTTGATGTCCCTGTGAAACTGTTCGATGGTCCAGCGAACCTGGGACCACGACACCAGTTGTTCCAACGATGCGTCATCAACTCCCCAACACACCCAGGCTTTGAGTTCACCATCTTCGTCATCGTCGCTTCCGCCATGGTTTTTCTTCAGAAGCAACCAGCCAGTTTCATCGCTCACCCATCGAGGATCTTTTCGTTTGACTGTCCGGATTCGCGTGCGATAGAACTCACCGGACATCGGCTCTTGAGTTCCTTCGTTCCACGTAATCTCGGTCCACTCGTCGTCGCCGATTCCATCGGCGACTTCCTCTGGCGTCTCTGGTGAGACTGTTTCAGGGTAGGCTGGATGTTTCCGGTGGGGAGAGTCTTCCGGACGCAGCAGCTCAGTTTCCTCGGAAACGAAAGAAAACGATGACGGAGAGACGTCCATGAT
>NZ_VTAW01000016.1 GCF_008245225.1 Natrialba swarupiae
AGACGGGCCGAGCACAGTTCAACCAGATTCAGCGCCTACTGGACAAGACAGTGAGGCTGTCGGTGTGATCGACTGAGACTAACTCGCGGGCGTCACGGTCGGAAATCGACGGAGACGAAAAACGAACGGGCGACCGAACTGACGGACTCGAGCCGGTCAGTCGGCTGCCGGCGGCGACGTCAGTACGTCGGTCTTCTCGGCGGCGTAGCCGAAGACGTCCCGGTAACCGTTCGGCGACATGAGAATCGGGTAAAACGACTCTCCTGCGACCTGGACGTCGCCGTCGGCGGCGGCGAACGTCTCGCCAGCGCTGACTTCGGTAAAGTTGTCGACGAACACCTCGTAGGTGTCGGCTCGGTCCTTGCAGATCACGTCGGTGAGCCGAAACACTGGGAGGTCCCGTCCGACCGTATCCCCCGGCAGTGCGTCGACGGCGGTCAGGAACGACCGCGTCAGCCGGTCGGCGTTCTCGGCTGCTGTCTCCGAGCCCTGGAGGCCGCATTCGACCTCGATCGTCCGGATCTCGGAGAAGAGCCGTCCCTCCGAGAAGTTGCTGGTCTCGACCATCGCCACGACGGGGAGCTGTGGAACGACCTCGTGTGCGGTCTCGCTTATGCCGTTGACGATCGCAAACGGTTCGGCGTGGCTCTGTGTCGAGTGCATCGAGAAGGTGAGACACCCCTCGAGTTCCTCGACGAGTCGGTGTGCGAGCTGTCCCTCGTGGGTCTTCGCGTTCGGGTCGCCGGGAAACGTCCGGTTCAAATCCTCGTCGACGAACCGAACGCGGCGCTCGAGGGCCGTTTCGTTGGCGACGACGAGTTTCACGGGTCGCTCGACGGCGGGTGGATCGTCGAGGAGTCGTTCGACGGCGCGAACGCCACAGGGCTCGTCGCCGTGAATACCGGCGACGACCGCAATCTCCGGCGTTCCCGACCCGAGCTGTGCGACTCTCATTACCTGCTAGTTGGGCTACGTCTTCAAAGGCCGTTCGGTCCGTCGCAAAACTGATCACACACGGGACAGGTCCGACAGCCACCTCGTGTGATGGTTTCACACGAAGGTGTCGGCGGAACGGCTCGTCGTGGCTCGTGCCGGTTAGAGGGTCTACTGTTCGTCAGTCCCGCACAACCGCTTTCGGACTCCGGTTATCTCGGGAGATCGGTACAGCAAACCGTATCAGTCCTCGAGGTCCTCGAGGTAGGCGTACTCGACAGGCCGGGCCGTCGGTCGGTCGCCGTCGAGCCGGATTCGCCAGTCGTCGATCCGTTCGGGGTCGTCGAGTGCGTTCGTCAGAACCGTCCGGACCTCGAGGACGTCGACGCCGTAGTAGTCCGCGGGAACGCCACGGAGATACTGCAGCGCAGTCCGGAAGAGCGACCGCATGCCGTCGTCGGTGTCGAAGTCGTGTCGTTTGTACGCGCCGGCGGCGACCTGGACCATCCCGTGGAGGAACGCGCTCTCGGTCGTCCCCCGGCCGTAGTTGTACCACTCGAGTTCGAAGCAGTCGTGGCTCTCGTGGTAGTCGCCGGCGTTGAACAGACGCACGCCGTGGACCGTCGCCTCCCGGAGTGTCGCGTGCGCCCAGCGCCCCTCGGCGGCGAGCCACCCTGTCGGCTCCCCAGACGACGGAGGTGGGGTATCCGGGTTACTGGTGTGGTCGTCCACGACAGACCGTACGACGGGGGTGCCAAAAAAGACGATCCATCGTCTGCGGACTGAAAAAGGACGAACAGCTCGACGAGTAGAAAAAGGACGGACAGATCGACGGACGAACTTATAACGGGTCGGTGAGACGACTCGAGCGAATGAACTATCCGCGCGGGAAGTGCCAGGACTGCGGAGAACGTCTCTACGAACACGCCGACGGCGGTTACCAGTGTTTGAACTGCGACCAGCGGTACGCAGAAGACGTCTTCGACGGCGTTCGCCTCGGCCCCAGTACGTGACAGGGGGCGGGTGGCGTCCGATCTCCCGGCAGAGTCGTCGAACGGACGCGGGTGTGCCGGAGCCGCCTAACAGTAATCCGCCTCAGCCCCAGACCGCGAGTCCGTGAGACGTTCACACTCGGTCTCGCGTCTCGCAACGCTTTTGGCCGGAGGGGGCGGACAGTTTACATGGCGAACGACGTTCCCGAGCACGGGCCCTATTCTTCGAAACTCGAGGTACCGGAAGCGTTGACCTTCGACGACGTCCTGTTGCGGCCGAAAGAGAGCCGCGTCGAGCCGGACGACGCCGACCTGACCTCTCGCGTGTCGACATCCGTCGAGGTTTCCGTTCCAATTCTCTCGGCGGCGATGGATACCGTCACCGAGAGCGGCATGGCGATCGCGATGGCTCGCCACGGCGGTCTCGGCATCCTCCATCGCAATATGAACGTCGACGAGATGGTCGAGGAGATCGACCGCGTCAAGAGCGCGGACGAACTCATCATCCCACTCGAGTCGGTCGTCACGGCAGACCCCGAAATGTCCGTCCGGGAAGTCGACGACCTGATGGCCCGCGAGGGCGTCGGCGGCGCGCCGGTCGTCAACACTCGCGGCGAGGTTCTGGGGATCATCTCGAGTACGGACATTCGTCCACACCTCGAGGTCAACGAGGACGATCCGGTGACGGAGGCGATGACCGACGAAGTGATCACCGCGCCGACCGACATCGACGCGCGTGATGCGTTCGATCTGATGTACGATCACAAGATCGAACGCGTCCCCGTCGTCGACGGCGAGAACCTGCTGGTCGGTCTCGTGACGATGCAGGGCATCCTCCAGCGCCGGGAGTACAAGGAGGCAGTTCGAGACGAGGACGGCCGTCTTCGCTGTGGTGTCGCCGTCAGCCCGTTCGAACTCGAGCGCGCCGAGGCGGCCGACGAAGCGGATGCGGACGTGCTCTTTATCGACACCGCCCACGCACACAACATGAACGTGATCGAGGGTGCCCGCGAGATCGACGAGGCCGTCGAGGCCGACATCGTGGTGGGGAACGTCGGCACGCGCGAGGCCGCCGCGGAACTGGTCGACTTCGCAGACGGGATCAAAGTCGGCATCGGCCCCGGTTCGATCTGTACGACTCGCATCGTCTCCGGTGCGGGGATGCCCCAGATCACGGCGGTCGCACAGGTTGCAGACGTCGCGGCCGAACACGACGTTCCGGTGATCGCTGACGGCGGCATCCGGTACTCGGGTGACGCGATCAAGGCGATCGCAGCCGGCGCCGACGCAGTCATGCTCGGCTCGTACTTTGCAGGCACTGAGGAAGCGCCCGGCCGCGTCGTGACGATGAACGGGAAAAAGTACAAACAGTACCGCGGGATGGGATCGGTCGGTGCGATGAAATCCGGCGACGGCGATCGGTACCTCAAGGACGATCCGGCGGACGACGACGAGTACGTCCCCGAGGGGGTCGAGGCTGCGACGCCCTACAAGGGGACGCTCAAGTCCGAACTTCACCAACTCGCCGGCGGCATGCAGTCGGGAATGGGCTACGTCGGCGCGGGCACCATCCCGGAGTTCAAGGAGCGCTCCGAGTTCGTCCGCGTCTCCTCGGCTGGACAGGCCGAGAGCCACGCCCACGACGTCGTCATCACCGACGAGGCGCCGAACTACTCGCCGGACAGCGACTGACCCGCTCTCGTCTATCTGTGGATCGTTCTGGGGACGGGGACCGGATCGTCACTCGAGTCGAGAAGGTAACGCCTACGTTCGTCCGGTCCCGAGTGAGGGGTGTGAACCGCCGTACGGTACTGCAGTCTGCCGGTGTGCTCGGAGCTGTCGGCCTCGCGGGCTGTCTCGAGGGGGTCCAGGAGCACTTCGAGGGAAGCGTCCAGGGTGTGGTGCCGATCGAGATCTACAGCGAGAGCGACCAGTACTACAACGTCCAGCTGGTCGCCTACGAGCGCGAGACGAACCGCCAGACCTACGAGGAGGCCTACGCGGTTACGCCCGGCGAAAACGTCATTCCTCCCCATCTCGAGGGCGTCTACCAGACGCTTCGGATCACCAGGTTCGACGTGGAAAACGACGACGAGACGGAGGTACGCGAGGTGACGATCACGCCGGATACCGGCCTCGTTCTCGTCTGGCTCGACGAGGACTTCGTCGTCGAGGTCCGACGCGAGGACAGCGGTGAGACGATAAACGAGACGGAAGACGCCGGTGAGAGTGACGAGGTTCCCGTCGGTCCAGACGACGGAGTTCCCGTCGGCGACGATCCGGACAGCGACGATTCTGACTGAGCGGTGTCGAGACCGATTCCGGTTGAGTGTCAACCGACGACGCTCCCAGTACGAACGACTGCGACGGACCGCTGTACGCCGATACCGGCAGACCACCTACCACCAGACCAGGGTCGTCGTTTTCGAGCGATCGATCAGTGAGTTCCACTCACGTCACCAGCTCGATCCGTTCGGAGGGCTGCGACGAGGTAGAGACCGATCGCGATCACGACGATGGTCGCTCCCGGACGGAGCGCGAACGTCCACGAGAGGACGATTCCGACGAGGACGGAGAGTTCTCCGACGACGATCGCGGTGTACACCGTCTCGCGAAAGCTCCCTGCGATCAGGGACGCACACGCGACGGGGACGACGAGCATCGCGGCAACGAGGATGACGCCCAGAATCTGCATCGCCCCGACGATCACGAGCGCCGTCAGGACGATCAGCAGGGTGTTGTAGGCGGATACCGGCGCTCTGGCGACTCGAGCGGCGCGTTCGTCGAACGTGATGAACAGAAACTGTTTGTACGAGAGCGCAACGACCGCGACGACGAGGAGACTGAGGGTGGCCATCAGGGTGACGCTTCGCTCGTCGGTGATCGAGATGTTGCCGAACAGGTAGCTGTTGATGTCGACGAACGCGAATCCGCCGCCGACGTCGATGAACAGCGTTCCGAGCGCGAAACTCCCGGTAAGTACGATCGCGATCGGCACGTCGCCGTACGACCCGGTTCGGCGGGCAAGCGCCTGGACGCCGAGGGCACCCACGACCGCGGCGGCGAGCGCGACGAGCAACAGGCGAGCGTCCCACCCCGAGGCCGCGAACAGCAGGGTTCCGAACGCGACGCCGGCGAAGGCGGTGTGTGCAAGCGTCTCGCCGATCAGCGACATCTCCCGGTGAACGAGGAAGACCCCAATGAGTGGGCCGACGATGCCGATGAAGACGCCGACCGTGATCGTGTTCCACATGAAGCGATAACACCCCATCTCGGTGCCGAGCGCGCGGCCGGTCGAACAGCCAGCGTCGAAGAACCGTTCGGGCATCACGCCGAACGCGACCGGGAGGAAAACGACGAGGACCGCACCTGCGATCGTTCCGAGCATCGCCCGAACGACCAGCGCGAGCGATCGTCGCATCGGCTATCGGGCACCGAGCGCTCTGCGGAAGGCCGGGAGGTTGATCTCCACCATCTGACCGACGTAGCCGCCGTACCCCTCCTCGTCCCAGGCTTCGACGACGCTCTCGGCCGGCGACACCATCTCGGTGCCCACCACGGTGTCGACTTCCGCCGCAATCGTCTCCGCCAGCTCCGGGCCGTCGAAATAGTCCCAGAGGACGTACTCGAGGCCGTGCTCCTCGGCGAACTCGACTGCGGCCGCGATCTCGGTACCGCTCGGTTCGTCGTCCGGCGAGAGTCCCATCGGTGTGTGAATCTCGAAGCCGTAGCGTTCGCCGAGATACTGAAACGAGTCGTGTCCCGCCAGCAAGACGTGGTCGTGTTCCCGATCCGAGAGCGCCTCGCGATACCGGTCGTCGAGCGCCTCGAGTTGCTCGAGGTAGTCGGCGGCGTTCGACGTGTAGACGGACTCTCGATCGGGGTCGATTTCGATCAGGCGGTCCCGAATGATCTCGACCCCCCTCTGAGCCAAGACCGGATCGGAAAAGAACTTCGCGTCGTACTCGCCGTGGGAGTGGTCGTGACCGCCGTCTCCGTGGCCATGACCGTGTTCGCCGTCGTCGTGGGAGTGGCCATGATCGTCCGCACTACCGTCGGGACGGCCGTCGTCGCCGTCACCGACACGAACGTCCAGTCCGGGTGACTCCCAGACGACCTCGTCCTCGACGAGCAACTGGACGACGAGCGTCGCGGTTCCGTCTCCGTCGCCCCGGACGTGGACGTGATCGCCGCCACCGTCGACGGCAGCGAACGCGTCGCCGCCCGTGATTCGGACATCGATCGAGTACCTATCCGTCGAGGGATCGATCGTTTCGCCGTCTTCGTCCTCGACGATTGCCTCGAGCGTTCGCGAGCCGTTGACGGCGACCGCGAGTGGGCCACCGTGCCAGTGGTCGCCGTGTGCGTCGGCGACGCGCTCGTCGGTCTCGGAATCGATGAGGTCGATCGCCTGGATCGAACGGGCGTGGGCGATCTCGCCGTCCGCTTCAGCGCGTCCGTGGCCGTCTCCGTGGCTGTGGCCGTCGTTCTCGTGTGTGTGACCGTGCGCACCGTCGTACTCGAGGAGATCGATCCCGGCTGCGGCGTCGACGAGTGCAACGTCGTCGGCGTGGTCGACGTCGATCCGGTCGACGGCGTCGTCGACCCAGGTCTGGAACCCTTCGACGCCGAGGTAGACGAAGACGTCCGACTCGACGACGGTCGGGAGGACGTCGACCGACGGCTGCCACTCGTGACCGTGTTGGCCCGACGGAACGGCGTTGTCGACCTCGTACGCGTCGCCGACCACCGCTCGCGTGAACTCCGAGAGCGTAAAAAACGACGCGTACGCTCGTCGGTCCCCACGATGGGAGGAGTCGGTCGATCGGTCTGACTCCTCGAGACAGCCGGCGACGGCGCTCACCGATGCGGTTCCACCGGCGATCAGAAACGTCCGCCGCGTCTGGTTCATGCTTCGACTCTCGCCGTGGCGTGGTAATACGTGCTGTGAATGGGGCCAAATACTGCGCTAACTCCGTTGTCACCCTGAATAAGTAAACAATTGGGCAGAATATGGGGGAATAATAAGGGGTCCTATCGGATATTCCCTGAAAAAGCGCTGCCACGGTGGACCCGGAGAATCAGCCTCGAGAGGCCGTTTGTGCGCCGTTGGGCGTACAGCCGCGTTTCGAACCGGTGGGCGAGGTCGCCGTCGCCGCTCTCACGAGAGACGGCTGGCGACGTCCGCTTCCGTGATGATTCCGACGGTGTCGCCGGCCTCCGTGATCATCACGGCCTTGTAGTGTTCGAGTAAGTTGCCGATCTCGTCGAGCGTCGCGTCTTTCGACACCGTCGGAAAGCTCTCGCTCATGTGGTCTTCGATGGGTTCGTCTCGAGCGCCGGAGTCGACGTGGACTAGATCGCTCTGGCTGATCGATCCGACGGGGATCCCCTCTTGGATCACCGCGAGTTGGGAGTACGCTTCCGACTCCATCTTCCGTGCGGCCTCGCTCACGGGATCGTCGGGTGAGACGCTGACGACGGCTTCGTTCATCAGATCATCGGCCCGAACGACGTCGCTTTCGGCTTTCTCGAGGGCGTTGACGATTCGACGGAGCGTCGAGAGGCGGGGATCGACGTCACCGCCTTCGATACGGGCGATCAACGGCTGTGAGACGTCGGCTTTGTCGGCCAGTTCGCTCTGGGTGAGCCCGAGATCGGTCCGTCGCTGACGCAGGTCCGCTGGTGTCGGCAGTTCCATACCGACACATAACTACGGGTTATAGAAAGTGTTTTGGGTGCCGTACAGCCTTGGCGGATCGCCCGTCACCGATAGTTACTCGTCGGGAACCTCGATGACTTCGATAACGGAGAGTGGGACGTCGCGCAACGCGCCACCGACTTCGCTCTTTGCGATCCTCGAGGCGTGTTCTTCCCCGTCGGCGTTGAACACGTCCATCTCGAGTGCGAGACCGACGAGGGCGGTCTCCGCCGCGACGAACGCCGAATCGAACGGCTCCCCACACGCGGGACAGCCGGTAGCGCCGACCTCGACCTCGACGTACTCCATCCCCTCGTTGTTCAGTCGTTTCCCAGCCTCGCTTACGGCGACGCCGATTGCGTCGTCAATCTCCTCGACGTCACGAACGAGCCACGCGGCTTCCATCGCGACGAGATAGTTTCCCATACGTCCTCGATGGTCCCAGGGGTTTCCTGCTTTGCGGTTCGGCTTTTTGCTCGTCGATCGGCGATTTTACCGAGACGGATTCGATAGTAGTCACTGCAATCAGTTGCAGAGTTACTACCGCGTGTGGGCCGAAACGGGCTGACAGGCGTCCACACGGCGCATTCGGCGCGCACGTGAGCCGAATAATGGCGATAAGTTACGAGAATTGTGTCGGTCGATTCTTCCCTGCTTAGTCGGATCTCCACTCGAGTGCGCCTCTGGTTTCTCCCGACGAAAGCTCAGTTGAATCGCATGACTCCGGCGACCTGAAAGACTATTAATAACCATTATAGTCTTCACGATTCAAGAAAACTTATATACTCCCTGCGTCTGAGCACGGCTGAACGCTGATGATATCCCGCGTGTACCGCGCGACGCTGTTCGCACTGTACCAACTGTGTATTGTGATCGGAATCGTCGCAATGCCGCTCGCAATCGCCACCCGACAGGCCGGGCTCTCCCTGCCAATCCACCGTCTGCTCTCGAACGTCGAACAGGCGTACGAGACCGCCCACGCTCAATGACGTAACACACGCCAGTTCGAACGGTATGCGATCCGTCGTTCCGGGTGGGACCACAGAGCGGTCGCGGCCACACCGGGAGATCGGGACAGCAGTCCGCACGACACCTGTCGGCGGACAGCGGCGATCGGACCACCGGCGGTCGGACACCACCTAAAGCGGAAACGACGGAGGTGAACGCCGCTCTTTTATACCGTGCCGGTCGTAAAGGTCTGTCAATGCGAACACCGACTCACGACTCCGAGTTTTCGCGAACGGTCGATCAGTTGGCTAGCGATCCAAACCCCTACGAGCCGGAAGTTGGATCCCTGCCGCGCAACGACGTTACACGCGCTGACCTGGACAACGTGAACAAAACGGGAACGACGACGATCGGCATCACGACCGCCGATGGCGTCGTCATCGCGACGGACATGCGCGCCAGCCTCGGCGGCCGGTTCGTCTCCAACAAGAACGTCCAGAAGGTCGAACAGATCCACCCCACCGCTGCACTCACGATGGTCGGCAGCGTCGGCGGCGCTCAGTCGTTCATCGCGAGTCTGCGCGCAGAGGTCAACCTCTTCGGAGCGCGACGCGGCGAGGACATGAGCATCGACGCGCTCGCGACGCTCGCGGGGAACTTCGCTCGCGGCGGGCCGTTCTTCGCGATCCACCCGATCCTCGGTGGCGTCGACGACGAGGGCAGTCACGTCTACAGTATCGATCCGGCCGGCGGCGTCATGGAAGACGACTACACCGTCACCGGAAGCGGAATGCAACTCGCCTACGGCCACCTGGAACAGGCCTACGAGGACGACCTCTCGAACGACGAGGCAACGACGATCGCCGCCCGCGGCATCAAATCCGCCGCCGAGCGTGATACCGGCTCCGGAAACGGCGTTTTCCTCTGTGAGATCACCGACGAGGGTGTCGACATCCACGGCCACCACGACTTCGACGACGTGGTCTAACGGGTCAGCCGCCTCGGCCGACGGATCGACGATCCGCTTTTCCGATCTCTCCTCGAGCGAGTGCATGCTCCGTTCACACTCGAGAGCATTGGATACGTCGGACCGTCGACATCGAGACGCGATTTACGACACCGTCGCTCGAAACCGGTTGTCCGGCCGAAAACAGTGGCAGATCAGTCGGCTCGTGGGGTGCACTCGAGTTCAGCCGTCGAGACGGGTTCGGCCCGGCCGGACTCGCTCGAGCGGTAGATGGCATCGATCACCCGCTGGACGAGAAGCGCTTCGTCAATCGTGTTAGCCAGGGGCTCACCGCCGCTTGCGATCGTCGTGAGAAACTGCTCGTCCTGTTTCGCGTAGCCGGTCATCGAGGGGTCACCGGTCAAGTTCACGTTCGAGTAGTGATCACAGCCGGTCGTCCCCGCTTCGAGGATGGTCAGCTCGGTCTCGCCGATATCGAACTGCGCGCCCGCCTGCGTTCCGCGGACGCGAAAGTCCATGCTCTCCTCTCGATTGGTCGCCCACGCCGCCTCGAGCGAGATCGTGCGTCCGCCCTCACAGCGGATGAACGCGGTCACCGAGTCGTCGACCTCGTACGTGTCGGCCTCGGCGTTCCAGTTGTCGCCGAACCCGTCCGGATCGGCGTACTCCTCGCGGGTGCCGAACGTGGTTCTGGTGACTCCCGACACCTCGGTGATCTCCGGGAAATCGAGCGCATAGAGTGCGAGGTCGAGTGCGTGAACGCCGATGTCGAGTAACGCGCCACCGCCAGCGAGATCTCGGTCGGTAAACCACGAGCCAGGCCCGGGAACGCCGCGTCGCCGGACATAGTTCGCCTCGACGTGCGTGAGATCTCCGAAGCGACCGCGAGAATTGTACTCCTCGAACATGGCCATCGACGCGGCGTGGCGGTTGTGAAATCCGACCATACAGATCCCCTCCGCGTGTCTCGCCGCGTCGGCGATCCGTTCGGCGCTCTCGAGCGTATGTGCCAGTGGCTTCTCGACGAGGACGTGATGTCCGGCCTCGAGTGCGGCGACGGCGATCGGTTCGTGAAACCGATTCGGCGTCGCGATGACTACCGCGTCGACCGCGTCGTCGACGACGAGTCCCTCGTGGGTCTCGTAGGTCGTCGCGTCGAACGTCTCGGCGAACCGGCGACGCTGTGCGTCGACGAGATCCGCGCCGGCAACGATATCCGCACCGAGATCCTCAAGGCTCCGGGCGTGGAGGGTCCCCATCCCGCCGAGCCCGACGATACCAACCCCGATCTCCGCACCGGTCATGTGTAAACACCTGATTTATCGACGATGAGGGAGAGCAGGCGGTGAGAAAGATGCCGTTTCGCGGTCAGTTGCACGTGAGCCCGGTGGTCCATGTGAGTACCCGGTTCGCGACCAAAATAAGGGTTGTGACTGATAAATCGGTCATGGGTGGAAGATTCTCAGATAAAATGATATATTTCGAGTGAATGTCCACCATTTGGCGCGTAGAGCGGGTTGCTGGTCAGCTCGTCTATCGACCCAGCTAAGAGTCTGGCCGATGGACGACGCATATGGTACGCGTCACGATCTGGAACGAGTACCGACACGAGCGCGAGGACGACGAGGTCGCGGCGATCTACCCCGACGGAATCCACGCTACGCTCGCTGGCGTGTTCGAGGGCAACCACGAGGTCGAAACAGCGACGCTCGACGAACCAGAGCACGGGCTCACCGAGGAGGTCCTCGAGCGAACGGACGTGTTGGTGTGGTGGGGCCACGAGGCCCACGACGAGGTCGACGACGAGATCGTCGACCGCGTCCAGGAGCGCGTCCTCGAGGGAATGGGGCTCCTCGTCCTTCACTCGGCGCACTTCTCGAAGATCTTCAAGCGGCTCATGGGAACCACCTGTAATCTGCAGTGGCGCGAAGACGGCGGGACCGAACGGCTGTGGGTCGTCGATCCCGGCCACCCGATCGCCGACGGGCTCGACGAATCGATCGAGCTGCCGGAAACTGAGATGTACGGCGAACCTTTCGACGTCCCCGAACCCGACCGACTGGTGTTTACGAGCTGGTTCGAGGGCGGCGAGGTGTTCCGTAGCGGCTGCTGTTACCAGCGTGGGAACGGCCGGATCTTCTACTTCCGGCCGGGTCACGAGACGTTCCCGATCTACGAGAACGACGAGATTCGGCGGGTGCTTCGCAACGCCGTCGAGTGGGCGACGCCGACGGAGGGCGCCCCGCGGACGTTCGGCGAACGGGAGTAGCCCCGGAACACCTATATCGCCAGCTCATCCGCTTCGACGAGTGTCCACCAGCTCGACGATCACCTCGAGTTCGACACCTGTCGCCGCCTCGAGTCGTTCTCTGACCCGATCCGCGAAGTCGTCGGGTTCCCTCTCGCCGGGCGGCCGTTCGACCAGGACGGTCACGACCGGCCGGTTGTCCGCGTAGACGTCGACGAGTTCGTACTGGACGTCCTGTTCGCGAAACTCGAGCTCCGCGAAGGCGGGGTCGTCGCTCATAGTCGCGAGTTCGGTCTGGACGTCGTGTTCGACCGCGGCGGTCTGGTAGGTGCCGTAGGTGACGCCGCCGAGGACGAGCGAGAGGACGGCGATGGCGACCACCAGCACGGCGACTCGAGAGCGAATGCGGCCGTAGACGCGGTCGACGTTCGCGCCGCGGTGTGGGCGGTATCCCGAGATCCACAGCAGGATCAACGCGGTGAGGTTGATCGAGAGCATGTTGACGAGGACGAGCGTCCCCGCGGTGACGATCATCGTCGGGTGTGCCCAAGCGATGCCGAGGCCAACCGTCGCGGCCGGCGGAACGAGCGCGACCGCGATCGCAACGCCGACGAGGACGGAGCCAACGTTCCGAACGAGGCTCACGACGCCGGCGATCCCTGATCCGAGGGCGAGAAATACCGCGAGGAGATCCGGCGTGATCCGCTCTCTGACCTGTGGAACCGTCGTGACGTCGAACCCTGGCGGGAGCAACACGGTCCCGCGGAGGAGCCAGCCGATCAGGGCGGCCGTCGCGATCGACGCCAGGAGGCCGAAGACCTGCAAGACGACGCCGCGGGTCGCCAGTTCGTCGTCGTCGACGACGACGCCGACGCTGGCCGCAAGTGCCGGGCCCATAAGCGGTGCGACGACCATCGCACCGATGATCGTCGCCGCCGAGTCGAGCAGCAATCCGGCGGTCGCGATCGCCGTACTCACCACCAGCAATACGAAGTACGTCGACGCCGCCGGCGCGAGATCCGCCGCTCGAGCGCTCAGCTCCTCTCGCGAGATTCTCGTCCCGACGAACTCGTCGACCAGTTCCTCCGTCCGGCTCGAGACGATCGTCTCCGCCGCGGTCACGACGGTGTAGGAATCCTCGTCGAAACCCGCGTCTCGAAGCGCCGAGAGCAGCGGTTCGACGGCGGCCGGCGGGACCGGCATCGAGACGACCGCCTCGAACTCCCCGCGACTGGTCTCCTCGGAGACGGCGTAGTCGACGCCGATCTCGTCTGCCGTCTCGATGACGAGGTCGAGATCCCCCTCCGGAACGAACACCTGCACGAGGCGCATACCCACCGTACACCGGTTAACGGCTAATGGTCTCGCCACGGCTCGAAGACAGTCACGTCTCCGAACAAACGTGGGAACGTCCCAGTATCGGGTTCAGAACTCCCGGCGGCCCTCGTCGGTGATCACGCTCTCGAGCAACGACGTCGGCGTCGCGTCGTAGGCGGGGTTCTCCACGTCGAACCCCTCGGCGGGTTCGGGCATGACCTCGACGCTCGAGCGGAAGTCGTTCTCGAAGACGAACCCTTCGGAGACGATCTTCGCGGCCGATCCGAGGACGGTGACGGGGACGTCGAGTTGGGCCGCCGTCGCGGCGATCGGGAAGGTCCCGACCCGGTTGTACAGCGTCTCGTCGACGATGCAGTCCATTCCCACGACGACACGGTCACACTCCTCGAGGGCGAAGCCGTTGGCGCTATCCGTGATCAGCGTCGCCTCGACGCCGTCCATCCCGGCGAGGGTTCGGGCCGTCTTGCGACCGATGTAGCGGGGTCGGGCCTCTGTGACGTAGACGTCGAAGCGCTTTCCCGCGTCGGTCGCGCGCTCGAGCGCCTCGATCACCGTCGAGGAGTAGTCGTGGGTCAGAAGCGTCGCGCCGTCCTCGAGGTGGGCCACCGCGTTCTCGGCGGCCCGGTCTTTCGCCGATTCGATCCGGGAGACGACGGCGTCGATCCGCTCTCTGGTCAGTTCCTTCGCCTCCGCGACGCTCTCGAGGTCGGCGTCCGTGACGTCCTCGACGACGCCCCTGACGGCGTTCTGGAGCGACGCGTGGGAGGGGTTCGCCCGCCGGAGTACCGAGCCGTTGCGCTCGAGCGCGCGGACGTACTCCTCGACGGTGGCGAACTCCCGTCCGGTCAACTCCTCGAGCGCCCGGGTCGCCCGAACGGCGACCACCGAGGAGCTGTGGGTCTGCATCTCCTGGATCTCCTCGACCGTCTCGTCGATCATACGACAAAGGATTTCGGTGAACGGGAAAGGTGTTGCGCCTCGCTCGGTCGTCGCCACTGCGCAAAACGTTGGTGCAGTCAGTCCGCCGCGCCCGGGGCCGGTGCCGTAGCTTCGACCGTGCCGTCGTCGAGTTCGGCTTCGATCTCCCGTGCGGCCTGTACCATGTTCTCGAGTTTGGCGTAGGCGACCTCGCGCGGGAGGAGTTTGATCCCGCAGTCGGGGCTGATCGTCAGCCGTTCGGGCGGGACGACCTCGAGAGCACGGCGGATGTTGGCTTTGATCTCCGCGACCGACTCGGCTTCGGCCGCGTGGACGTCGACGGCTCCGAAGCCGAGGTTCTTCGTGAACGTCGGCTCCCGGAACACCTCGAGTTGGTCGTAGTCGCCGTTGTTGAGTTCGAGGTCGAACTCGTCGACGGGGAACTCGAGGATCTCGGGGTAGATCCGGGAGTAGTCGCCGTAGCAGACGTGGAGGCCGACGTAGACGTCCTCGGGGAGGCCGTCGACGATGCGCTCTAAACACTCGCCGACGATGGCGTGGTCCTCGGGGGTCGTCGCGAGCGCCGCCTCGTCGATCTGGATGTAGCGCGCGCCGGCATCGACCAGCTGTTGGATTTCGTCGTTGACCAGGTCCGCGAGGGCGATAGCGAGTGCCGCGTCGTCCTCGTAGGCCTCGTTGAACGACCAGCTCGCGAGGGTATAGGGGCCGGTGATCGGAACTTTCACCGGGTGCGTGGCAACGTCGCTGGTAAACTCGTACTCGTCGACCAGCCACGAGTCGCTGTACTCGACTTCGCGGTAGACGCTCGGTTTGTCGAAGTAGTTGTGCCCCCAGACCTTGACGCGGCCGTTTCGCTCGTAGCCGTCGATCCGGTCGGCGAAGTACTCGACCATCTCGGTGCGGCGCATCTCGCCGTCCGTGACGGCGTCGATCCCCGCACGTTCGTGTTCGTCGACGATCGCGCGGGACGCGTCGTCTTTGGCTTTCTCCCACGCCCCCCGGTCGAGATCGCCATCCGGGTCCTCGAACAGCTCCCGCGCCCGGTCGTGCCACTTCGGCTTCGGATACGAGCCGACGACGGTCGTCAGCAGGAAGTGCTCGTTCGGGTGATCGTCGGGCCGAAACTGCTCGCGAGGGCCGGTCATACGCTGGCCACCTCAGGTTCGGTCGCCCGCCCAAGCGCCTCGAGTTTCGCCTCGAATCGGTTCGTCGGGAGGTAGAACAGCCCCGTGTTCGCGGTGACGTACACCGTCTCGAGGTCGCCGGCCGCATCCACGAACTCGTCGACGGTCGCCCGGATCTCCTCGGCCGACTCGACGCGGGTGTTCTGGCCGTCGACGACACCGAGCGCGACGGAGTCGGGCGTTCCGTGCTCCGAAACGAGCGACCGCGCCGACTCCTCGGCAGTGACCAGGTCGAAGCCGACCGCGTCGACGTCGGCGTCCAGCACCGTTGCGTACAGGTCCACCTCGAGCGCGCCCCAGTAGGTGTAGACGACGACCGGGGCGTCGACGGCGTCGGAAACCGTCTCGAGCGCCTCGCGGACTCGATCCGGCTCGTCCGGATCGGTGACGCCCAGCGACGGCTCGAGCAGGGTCAGGGCCTCGACGTCGGGGAACGCTTCCGCCTCGCCCGCGAGGCAGTCGGCGAGCGCCGCGAGGAACTCACCGTCGTCGCCGTAGTGGTCGTCGTCGGCTAACTGCGCGAGCGAGTAGGGGCCAGGGAGTACCGCCTGGAGCGCCCCGTCGGCGAACGCGGCCGCGGCCTCGAGTTCGTCGGCGACGTCGCCGCTTGGCTCGAGGTCGTCGGTGACGATCGGCTTCCGGTAGAAGTTGTTGTTGTCGTAGTATCGTGCGATCCCGGTCGTCTCGACGCTCTCGTTCACCGAGAGGACGTGGGTCACCATGTCGTCCCAGCGGTACTGGCCTTCGACCAGCAGATCGACGCCGGCCGCGCGCTGGGTCGACAGGATCTCGGCTCGAGCGCGGTCGTAGACCGCCTCGATCTCCTCGGTCTCGTCGCCGGAGACCATGTCCGCTTTCTGGTGTCCTTTCAGATCTGTCAGTTCCTCCTTGGCCCAGTCCGGAAGCGGGAACAGCCCCGTCGTGGTTGAAACGTATTCGACCATACGTGTTAGCAATAAACCATTACCAATATGAATCCCATCTACGTAGGAAATAATTGTCGTTAATTACGCGCGCCGAAAATTGAGGCTTCCCTCCAGACGCCGACGGCGCCCACAGGTTTACGTCCTCACCGATTCTAACCCATTCGATGACCCTCACTGTTCGATACACGTGCCCCACCTGCGGTGCCGTCACGAGCGTCGAACGCGCTCCCTCCCTCGCCGACCGATCGGTCACGATGACCGCCCAGCCCGGGTGGGAGTACGCCGAGCCGGGCGACGACGACCTCGAGTCGGCCGACGGGATCGCCTTTATCTGCGGCGAAGACGGCCCCGTCACCGACCTCGAGGGAGAGGCGATCGAGGGCTGCGGTCGTCCCTTCTATCTGAATTTCGTCCGCTACGAGCGGGGGGTGGAACTCGAGCCGAACCCGCCGACCTACGGCGGGCCGCGGTTCGACTTCGACGCGTAGCGACACTCGAGGCACCGGCGTGGAACGTCCGGGACCTCGAGAACGGGTCCGTCCTCGTCCGCCAGGGGGACTTGGCGCAGTTTCTCGACTGTGACGTCGATACCGGCCTCGAGTCGCCGCCGGACGACTACCTCTTCGATCGCTGAGACGGACTGTGGTAACCGTTTGCCAGAGTCTCCTGAAACCGTGCCCCGGACCGAACACAACCCTTTTCGACGCCCGGAGGTACCTACCGACATGGACGAAGCCGCCGTTCGCGACCGCCTCCGGACGGTCGAGGATCCGGAACTCGGCGACGATATCGTTTCGCTCGGACTCGTCAACGAGATTACCGTCGAGGGCGAGGAGGTCGCGATCGACCTCGCGCTCGGCGCGCCGTACTCGCCGTCTGAGACCGCTCTCGCGGGCGAGATCCGCGAGGTTCTCGTCGACGAGGGGCTCGAGCCCGATCTCTCGGCGAGCATCCCCGATCGTGACGACGTCACGAACGACGAACAGGTGCTTCCGAACGTGAAAAACGTGATCGCCGTCGCCTCCGGTAAAGGCGGCGTCGGCAAGTCGACCGTCGCGGTCAACCTCGCGGCTGGCCTCTCTCGGCTGGGTGCGCGCGTCGGCCTCTTCGACGCGGACGTCTACGGGCCGAACGTCCCGCGGATGGTCGACGCCGACGAGCCACCGATGGCGACCGAAGAGGAGACCCTGGTCCCGCCCGAGAAGTACGGCGTGAAGCTGATGAGCATGGCCTTCCTGACCGGCGAGGACGACCCCGTCATCTGGCGCGGTCCGATGGTCCACAAGGTCATCACCCAACTCACCGAGGACGTCGAGTGGGGCCACCTCGATTACCTCGTGATCGACCTCCCGCCCGGTACCGGAGACACCCAGCTGACGATGCTCCAGACGATGCCCGTCACGGGTGCGGTCATCGTCACGACGCCCCAGGACGTCGCGCTCGACGATGCCCGCAAGGGCCTCGAGATGTTCGCCAAACACGAGACGGTCGTCCTCGGCATCGCCGAGAACATGTCGACGTTCGCCTGCCCGGACTGTGGCAGCGAACACGACATCTTCGGCTCCGGCGGCGGCGAGGAGTTCGCCGAGACCCACGAGATGCCGTTTCTCGGCTCGATCCCGCTCGATCCGGCCGTTCGCGAGGGCGGCGACGGTGGGACGCCGACCGTCCTCGAGGACGGCGACACAGGTGATGCGTTCCGGACGATCACCGAGAACGTAGCGAACAACACCGGGATCGTCCACCGGCGGGGGGTCTCGAGCGGTCGGGCGAGCGAGACACCGTCTCCGGATCAGTAAGGAAAAACGCGACTTTTACCTTCCTGAAGGCATTTATCCGTTCTGTCTGTACTCGTTCGTATGGAACGATTTAGCCGACGCGACGCGATTCTGGCTACCGCCACTGTCGGCGTCGGTACGTCCGCGTTCGCGGGCTGTCTCGGAGAGCAGATCGGAACCGGTTCGTCGGGCGACGGCGGCGGGTCCCCGGCGGTCGAAACCTTCCAGCTCGGACCCTCGCTCTCACGGCCGCTGTGGGCCTTCGAAGAGGATCAAAACGGGTTCGTCTCCGTCATCGAGTCCGAACGGGACGCGCTGTGGCCGGTCGACGATCCCGACGAGATCGACGGGCTCGAGGAGTGGTTCGCCGACACCGACTTCGAGGAGTCGAGAGTTCTTGTCGTCCAGACAGTCGGCCCGAACACGTGTTACGCCGAGATCGAAGTCGACAACGTCGCCGTCTCGGCCGCGGAGAACGCGAACGACGGGGATGGTGTGATTACTGGAACCGCTCGAGCCGTCGACGTGAGCGAGCCCGACGAGGCCTGTGGAGAGTCGATCACCTACCCGTCGGCGCTCGTCCGCGTCACCGGCGACGACCTTCCGACGGCGGCCGCGTTTTCGATCGTCGACGGCTGGGGGGAGGAAACCGAGGTCGAGTCGGTCGACGGGTTGGTCGACCCGGATCTGCTTCCGGGAGCCGTTCGCCCGACCGAGGAACCCGAATCGGTTCCGGACTCCCTCGAGTGCGACGATTCCGACTTCGAACGGCTCTGGAGTGATCGCGGGGCCGTCGCGTGGGGTGAGGTCCGCGACGAGGACGGGACTCCCCTGTTGGCGATGCGGATCGACGGCGCTAGAGTCGGCGGCGAGTCCGAGGACCTCGAGTTCGAGTACGGGGACGAGTTGGACATCTGGATGCGTAACGTCTCGACCGACTACGTGACGACCGGCAACGCGAGCAAGTACGCCCTCGAGCGTCTGACCGAGGAGGGATGGATCGAGATTCGGGGAACGATCGGTGAGGCGACGTTTGGGTACACCGACGAGGGAATCTTACACCCACCCGGCGAAGGCTTCGAGTGGACGCTCGAACTCACCGAATCGGGCATCCTCGCGGATCACTTCCGCGGCGAGGACCTCGAGATCTGTCCGGACCTCGCTGCCGGACGGTACCGGTTTGCCTACTGGGGCGCCCCCGGTGACGACCCGCTCGCGGTCGCGTTCGATCTCCTCGAGTGAGACGGATCGCTGTACCGATATACCGGTGCAACCGCTACGTGCCGTTGTTGCATCGGAAATGACAGCAGTCCGTACCAGTCATCCCAGACCGTAGCAGTCAGTCTCGTCGCGGCCTTTTTTGCCCCCGACTGCGAGCGTACGAACATGCAGGTTCACGTCGTCGGCGACGATCCGGTCTACGAGGCCGTCGTCGCCGCGCTGGGAGACGTCGACGTCTCGGTCATGGACGCCAGTCCGAACGACCTCGCCGACGCGAGGTTCGGCGTCGTTGCCGACGTTGCCGGCTCGAGTACGCTAGAACGAGCAAACGAGGCGGCCTTGTCCGGCCGAACGCCGTGGATCGCCGTCGAGATCGGTGGCGTCGGCGGTCATCCGCTCGAATCGGTAGACGCCGCGGTGTCGGGGTTCGCGCCGGCGACCGGTTGTTTCGACTGCCTCCGCACGCGCGTGGCGTCGCACGATCCGGAGACGACCGAGCGCCCGAGTGCCGATCGTTCGACCGCACGCCTCGCCGGCGCACTCGCCGGCCGAGAGTGCGTTCGCGTTCTCTCCGGCGACGAGCGATCCGTGATCGGCCACATCGTCGAACTCCCACACCGACGTCGACGGCTGCTCCCGGTTCCCGGCTGTCGGTGTGCCGACGAGGACCGCGACCGGACACTCGAGTACGACGACGAGTCGCTCTCGCTCGATGTGGCGGTCGAACGCGTCGAAGCGACGATCGACGATCGGATGGGGATCGTCGCGAGCATCGGAGAGGTCGAATCGTTTCCCGCACCGTACTATCTCGCGACGAACGCCGAAACGGAGGGTTTCAGCGACGCGAGCGCGCCGAAACAGGCCGCAGGCGTCGCCGACGACTGGAACGCGGCGTTGATGAAAGCCGTCGGCGAGGGCCTCGAGCGTTACTGCGCTGGCGTCTACCGGGACGACGAGTTCGTCCACGCGAGCGAAACGGACCTCGAGAACCCCGTTTCGCCCACGGAACTCGTCCGCCCGGACGACGCGCCGTCGTACGACCCCACGGTCGAACGCCGCTGGGTCGACGGCGAGAACCTCGCGACCGGCGACCCGGCGCAGTTGCCGGCCGCTGCGGTCCAGTTCCCCCAGCCCGGCGAGCGGCTCGTCCCCGCGATCACGACCGGACTCGGCCTCGGCTCGTCGACCGTCGACGCCCTGCTGTCGGGGCTGACGGAAGTGATCGAGCGCGATGCCACCATGCTCGCGTGGTACTCGACGTTCGACTCGCTCGGACTCACGGTCGACGACGAGCGATTCGAGACCCTCGAGCGCCGCGCCGAAAGCGAGGGACTCGAGGTGACGCCGCTGCTCGTCACGCAGGACGTCGACGTTCCCGTCGTCGCCGTCGCCGTCCACCGGGATTCGGCGTCGGTTCCCGAAGCTGGCGTCGAGACGACGGACGACGCGTGGCCGGCGTTCGCCGCCGGCTCTGCGGCCGACCTCGACGCGACGGCCGCGGCGACGGCCGCACTCGAGGAAGCCCTTCAAAACTGGATGGAACTCCGGAATCTCGGTCCCGACGACGCGGCGGAGGCGTCGGGAGAGATCGGCGAGTACGCCTCGTACCCGGACCCGGCCCGTGAGTTCGTCGACGTCGATCGAACCGTTCCGGCCGAGAGCGTGGGGCCCACCGACGTTCCGGCGGGAACCGACGCACTCGAGTCGGTCGTCGACCGCCTCGAGGACGTCGGGTTGGTTCCGTACGCGGCGCGAGTGACCACACGCGACGTGGAAGCGATCGGGTTCGAGGCGGTTCGCGTCGTCGTCCCCGGCGCGCAACCGCTGTTCACCGGAACGCCGTTTTTCGGCGAGCGAGCCCGGACGGTCCCCGAGGACCTCGGGTTCGAGGCGCGCCTCGAGCGGCCGTATCATCCCTACCCCTGATTCATACGGACTGACGGCAAACCGTATCAGCTGACGCGGCCGGGGCGACGCCGCTATCGGGGTTCTTCTACAGCGGTCGTCCCGGACGTAACGACGTTTCGCCACTGTCAGACCTCGAATGACGGTTTCGGAACGAAGTGGCCGAAATCGACGATCCGTCCATCTCCTTTCCCCTACTTTGTTGCGATTGTCCACGGGAATTGTTCATTTGTCCCGAATCCGATCGACGGTGGGCAAGTATTGTAGTCCAGGCGTGTCTTTAGGTCGTCTGTCAACCACTCCCTCACGTAATGAGATATCCATTCGTAGTCGGACTCGGGCGAGTGCCCGGAGTGGTCGAGGGATGAGCGACCTCGTGCCGGGTGAGCTGCTCACCGAAGACGAGCCGGTACGGATCAACGAGGGACGGGCAACGACGACAGTTATCGTCGAGAACACCGGCGATCGGCCGGTCCAGGTCGGATCACACTTTCACTTCTTCGAGGTCAACCCCGGCCTCGAGTTCGATCGAGAGGCCGCGTACGGAACGCGCCTGAACATCCCCGCCGGAACTGCGGTCAGGTTCGAGCCGGGGTGTGAACGCGACGTGACGCTCGTCGACATCGGCGGCGATCGGATCGTTCACGGGATGGGTGGTCTCGTCGACGGGCCACTCGACGACGAGGGCGTGATCGCCCATGCGATGGAGCGCGCTCGAGACCGTGGGTACCTGACGGAGGGCAGCGAATGAGTCGTGAACTCTCCAGACGGGAGTATACGGATCTGTTCGGTGCGACCGAGGGTGACCGGGTCAGACTCGGCGATACGAATCTGCTCGCGAAGATCGAGACGGACCACGCGGTCCCGGGTGAGGAAGCGGTCTTCGGCGGCGGGAAGACGATGCGCGACGGGATGGGGATGCAGTCGGGCATCACGCAGGCCGAGGGCGCACTCGACTGGGCGTTTACGAACGTCGTGATAATCGACCCCGTCCTGGGCATCCGCAAGGGCGACATCGGCGTCCGCGACGGCAAAATCGTCGGCGTCGGGAAGGCAGGAAACCCGGACACGATGGACGACGTCGACATGGTGATCGGGCCGAGTACCGACACCATCCCCGCGGACGGATTGATCGCGACGGCCGGCGCGCTGGACATTCACATTCACTTCAACAGCCCCCAACTGGTCGAGCACGCGCTCGGCTCCGGTGTGACGACCATGCTCGGCGGCGGCTTCGGCGGCGGCGCGACGACCTGTACGCCCGGCCCCGAGAACATCAAGCGGTTCCTCCAGGCCGCCGAGGAGTGGCCCGTCAACGTCGGCTTCTACGGGAAGGGCAACAGCAGCAAGCCCGAGGCGCTCCACGAGCAGATCGACGCCGGCGTCTGCGGGCTCAAACTCCACGAGGACTGGGGTTCGACGCCGGCCGCGATCGACACCTGCCTCGAGGTCGCCGACGAGGAGGACATTCAGGTCTGCATCCACACGGACACGCTCAACGAGTCGGGCTTCGTCGAACACACCTTCGACGCGATCGACGGCCGGGCGATCCACACCTTCCACATCGAGGGTGCCGGCGGCGGCCACGCGCCGGACGTTCTCGAGTTGATCGGCCACGAGCACATGCTGCCCTCGTCGACGAACCCGTCGATGCCCTACACGGTGAATACGTTCGACGAGCACCTCGACATGGTGATGGTCTGTCACCACCTGAATCCGGATGTCCCCGAGGACGTCGCCTTCGCCGAATCCAGAATTCGGGCGGAGACCATCGGCGCGGAGGACGTCCTCCACGACACCGGCGCGATCAGCATGATGACCTCCGACTCGCAGGCGATGGGGCGCATGGCCGAGGTCATCAGCCGCACGTGGCAGACCGCTCACAAGATGAAAGCCCAGCGGGGCCCCCTCGAGGCCGACGAGGGAACCGAGGCGGACAACGCCCGCATCGAGCGCTACGTCGCGAAGTACACGATCAACCCCGCGATCACGGCCGGCATCGACGACTACGTCGGCTCGCTCGAGCCGGGGAAGCTCGCCGATATCGCGCTGTGGGACCCCGCCTTCTTCGGCGTCAAGCCGAAGGCGGTCATCAAGGGCGGCTTCCCCGTCTGGTCCCAGATGGGCGAGGCCAACGGCTCGCTGATGACCTGCGAGCCCGTCATCGGCCGCGAACGCGCCGGCGCACAGGGGCGGGCGAAGCAGGGGCTCTCCGTCACGTTCGTCAGCGAGGCCGCCGCCGAAAACGAGGTCGGCGACGCCTACGACCTCGAGACGCCCGTTCGGCCCGTCAGCGACACCCGAGACGTACGGAAATCCGACATGGTCCACAACGACCACTGTCCGGACGACATCGAGATCGACGCCCAGACGTTCGAGGTCGAGGTGGACGGAGAACACGTCACCTGCGACCCGGCCGAGGAAATTCCGCTCGCACAGCGATACCTGCTCTAATCCGACATCGACTATGGATTTCGAAGACACACCGACGACTCCGACGACGAGACCGCCAGCAATGGAAACGCGACCGCGATCGACACACTCTATCTCGAGCCGTCCCGCGGAGGTGATCCCATGGGAATGAACCTCTCGCCGAAGGAGATGGAGCGGCTGACCGTCTTCATGGCCGCCGAACTCGCCCGACGACGCAAAGAGCGGGGCGTAAAGCTCAACCATCCCGAGACGGTCGCCTACATCTCCGACTGGGCCTGTGAGGCCGCCCGCGAGGGGAAATCGGTCTCACAGATCCGATCAGAGGCGACGCAGTTGCTCACCCGCGAGGACGTGATGGACGGCGTTCCCGAGATGATCGGCATGGTTCAGGTCGAACCCGTCTTCCCCGACGGCACCAAACTGGTGACGATCCACGATCCGATCCGGGCGGACAGCCGCGAGCAACTCGAGGCCGTCGACCCAGGTCCCGGTGAGGAACTCGAGGCGGCGGACGACCTCGAAGCGAGTCAGGACGACCCGCAGGCGACGGAGGGTGACTGATGGGGTACAGAGACGTCGCCAAGATCGGTATCGGCGGTCCAGTCGGCTCCGGCAAGACCGCGCTCGTCCGGCGGCTCGTACCCGAACTCGTCGACGAGGGGTACGAGGTAGGCGTCATCGCCAACGATATCATGACCCAGGAGGACGCCGACGTCTTCCGCGAATCCTTCGGGGATCTGTTACCGGCGGACCTCGTCGAGGGCGTCGAGACGGGTGCCTGCCCACACACAGGTATCCGCGAGGACCCCTCGATGAACCTCGCCGCGATCGACGAGTTCACCGAGCGCCACCCGGATCTCGACGTCGTTATCGTCGAAAGCGGCGGTGACAACCTCGCTGCAACCTTCAACCCCGAACTGGCCGACTACTTCCTGTTCGTTATCTCGGTCGCCGAGGGCGAGGACATCCCCCGGAAACGCGGCCCCGGCGTCACACAGGCCGACCTGCTCGTGGTCAACAAGACCGACCTCGCGCCGTACGTCGACGCCGACCTCGAGGTGATCGAATCCGACGCAGCGGACGTCCGCGGCGACGATCCGTTCGTCTTCACCAACTGCAAGGACGGGACGGGGGTCGACGAGGTGCTCGAACACGTCGACCGGGAGGTGCTGTTCGCGTGAGTGCGGGACAGTCGGACGCGAGTCCGTTCGCGGACGAGAGGACGATTCCGGCCGCCTTCGGGGAGTACGCCGACGAGCCACTCGCCCAGGCACCCGCCGGCGGCCCCGGAAAGAACGGCCTGCTCGAAGCGGTCTTCGCCCGTGAGGACGACGGGCCGACGAGACTGATACGCGACCGCGTCGAGGTTCCCTACCACCTGACCGGGACCCTCGAGACCGATCCTGTGCCGGGGCTTACGACGCTCGTCGCCCAGGAGCCGACCGGCGGCGTCGCCCAGGGGGATCGCCACCGGATGGTCCTCGACGCCCGCTCGGGCGCTCGCGTACACGTGACGACCCAGAGTGCGACGAAGGTCCACAGCATGCGCGAGAACTACGCTCACCTCGATGCGACGATCCGGGCGAAAGCGGGGAGCTACCTCGAGTATCTGCCCGGCCCGACGATCGTCAACGAGGACGCGCGCTGTCTCCAGACCGTCGACGTCGACCTCGCGGAAGGCGCGGTCGTCGTCCTCTCGGACGTCCTCGTCCCGGACGGGTTGAGCGACCACGAGCCGTTCGACTTCGACCACTACCACGCCCGCGTGGAGGCGACCGTCGACGACCGGCTGGTGTGTGCCGACGCGGTCGACCTCCGGCCGGACGACCGCGATCCGCGCGACCCCGCGAGCGTCGGGGAGTTCGGCGTCGTCGGCTCGCTGTACGTCTTCGCACCCGGATCCGGCGGCGAAAGCGGCGACGGATCGAACGAGGGTAGCGGTGTCGGTGTGGTCGACCAGGAGGAACTGGTCGGGACGCTCCACGACCGTATCACGGATCGACCGGGCGTCGAGGCAGCCGTCTCGAGGCTCCCGTTCGACGCGGGTGCGATCGTCCGCGTGGTGGGCGAGAGTCAGGCGGACGTAAGCCAGACCGTCCGCACAGCGTGGGACGAGACGAGACGGGCAGTACTCGGGGTCGGCACACCGGCCGACCGGCGATACTGATGGAGCGAATCGACGGTATCGTCGGCAACGTCCACACCGACGACGAACTCGCGACGCTGTGCGAGGATCACGAGGCGAACGGAACGCTCGAGCGAGTGGTCGTCGACGCGAGCGATCGCAGACGCTCCCGGTTTCGCACGACGACCGACGCGGGGACCGACGTCGGCGTCGTCGTGAACGCGCCGGCCGTCTCGTCGGGGGACGTCTTGCTCGTCGACGACGAGCGAATGATCGTCGTCGCGTTCGAACCTCGCGACGCACTCGCCGTGTCGCTGCCCGAGGCGACGTCGGAGACACTCGCCGCGGCGGTCGAACTCGGCCACCGCGTCGGCAACCAGCACTGGGACCTGGCCGTCGAGGATGGAACGGTCTACGTCCCGCTCGCGGCAGATCGACACATCGTCGAACGCGTCGTCGCGGACGTGATTCCCGGGTCGGAGATTCATGAGACGACCGTCGACGCCGACCTGTTCGTGACGGACCTCGAGGGAGGCCACGGTGATGGGACCGATCACAGTCACGGTCACGACCACAGTCACGGCCACGACCACAGTCACGGTGATCACGCTGGCGAGACCGATCACAGTCACGGTGACAGCGCTGGCGAGACCGATGGTGACGGGCACCGACACGACCACCACGGGAGTCACGGACACAGCCACGAACACGATCATGACCATTGATTCCGACTCGTTTCTGACCGCCCTCAGGCTCTCGGACTCGTTTCTGCCGGTCGGCGGGTACACCGCCTCCTACGGCCTCGAGCAGTACGTCAACGAGGGGCGGATCGGCGACGGCGACGACCTGCGGGCGCTGCTCGCGGGCTACCTCCGGCGCGTGGTCGGGCCCTGCGAGACCGTCGCGCTCGCGAACGCCCACGACGCGAGTTCGTCGGACGACCTCGATCAGCTCCTCGAGGTCGACGCGCGCCTCCACGCCGTGACGATGCCAAGCGAGTTCCGCGAGAGTTCGACGAAAGCAGGCGCGAAGCTGTGCGAGTTGCTCGCCGGGACCGAGGAAGACCTCGCGTCCGTGGACGTCCGTACGGGCCTCCGTCAGAAGTTCGCCACGCGAATCGACGCCGGTGAGACGCCAGGTCACTACCCAGTCGTCTTCGGCGTCGTCGCCCAGAGCCGTGGTCTCCCGCGGCTCGAGGCCTGTCTCTCCCACGCCTACTCGTTCGTGACTGGGTTGTTGGGGGCCGCACAGCGACTCGGGCGGTTCGGTCACACCGAGATCCAGCGGGTGCTCGGCGACCTCGAATCCGTCGTCGTCGAAATCTGTGACCGTCACGTCGACGACGATGCGACCGCGATGGCGTCGTTCGCGCCGCTGGCGGAGATCATGGGAATGCGCCACGAACGAGCGGGACGGCGGCTGTTTATGAGTTAATGCTGGACGTCCGGACGCGGGGCGTTCTCGTATCGAACCATCTTTTCGGATTTATCGGAAATCGAGTCGTAGATCAGTCGCAACGTCTCCTCGGCGGCGAGCAAGTTGTGTTCGTCGAGAAACGCCCGCCCCTCGTCGGTCAGCCGGTAGAACTTCCAGGGATACCCCTGCTGGCGTTCGTCGTCCGGGAGCGTGACCGCCTCGAGAATGCCGGCCTCGATCAGTTTCTGGACGTGTTTGTACACCGTCGCCTCGCTCACGCTCGGATTTAGCTGCTCGAGTTCGTACATCGACGCCAGCCCCGCGGGGTGTTGAACCACGTTGGCGATCAGCGAAAACCGGGTCTCCTGGGTGACGAAGTGGACGAGTTCCCGTGTCCCCCCTGTGTCGTCAGCGCCCAGACTGGTACTCATACGCTCACCTACGGAGTAGATCACCAAGTAAGTTACCCTGGAGTAAACTACTTTAGAGTAAACTGGAATTGGGAACACAGAGGAACCGTTCGCTATCGGAAACGGAAACGACTCGGAAACGACTATTTCCCGGTCGCGAGAACGTCGCTGTATGACCGAACAGGAGCCGCCCCGGCCGGAGGACCTCCTCGAGAGCGCGAGCGATCGCTTGGCGGCAGACGAGATCACGCTCGCGGACAACGAGGAGATCCTGCACGCGCTGAGCGAGTTGACGCCGATCTACGAGAACGACCGGACATACTTCGTTCTCGGAAACTACGACCGGGAGCCGATCCGCCGGCTGAACCTGGTCGTCGACAGGCTGAACCGCCGGCCCGACGCCTACGCGTTCCGGATGGTCGACGTCCGCGGGGAGTGGGATAACGGCATTCAGAAATTCTGTCTGATCGCCGATCTGGTCAGTCACGTCGTCGGCGTCGCGGAGAGAGATCCGAGTGACTTCCTGGTCGAGCAGGGACTGCTCGTCGGCACCGAGGAGTACGTCTCGAAGAGCTACGTGCTCAAACGCGAGTACGAGGACGAACGGCGACCGTTCGGCTGGATGCAAGACGGCGTCTTCGAGTTGCTCGAAGAGGAGGGCCGGCTCCACCGGTGGGAGACCGAATCCGATCTGGCCGAGGCGGTCGAACGACTCCCGTAATCGCCATCGGAAGACTCGAACCGGCGACTGGAGCGTTCACACCGACTGGCTGAACCGACACTCCGGACAGCGAATCCGACCGCCCTCGATGAGAACGTAACTCCGGCCACACCGGTTACACGGGCAGCCGATCGAGACGCCCGACGAGCGAGCGAGCCCGTCGAGCGTGTTCTGCAGTCGCTCGAGACGGATCTCCGCCGCCTCGAGGCGTCGTTCGACGCACTCGAGACGGGTGGCAGATCCGCGCGTTCGTCGCCGTCCGGGTGAGTGGGATGGATCCATACCGTCGCTACGCCGCCGGTAGATAAAACCACGATCGTTTGATATTCGGGCTGAGAGTATACGGGATAGACATATCTCCTGCTGAACGAGTTAATATCTGTGTTTTGGCAGGCCGGAGGACAGATATGTTTTTACTCGCTCCCACCAATGGATTGGTGTGAGTTCGACAGACGGCCGGGAGGAGGACGTGATCGACATCTTGCTCGTCGAGCCGAACCCAGGCGACACCCGGCTCTTTACCGAAACGTTCGACGAGGCGAAGCTCCTGAACACGATCTACACCGTCTCGGACGGGGAATCCGCTCTCGATTTCCTCCACCAGCACAACGGCTACGAGGATACACCGGAGCCCGACATCATCCTTCTCGAGACACAGCTTCCCGGAAAAAGCGGAATGGACGTGTTCGCGGAACTCGAGGGCGATCCCGTGTTACGTGAGATTCCGCTCGTCGTCCTGACGAGTTCCGATGCGGGCGAGGAGATCGTCAGATCCCACGGACTCGAGGCGGACCACTACCTCCGAAAGCCGGTCGAACCGGAGGAGTTCGTCGAGTTCGTCCGCTCGGTCGAGGAGTTCTGGGTGGCGATCGTCAGGAAGTCCTCACCCACGGAGTGCAGCGGGGAGTGACCGCCGACGCGGACGGCTCGTTCGATCGGGGTCGCTCGTTGGGATTGTGTCCGGGTAGAAGAGGTAGATTGTACCGTTAGTAGCGAACCGACGGGTAACGACAGTTTCCGATAGTGTTCACTGGCGGTTTCCATTGCTGATTGGAACCGGCGTCACGACGCGAGAACTGCGGGTCGTCTTCCCGTTGGGATCGAGACAGAACCGCAAGACTGCGGCGGTTCAACGGGGTGCTGTAACCCCTCTGGAGGGACTTGATTATCAGATATGAAACCGACAGCGAGTGCGAATAATTCCACGCAGCTACACTAACGACTAATTATATATACCCGGATTACACTGGTTGATATCAGCACCAAATCGATAGCAGGAAGGAAGCGCCGGGCGGGTCATGCTTACCCCCAATCCCCGGGCGCAGGTCGACGGTTCCACGTGGGCCTGCATAACCTTTCTGGCTGTCGTGGGGTGCGATGGAAACGAAATCACACGATACCCATGGACGCAACAAAAATCCGCGACAAGCTGGTTGGAAACGAGCAGGAACGAGCAGTATCACCTGTTATCGGTGTTATTCTGATGGTTGCGATTACGGTCATTCTCGCGGCCGTCATCGCCGCATTCGTCCTCGACCTCGGTGGGAGCGTCGGGCAGGAAGCACAGGCAGGTGTTTCGATCGATGTGGACGAGACGCAGGAGGAAATCCAAGTCGAAGTGACCTCGATGGGGAACGCTGACCATGTCAACCTGTCGTCGAACGGTATTGGTGACAGTGATGAATGGGACAATGCAGATACAGATGAGCTGACCGTCGGTAACGTGACGAATCTTGAGTACGAGGATGGTAGTGACAGCGCTCTTGATGACTCCGGAACGATCTCCGCCGTTGCAGTAATCAACGAGACGGATACCGAGACGCAGGTCGCGTCCGAGGACTGGGACTTCTAAACTAACCCCACATTCCGGTTTTATTTCACCACATGATTAGCTTACAGCACCGCCATCGTGACCGAGGCGTATCGCCTGTAGTCGGTGTGATCCTGGTCGTTGCGATCACTGTGATCCTCGCCGCCGTCGTGGCAGGGTTCGTCCTCGATATCGGCAGCGACATCGAGGAAGAAGTGCAAGCCGGCGTTTCGATCACCATCCAGCACGACCCGCAGTATATCGACGTCGAGGTGACGACGCTCGGCAACGCTGATCACATCAACGTCACTGGCGATCCACTCGAGCACCTCGCGCCGGGTGCGTCCATCGACGAAGACGACTTCACCGAACTCGAGACGGGCGATAGCCTCCGAATCGAGCGCGACGACCTCGAGTCGGTCGGTCACGACGGAACCATCGTCGCCGTCGGGGTAGCTGGTGAACAGGAGACCCTCGTCACGAGCGACGACTACGACTTCAGCTGATTTCCTTTCGTAATATCTCGAACTTTGACCCTGCCTTGTTAGAAGCATGTTATAGAAACGGTCACGTACGAAGCAGCGTGTTTGTTGCGCTGTGTCTCCGTGATGGTGTTAGCATTCATCAACTATGAGCGAGGCGACGATCCAGGACGTGAGAAACTCAAGCTATGAGTTAGTTTCTATGACATGCTCTTCTCAGATATAACCTGTTATATTATATAATAAATACACACTTGTTTTAATCATCTCCACAAACCAACCCAATTTTTATTCATCAATATAAATTGATTTCACCAAATTACGCCGATTCAACAGGATCCTGAACCGCTCAAGATTAACTTGATAATCGGATATGACTGCAATATTAATCAGGTATTTTTCGGGAGAGTACACTATCAGCTAATTATATATACCCAGATTACACTGGTTGGTATCAGCACCAAATCGATAGCAGGAAGGAAGCGCCGGACGGGTCATGCTTACCCCCAATCCCCGGGTGCAGGCCGACGGTTCCATGTCGGCGCGCATAACCTTTCTGGCTGTCGTGGGGTGCAATGGAAACGAAATCACACGATAATCATGGACGCAACAAAAATCCGCGACAAGCTAGTTGGAAACGAGCAGGAACGAGCAGTATCGCCTGTCATCGGTGTTATCCTGATGGTTGCGATTACAGTCATTCTCGCTGCCGTCATCGCAGCATTCGTCCTCGACCTCGGTGGGAGCGTCGGGCAAGAAGCACAGGCCGGTGTCTCGATCGATGTAGACGAGACTCAGGAAGAAATCCAAATCCAGATCACGTCGATGGGGAACGCCGATCACGTTAACCTAACCTCTAACGGGCAAGGTGGCAACTGGGACGACGCTGACACTGATGAACTGACTGTCGGAAACGTGACAACTCTGGATTACGATGCCGGCCACATTGAGTCCGAAGGGACCATCTCCGCCGTTGCAGTGATCAACGAGACGCAAACCGAGACACAGGTCGCGTCCGAGGACTGGGACTTCTAAGCACATCCATACTTTTCGGTTTTATTTCACCACATGATTAGAACACAGTATCGACACCGTGACCGGGGCGTATCGCCGGTTGTCGGCGTCATTCTCGTCGTCGCAATCACCGTAATCCTCGCGGCCGTCGTCGCAGGATTCGTCCTCGACATCGGTAGCGACATCGAGGAAGAAGTGCAAGCGGGCGTCTCGATTACCGTCCAGCACGATCCACAGTACATCGACGTCGAGGTGACGACGCTCGGTAACGCCGACCACATCAACGTCACTGGCGACCCTGCCGAGCACCTCACACCAGGTGCGTCCATCGACGAGGACGACTTCACCGAACTCGAGACGGGCGACAGCCTCCGAATCGAGCGCGACGACCTCGAGTCGGCCGGTCACGAGGGAACCATCGTCGCGGTCGGGGTAGCCGGCGAACAGGAGACCCTGATCACGAGCGACGACTACGACTTTAGCTGATCGCTTTTCCTTCTTTATCGACGACACGTACGGCGGTGACGTGTGTCGTCTGAACGACACGGTCCGACTATCGCTGACAGTACACGCAGTTACCAACGGTTTTCAACCAGTCATAGCGGCGCTTGAAGCGGCCGCTGTGAGTGGGAGACCAGCTGTAGCCAGCTGAAGAAAACCGCAGTACGGAACCGCCACAGGGAGAAACTGTAACCGATTTCGAGAGGGCGACTCTCACGTTCGCAACCGCTCTCGGGTCGATATATTTCCATCTCAATATACGAACGACTAATTATATATACCCTGAATTCACTGGTTGGAATCAGCACCGGAGTGCCAGCAGGGACGACCGCCGGACGGTTGTGCTGACCCCCACGGAGGCCGACGGCGTTACGTCGGCGCACACGACCGTCCGGCTGTTCGGGTGCGACGGACACGGGATCACCAATGGATGCAACGAACGTACGCGATAGGTTGATCGGAGACGAGCAGGAACGGGCCGTATCGCCAGTTATCGGCGTTATTCTGATGGTCGCGATCACGGTTATTCTCGCGGCCGTCATCGCCGCATTCGTTCTCGACCTCGGCGGCAGCGTCGGCCAGGAAGCGCAGGCGGCCGTCTCGATCGACGTCGATCACGAGGCCGACGCGATCCAGGTCGAAGTGACGTCGATGGGCAACGCCGATCACGTCAACCTCTCCTCGAGCAACTGGGATACCGGGAGCGGCGAACCGGACAACGCGTCACTTCTGACCGTCGGTGACACCGTCTCGTACACCGAAGCGGACGATCTCGAGCCCGCCGGAACGATCTCCGCCATCGCGGTGATCAACGAGTCCGAAACGGAGACCCAGGTCGCCTCCGAGGACTGGGAGTTCTAACGCCTGTCGGCGCTTTCTTCGCACGCCGAGTTCGGCCAGTATCCACTCCGGAGCCGGCGGAGACCGCCGACCGGAGAGACGGCGAGAGGCGGGGAACGGCCTCGAGACCACCGACCACACACCGTCGTCAGAGCCAACCGAGATACGCACAATTTTCCCCGCCTGGGGAGCATTGATACGCCGAGGATTCCTCCCCTCGAGTAATGACCGCAACCGCTGCGATAGTCGTCGCCATGCTCGCGGAGCTGTTCCCCAACGGGATCAGCCACTACGCGATCGGCGGACTGTTCGTCGGCCTCGGGGTCGCCGTGATCTACCTCGGCACCGGGATCCCCGCCGGCGCGAGTACCTTCCTCGAGTCGACGCTCTCGTATGGCTCGAGTCTGTCGCGATTCCAGCAGTATCGCCCCTCTCGAGACTGGCGGGTCGTCTTCACGGTCGGGATCGTTGCCGGGGCGGCCGTCTACGCGCTGGCGTTTCAGGACGGCATCTGGACGACCGACGTCCAGTGGTGGCGGCTGTTCGTCGGCGGAATCCTCATCGGGATCGGTACCCGCGTCGGGAAGGGCTGTACCTCCGGCCACGGCGTCTGTGGCGTCGGCTCGGTCTCGAGTGCGTCGTTCGTCGGCGTCGCGACCTTTCTGTTGATCGCGATCGGCACCGCACAACTCGTCCAGGCCGTGGGGGTGGTGCCGTGAGCGCCGACCACGAGCAACACCCGCTGTTTCTCCCGCTCGTGTTCGTCGGCGGGCTGATCTTCGGCTTCGGTCTCGGGTTTAGTCACATGGCCCAACCCGAAGTCGTCCTGAGCTTCCTGCAGTTCCAGGATCTCGGCTTGCTGTTCGTGATGTTCGGTGCCGCAATCGTCACCGGGATTACGTTCTTCGGCGTGAAACTCGTCCGAAACGACGCGCCGCTGACGGGCGCGACCTACGGCCGTCGACTGAAGACCCTCGACAAGAACGTCGTCATCGGCGGCGGCATCTTCGGCGTCGGCTGGGGGCTCTCGGGGATCTGTCCCGGCGCTGCCTACGCCAGCCTCGGGATCGGGAACTACCCGATTCTCACCGGTATCGTCGGCATGTTCCTCGGCGCGTACATTCAGGGATTCTGGCGCTCGACGCGTGCGGACAGTTCGACGCCTGCAACGACGGCGGACTGACGACGGCACCGACGCGTCCTCCTCGAGGGCGCGGAGTGTTGGGTGAGAGATACCTGGCCACAACGGTGATTACGATTCCTCGGTATCGAGTCGTATGTCACAGCGAGTTATCTGCCCACACTGTTCGGAGTCGGTCGACGTCGACATCGATATGACCGTCACCGGGACGAGCAAAGCCGTTGGATCGCTGAAAGACGGGTTCGCGAGGTCGGCGAGTTGCTCGTCCTGTGGCGAGACGTTCAGCTGCAAGACGACGTGGTGACAGCTGGTTTCCGGACGGTGAATCAGTACGTAGATTGGCGTCGAGTACGTAGTTTTCGTCACGCATGAGCGACGATCGAGAGCCGTCGGTCAACATCAGCGGCGGCGAATCCGGCGGCGGCGTAGCCACCGAGTTCGATCCAGCAACCGCCGACACGCGAGCCGAACGGGTCGTCGACCGTCTGGGCGAACTGTACTGGCAGAAAACGTACGGGGGGCAAGACGCCTTTACCTGTCTCGTCCGGACCATCCTGAGCCAGAACACGAGCGATGTCGCGAGCCAACCGGCCCACGACGCGCTCATCAAGCGCTACGGCGGCGAATCGAGCACAGACGCGGTAGACGCCGACGAGGACCGGGAGGATGGGGCCGACCTCGCGACGTCGCTTTCGAACGCCGACCGCACCGAACTCGCGGAGACGATCAGTTCGGCCGGCCTCTACAACCAAAAATCGGAGGTCATCATCGCGGCGGCCGAGTGGGTACTCGAGGAGTTCGGGTCGGCCCGCGCGTTCGATGCCTTTGTCACGGACGAGTCTCCGGCGGCGGTCCGCGAGAGTCTCCTCTCCGTGACCGGCGTCGGCCCGAAGACCGCTGATTGCGTCCTCCTCTTTGCTGGTGGCCGGGCCGGCGTCTTCCCCGTCGATACGCACGTCCACCGGATCTACCGCCGTATGGGTGTCGCTCCGCCAGACGCCGACCACGAGGTGGTACGGGCCGCCCTCGAGCGCGAGGTGCCTGCCGAGAAGTGTGGCTTCGGCCACACGGCGACGATCCAGTTCGGCCGTGAGTACTGTACGGCGCGAAAGCCGGCGTGTCTCGAGGACCCCGACGCCTGTCCGATGGGCGACGTCTGCGATCAGGTCGGCGTCTATCCCGAAACTGGTGACGTGATCGACCCGGTCGAAGCGGTCGAGTGATCGACCTGGACGACAGGGAATCGAAGTTCGAGTGCGTGGGACGGACTCGAGTTGTGAGCGGAGAGCGAAGACGAAACTACAGGAAGCGAAACGTCTCTAAGTTCTTCGGCGCGAACGTCCGCATGTTGTAGTCGTGGTACAACGCCGAGGAGAGGTCCTGTACGGAGCGTTCGTCGCCGTGAACACAGAGCACCTTCTCGGGACGTGGATTCATCGTCTTGACGAAGTTCTCGAGGCCGGCACGGTCGGCGTGACCGGAGAAACCGTCGACAGTTTCGACGGTGACGTTGAGATCGAGGGTGCCGCGGCCGCCGCCGTTGCCCATTGCGCCGACTTCGCTGGTCGGGATTTCGTCCCAGCCGGTCTGGATGCGCCGGCCGAGGGTTCCCTGTGCCTGGTAGCCGACGAAGACGAGCGTCGAATCCGGGTCGGGGCCGATGTGAGAGAGCCAGGACATGATCGGACCGCCGGTGACCATCCCCGAGGTGGAGAGGATGATACACGGCTCGCCGTCGGCGACGTCCTGTCGTTCCTCCTCGCCGCCGTCGATGTGGTTGAACTCCTCTGCGAGGAACGGATTCTCGTCCTCGTGGAAGATTCGGTCCCGGAGATCGTCGCGCAGGTACTCGGGATAGGTCGTGTGAATTGCGGTCGCCTCCCAGATCATGCCGTCTAAGTGAACCGGCATCGACGGGATGTCGCCGCTTCGCATCGCCTCCTCTAAGACGAGCATGATCTCCTGAGAGCGGCCGACGGCGAACGCCGGAATAAGGACCTTGCCCCCTTTCTCGTGGGCCTCCCGGATGACTTCCTTTAGCTTCTCCTCGGAGTCTTTCTGGTCGGTCTGGTAGTCGTTGCGACCGCCGTAGGTCGACTCGAGGACGAGCGTCTCCACGCGCGGGAAGTCGTTGACTGCGCCGTTGAACAGGCGGGTGTCCTTGTAGTGGATGTCGCCGGAGAACGCGACGTTGTAGAGGCCGTCGCCGATGTGGAAGTGGCTCACGGCCGACCCGAGGATGTGACCCGCATTGTGGAACGTGAGTTTGACGTCCGGCGCGATGTCGGTGACGTCGCCGTACTCGAGCGGAATGCAGTGTTTGATCGCTTCGCGAACCTGTTCGGACTCGTAGGGTGGGGATCGCCCTTCCTTGGCCGCGACGTCGAGGTAGTCGAGCGTGAGCAGGCCCATCAGGTCCCGCGTCGGCTCGGTACAGTAGATCGGGCCGTCGTAGCCGTACTTGAACAGAAGCGGGATCAGCGCGGAGTGGTCGAGGTGGGCGTGGGTGAGGACGACCGCGTCGATGTTCTGCGGGCCGGCGCCCAGTGCTTCGGGGGCGTGGAGGTAGGGGACCTCACCCTCTGCTCCGGGCTTGTCGCCACAGTCGATGAGGATGCGCGTCTCCGGCGTCGAGAGGATAAACGACGCACGCCCAACCTCCCGACAGCAACCGAGCGTCGAGATGCGAACGTACTCGTCGTCGGACATTTCTTCGCGGTGGATCTGCCGGCCGACGCGCTCTAAAATGTCGCGGCGCTCGTCGCGTTCTTGCTTGAGAAAGCTCCGGACGTTCGAGACGGTCGAGGACTCGATAGGCGGCGTCCGGACGACTTCGGGCGTCCACCCGACGTTCTTGGTGATGTCCCGGAGGGTCGAGCCGTGTCGGCCGATCACCATACCCGGCTTCTCGGCTTCGATGACGACCTCGCCGGTGTCGGCGTGGAAATCGAGATCCGAAACGCCGGCCTCCTCGGGAACGACGTCCATGATCTCCTGTCGGGCGTGCTCGGGTCGAGAGAGAACGCTCGGATCGGGGCGGACAGTGATCCGCTTTCGGAGTTTACTCGCGAGCTTTCGAATGAGATCACCCTGCTGGGCGAACTTCTTCGGATCGCGCGTGTAGACGACCAGTTCCGGCCCTTCGTACTTCACCGAGGAGACCGAGATATCGCTCGGTAACTCACTCGTGATCTCTGCTTGCAAATCGTCGAGTTGCTGCTCTACAGTGCTCATAATCGCCAGATTCGGCTTGCGTGAACTCGCCGACGGGGAACGATTTCTTCGAGAGAGCGACGGGGAGAGACGACGCAGGACGTCTTCTCTTTCGGATCATCCGTGTCGCTCCGTGTCGTGACGAATACGCTCCCAGGTCGGTGTCCTGGTTCGTGCGGGAAGATTCCAGGGAGAACCCGCTTACCTGACGGTATTCCTCGCGTTGTATAAAAGCCTTCGCAAAGCCCAGGGGACTCGAGGCCGAACACGACGTATGAACCTGACTCGAGAGCGCGTCGCGACCGAACGGGACTGGGTGCGAGACCACGCCAACGTCGTCGTTCCGATCGTAAACGACGTTCGTGAGGACCTGGGGCGGGTGTTCGAGGTCGACGTCGATCCCGTCACCCAATCACAGTACCGGAGGGAGGTCGATATCGTCTTCGCCGACGGCGACCTGGCGGTCAACGTCGCCGCGATGGTTGCTATTCTCCGCGACCTCGACGTCGAGGACGACTATCCCGGATTCGTCGTCGACGAACTGCTCGGCCGAGAACTCGCGGCGACGATCGCCGGCACGCAGCCGCTGCGGACGCTCGGCGAAGCGACGTTTCACTACGCAGATCTCCAGGTACACGGCGGCCCCGACGAAAACGCGGGCGTCGACGATCTCGAGGCGGCGCTCGCCGCTGGGTTCCAGGAACGGATTCCCGGCTGGGACTGGACGGAACGCGAGAGTCCGTTCGGCGTCGATCCCGAGGCCTAACCCGCAGTCGCCTCCGATCGTCTCACGTCGGGCAGCCGTTACTCGTCGTCCTCGCTCGCCTGCTCTTCGAGTTGTTCCTCGATCTCCTCGAGTTGGTCTTCGTCGATCTCCTCGCCCTCGGGCTGTTGCTGTTGTTGTTGCTGGAGAATCTGGTCGTAGAGTCCCGTCTGTCCGAGCACGGAAATATCGCCGCTTCGGAGCGCGTCGACGAGGACGTCCGCCGAGCCGTCGACGAGGTAGAGTCCCGATCCATCCTCGGTCTCCTCGATGCGGAGGTCCGTGTCGTCTTCCGAGTCGACGCGCGTTTCGAACTCGTCGATCGCTTCCTCGTGGAGTTCGTTCTGCCGTTGCATCGCTTCCTCCTGGGAGAGTTCGCCCGTCATAACCTCCTCTTGGAGCTCTTGCATGTCGTCCATCTCCGGTTCGGCGATCGCAGTGAGCACGTCTCCCTGTTCGTCGTCGCTACCATGAGCGTCTTGCTGGTCACCGGACCCATCGGCCCCCGGTTCGCTCTCGACGCTCTCGGACGAATCGAGGTCCGAACAACCCGCGACAGACGCGATAGCGCCTGCACCGGCAATCTGAAGCACTCGACGGCGGTCGTGGAGGTTCGTCATGATGTACTAGCGCGCAGAGCGGACGACAGGTAAGGGTTTAGGTATCGATCACACTGGAGAACTATCACGTCCCGCATCCCTTTTTACTGACTGGTGGCTATCGGGTCTCAGTGACGACCGACCGAGCAGCTGTGACGTCCCTCGAGGAGCCCAGCCCAGACGCCACTCGAGACGCGATCGCCGACGGGATCGACCGTGGTGCACTCGTTACCGTCTTCGGGAGATGTACCGTCGATTACGAGGGGCGAGCTTCGAGTCGGCTCGGGGCGGGCGATCGGCTCATACTGTGCAAACCCGACGGCGCAACGCTCGTCCACACCGACGAAGGCCAACAGCCGGTCAACTGGCAGCCACCGGGCTGTGAGCAGGAGGTGTACTGTGACGGTGGCGACGTCGTCCTCGAGAGCGCCCGGTCGACCCCCGAGGAGCGCTTGCTCGTCCGGTTTCGAGACGTCCTGCAGGTCTCGGCGTTCGCCGGCTCCGACGAGACCGAACTCACGCTTTCGGGGACCGAAGCGGACCTCCGACAGCGGATTCTCGACGAGCCAAGCCTCCTCGAGCCGGAGTTCCGGCCGCTGGCGACCGAACGCGACACGTCCGCCGGTGCCGTCGACATCTACGGCGAGGACGCGGCGGGACGGGCCGTCGTCGTCGAACTCAAGCGCCGCCGCGTCGGCCCCGACGCCGTGAGCCAGCTTCGTCGGTACGTCGACGCGCTCGCGGGTGACCTGCACGCCGACGTCGCTGTCCGGGGCATCCTCGTCGCACCCTCCGTCACCGACAGAGCCGACCGACTGCTCTCCGAACACGGCCTCGAGTTCGTCTCGCTCGAGCCAACTCCCGAGACGGGCTGCGATGACTGATACGGGTTCCTGTCTCGATGTCCCAGCCCACCCGCTGTCCGGGTCGCGGGTGCGCCGAAACTGACTCGAGCGAACCACCGCCGGTGACGTCGACTCCCGGCGACGAGGCCGTACCGCTGGGCGTCAAACTGTGCTGTGCGGTCGGGGTTCTCGTCGGGTTCGATCAGGTGCCGTATACGTTCGCGGTGGCGACCATGCGGTAGGACCCGCCATCGTCTGTTTCGTGCTGTTGGCGTATCCCAAAACCGTCGAACACGTGTTCGAAGACGCGCGCGGTAAAGCGCTGATACGGACCACTGCCCGTCCGTTCCAGACTACTCCTCGAGCATGCGCTTCAATCGATCCAGTTCGGTCAGCGCCTCGACTGGCGTGAGATGGCCCAGATCGAGTGCCCGTAGCTCGGCAGCGATATCGGTCGGGTCGTCCCCACCGTCCGCCGTAGCGGGCGACGGACCGCCTGCAGCCGCCGGATCTCGTCCCGTGTGTACACGTTCGAATTCGTCGATATCTCGAGCGGTCCCCGTTGTGTCGGCCGCACTTGCTGTCCCGTCGACCAGTTCCCGGGAGCGCTCGACGACCGTCTCGGGAACTCCTGCAGCCGTCGCAACCTCGATGCCGTACGAACCGGTTGCCGCGCCCGAGGCGATCTCGTGGTGAAAGACGACCTCGTCGTCGACTCCCTCGACCTCGAAGTGGAGCGGAAACGCCGCCTGGAGGTCGTCGGCGAGTTCCGTCAGCGGGTGGTGGTGAGTCGCGAACAGCGTCGTCGCGCCGACCTCGTCGTGGACGTGTTCGGTGATCGCCCGTGCGATAGCGAGGCCGTCCGCGGTGGACGTTCCCCGACCCACCTCGTCCAGCAAGACGAGCGAGCGCTCGTCGGCCTCGCGCAGGATCGTCGCGAGTTCGTCCATCTCGACCATGAACGTCGATCGACCGCCCGCGATGTCGTCGCTCGCGCCCACGCGAGTGAAGATGCGATCGACCGGCGTGATCCTCGCCGACTGCGCGGGGACGAAACTGCCGACCTGCGCGAGGAGGACGATCTGGGCGACCTGACGCATGTACGTCGACTTTCCTGACATGTTGGGGCCGGTGATGATCGCGAGCCGCCGGCCGTCGTCGAAGCGCGCGTCGTTCGGGACGAACGACTCCTGGGTGCGCTCGACGACGGGGTGGCGACCGCCCTCGATGTCGATTTCGAGGCCGCTTCGACGGTCGGTATCCGTTATCTCCGGCCGACAGTAGTCGTACTCCGCGGCGGCGGTCGCGAGCGCGACGACGGCGTCGAGGGTTGCGACCGCGTTGGCCAGCGCTTGGACGCGCTCGACCTCGTCGGCGACGTCTCGACGAACCTCACAGAAGAGGTCGTACTCGCGTTCGTCCGCACGCTCTTCTGCGCCGACGATCTCGTCCTCGCGGCGTTTGAGCTCCGGCGTGACGAACCGTTCGGAGTTCTTGAGCGTCTGTCGGCGCTCGTAGTCGTCGGGGACCGACTCGAGGTTGGGGTTGGTCACCTCGATGTAGTAGCCATGAACCGAGTTGTAGCCGACCTTCAGCGAGTCGATTCCGGTTCGCTCGCGTTCGCGCTCCTCCAGGTCTTCGATCCACTGTTTGCCGTCGCGGGCGGTCGCCCGCAACTCGTCGAGGCCGTCGTCGTAGCCGTCGGCGATAATGTCGCCCTCGGTGATCTCGATCGGCGGATTCTCGACGATCGCCTCGTCGATCGCCTCGCGGACATCGACCAACGGATCGAGCTCGTCGTGGAGTCGCTGGAGCCGATCGCAGTCGGCGTCGACGAGGCGCTGGCGAATCTCGGGGACGACCGCCAGGGTGGCTCGCAACGAACGCAGATCCCGGGCGTTCGCCCGCTCGCGCGAGATTCGTCCGATCAGTCGCTCCAAGTCGTAGACGTCCCGGAGATGATCGTGCAGTTCTTCTCGAGTTTGGACCGCGCCGGTGAGTTCCTCGACGGCGTCGAGTCGCGACTCGATGCGGTCGGGCTCGAGCAGCGGTCGGCGGAGCCAGTCGCGCAGCGTTCGACCGCCGAGCGCACTCGCGGTCTCGTCGAGGACGCCGACGAGCGTCGCGTCGTCGCGGCCGTGGACGGCCCGCGGCTCGAACAACTCGAGACTGCGCAGGGCGACCGCATCCAACAGAAGATACTCGCGGGGATCGTACCGCGTGAGGTGGGTGAGATACTCGAGCCGACTGCGTTCGTCGGGGTCGGCCGGCTCGGTGACGGGTGCGGCCTCGTCGTCGCTCCCGGCGCTTGCGGCGTGTTCGCCGCCGCGGACGTACTCCGCGTACGCAAGGAGCGCGCCACAGGCGCGGATTTCGGCGTCCTCCGCGAGCAACGCGTCGGGGTGGCCGTAGTACCGCGAGAGGAGGGAAGCGGCGCGCTCGCGGTCGAACGCTGCGGCGTCGAACGGCGTGACCATACACTCCTCGGGGAGGACGTCCCGCGGCGCGTTCGGGCCGAGGACGGCCTCTGCAGGGTCGAACCGACTGACCTCGTCCGCGATGGCGTCCGGGGAGCGCGAACTGGTCGCGAGGAAGTCGCCGGTCGAGACGTCGAGCAACGCGAGCGCGAGCGTCTCGGTCCCGCCGGTTCGCGAGCCGTCTCCCACTCGAGGGGCCGGCGACTCGCCGTTGCCGTGAGCGACCGCCGCGACGAAGTTGTTATCGTCGCTTGCGAGGAGTTCGTCCTCGGTGAGCGTTCCGGGGGTGATAACGCGTGTGACCGCGCGGTCGACGACGCCCGAGGTTTCGCCGGGTTCCTCGACCTGGTCTGCAACGGCGACCCGGTAGCCCGCCTCGAGCAGCGTCTCGATGTACGACTCCGCGTTGTCGATCGGGATCCCGGACATGGGGTACTCGCCGGTGCTGTCCTCGCGGCTGGTGAGGGTGATCTCGAGCAGCCGCGCGGTCCGCTCGGCGGCGCCACAGAACGTCTCGTAGAAGTCGCCGACCTGAAAGAGCACGAGCGCGTCGTCGTACCGGGCACAGAGGTCGTGATACTGACGCATCATCGGCGTCAACTCGTCTCGTTTCTCGGCCATCTCTTCGGGAGGGCCAAGCGCCGGATCCATACCCGAATGCCGCCGCCCGACGGGGAAATAGCTTGCTGGATCGGGCGAGGCTGTCGAGACGGCGGCCGCCCACGAGGAGTAATCCTTTTGCACCCACCACACCCACCATCGGGCATGAGCGACTGGCCACACGATCCCGACGGGGAGGAGGGCAGCGAGGGGATGCGCAAGTACGATATGGCGATCATCGCCAAGAAGGTCGACGACGAGGAGGACTTTCCCCTCGAGCGCGACGAATTCGTCGCCGAACACGGCGACGACCCGATCCGGATCAACTACGAGACGGTCGTCTCGATGCGCGACATCTTCGAGTACGTCGAGCCGGCGGAGTTCGAGACGATCACGGACATGCACAAGGCCGTCGGTGCGGCCATGCGCGAAGGGAACTTCTGGGAGTACCACCCAACGGGTGTGAACCCGGAGAAGAAACACGCCTGATACGGATTGCTGTCTCGTTCTTCCGGAGTTGCCGGACAGGACACCGTATGCGCCCCGAGTTCTTGGCGATCACCCGTTGGACTCGTGTCGACACACGACCGTCACGAATCTGGATTACGTATCACTTATACGGAGCCGTTCGGAAGACTCCGCTACCGTGACTAATACGCAGGTAACGCTCGTTCAGATCGACAACTACGGGCCGTGGACGGTGACCCCCGAGCCTCGCCGGGAGGCGGACCTCCAGACGATGCAGTCTCGCCTCTACGCAGACATCTCCCAGTTCGTCGGTAACCGCGACGGCTATACGTTTTTCACCCGGTTCGACAACATGATCGCCGTCACGAACGGCCTGACGATGGCCGACCACGAACTCCTCCAGGAGTCCGTCGGCAACCGGTATCCTGTCACGCTCAGTCTCGGCGTCGCGACGGGTACCTCACCCGTTCAGGCGCTTTCCGACGCGACAACAGTCGTCCAAGACGCCGGCAGCGCACAGGACGAGGACAGACGGGAGTGTCTCGAGGGACGGACTATCGACGATCCTCACCGGACCGACGACGACGTCCAGATAGCCCATTTCGACGTCGTCGACGCCACCGGGCAGTATACGGACGAACTCAACGCTTTCGATAGCTTCATCCAGATCGAACAGGGCTACGCCGAACTCATGCGCCACATGCGCCACGCCCACGACAGCCTCTCGTTTTTTGTCGGCGGTGACAACGTCATCGTCGTCTGTCCCGACCTCGAGTCCGACGATTACGAAGAGGCGATCGGCCACGTCGAAACCGCCGTCGACGTCGAACTGCAAGTCGGCGTCGGTCGGGGCTCGAGCGCCCACGACGCTGGCTTCGCCGCGAAACACGCCCTCGAAGTGTGCCGGGCCGACGGGACGAGAGTCGAGCTCGCGTAGTAATCGGGTGCGGTCGCCGGGCCCCGAAACTTCTCCGCCGATTCGCTTAAGTGTAGCGGGGGTAGCTTTTAGCCCGCCCATGTGTATTGTTCACATATGGAATCGGAACTGTCGGTCAGGGACGTCCTGACGACCGAATACGTCGGGGTCAGCGAGTCGGACAGCCTCCTCGGCGCGGTTCGGCTCATGCGCGAGGAGCGAACGAGTAGCGTACTCGTCGTTCGCGGCTCGGTGCCGGTCGGCATCGTCACCGAGTGGGACGTACTCGGCGTCGTCGCCGACGAGGGTAATCCCGCCGAGACCGACGTCGGCGACGTGATGACGACGCCTGTGATCTCGATCGGGCCGGACCGCTCGCTCTCTGGTGCAGCGACCACGATGGGCCGGGAAAACATCCGGAACGTCGTCGTCGAGGACGGCGAGGAGGTCCTCGGACTGCTCACGCAACGGGACGTCATCGCCGCGGCGGGGTCCTTTCAGGGAGCGATGGGGTCGCCCCGGTCGACCGACCCGATAGCCGACACGGAGCGCCGAACCGACGAGTCGGTCGCGCCAACGCTCGGGGGGACGGCTGACGAACGCGCGCTTCCCAACGGCGGCGATGAGTACTCTACTCAAGGCGTCTGTGAGACCTGTGGCTCGCTTGCGGACACGCTCTGGGACGCCAACGGACAGCTCGTCTGTTCTGACTGCCGAACAGTGTGATCGGCTCGATGCACAGTCCTTTTCGCGCTGTCCGCGAGTGACTCGATCACATGATCGTCGAACCCGCGACGCCCGACGACCTCGAGGCGATTACGGAGCTGTGGGTACGTCTCGCACGAGATCAGTGCTCGCACGGCTCGTACGTCCGACCCGACCCCAATCGAACGACGATGCGCGAAACGCTCGCTGCTTACCAGGCGACCGACGGACTGCTCGTCGCTCGCGTCGACGGTGAAATCGTCGGATTCGCCTCCTTTTCGGTCGAACATGGTGCTCTAGAACTCGAGGCAACCCGCGGATCACTCTCGAATCTGTACGTCGAACCAGACTACCGCGGCCGCGGGATCGGCTCGGCCCTGCTCGAGGCGGTCGAAGCGGCGTTCGAAGCGCGGGACGTGGAAGTACTGGTACTCGAGGTGATGGCCGAAAACGAGGAGGCGAGACGATTCTACCGCCGTCACGGATACGACCCACTACGCGTGACGATGGAACGGTCACTGGCGGGTCGGTCGGAAAACGACACACACTCAAAGGAGGACCGCTAACTGACCGACTGCGCCAGGGGAGCATGGGCGGTTCATGCACTCGACTTGTAATCGAGACTTCCGGGGTTCAAATCCCCGCCCTGGCTTCGGTCGTCGCGAGCACGTTCGCGAGCGACGACGAGAGAGGGCGGGAGTTGAATCAGGGAGGTGCTTTGATCCGACCGTGGTTCAAATCCCCTCCCTGGCTTCGGTCGTCGCGAGCAATTTTGAGACGTCGATTGCCTTTCGTTTCGTTACAATCTCTCCTTTCTAGGTGGATATTTTCTCGTTAAATAATTTTAACCAAAGAAAGAATCATAAACACAGATATAAGACCATGCCCAAAAAGGTTGCTACTGGATACAAGCGTACGTTGAAGTATATGATTAGCCAACAGGCTCGTGTTGAGGCCAGAGGGTTTATGTGCACCGAAAGAAAGTGTGCGCCCAATGCTACTCTCAGTCGATCGCTCGCAGATTGATTCGACTCACCCACTGAGCTTCAAAGTAATCGCTTCGGTCGCCGAACGGGAAGGAGTCGATCCGATGGAGATCGAACCACCCGAATACGAATCGCTCTACAGCGTCGTCAATCCCGAAGCACTCGATTCCCTGTTTTCTCCTCGCGCCGATGGGACGACCCGAACACACGGTCGCGTCGAGTTTCCGTTCTGTGGCTATCGCGTCGTCGTCACCAGCGAGGGCGACGTCGAAGTGTACGACGACCTCGAGGAGTAGGACTGCGATCCCGTCGTGGCGGTGGGCCCACGGCCTGCGGGGCCACCCACCGGCGGCCAGCGGGCCGTCCGGCAGACTACCGGCGACTCTCGATCCGGGACCGCCACGTCGACGGGACGGACTGTGATTCGCCCGTCTCGGCGTCGACGACGACCTGAACGGTGCGGGCCGTCGCGGCGACCGTACCGTCCGCACGGATCTCGTACTCGATGGGAATACTGGCGTCGCCGAGTTCGCGGACACCGAGAGCGACTGTCACCGATTCGTCGGCTTCGATCGGCTGTGCGTAATCGATCTCGAGATTGGCGAGGACAGTCCCGACGTCGGCCAGCGAGACCTCGAGCACGTCGGTGAAGTACCGATCACGAGCCTGTTCGAGGTACGTCGCGTAGACTGCGTTGTTCACGTGACCCATGAAATCGATGTCGCGAAGCCGAACCTCGAGGTCGACCTCGTACTCGAATTCGTTCATGACCGTGTGAACGTCGTCTACCACCGTATGATTGGCGCTCCCGAGCGAAGCCGGATCATCTCTCACGAGCACCGGAGGGACAACACGTCTCGAAGACCTGCCGATGTAACCGATCGGCGACGGTCTCCATCAGTGGTTTCATGTTCTCCGTATCCGCGCGATTGTACTCGACGAGGGTTTCCAGAGCGGCGTCGTCGCCGCGTTCGTACTCGTGCCAGAGTCTGACGGCGTCCTGTCCGCTAAGATCCGGCATCTCTCGGCCGATACCGACCTCCCGCTCGATCGCCTTGAGTCCGCCGTCGAGTCCGAGTTTCTTACAGGGGTAGAGCAGATCGACGTGCGGAACGGTGACGTCGAGGTCGTAACACGTCTCGAGAAACGGAACGTCGAAGCGCTGTCCGTTGAACGTCACCAGCAACGACGATCGCTCGAGTTCCGCCTCGAGGCGCTGACACGTGAGATCCCGGCCGTTGACGAACGTCTCGGTTTCGCCGCCCCAGTGGAGGCTGACCGTCGTCACCCGGTTTCGGTTCGCGTCGAGCCCTGTGGTCTCGATGTCCAGAAAACAGGTGTTCTCGCGGACGTTCTCGTAGAGCCGCCAGCGGCTCGAGGCGGGCAACTGATCAGCGAAGACGGAGACGTCGCCGCGATCGAGGTGTGTGCGTCCGTCTTCGATGAACGCGTCGATCCGGTCGGCGAGGGTCTCTCCGACGACGCTGCCGTCGAACTCGTCCCAGTGGGTGATGCCGTGCTCCCAGAGGCGCCGTTCGGTGTGCTCACCGACGCCGCGGACGGGAATGAAACTGTTCTCGATTCGCACACCTGTTCAGGGGGGAGAGACCGTAAAAAACACTCGGGTCTCGCCGGGCGCTGTGGCGCTGGCGTCCGCTCGAGGACGTCAGAGTTGGATCCAGTCGGTCGTGGTCCCCTGATCGCGGAGGTGCCACTGCTGTTCGTGGACGTTCTCGCGGGTTCGAAGCGACACGACGGCGTCGAACATCGGCTCGAGTAGGGAAATCGCGTCGTGGTCGCGCGACACTGGGAGGTGATAGTGGCCCATACCACGCGCCTGCTCGATTCGGGCGGTCGTCACGTGAACGAACCGAAAGACGTCCTCGGTGTCGTATTGCTGCAGCAACGGCACGAGCGAGTCGACGCAGACGCGAAGCTCCGAGGGCTCGAATCCGTCGGCTTCGTCCTCGAACTCCTCGACGGTATCGATGACGTCGGTGACGAGTTGGCAGAGCGCCTCTTCGCTGCCGTCTCCGACTCCGGAATCGCTCGAGGATGGTCCGGAGTACTCGACGATGGCAGTGGTCACGTCTTCGGCCTCGTGGTCGTGGTAACAGCATCTCGCGTCGTCCGTTACGAACACGCGATACCGCGACTCGCCTCGGCTTTCACCACGCAGCCGACGGCAGGCGGTACCGTGTGCACCACCACCCCTTCCGACGAGAAGCAGATTACTCCCCGTATGCTTCAACGTGTTGAGCGTTTGGGCAAACGTTGTACGCTCTCCCCCCCGCTCCCCCAGTTCACGTTGCATTCACACTAGGTCAGGGTGATGAATTAAATAAATATTGTGGCCGGAAAATTGTTTAGAAATCGAGTTCATTCCTAATTGCAACCATCTGACGCCGATAAACAGCCACCAATCGTCTCTCTTTTCATACAGAACCACGTAGGGGTGGTATGGCCGACCGAGATGACGAACTCGTCGAGGCGATCCGTGAACTGACGCGGACGATCGACGAGCTTTCCGACGAACTCGAGTCCCCCCGGCGTCGACCGCCGCTTCGGCCCCCCACGCCGCGGGAGCTACTCTCGTTTACTGACGAGGTCGCGATCCCCGCCCTGCTCGCCGTCCTCGAGTCGAGCGTTCGCGCACTCGAGGCGTTCCAGCGGGGGCTCGAACTCGTCCGAACCGAGCGGGAGGTCAGGGATCGAACGACGGACGCAGTCGCCGTCTCAAACGAGCGAGCAAACGAACTCAGGAAAACGACGCTCTCGAGGCTCGATACGGTGCTCGCCGAGCTTCAACGAGCGTCGTCGGAGGGGACGCTTCCGGCGGACGAACACGCTAGGGAGCTCCTCACCGACGCCCGAACGCTCCGCGACGAGGTAGACGACCGTCTGAGAGCCGCCACGGAAGAAGACGATCCCGTTGATTCCGACCGATCGTCCGGTTCGAGGTCGATCGATATCGACGTGACGGACGGCGATCCGCGATCCGATTCCGAGGACGCCCAGCCGGAGCCGGAGTCCGCCGTCGACGTCGACGCCGAACTCGAGACGCTGAAAGATCGGTACGGCGCAGACGAGGAAGGGACGAGTGAGTCCGCGGACGACGGTGTCGGGGCTGTCGACGATTCGGCCGGCGAGGATCACGGCGGCATCGACGGCACGGGCTCCGACGACTCCGATGGAGCGGATTTCGACGGCGTAGCTGACGGTGAAGACCACCGGACCGACGACTCGGATGGAAACGGGAGCGAGAATCGTGACGGCGGTCGCGAAGACGAGAGTTAGACCGGCTCGAAACGGTAACCGTCCCACTCCTGACTGTCCGGTTCGCGGATGCCGGCACCCGGCTCGCGGAGTTCGTCGACGTGGACCGGACGCACCGTATCGCCCGTCTCGACGTCGTCGGTCGTCGCCTGCCCGATCGCTCGAACGGTCTCGCCGTCCTCGCCCTCTATCTGGCTTCTCGAGGCGTCCTCAGACGCCTCACTGAGATCGAACTCGACAATCACGAGGGTGTTCGGCTGGCGGACACCCGGCGGCGTGGCGGTACTCGTCGTCCACGTGATGACCTCTGCAGTGTACTCGCTCAGATCGATCGTGTCGACCGGCTCCGAGCCGTCGAGGCTTCGGGGATGTCCAGGATAGCTGATCGAACCGTCTTCGTATCGGTAGGCTTCCATCGTCATCGTGCTGCCTCCATGATAGTCGTGATTACGCAGTTTCCGAACCCGCCGACGTTACACGCGAGGCCGACGTCTGCGTCCACCTGACGCGGGCCTGCCTCGCCGACGAGTTGCTCGTAGATTTCGACGCCCTGTGCGACGCCGCTGGCACCGAGTGGGTGTCCCTTGGATTTGAGTCCACCCGACGTGTTGATCGGTAACTCGCCGGTATCACGTTCGGTGTAGCCCTCTTCGACGAGTTTCCAGGCCTCCCCCTGCTCGGCGAAGCCGAGACCCTCCATCTGGAGGAACTCGAGGATGGTGAACATGTCGTGGAGCTCCGCGACATCGACGTCGTCAGGGCCGTAGCCGCTCATCTCGTAGGCACCCTCGCCGCTCTCGACGACGCCGCCCATCACGGTCGGATCTTCGCGTTCGTGGACGACGTGGGTATCGGTCGCACCGTCGATCCCGGCGACGACGACGTACTCGTCGGCGTACTCCTTCGCGACGGATTCCGGACAGAACAGAAGCGCCGCGGAGCCGTCCGTGATCGGACAGAAGTCGTACAGGCGGAGCGGATCGGCGACGATCGGCGACTCGAGTACGGTCTCGACGTCGATCTCCTTTTGAAACTGGGCGTGTGGGTTGTCGACGCCGTTCTCGTGATTTTTCACGGCGACCTTCGCGAGACTTTCGCGAGGGGCGTCGAAGCGCTCGAGGTAGTGTCGTGCCGTCAGGCCGGCGAACGACGGCAGCGTGACGCCGGTTTTGTACTCGGCAGGGTGGGTCAACGAGGCGATGACGTCGGTCGCCTCGCCGGTCGTCTTGTGGGTCATCTTCTCGCCGCCGACGAGCAGCGTCATCTCGCTCGCGCCGCTTGCCACCGACTGCCAGGCGGCGTACATGCCAGCACCACCACTGGAACTCGTCTGGTCGACTCGCTGCGTGTACGCCGGCACGGCACCGATATCGTGAGCGACTGCGTTCATGACGCCCGACTGTCCTTCGAACTCGCCGCTGGCCATGTTCGAGACGTACAGGTGCTCGACGGCCGACGCGTCTACCGCTGCGTCCTCGAGACAATCGAGGGCGGCCTCCGTGAGGAGGTCGACGACCCACTCCTCGCGCTGTCCGAACTGGGTCATCGACGCGCCGATGATTGCAACACGTTCCATATCCATTCAGAGTCGTCTCTGCGATTTATAAGTGAGGGAAGTGGTTGCGCGGCGACGGCCGCTGAAAATCGGTTACTCCGAACAGCCGTTACGACGCTTCCGTCGACTCCGTCGGTGGGGCGTGTAACTCGCTCGCACGCGAACGGGCCTGCGAGATCACCGCCGGCCGAGCCTGAAAGTCGACGAGGACGTCCTCGTCGCCGTAGGTGACGTCGTCGACGTTCGCGTTGTCGTGGATCCAGGAGACCACGCTCATCGTATCCTCCGTCATCGGTAACACGAGTCGTTCCTGTTTCCAGTCTGGGAGTTCGTCGTCGATTCGCGAGAGCAAGGCGTCGACGTTGGTTCCCTCCTGTGCACTGACCGCGACCGGGTCCGGGGCGAGCCCCGACAATGCCTCGCGTTTTTCGGCGAGTTCCGCCTCGTCGACCTGATCGATCTTGTTCAACACGGTGACGATCGGTGCCTCGTTTCGCTCGTAGAGGGTGTCGTGGCTCGTGACGAGCTTTTCGTGGATCTCGTCGATATCCTCGCCAACGTCCACGACGAGCAAGACGAGATCTGCCCGGTAAACGGAGTCGAGCGTCGACTTGAACGACTCGACGAGCCAATGTGGGAGATCGCTGATGAACCCGACGGTGTCGGTCACCAACACGTCACGGGGCTCGATGGCTGCGCGTCTGGTCGTCGTCCCGAGAGTCGTAAACAGCCTGTCTTCGGACTCGGCAGTCGAATCGAGGTCAGGGTGGAGACCCTCGTTCTCGGCGACGTCGAGTCCTTCCGAGAGCCGGCGCAGCAGCGTCGACTTACCCGCGTTCGTATATCCGGCGAGTGCGACCAGGTCGAACCCGGAGTCGCGACGGCGCTCCCGTCGGTGTTCCTCCGTCTGCTCGATCTGCTCGAGTTCGTCGTTGATCCGACTGATCTGGGCTTTGATGTCCCGTTCACGGCTCTCGTCGTACTCGCCGAGGCCCATGAACCCGGGGTGTTCGTCCCGTTTCGCGAGGCTCGTCTTCGCCTCAGCACGCGGCAGTTCGTATCGCAGTTCGGCCAGTTCGACCTGGAGCTGTGCCTTGCGCGTCTGGGCCCGCTGACCGAATATTTCGAGGATGAGCGTAAACCGGTCGATGACCTCGACACCCTCGGGCAACAGCTGACCGAGGTTGTAGGTCTGGTACGGCCCGAGCCGGTTGTCGAAGACGACGGTCGTCGCCTCCGTTTTCGCGACCGTCGCGGCGAGGTCTTCAGCTTTCCCTTCACCCAGCTGGAGCGCAGAGTCCGCGCGCCGTGACTGCGTTACTTCTCCGACGACAGTGTACCCCGCCGCCTCCGCGAGCTCGCGGATTTCGTCCGTGTCGGGCGTTCCGGAATCGACGCGTTTTGCGATGATCGCTCTCATGGCTGTACGGAGACGGAAACTGGGCGAAAGCAGTCGCTCGAGCGGCATCGCTCGACGTTGCGACGACCGCCCCCTCTCGGTCGAGGGGAACTCGCGGACGGTGGATCGTGAGAACGGGATCTCACATGCCCGAACACGCTATCGATGGCGGTCGAACACCTCCACGTTTCGACGCTGAGTCATAGGGTACTGTACGTGTCGGACCATCTTGAATCCCGTGCTCGATGTGGACCCACCACCAGCGTGACGGATCGGTCGGTGGCCCGAGCTACCGGGTCCGCAGATCGTCTTTGTCCTTAATGATCTCGGTTTCGGCGGTGCCGCTCGTGTGTTCGTTGACGGTGTCGTAGAACTCGTTTTGCATTCCCGCCGGGAAGGTCAAGACACCGATCCACGAGCCGTCGGGTTGCCACTCCTCGCGCTCTAGATCACCGAACTGGCGAACCTTCGCCTGGGCGCTCCCGGCGTGCTCCGCGGGAAGTTGGACGGCGATCGTCACCTCTTCGAACCGGATCGGGATGACGGGCCGTAGGTCGTCGAGCGCGTCGTCGACCTGGTTTTCGACCGGTTCCATCGGATCGATCGTAAACCCCGCTTCCTCGAGTGCGTTCTCGATTCGCTCTGGAGGGTGGGGAGCGTTGTCCATCTGCGGATTGACCGCGTTGCGCGCGATCGTATCGATCAGCTGTTTTCGTTTCTGTTCTTGCATCTCGCGGCGCTGCTCGGCCGTGATCTGAATCTCTCCGTCTTTGATAACTTCGGGGATGATCTCGAGTGGGTCCGTGGTATCGAAGACCGTCTCGAGGTCGTCTTCCGCCGGACGATCGCCCCGGGAGGCGTCCTCGAAGACGTCTTCTGCGGCGATCACGTCCTCGAGATCGTCCTCGAACTCGTCGCGTTTGATCGCGAGCGCCGCGTCGGGGTCGACCAACACTTCGAAGCGCGCCCCGTGTGACTCGAGTCGCGCTGTCACCGCCTCGTCAAGTGATATCATACTCGGGAGTACCCACGGCCGGGTAAAAGAGCTTTTCCTGATACGGATTGCTGTCACAGTGTCGCTGCGAAAGCACGAACGAATCGTTGTGATTTCGTCGGCACTGATCGACAACGGACCGTACACTCGGATAGTCGCGTCGAGAACGGTCGGTTTGGCGAGGCAGGTCGTTCGGGAGAGACGGGAACGATTACTCGTCGTCTTCGTCGCCGTCTTCGTCGCCGTCGTCGAGGAGGTCGTTCTCCTCTAAGTGCTCGCCGATCCGATCCTGGTCGAACTGTTCGAACGACTCCGTTTCGGCGTCGACGGTCGCGAGTCCGACTTCACTCGGGAGCAACGAGCCGTCGTTGACCGACGCGAGCGCGTCGAGGGCGAGCGCGATTCCGCCGTCTAAGTCGGCTTCCGCGTCGTAGTTCTCCTCTAGATACTCCTGGAGTTCGCTCCGGTCGGCACCGACGGCCAGCGCCTTCCACTCGTAGGGCGTCCCCGAGGGATCGGTCTCGAACAGGCGCGGCTCCCCGTTTTCGATCCCGCCGACGATCAACGCGACGCCGAACGGGCGGGCACCGCCGACCTGGGTATACTGTTGGATGTGGTCGGTGACTTCTTTGGTGAGCGTCTCCACGCCGATCGGTTCGCCGTACCGAAGCTGGTTGACCTGCGTCTGGCGACGCGCAAAGTCGATCAGTTGGCGGGCGTCGGCGACGTGACCCGCACTCGCGATGCCGATGTGGTCGTCGGCTTTGTGAATCTTCTCGACGCTCGAGTCCTCCAAAAGCGGCGAGGGGACCCGTTTGTCGACTGCGAGTACGACGCCGTCCGTCGTTCGCACACCGATACTTGCCGTGCCGCGTTTGACCGCCTCGCGGGCGTACTCGACCTGGTAGAGTCGGCCGTCCGGCGAGAAGATCGTGATGCCTCGGTCGTACGCCTGCTGTTGGGCTTGTCCCTGCATAGTATCACGCTAAATCTGAATCGTAATCGAGGTCTGTCACGTCCGCGAACGTCTCCTCGAGTCGCACGTCTGTAGATCCATCACGGTAGACGGCGACTCGCTCCTCGTTCCCGAACACGACGTTTCTCTCTTCCGTGACTTGCCCACGGCGTCCTAAATAGTTTTCTTACCACGATGCCCGTCGCCGGTAGGACAAGACCCAAGGTGTCCATCGTTCGCGGAGAACGAATTCACGTCCGAACCACCTCTCACGAGAGGTACCCGAACGGTCTCGAGGGGACAATACTTTCGCCCGGGCGCTACCGTGGCGGTGTTCGATAGCTCTCGGTCATCCGTTTTTCGACGACAGGTATCAACGTCGCTTCGGCCTTCTGGAGATGCATCGTAACGGTGTTCGGGGCGCACCGACCTCCGAGGCGATTTCGGCGTGAGTCGCCGTTCGGGGGCCTCCAGCGCGCCGGGGAACGTTTCGATCCGATTGACGTCTAACTCGAAGTTCGCCGGGACGTCGTCGACGACCGATTGTAGCGACTCCGGATCGCCGACGATCCGTGCGTACGAACGGTTTCCCTCGACGACGACGGGTTTTCGGACGATCATTCCGACTCGAGCAGTCGTCCTCGCGGCCGCAGGGAGTCTCGTGGTGTTCGGGCTGTTTCACGTCCCGCTCGGGGAAGATCCGGTACGCGAACCGATCACCAGCGGGTTGATGGGGATTACCTTCACGGCGGCGTACGTTCTAACGGGAAAACTCGGACTGTCCATCGGCGTTCACTTCGGCGGTTTCTTTCTCGTGAGCACGATCCGAGAGTCGTTTCTGGGGATCGAACTCCCGACGATTCTCGTCGTGGAGGCGAACGCGCCAGTTCCATACGAGGTGTTCGTCGTCCGGGCTATCCTGTTGACCCTGTTGATCGTCGGATGGGTTCGGCTGACCGACGGCAGCGTTCGAATCCATCGAAACGTCTCCCGTGTCGGTTCGTTCCGGACGTCGGACCACCGGTGAGAGAGATCCTGACTCAGCCGTCGAGAAACTTCTCTTCGGCCGCACGGATCGTCCCGCTGATACCGCGGACGACGAGCCCGACCGGTACACCGTCTACCTCGTCGATACAGGCCAGTGCCGCTCGAGCCGGATCGGTTTCCCCCCGCCTGACCCGAACGATGGCTTCCCCGGTCCCGTCGTCGAACTCGTATCGAATCACGCGCAGATCCGCTCGAGCGCTCCCCGGATCGCCGAGTAAGTTCTGGCCCGCGTACCAACACTCCCGCTGGAACGACCGCCTGTCGATCGACTCCCCGGGTCGGGTCTCGAGGCCGATGGCGAGATACCGCCACCGTGGCTGGAGATGTTTCGGGAGGTGTTTCATCGACTCACTCGCCGTCGCTGGTCTCGAGTTCGGTTACGCGGTCGACTGGCCTCTCCCCGGCGGAGGGCGTTCGCTCGGCGACGAGGACGCCGACCTGGCCGTGGACGCGCTCGACGGCGGTCAGCGAGAAGCCCGCGTCGGTGAACGCGTCCGCGAGGACGCCGACGGTCGCCGGATCGTCGACCTCGGGCGAGTAAAACGGCTCGCTCGGATCGGGTTCGCCGAAGAACATCACGTCCCCGAGGACGAATTTCTGGGGCTCTACGTCGGCGATCACCGCGATGGCCTCCCGCTTTTCCTCGTCCGAGAGGTGGTGCATCGCGAAGTTCGACGTCACGACGTCCACGCCGGCGGAGCGAGTGTGGGATCGAGGCGTCTCCGAGGACTCGGCGTCGACGTCGCCGTCGTACTCCGGCTCTCGGAAGCTACCGTATCCGAACTCGACGTTCTCGAGTTCGGCCTCGTCGGCTTTCGCCCGCGCCTCCTCGAGCATCCCCTCGCTGATGTCGCGTCCGACGACGTACTCGGCGTCGGGGGCGAGCGCGAGTGCGATCGCTCCCGTGCCGGTCCCGAGGTCGAGAACGACGTCGTCCTCGTCGGGTGCGGCGTGTTCGATCACGAGGTTCGCGCAGGCGCGATACTCCTCCGAACCCTCGTCGTCGTACTCGCTCGCGATCTCGTCGAACCGGGCGGCGTGTTCCTCACGGCTCTTCTTCATATCGCCCCCGTTCGACCCCCGGCTCAATGAACGACTCGGACTGGACGTGTCGGTTTCGCTCGGCGAGTCGTCCCCACTCCGCGAGTCCCTCCTCGACGAACTCCCGCGAGAAGCCGATCTCCTCGCCCACCGCGAGCAGTTCGCGGGGCGCTCGAAGCTCGAGGTGTGAGGCTGGATCGGCGCTGACGACGTACGGTGCGTCGTAGTAGTCGACGATCTCGCCGAGCTTTCGAAGCGACTGGATGGTTCGAACCCGCCGTCCGCCGTGGGTTCGGAGGACGCCGGCGAGGTTGAACTCGAATCGGACCCCGTTCTCTGCGGCCGCCTTCGCCAGCACGTGGTTGACGTCACCGCTTTCGGCCATCGGGTCCGCGAGGACGTCGACCTTGTCGTTCTCGACGGCGAACCGGTTCAGCGCGTTCGTCCCGCCCTCGAGGGCGACGATCGTCTCGTCGGTCCGGTGGTTTCCGACTGCGCCGCTTGCCTGCTGTGGATCGTCGGCTCGAACCTCGACGCCGCAGACCACGTCGATCCCGGCCTCGTCGGCGATCTTTTCGGCGTCGTACTCCGCTCGAGCGCTCGAGTGGTTGCGCACGACCACGCCCTCGAAGCCGTAGTCGGCCGCCGTCTCCGCGAGCCGCTCGACCGTGCTCTGTCCGTCGGGGTGGGCGTGGACGGCCTCGTACATACCCGACTCTGCTCGCGGGGGAAACTTGGGGTTTGCGTCACGCGACGGGACGAAATCGGTTGTCGACTCGGGACGACGGAGCCGACGGCCGGAAGGAGGAGTGTTCTCGTGAGCGGAAGCGAACGAGAGCTCGGAAGACGCGAGCGTCTTCCGGTGCTTTTCATCGGAGCTAAGCGGGATCGAAGATCCCGCGAGGTACGAAAAAGCGCTCGCGGTCTTTCGATATGTTGCCGGGGGCACGGCGAAGCCGCGCCCGCAGAGCAAAAGTTCGGTTTCAGTTGAGAATCGACTGTGCGACCGTCGCGAGCTGGCCGTTGTCCGCCTCTCGGAGGCGGTCGTCGCCGATCTTGAGTCGGAGACGCGGCCGGCCGACGTCGATCGGGACCTTCTCGGTGTCGATCAGGCCCATGTCCTCGAGTTTGGTCTTCGTTCGCGAGAACGTGGCCTTGGAGGCGATACCGACGTCCTCGCCCCACTTGCTGATGTCGTAGAGCAGCGCCTCGTTTTTCGCCGCGACGAGCAGCGAGATGGTGACTTCGTCGAGACCATCGCCGTCGCCGCGGGCGGTCTCGAGGGAGCTGAGGATCGCCGTGAAGTCGTCTTCGGCATCGGGACTGATCTCTTCGGAGAGGGTATCGCGGACGTCCGTAATCGGCGGCGTCCGGAGGTTGAACGCAGCGGCGTCCTCCCAGCGTTCGGCGTACGTCTCGGCGGTATCCTCAACGAATCCCCCGTCGTCGGTGCCGAGTCCGCCGACACGGTCGCCGGCGTGGACGACGGCGACGACGCGGTCGTCGGTGATCAGAAGCGAGTTCTCCGGGGCTTCGTCGATGGTGCGAAGCGAGAGGGTGTCGTCGGCGATGAGGTCGGCAGCGTTCGACGCGACGATGAAGTCGTCCATGACGTCTTTCAGCGTCCGTTCGTCGGCGAGCATGCGAACCGACGGAGCGGAGCCGTCGAACTCGGTGGCGACGGTTACGAACTCTTCGATGGCGTCCCGGGATGGGTTGATCATGTAGACGTCCCCACTGGCATCCTCGAGAACCGACTCGAGGATATCGTCAATTTGATGGTTGAGTAAATTCGAGGTCATGCCTATGCACAAGTAAATGTGCCCGTCTCACTTAATTTTGCTGGCCGTTCTCACAGCAGAACTTCTCGTCTTAGCCTGTACCGGTAATTTTTGAGGGATAACATATTATTTTGTCGACGACACTCGCGTCGCGGTAACAATACATCGTCGGGGTTGGCAGCCGAATACCGTTCGACTGCGCGTTGGCGGAACGTCGTTCTCGCGTTCCTCGGTAGTTACCACGAAACCCAGGCAGATCTGCCCGACCTGAAACGTGACATCGACTCACCGATCGACCTCGTTCGGGCAGATTTCGTGACCGTTCAAACCAGTTGGGCAAGAAACACATAGTTGACAATAACTATATGTCTGTGTCATTTTATTACAGTATCGTATGGGTGTTCGCTCCGATCAGTTCCAGTGGAATTCCCTCGAGACCGTCGACGGCCAGGGGTCGCCACCTCTGGCGGACGATCAGCGGGTTGGTCGTCGTACGATGCGGGCGAAGCGAGTCAGTACGTACGGCGGCCCGTAGCGTCAGGAATCGAACCGGGTCGAGAGTTCTTCGGACCAGTATACGTCGCCGTCGTATATCACGGACGCCTCCGTCTCTTCGAGGACGCAAGCGAGTTCCGACCGGGAGAGCGTAAAGCTCGATTCCCGACCACAGAGGTAGGCGTACTCGTTGTCCGTCGTGTGCGGGAAGTAGTACGCACCAGTGGCCTCCGTCGAGTAACAGTCGAACGTAACCAGGAACTGATCGTCGGTGTCCTCGAGTTCCTCGATTGTCACCGTCGTCGGCAGCCGGTGTTCGCCCTGGATGAGCGAGTGGGTTCCGTCGCCGACGACGGCGTAATCTTTCCCCATCATGATTCGCCTGCGAGCGAGACACATCGCTCGTTCGATGCTGAAGCCGTGAACGAGGAGTTTGGCGAACGTCGAGCCGACCTTGACCGCGTGGTCGTTCAACACCTTGGTGAACGTCACCGCGCCCGCGACGCTTCCCTTTTCGATCAGCGTCTGTCCCTCGAAAAAGGAGCCACACGCGTTGAGAAAGAACGTCTGGGCGTTACAGCGGTCGAGACTCGAAGTCGAAAGATAGCCATCCGAACACCGAAGTCCGTCGGTCTCGCAGTGGCCGATGTAGTGGATGAAGTCGTGGCTCGCCTCGAAGGTCCGGGCGAGATCCGCGGTTCGAAGCGATTCCTCGACGGTCACGTGCATCGGCAACACCTCGGAGCGCTGGCGATAGATTTCGGCGACGCTGTCGTGTTCGCCACTCATCTCCGGATCGTTCAGGACGACCTGAACCGAGATGGAATCGCTCGTCCGTTCGACGTACTCGAGTCGGTTCTGGTAGGCCTCGGACGCACACTTGAAGACGTCGATCGGCACGCCGTCGGCGAGCCAGCCGTGAACTCGTCCGTTCCTCAGCTCCGGCTTGACGATATCGACCGACGCGACCTGGCCTGTGCTCGCGCGTCCGTCGACCGACGGGTCCGTGTCGCCACGGTAGAAGTCCTCGAGCGATCGTTCGACCAGCTCCTTGCCGTCGAGTTCGGACGTTCGGGGCGTATAGATCATGCTCAGACGGTCGAGCAGGAACGGTATCGTCTCGAGACGATCGTAGCCGGGCTCGAGGTACGTCGAGAGATGCCAGTCCGGGAGCCTGTGTTCGACCGCTGCGTACGGAACCTCGAGGTACGTCGAGAGGCGACGCTGTGGTGACGCCTCGTACAGCGTCGTCGGATCGAGTTCGAGTGCATCCAGCAAGCTGGTCGCCGCGAGTTTCGTCCCGTACGGACCGGCGTTGCGGACCAGACAGTCGAGGAAAAACGTCTTTCGGAGGAGTCGCTCCACGTCGCGTTCGAGTTCGGGCATCGGCTCGAGGCGTCTGTCGACGCCGACGGCGGGAAGTCGAAGGCGGGGGCTCTCGGGTTCGTGGGCGATGCCGGCATCCGGCAGGGTTCGAACGGTCGCCTGCAGATAGTACGCAAGCGGCGCGGTGACGAGCAGGCTCTCGTACGTCGGCGGAACGAGCAACTCGACGCCTGAGTTCGGTGTCTCGCCTCGAACGTGGTCGGGAATCTCGAGGGATTCACCCGGTTCGAAAAGCGGCGGGTGGCCCCGAAGCGTCGGATACGTGCGATTCGGGCCGGTCGTCTTCTGTGAGGAGGACAGATGGGTCAGTGCTTCGGCGACGGCCTCGGGGGAGTCGGGGACGGTGATCGTTGCCGCCGGCAGTTCGTGGCGGCTCCGAAAGCCGAGTTGGATCGGCGTTCGAGTCGGAAAGCTAACGACGATCGAATCGAAGCCCGCGGAACGTTCGATCCGTGCAGGGCCCGAAAACCGGAGATACGTTTTGATGTCCGTATCGACGTCGACGACGTACTCGCCGGAGGAAAGCGAGATCGTCCCTCCGGCGTCCTCGAGTTCGTACCGCTCGTCGGAATCGAGCGAAAACGCGTACACTACGGCGTGGGGGAATCGAAGTTCGCTCGCCGTCGCAGCGACAGTCTCGTCGACCGGCCGTGGAACGTCGGAACCACCGCCATCGACGCCGAGATCGTCACCGACGACGACCAGTTCGGCGTTGTCCACGTCCGTTACGCGGAGAGCGTGGGTTCCCACCTCCCACTCTATCATTCGATACGGCGAATGTCACCCCGATAAGTTAGTTGTATCGGAAAGTCACCTCAGTTGTCGGGTTAGATCGAACGACGAGTCGTTCTTGATTAATTAGTATCGGCTGTTAGTCTTGGGTTGCAATCGTTCGATTACAGAATCGTCTACCGATCCGTGGCGCTTCGGACGGAAGCGGTGGCGAACTCGAGGCGAACCGATCGCTGCTACGGATCAGCAGTATCCGGCTCCGAAACGTCCCACTCCGTGCTGACACTGCTGGCAGTGAGGACGAAATCGAACTCGCCCTCGAGCCCGAGTTCAGCGACGGACACGACGGGCAGTCCGGGAAAAAACGATGCTCGCGAGACTCGCGTTACTCGTAGAGCGGGTTCGCCGCACACAACTGCTCGACTTCCTCGCGGACCTCGGCGACGACGTCGTCGTCCTCGGGGGCGTCGACGACGCGAGTGATCAGATCGGCGACCGTGCGACAGTCGTCCTCGTCGAAGCCGCGAGTCGTCAACGCGGGCGTGCCCGCGCGGATGCCCGAGGGATCGAACGCCGAGCGCGTCTCGCCGGGCACCGTGTTCCCGTTCAAGACGATACCGGCCTCCTCGAGTGCCTCTTCGGCGTCACCGCCGGAAGTGTCAGGGTGGCTCTCGCGGAGGTCAACGAGCACGAGGTGGTTGTCCGTCCCGTCGGAGACGAGCGAGAAGCCGTTTTCGGCGAGACTCTCGCCGAGTGCCTTCGCGTTCGCGACGGTCTGTTCGGCGTAGGTCTCGAACGCGGGCTGGAGGGCCTCCTCGAAGCCGACGGCCTTGCCGGCGACGTTGTGCATGAGTGGGCCGCCCTGACCGCCGGGGAAGACGGCCGAGTCGACGTCGTCGGCGTACTCCTCGTCGCACATGACGATACCGCCTCGACCGGCGCGGATGGTCTTGTGTGTCGAACCGGTGACGAAGTCGGCGACTCCGACCGGCGAGGGGTGGACGCCGGCGGCGACCAGACCCGTGATGTGGGCGATGTCTGCGAGGTGCAAGGCGTCGACATCGTCGGCGGCGTTCTGGATGCGGTCCCACTCGATCTCACGCGGGTACGCGGAGTAGCCCGAGACGATGATATCGGGCTCGAACTCGGCGGCCTGCTCGGCCAGCCCGTCGTAGTCGACGTAACCCGTGTCGGGGTCGACCTCGTACTGTTCGACCTCGTAGAACTGGCCGACGAAGTTCGCCGGGTGGCCGTGGCTGAGGTGGCCGCCGTGGGTTAGGTCAAGCGAGAGAATCTTGTCGCCTGGCTCGAGCATCGCGAAGTAGACGGCCTGGTTGGCCTGTGTGCCCGAGTGAGGCTGGACGTTGACGTGCTCGGCACCGAAGAGCTCAGTGGCGCGGTCGATGGCCAGCTGTTCGACCTCGTCTGCGTACTCACAGCCGCCGTAGTAACGCGAGCCGGGGTAGCCCTCCGCGTACTTGTTCGTCAGCGCGCTTCCCTGCGCGTCGATGACCGCACGGCTGGCGTGGTTCTCGCTCGCGATCATCTGGAGCGACGATCGCTGGCGGTCGACTTCCGACTCGAGTGCATCGGCGACGGCGGGATCGACGTCCCGAACGTGCTCGTGTTCCATGTCCGATGTGGGGGTCGTCGGCCGCATAAGTGTACCCTTCCGCGGCAAGTGGAGCCACTAGTTCCAGCCCGGTATTATCCACGATCGTGTGCATTTTCCGCGAAAAGGGAAGGTATCTGAGCACGAATCCGAGGGTTGAATAGCCTCGCGGTCGGGGACTCGAGTAATGACCGAGATCATCGACGGCAACGCCGTCGCGAGCGAGATACGCGACGACTTGACAGACGCCATCGAGACGCTCGCGAACGCCGGGTCGCGACCCGGCCTCGCGACCGTGTTGATGGGCGACGACCCGGCCAGCGAGACGTACGTGAACATGAAACAGCGCGACTGCGAGGAGGTCGGCATCGAGAGCGTTCACGTCGATGTCGACGGCGACGCCCCGGCGGAGGAGCTGTTCGACGAGATCGCCGCGCTGAACGAAAACGATGACGTACACGGCTATATCGTCCAGGCACCCGTCCCGGATCACGTCGACTACCGCGAGGTCATCCGCCGGGTCGATCCCGCGAAGGACGTCGACGGCTTCCACCCCGAGAACGTCGGTCGGCTCGTCGCCGGTGACGCCCGCTTCCGTCCCTGTACACCACACGGCGTCCAGAAGCTCCTCGAGTCCGCCGGAGTCGATCTCGAGGGGGCAGACGTGACGATCGTCGGCCGGTCGGACATCGTCGGCAAACCGCTCGCGAACCTGCTGATCCAGAAAGCCGAGGACGGCAACGCCACGGTGACGGTCTGTCACTCTCGAACCCAGGATCTGGCGGCAAAGACCCGGAGCGCCGACGTCGTCGTCGCCGCTGTCGGCGTCCCCGAACTCGTCGACGGCTCGATGATCGACGACGGCGCGGTCGTGATCGACGTCGGCGTCAACCGCGTCGACGCCGACACCGAGAAGGGGTACGAACTCGTCGGCGACGTCGAGTTCGAGAGCACAAAGGAGAAAGCGAGCGCGATCACGCCCGTTCCCGGCGGCGTCGGCCCGATGACGCGTGCGATGTTGCTCTATAATACGGTGAAGGCAGCGAGTTTACAGGAAGGAGTCGACGTCGACCTGCCCTAACCCGTCGTTTTTCGAGTCTCCGTTTCGTTACTCGAGGCTGCCGGCTTCCAACTCCTCGAGTCGGTCTTGGGCCTTCATGACGGCCAGTTCGTCGCCGCGGACTCCGTTCGCGAGCTCGCGTGTGGCCTGAACCAGCCGTTCTGCCGTCCGTGGACTGACGTCGCCGTCGAGCATCCGAACGCGTTTGACGTGTTCGCCGAGCGTCTCGAGGGCGGTTCGTTCGGCCGCCGTAAGCTCGCGGTCGTCGGCCCAGGTTCGGATCTCCCGGCGGTACTCCCTGACCGCGTTGGCGTAGGCGAGTCCGCGGCCCGCCCGCAGCGTCCGCGGAACCCCGTCGGGCGGCGGGCGCTCGTCGTCGTCGGCGTCGCGCAACAGCGAGAGGAAGTACAGCGCTTCGCGTTCCTCGAGATCGCGTTCGCGGACGACGATATCGGCGACGTGGAGCAGTTCGGTCGCCGCGAGATAGGTGTCGTCGAGGTCACGGAGATCGCCGGCGTTGACGAATCCGCGACGGCGGACGTACTCGCGACAGCGGTCTCGAGCCCGCTCGGCGAGTTCGTCGGTCGCCCCCTCGTCGATGTCGGCGCGGACCGGAGTGAGATCGAACTCGACGCGGAGATCCGTGTGTTCGGTTCGCTCGTCGAGACCGACGCTGTGGAGGCTTCCACAGGCGGGACAGCCGATGCTTCCGGTCTCGTAGTACGACCAGCGGGTGCCACACTCGGTGCACTCGCGTTCCCCGCGAATCTTCATGAGCCACGCTAGGCCGGCCGAGCGGAAAGTCCCACTGATCACGGGCGGCCGATCGTGAGCCCGCCAGCGGCCACGCCGCCGAGATAGACGGGGAACATCAGAAAGCGGATGCTACAGTGAGCGTACACCGTCGCGACGGCGAGCGTTCGTCTATCGCTCGAGATCGCGTCGACGGTTCCGTAGAAACCGTCGAGCCGGGATCTGATCGCACGAGCCTCGAGCCGCCGGCGAATCATACGGATTGCTGCAACTGTCCCGATTCGAGGATCGTCACTGGACGAAACACGACGTTCCACAGGTGATTAACGTACGGCAACTGCAGGCCGCACTGAAACCAGCGGGAACGTTCTATCCAGGAATATGTCCCACCCCAGATTCAACAGGCGGAAGTTCATCGCTGCGGCAGGTACAGCAAGTGCGCTCGTTCTGGCCGGATGTGCCGACGAAGGTCCCGGCGAGGAAGAAGACGACGCGATGGACGACGACCCCGCAGAGGAGGAAGATCCGGACGAAGAAGAAGATCCGATGGACGAGGACGAAGAGGAAGATCCGGACGAAGAAGAAGACGAAGCCGAGACGTACACGCTGACGGTCACCGTCGAGGACGACGAGGCCGAACCCGTCGAAGGGGCGACCGTCGAGCTTCAGGAAGACGGATTAGACGACGAAGACGACGAGGACGACGATGCGATGGAGGACGACGAAGACGACGAGATGGACGACGAAGACGACGAGATGGACGACGAGGATGACGATGCGATGGAAGATGACGAAGACGACGAGATGGACGACGACGAAGACGCCGAAGAGTGGGAAGAAGAAACCGACGAGGACGGACAGGCCGAGTTCGAGGACCTCGAGGACGGCGAATACGCGGTCGGTGCCGAATACGAAGGCGAGCAGGCCGTAGACGAGGTCGAGATCGACGGCGCCGACGAGGAGATCACGCTCACGCTCGGCGAGGAAGACGACGAGATGGACGACGGCGAAGACGACGAGGACGACGGGGTCTAAGCGATCGAACACCGCTAACGGATCGGGTTCGGTTTCCCGATGGTACTCGGCCGTGTCCCGTCTCACGATCAGACCCGATCGCGTTTCGCCACCGTTTCGGACCGGAACCATCCTCGACGATCACCCACGCCTCGAGCGACACGGGTGACGTTCGAACCACGCATTTTTGACATCCGTTGGCCGACACTGTCGGACAGAAGACAGCGAGACGTCGGTCGCGAACTCGAGGTCGTCTCGTGGGTGCCAGCCCCAGGAGAGCGACTGACTTGCAACTCGAGTCACCCCCGCGGATTATCGTCGCCACCGTCGTGACGCCGATACCCGAGGACCTGCTCCCGCGGGCTTTTGTCCCTCGTCGTCCATCTCTCGGTATGCGCGACGAAGCGGAGATCCGCGAGCAATACGAGTTTCTGAAAGAACAACTCGAGAGCGAAGAGATGCGCCACGACGGCGTCGAATCGATGTTTACCCACTATAAACGCGCACTCGGGTGGGTTCTCGAAGAAGAGCACATGTGATCGCGCCTCGGAGCGACGGCGGGTGACCGAAGCAATCACGCAGGTCCTCGAGTGGCCACAAACGCCTCACAGACATATCACGTTCCGAGAGTGTGTCGTTACCTTTAAGAGGAACCAGCGAAATCTTTCTGTTGACGCTTCGCTTGGAGGGCCGAAGCGTCAGCGGGGACCAATTCAGGGCGGCAAGCGATCGCGTGACTTTTTCCGTCACGCGATCTGCTTTCCTGTTTCCGTATCTTGTACCGGTGAGCCGATGCTCGCGTATCTTGTACCGGTGAGTCAACGCTCGACTCGAGTCCCGGATATCGTTACAGTGTTGCGATCGAGTGGTTGCAAACACGATATAATTATCCCGAGAGATAATGAACGTACTGTAAACATGAACTCCGTGTTAGGTGTGGGTTGCGGATCTACTCATCATGGCCGTTATCATTTCTCTCGGGCTGGATAGCGTTTTGTTGCGGGCAATATCCCGGTTTCGATCATAGCAACCCGATAGCCTTATTAAAATTCGACAGTAAGTACGAGTGGTACTTTCCCAATGTACGACCTGACAGGATTCCAGCGTGACTTGCTGTTCGTCATCGCTGGCGAGGATGAACCCCATGGACTGGCGATCAAAGAAGAACTCGAGGAGTACTACGAGAAAGAAATCCACCACGGGCGACTCTACCCCAACCTCGACACCCTCGTCGACAAGGGCCTGGTCGAGAAGGGCCGTCGCGACCGCCGGACGAACTTTTACACGCTTACTCGTCGCGGTCGGCGTGAACTCGAGGCCCGGCGTGAGTGGGAATCCCAGTACGTCGACCTCTGATTACAGTCACTCGAGTGTTACTTTTGGCGGATTCGAACGATCGACTACCGTTGAGCGCTACGTCTGTGTAGTTCTGGCGGGTCGGACGTCGATTGCCGCCGTAACCACGTAACTCGTTGTCATGGGCAGTCGAATGGAAGAACGTCGAGTGAACGGAGCCCTGGTGCAGGGCGGATGGCCACTCGACGAGGCGATCGTCCGAATCGCGTTGGCGAGGACGCTCGAACTGTTTCTCGGCCTCGAGCGCGAGGGGATGCGCTCGACGGCGGAGTTCGCCATCCTACCGTTCGTCATCTATTTACCTTACAACGGCGGAGGGCGACTGTCCCGCATGGACGAGTACTTCGATATCGTCGCCGAACTCGAGTCGGCTGCCGTCGATCTCTCCGCCGATCAGGTCTTCCGTCTGATCGCGGACGACGACGTGCGAACGACCATCCGATTCTTGCGCGGTCGTTCGGAGACGACGCTTCCTCGACTCGCTGCGGTCCTCGCAGCCGTGCCCGCGACCGAGACGGGAACGATCGCGACGGAGGCCGACTACGAGAACGCACGGATCTCCCTCTATCACGCGACGCTTCCTCGACTGGACCACCACGGCCTCCTCGCGTTTCACCCCGAAGACGGCACCGTCGACGACGTCTCGATCCCGCCGGCAATCTACTCGTGTATGGACGTCGAAACGGAGTGATGATGGGGCTACGCGACGCCATCGACGCCGTCGAACGACGTCGAAAGCGACTCGAGGTCTACACGGACGATCCCGAGATCGCCGACGAGCTGGCGACGCAGTTCGAAACCCGAAACGTCGACGTCTCACACCGGTCGCTGGGTGCGCTGGACGTGACTGGATTTGTGGTCGTCCGTAGTGGCGACGGCGAGTTCCGCGGTGCACTCGGGATCGAGCAGTTCGATGCGATCCTCTCGCCGGAGATCAACCCGTCGTGGGAGTTCACGGACGCCGCCGTCGAGACGCGCGAACTGTTCGACTTCCTCGAGAACACCGTGTTCAGCGCCTACGATCGCCGTCAGATGCTCACAGCGGCTCGCGAGATCGAAGAGCGCGCCTGGCGTGTCGGTGGCGGAACGCTGTACGTGGGATTCCAACGACGGGACGCTCTCGCCGATCAGAAAGACGTCTACGAACGGCTCGCGACCCACAGGTCGGTGACGGTCACCGTCTTCATCGACGACGAGTGGGACGATCCGTTCGACGACGTCACCGTCGTCACCGACGCAGACGGGGAGATCGGCGACGTCTGGTTTCTCGTCTTCGATGGCGCCGAAAACGCCCTCCAGAAGTGTGCGCTGGTCGCCGAGCAACGGGGCCCAGACCGGTACTACGGGTTCTGGACGTACGATCCGGAGATCGTCGACGACCTCCTCGAGGATCTCGAGTCGACGTACGACCTCGGGTGACGGCGGCCGGACTCGCTGCTGTGGAGCGACACGTGTTCCGTCTCGCACGGATTGCTGTCCCGATGGACCGGCACACCCGCCGCCTGGATCGCGAGTGCGCAAGAACTGACTGACAGGAACCCGTCTCAGTCTCCCCGAAGTTCTTCGATGTGGTCGATACGCTGCTGGACGAGGTCGGGTTTACCGATGTCGTGGCGGACGTGTAGTCCGTCGTCGCCGGCGACCGCGAGGGCGTCCTCTGCGATCTCTTCGGCGTCGGTGATCGTGTCCGCGACGCCGACCAGGGCGAACGATCGCGAGGTCGTCGTGTAGATGCCGTCCTCGCGATCGTCGACGTCATCAGAACTCGAAGAGTTCTGATTGCCCGAAGAGCTCCACTCTTCGACGCTCGCGTAAAACAGCAGAGCGTCGCCCGCGCTCTCTTCGTCGACCTGCACCTTCGCACCCGCGTCCGGGTCCGTCGGATACCCCTCCGGCACGGCGTACTTACAGACCGTGGCCTGGTCGGCGAACTCGAGTTCCGGCACCGCCTCGCCGTCTCGTGCGGCCGTCAGTACGTCGAGAAAGTCGGTCTCGAGGACTGGCAGCGTGTTCATGGCTTCGGGGTCGCCAAAGCGGGCGTTGAACTCGATCACCTTCGGTCCTTCGCTGGTCAGCATGTACTGGCCGTAGAGGATGCCCCGATAGTCCGCTAAGGCGTCGACGGTCGCCTCGATGATCGAGACGGCCTCCTCGTAGTCCTCCTCGTTCATGAACGGCAGTTCGCGGGTCGCGTCGGAGTAACTGCCCATGCCGCCCGTGTTCGGCCCTTCGTCGCCCTCGTAGGCGCGTTTGTGATCCTGGACGGCGGGAGCGGTCTCGAACGTCCCGTTGGCGACGAACGCCTGGACCGTAAACTCCTCGCCGATCAGTCGCTCCTCCAAGACGATCCGGTCGTAGTCGGACTCGCGGATGTACGCTTTGCCCTCTTCGGCCGTGATCTGATCGCCGATCACCTTCACACCCTTGCCGCCGGTCAGCCCGGCCGGCTTGATCGCGAGGTCGCCGTCGTACTCGTCGATAAACTCACAGGCGGCTTCCATATCGTCGAAGGTCTCGAAGTCCGGACAGCCGGGGACGTCGTTTTCGGCCATGAACCGGCGCTGGAACGCCTTGTCCGTCTCGATACGGGCATCGGCTTCCTTCGGGCCGAAGGCGTAGATCCCGGCGGCCTCGAGTTCGTCCGCGACGCCCGCCTCGAGTGGTGCCTCGGGGCCGACGACGGCGATAGTCGCCTCGACTTCCGTCCCGTACTCGACGACGGCTTCGGGATTCGTCGTCTCGAGAGTCTCGAATCCGGCCGCGATCTCTGCGATACCCGGGTTTCGGTTCCCTGCACAGGCGTAGATGTCGGCCTCGCTATCCGCGAGCGCGCGGGCGATAGCGTGTTCGCGGCCGCCACCACCGATCAGAAGCACGTTCTCTCGCATAGTCGATAGCGGAACGCACGAACCTGTAAGCGTTACCCTTTTGGCGAGTAGAATGTGTGCACGGACGTGGGCATCGACGACGGAACTCGCGTGTCAGAGCCGAGAGTCGTGTGCCGAGAACGGGGGCCGTCGGTCACCGCTCGAGGATCTCGACGCCGGTGATCTCGAACCGCGCGCCGCCGTCGACCCCCTCACAGAGTTCGATCGTCCAGCCGTGAGCGGTGACGATCTCTTCGACGATACTCAGTCCCAGTCCGGTCCCCTCGCGGGAACTCGTATACCCCCACTCGAAGACGCGCTCGCGGTCGTCTTCGTCGATCCCCGGACCGTCATCTGCGACGTAAAAGCCGTCCTCGAGGTCGCCGATCGTGACCGTCACGTCGTCGCCGCCGTGGTCGATCGCGTCTGCAGAACTGTCTGGTTCTGCATGGCTCGTAGAGCCGTGCTCCACGGCGTCCTCGGGAGTTTGTGACCGAGGGCTCGTCGAACCGTGTTCGACGGCGTTGCTCACGAGGTTCTCGAGGAGTTGCTCGAGACGGCCGCCGTCCGCGCGGACCGTCTGCGTCGTCTCGATGTCGAGTGTGGCCTTCGACGTTTCGACGTGTTGCCAGCACCGTCGCGCGGCGGCCTCGAGCGAGACCGGCTCGTCATCCGTGACGCGTTCGCCTTCGCGTGCGAGCGAGAGGAGATCCGTGATCAGTCGCTCCATTCGATCGTGTGCGTCCGACGCGATCGATATCGCTCTGTCGGCGTCTGTCGGCGCGTCCGTGCCGGTCACTTCCTCGTTGCCGTCTCCGTCGCGTAGGAGCTCGAGTGCACCGCTGGCGACGTTCAGCGGATTGCGAAGATCGTGGGAGACGATGCTCGTGAACTCGTCGAGCCTGGCGTTCTGTCGTTGGAGTTGCTCCCTCCGTTCTTCGCGCTCGGTAACGTCGTAAGAGAGTCCGACGACGCCGGTGACCGCTTCGCCATCGAAGATCGGCTGGTACCACGACTCGAAGGTCACCTCGTGGACCTCGACGATCGTACTCACCGGCTCACCGGCCAGCGCCCGCTCGCTGTGCTCGAGTATCGCCGGAACGTCGGCGTACAGGTCGAACACCGATTCGCCGACGGCCTCACCCGGCTCGAGACCGACCCGTTCGAGCGCCCGCCCCTGTGACCGGGTGAACACCCCTTCGTCGTCGAACGCGAAGAAGACGACTGGCACGTGCTCGAGGACGATCTCCAGGGCGTTCTCGAGTTCGATCAGTTCTCGCTGACGGCGTTTTCGTTCCGTAATGTCGCGCGTGATGACGACGAACCGGTCGTCGTCGGCGCCTCGGAGCTTGGCGACGTGTACTTCCGCGGGGAACGACGATCCGTCGTCGCGTTCGAACCGCGTTTCGACGTGGCGGCGATCTCCGACGTCCATCTCGGCTAGCGTCGCTCGAATCTCGTCAGGATCGAGCGATCGATCGACCTCCCAGATCTTTCGGCCGACGAGTTCCTCCCTCGACTGGCCGAGCGCCTCACAGAAGCGACGGTTGACGTCGAGGATCGTCCCCTCCGCGTCGTGGACATCGATCATGTCCGGGGAGTGTTCGACGAAGTCCTCGAGTCTGCCTACGAACGGTCTCGTCCGACGGTCCTCGCAATCGACGGCGGCAATCACGCGCCGGGCGATCGACTCACAGCGGTCGGCTCCGTCGCCGGCGTGGACGTACTCGGTAACGCCCGCCGAAATCGCCTCGCTGGCGAGCGCTTCGGATCCGTCCTCTGGACACAGTACGAACGGGAGGGCTGGATACGTCTCGCGGACCGCCTCGAGCAACGCGACACCGTCCATCTCGGGCGGATCGTGGCCCGAAACGAGACAGTCGACGTCGGTTTCGGCCAGCGCCTCGAGTGCGGTGGGAACGGAGTCGGTGGCCCGTACGTCGAGGCGACTGTCGACCGCCTCGCTCGTGTCACCAATTCGATCCGCGGAGTCCACGCCGACGGAGAGAACGCGGATCGAGTCATCCATGCCAATCGTATGAACTCGACGGGCAAAAGCCGTTCGTGCGGTATTTCGGTCGAGCGCCGACAGGGTCGGGGACCGGTCTTCGCCCGGGCCGTCGGGCGGTGGCGGGGAGGAGCGAACGGGATCGCCCCATCACCCAGTCGAACCAACAGTTTTGAGCGAGGGGTTCGTGGTACCAGCTGACACTCCGGAGGTTAGTAATGACTGACACAACCGACATCGAACGGACGATCGACGCAAACGACGTAGAGCTCGTGCGACTGCTTTTCGTGAACAACAGCGGCGTGCCTCGCGGGCGCGTACTCGACGCCGGCGACGTCGACGCGATCTTCGAGGACGGTGCGAACCTCACGAAAGGGATGCAGTCGTTCAACGCCCTCGACGCCCTCGTCCCCGACGGGACGTTCGGCCCGGTCGGGGAGATACGGGTGGTCCCGGACCCGGAAACGTTTCGGGTGCTCCCCTACGCCGACCGGACCGCGGTCGCGCTGTGTAACATGTACGAACTCGACGGCACGCCGTGGGACGCCTGTCCGCGCTCACGTCTCGAGTCGTACCTCGCGGAGCTGACCGACGACGGCCTCGTCCCCACCGCAGCGTTCGAGGGTGAGTACTACCTGGCACGCGAGCCCGAGGAGGGCGACGGGCTCGAGCCGTTCGACGACAGCACCTGCTTCGCAGTCGACGGGATGGATTCGGCCCACGACGTCACGCTCGACACCGTCGACGCGCTGAAAGCCCAGGGACTCGGGCTCTCGAACTACTACCCCGAGTACGGCCCGGGCCAGCAAGAGCTCGTGATCGAACACGACGAGGGGATCGCACCGGCGGACAACCACGTCCTCTACAAGGCCACCGTCAACGCGGTCGCCCGCCAGCACGGCCTCGAGGCCACGTTCGCGCCACAACCGTTCGACGGCCTTCCGGGCAGCGGCTGTCACGTCCACCTCTCGCTGTGGCGCGACGACGAGAACGTCTTCGCCGACCCCGACGGCGACGGGCCGTACGGACTCAGCGAGTTCGGACGACAGTTCGTCGCGGGCGTCCTCGAGCACGCGCCCGCGCTCGTCGCGCTCACCGCGCCGACGGTGCAGTCGTACGACCGCCTCCAGCCGGGCATGTGGGCGTCGGCGTTTACCTGCTGGGGGCCGGACAACCGCGAGGCCTGCGTCCGCGTCCCCTCGACGAACTGGAGCGACGAGACCGGATCGACGCGGATCGAGTACAAGTCCTGTGACAACACCGCCAACCCGTATCTCGTCGAACTGGGTCTGCTCGCCGCCGGGATGGACGGCGTCGAGCGCGGTCTGGACCCCGGCGAACCGCTCGACCGGGACCCCTCGGCGCTCTCCGAGGACGAGCGAGACGCCCGCGGCATCGAGCGCCTGCCCGAGACGCTCGCGGACGCACTCGACGAACTCGCCGCCGACGACGTCCTTCGCGACGCACTCGGCGAGACGCTCCACGAGTCGTACCTCGAGGTCAAACGCAGCGAGTGGGAGGCCTCCGTCGACGAGGACGGCGAGTGGACCGCCGACTACCTCCTGCGGGCGTTCTGAGCGCTCGATCTCCCCGGTCGATCCGGGTTACCGCGGTATCGAACGAACTACAGCCGAACGGACACCATCACGGATGACGACCAGATGAGCGACGAACACGGACCGACCGAGACGACGAACGGAGCGACGACGAACGAGGGGCGCGCCGACGGAACGGGCGACGGACTCTCCGCGGCGGAGCGCGCGGTCGTCGAGCGCGGGCGCGAGTGGATCCGCGAACACGAGACCGAACTGGAGGAACTGCTCGTCGCCCTCGTCGCCCGACCGAGCGTAACGGGCGCAGAGGGGACAGCCGACGATCCGGAGACAACCGTCGGCCACCTCCACGAGTTCCTCGCGGACCGCATCGAGCGGGCCGAGCTGACGACCCAGCGGCTGACCGACGTCGGGAGCGCGAGCGAGCCGCGGGACAACTGTTATGCCGTCCTCGAGGGGGAAAGCGACGAACTGCTCGTCTGTACGAGCCACACCGACACCGTTCCGCCCGGCGACTCGACCGACTGGCCGAACGACGATCCGTACGAACTGGCCAGGGGGGTCGTCCGCCGACCCGAACCCGAAACCCTCGAACTCCGCGTCGGCGACCGGGTCGAGACGCGCTCGATCCGCGGCCGATACGATCGGATCTGGCGTCGTCGAGCCGAGGGCGACGACCGCGGTGGCGGCGAGAGTTCAGCCGACGAACGGGAGGTCTTTGTCGGCCGCGGCGCCTACGACAACAAGGCGTCGATCGTCTGTCTCGTCGGCTCGCTGCTCGCACTCGAGGCTGCTCTCGGGGACGACGCCGAACTCGACGGGACGCTCGTCCACGGCCACCTCGTCGGCGAGGAGGTCGCCCAGGAGGGCGCAAAGGCGATGGTCGGTCGCAAGGGGTATCCCGACTGGCTCGGCGACCGGTATCCCGACCCGAGCGGCGCGGCGGTCGTCCTCGAGGGATCGTACGGCTTCGTCCCGGCGATCGGTCACCGCGGGCTGGCGTGGATCAGCCTGCGGGCCGAGGGTGAGTCGACCCACGCCTCCACGCCCCACCTCGGGCGCAACGCCGTCCTCGGGACCGCCGAGGCGCTCGCCGGCGTGCGCGATCGGCCGTTCCGGAACGAACTGGTCGAGCCGTTCCGCGAGGACGAACTGCTGGGCGATCTCACCGTCGCGGCCGGAACGACGATCGCCGGCGGCGACGTCCGGCGCGTCGAGGACGGCGTCGTCGACCGCGGCGGCGTCAACTCCGTTCCGGACTGGTGTGAGACGACGTTCGACGTCCGCTTTCCGCGCTGGGCGTCGTTCCCCGACGACCTCGAGTCGGTCCGTGACCACCTCGAGACGACGATCGAGTCGCAGGCGGCCGACCGCGCGCCGGACGTCGAGTTCGAGGCGGAGATCGACCCCGAAGAGTTCTTCCCGCCGGTCGCCGTCGCGGCCTCGGAGGCCGACTCGTTCGACCACCCGCTCGTCGCGACGGCGATCGACGCGGCCCGCGGGACGTTCGGCTACGACCCCGGCGTCACCGTCGCCCCCGGCGTCACGGACGCGGCCTCCATCTACCACGGCACCAGGCTCCCGACGCTGGTCGAGTACGGCCCCGCGGGCGCGTGGTCCCACGAACCCCTCGAGTTCGTCGAGCGCGAGCAGGTCGTTCGAGGGGCGGAGGCGCTGCTCGAGTTCGCGGTGCGGCGGCTCGGCCTTTCGGAAAGGGAAACTGATCGTTAGAGATCGTACAGCCCCAACGCGTTCTCGCGCAACACGTTTTCGGCGACCGTCTCGGCGTACGATTCGGTGACGATCCCATCGGCGACGGCCCCCTCGAGCGTCGACGCGAGCGCGTCCCGGAACCGACGCGCCGCGAGAACGTACAGTTCGGGGACGGAGAAGCCGTCGCTGCCGTAGAGCAGTTTGGTCGTCGGCGCGAGCTCCATCGCGGTCGAGACCACCCGTTCGGAGCCGTGCTGGGCGAACGGGATCGCCAGCGAGAGGTCGAGGTAGACGTTCGGGTAGGTCGCGGTCACGTACCCAGCCTGGCCGACGTAGGGGTAGGCCCCGTGGAGGACGACGACCGACGTCTCTGGATGGGCCTCGATACACTCCACGAGGTGGGTCGGGTCGACGTACCGCGGGTGGGCGTCGGGGTCGCCGAATCCGGCGTGAAACTGGATCGGCGCGTCGTAGTCGGCGGCGACCTCGCACGCGCGATGGATCACGTAATCCAGCAGCCGCGGGTGCTCGAGGCGGCCGTCCCAGCCCGATCGGACGTCGGCGAACGCCGCCCGGGCGTCCGCACGGTCGACCGTCCCGACGTTCAGTCCGCGTCGGTAAGCGACGATGGTCTTCAGCGCGACGTACTCGCCCTCGAGAGCCGACGCCATCCGATCCACGAGGGCGTCTTCGAACGCCCCGAACTCGGCGTGGTCGTCGATCAACGACTCGGCCAGCGACTCGAGGCGCAACAGCGGGTAGACGTCCGCGTCGGTGTACTCGCGAAACTCGGCCGGCGACGTGTCCGGAAAGCCGTCGTCCGCGAGGATCACCTCGGTGTTCGTCGAGGCGATGCAGTCGCGGGTGTACTCATGGCGATCGACCGTGGCGCGGGACTCGAGCAGTTCCCGCTCGAACGCGTCGTCACCGGGGCCGGCGTCGACGTCGAACCGTTCGGCGAGGACGCCAAGCGCCGCCTGGTAGTTGAAGGTGTGTCTGGCGTCGCGGTACTCGAGGTCGCCCTCGGTGAACCACTGCGCGAAGCGTTCGCGGACGTCCGTCTCCGACAGCGGTTCGACGGGGTGGGCGTGGTTGTCGATCAGCGCCGTCGTTTCGATCGTCTCCCGAATCGTCATCGTGTCTCACTGTCTCGTGGTACCGTGTTGGAACTTACGTCCACGCGACGCCCTGCGCTCACCTGACCCGACACCTGGTCCCAGTAATGGCGGCCCGATGTTACGTTCCGCTGCGGTTCACATAATGGGACGAACAGTCCACGTCCCGGAAACCCTGCACAACAGTTAAGCACGTTCTGCACACATGTGTGTGCATGGGCGATACCGAGTATCGCAACGTCCGACTTACCGAGGACGCATACCGCCAACTCAAGCGCCGCAAGCGGGAGGGTGAGTCGTTCTCCGATACCGTCGAACGAATCGCAGGGGAACGGTCGCTGCTCGATCTCAAGGGAATGCTCACTGAGGAGGAAGCCGAGTCGATGCGCGAGGCGATCCACGCGCGGGACAAACGATCGCGCGACGAACTCGACCGACTAGCGGAGCGAATGGACTCGTGATCGTCGATACGGACGTTCTCATCGACATAATGCAGGATAACGATCGCGCCGTGGAGAAGCTGAAGGATCTCGAAGCACAGCGTGTTCCGCTCTGTGTTTCGTCGATGTCGCAGTTCGAACTCTATCATAGCGTCGAGCGAGTGAAACAATCTGGTGAGCGGCGACGACACATCGAGAGCGTACTCGAGACGAGACACGTCTACCCGGCCGACGCCGCAGTCATGAAAAAAGCCGGCCGTATCGACGGACGACTCGCGGCCGATGATCAGGCGATCGGGATCGGTGATACGATCATCGCCGCGACGGCGCTCGTTCACGAGGAACCGGTACTCACGAGAAACGTCGAGCACTTCGAACGGGTCGATGGACTCGACATCGAATCGTATTGAATCGACGGGGGCCTCCGTGTGTGGTTCAGGAACGCTAAAGAACCCGCGCGCGAAACGGCGTCACGATGCGACAGTACCTCGAGCTCGTCGAATCGGCTCTCTCCGGGGGTGTGTACAAGCCGAACCGGACCGGCGTCGACACCATCTCCTCGTTCAGCGAGCAGTACGAAGTCGACTTACAGGAGGGGTATCCCCTGTTGACGACCAAGCAGATGGACGGCTACCGGTGGAACTCGATGCTCCACGAAGTCTGCTGGTATCTCTCCGGCGAGGAGCACATCCGCGAGTTGCGCGAGGAGACGAAGATCTGGGACGCCTGGGCCGACGACGAGGGCCACCTCGACACCGCCTACGGACGGTTCTGGCGACGGTACCCGATCCCCGAGGGCGAGGCGCGACTCGAGGGTGAGTCCTGGCCCGACGAGACCCACCGCTGGGTGACCGAAGAGGAGGGCGGCCGACTCACGTTCGACCAATTGCAGTACGTCGTCGACACGCTCTCGGATTCGCCGAACTCGAGGCGGCTCGTCGTCAACGCGTGGCACCCGGCTAACGCCACGATTTCGACGCTGCCGCCGTGTCACTACTCGTTCGTCTTCAACGTCCAGGGCGACCGCCTGAACTGCCATCTCACCCAGCGCTCGGGCGATATCGCCCTCGGCGTGCCGTTCAACGTCGCGGCCTACGCCCTCCTGACCAAAGTCGTCGCGACCCAGACCGGCTTCGAACCCGGCACGTTCGCCCACACGGTCGTCGACGCCCACGTCTACTGTGGACGTGGCGACCGCGGCGAGTGGTACGCCGACAACCTCGAGACACTGCAAAGCCGGCTCGCCGACGTCGACGACCGTGAGGAGTACCGCGCGGTCCGCGAGTGGCTCGAGTCGGAAGCGCCCGCCGAAGCCGACGGCGAGAACGGCTACGACCACGTGCCGAACTTACTCGAACAGCTCACGCGCGAGCCAAACGAGCGGCCGACCCTCGAGCTCGGCGACGCCACGATCGACGACCTATCGTACGAGGACGTGGAGTTACACGGCTACGACTCCCACGCCCCGCTCACGTTCTCGGTAGCGGAATGAGCGACGATATCGATCCGGCGCGAGATCTCGAGACGCCGCTGGAGCTCGTCGGTATCGTCGCCGTCGCCGACAACGGGATCATCGGCCGCGACGGCGAGATGCCCTGGCACGTCCCCGCCGACCTCGCACACTTCAAGGAGACGACGATGGGCCACCCCGTGATCATGGGTCGGGTCACGTACGAGGGAATCCTCGAGGCGCTCGGCGAGCCGTTGCCCGGCCGGACGACGATCGTGCTGACGAGTCAGGATCTCGAGACGCCGGAGAACGCCGTCGTCGCCGCGAGTCTCGGAGAGGCGCTCGAGGCGGCAGAGCGCGCTGCGAGGGAGCGCCACGACGCCGACCGGATCTTCGTCGCCGGCGGGGCGACGGTCTACAGGCAGTTCCTGCCGGCACTCGAGCGGCTGATCGTGACCGAGATTCACGACGATCCCGACGGGGACACGCGGTTTCCCGAGTTAGACCGGGAGGCCTGGCGAGAGATGAGCCGGGACGACCGCGACGGGTTCGCGTTCGTCGAGTACGTTCGAGTCGCCGATCGGTAGCTCTTCGTCCGGCCGGAGTGTAGCCGAACGGATCGTGACGGTCGGACTATGATGGGGGACCAACCCAACGAATGACGGGTTCACATCGTTCTTATTGCAGAATTCGGCAGTTTCAAATGCGGCTAATTCGAACTCACTTTCATGGTAACCGAGGATTTCTCGGATGCGATCCGGGAGTTCGAACACGCCGGCGAAACGTATACGATAGCCGATCTGGCGGTTCTCGAGGAACGCGGTCTCTGCGATCTGGATTCGCTGCCCGTGAGCATCCGCATTCTGCTCGAGTCAGTACTGCGAAACGCTGACGGCGATCAGATCGACGCGGACTCGGTTCGCGCCGCAGCCTCCTGGGAGCCAGACGTGCCGGACGCCGAAGTTCCCTTCACGGTTTCGCGGGTCGTTCTGCAGGATCTCACGGGCGTTCCCGCAGTGGTGGACCTCGCAGCGCTTCGCTCGGCTGCAGACCGCAAGGGCGTCGACCCGACGGTCGTCGAACCCGAAGTCCCCTGTGACCTCGTAATCGACCACAGCGTCCAGGTCGACCACTTCGGCACCGACGACGCCTACGAGAAGAACGTCGAGATCGAGTACGAGCGCAACGAAGAGCGATATCGTGCGATCAAGTGGGCCCAGCAGGCCTTCGAGGACTTCGAGGTCGTCCCGCCGGGGACGGGAATCGTCCACCAGGTCAACTTAGAGCACCTCGGACGGGTCGTCCACGACCGCGAGGTCGACGGCGAGCGCTGGCTCGTTCCGGACACGCTCGTCGGCACGGACAGCCACACCCCCATGATCGGCGGCATCGGCGTCGTCGGCTGGGGTGTCGGCGGCATCGAAGCCGAAGCCGCGTTGCTTGGTCAGCCGATCAACATGTCCCTGCCCGACGTCGTCGGCGTCCGCCTCTCGGGTGACCTCCCCGAGGGTGCGACGGCGACTGACCTCGTCCTCCACATCACCGAGAAGCTCCGCGAGGTCGGCGTCGTCGACAAGTTCGTCGAGTTCTACGGCCCCGGCGTCTCCCAGCTTTCGGTGGCGGATCGGGCGACCATCGCGAACATGGCCCCCGAACAGGGCTCGACCATCAGCATGTTCCCCGTCGACGAGAAAACCCTCGAGTACCTCGAACTGACGGGTCGCGACCCCGAACACATCGACCTCGTTCGGGCGTACCTCGAGGAACAGGGCCTCTTCGGCGAGCAAAACCCCGAGTTCACCGAGGTCGTCGAGTTCGACCTGGGTGAGGTCGAACCGAGCCTCGCCGGCCACAAGAAGCCCCACCAGCGCATCCCGATGGGCGACTTAGACGAGCACTTCCCGAGTTTGCTCGAGGAGCAGGGCGTGCTCGGTCCGGGCGGGGAGCCCGCCATTAGCGATGGCAGCGGCGCGTCTGCGGCGGACGCGACCGACGCCGGCCCCGGCCTCGCACTCGAGGAGAAAGTTCCCGTGGAACTCGAGGACGGCACCGAGGTCGAGATCGGCCACGGCGACGTCCTCGTCAGCGCGATCACGTCCTGTACGAACACGTCGAACCCGTCCGTGATGGTCGGCGCTGGTCTGCTCGCGCGCAACGCCGCCGAAGCCGGACTCGAGGTACCCGAGTACGTCAAGACGAGTCTCGCACCCGGCAGCCGGGTCGTCACGGAGTACTTAGAGCGATCGGGGCTGCTCGAGGATCTCGAAGAACTGGGCTACCACGTCGTCGGCTACGGCTGTACGACCTGTATCGGCAACTCCGGGCCGCTGGCGGAACCGATCGAGAACGCGATCGAGGAACACGACCTCTGGACGACGAGCGTCCTCTCGGGCAATCGCAACTTCGAGGCGCGTATCCACCCGAAGATCCAGGCGAACTACCTCGCGTCCCCGCCGCTGGTCGTCGCTTATGGCCTCGCCGGGCGGATGGACATCGACCTCGAGGAGGATCCGATCGGTACGAACGACGACGGCGAGGAGGTCTACCTCGAGGACGTCTGGCCGGACACCGAGGAGATCCGCGAGACGATTCACGACAGCGTCTCCCCCGAGATGTTCGAGGAGAAGTACGCGAGCGTCTACGAGGGCGACGAGCGCTGGGAAGCGCTGGACGCGCCAACTGGCGACGTCTACGACTGGGACCCCGAATCGACGTACATCCGCGAACCGCCGTTCTTCCAGGAGTTCCCGCTCGAGGCCCCCGGCGTGGATAACGTCGAGGACGCCCGCGCGCTGTTGACGCTCGGCGACACCGTCACGACCGACCACATCAGTCCTGCGGGCCTGTTCGGCGAGGATCTGCCAGCGGGCCAGTGGCTGAAAGAGCGCGACGTTGCCCCCCACGAGTTCAACACCTACGGCTCACGCCGGGGCAACCACGAGGTCATGATGCGCGGAACCTTCGCCAACGTTCGCATCGAGAACGAACTGCTCGATGGGAAGGAAGGTGGTTACACGATCCATCACCCGACGGACGAGGAGACGACGGTCTTCGAAGCCTCCGAGCGCTACCGCGAAGATGAGACGCCGCTGGTCGTCATGGCCGGCGAGGAACTCGGCACTGGCTCGAGTCGCGACTGGGCTGCCAAGGGGACCGACCTGCTGGGCATCCGCGCGACCATCGGCAAGAGTTACGAGCGCATCTACCGCGACAACCTCATCGGCATGGGCGTCCTGCCCCTGCAGTTCGACGACGGCGAGGGCTGGGCGGAACTCGGCCTCGAGGGCGACGAGTACTTCCAGATCGAGGGACTCGAGGACGGCCTCGAGCCCAACGCCGAGTTGACGGTGACCGCCGAGGACGATGAGGGTGACGTCACCGAGTTCACGGTGACCGCACAGGTCGACACGCCGATGGCGGTCGAGTACGTCGAGAACGGCGGCGTCCTCCACCTGGTTCTTCGGAAACTACTCACCGAGGAACTGAACTGAGACGGTCGCTGTTCCCGACACACCCACCCCAGGGTCGCGGCTGTGTCGGTACTGACCGGCAGGAAACCGTACGAGCGCGTCGAGTCGACTCCCTCCGAACAGTCGACCACGGCGAAGGGTTGTCCGCGCGTTCGTATCGGGACGTTCACAAGATTTATTCGCCTCGCAACTATGTCACGATTCGTGACACTCTCACGCCGACACGCCCTGGCCCTCCTCGGCGTCGGCGTCGGTGGCGGCGGCCTCCTCTGGCACACGCGCGCCGGACCCGAGGGAGACCTCGGTCCCGAGACGAGGCCCGCGGCGACCGACGCACACCTCGAGGAACTGATCCGCGGAAACACGGCCTTCGCGACCTCGCTCCTCCGGCAGTTCGCGGACGACGAACCGAACGCGAACGTCCTCTTCTCGCCGGTGAGCATCGCCGCGGCGCTCGCGATGGCTCGAGCGGGCGCCCGCGAGGAGACTGCCAACCAGCTGACCGAGACGCTCGAGTTCCCGCCAGAAGAGGACCTCCACCCCGCCGTCGGCGCGCTCCTGTACGATCTGAACGAACGGGCCGAGAACGCCGCCACCCCCGGCGTCGTCGACCGAATTCGTGGCGGTCGCGAGTTCGAACTCTTCGTCGCCACCGCGCTGTGGGGCCAGGACGGCTATCCCTACCGCGAGGAATTTCTAGAGACCCTCGAGTCGAACTACCGCACGGGCCTCCGCAACGTCGACTTCGTCGGCGATCACGACGGCGCTCGAGGCGAGGTAAACGAGTGGGTCGAGGAGGCGACCGACGGCCGGATCGACGAACTCCTCCCCGCCGAGTCGGTGACCGAAGACACGCGGCTCGTGGTGACCAACGCGGTCGCACTCTTTGCGGACTGGGCCGAGGCGTTCGATCCCGACGACACCCGCGAACGGACGTTCACGGCGCTTGATGGCTCGACCGACGAGGTACAGATGATGAGCCAGACCGAGGACTTCCCGTACGCCCACGGTGAGGACTACCAAGCGATCGAACTCCCGTACGTCGGCGAGGACGTGAGCATGGTGATCGTCGTTCCCCGGCCGTCCGAGGCCGCTCCCGACGCGGATGGGACCCGCGAGGCTTTCGAGTCGTTCGAGGCCGACCTCGACGCCGATCGAATCGCTGGAATTTTCGACGCACTCGAGAAGCGAGAGGCGATGATCCAGCTCCCACGGTTCGAGTTCGACGTCGAGTTCGAACTCGCGGCGGTCCTCGGCGACCTCGGCATGCCCGACCCGTTCGATCCGGAGCGGGCGAACTTCGAGGGCGTCGCGCCGACGGAGGCCGGATCGGACGATCTCTTCCTCTTCGACGTCTACCACGAGGCGTACGTCTCCGTCAACGAGGAGGGAACCGAGGCGATCGCCGCGACGGGGTTCTCCGGTGGACTCGAGTCCGGCCCGCTGACGGTGACCGCAGACCGGCCGTTCCTGTTTTTCGTTCGAGATCGGCCAACCGACGCGATACTGTTTCTCGGGCGGGTCGTCGACGCTGAGAGCGCACAGTAGCGCCGTCCAACGCTGCACTGCAGGGTCGAACCGACGCACCCACGAGTTCGACCCCGCAATCGACGCGTGGGGAGGGAGTCAGCCCTGGTCGCCGGACGAGTCGACCGGTCACCACGGGACGAGGTATTGTCAAAATGCAATAGTGGCCGATCCTCGAACGAACGCTACAAAAACTCGTTGTGGGTTCGTATGGGTTTATTTGGCCAAAACCAACGATGTTGGCCGACAGCTTTTACTCCGAAACGTCCGGATGTAATACATAGATGAAACGTTACTTCAAGTATTTTGAAATGTGTTTCGGCTCGAATAGTAACGGCGGACAGGTGTGTGGACTCACTCGAGGGGGATCGGGTCGTGTCGTTCGATAACACGTCGAGTCTGGCGGATAGCCAGGAGATCGACGACGACGTAGAGACCGACGTCGACACGTCGGACGTCACGAACCTCGAGGGGAACGCCGACTACGACAACGACGACGCCGCGGAGATGCAGGAGTCGATCGCCGAACTCGGCGAGAGCACCGACGAGATCAGCGACCGACTCGAGGAGATACACGACGAGGCCTCCGAGCAGTACGAGGCCGTCATGCAGGTCGCAGAGGAGATGTCGAGTCTCTCGGCGTCCGTCGAGGAGATCGCGTCGTCCTCGGAGGAGGTCGCTGCGGCCGGCGAGTCGGCCCGGGACCTGGCCGAAAACGGCCAGGAGTCGGCGACCGAGATCGGGACCGCGATGGAGGAGATCCGGGAGACGGCAAACGAGGTCACCCAGGACGTCACCGCGATCCAACAGAGCGTCGCGGAGATCGACGAGATCGTCGAAGTGATCAACGACATCGCCGATCAGACGAATCTGCTCGCGCTCAACGCCTCGATCGAGGCCGCTCACGCCGACAGAGCGGGCGACGGCTTCGCTGTCGTCGCTTCGGAAGTGAAGTCGCTGGCCGAGGATTCCCAGGCGCGGGCAAGCGAGATCGAAGCGATGATCCGCGAGGTCGAACAGAGCACGGCGACGGCGGTCGAGAGTTTAGACGAAAACAACGAACGTATCGAAGCGGGAATCGAGTCGATCGATCGAGCGGTCGACACCTTCGACGAGATTCACGACACCGTCGAGGACGTCTCCGACGGCATCTCGGAGGTCGCCACCGCAACCGACCAGCAGGCCTCGAGCACCGAGGAGGTCGCGAGCATGGTCGATCAGACGGTCGAAAGCGCCGAGAGCATCGCCGAGGACACCGGCGCGATCGCCACCGAAGTCGAGTCCCAGACCGAACATATCGAACGAATGGATCGCACGCTCGAGCACCTCGTCGACGACTTTGCACCGGACGCGGCTCCGTCGCGATGAGGTCACCGAGTCGGCGAATCGATTTCGATTGTGTGACGTGAACGCGGGATTAGTCGGCGAAAAGTCCGTCGACGACGACGTCGATCAGGAGATCGCGGGTCTCTTCGTACTGCGGTGAGCAGTCGTCGACCGGGAACGCGTCCTTACACTGGCTGACGAAGATCAGCATTCGGAACAACGAACTGATCGCCGTCGGATCGTCGTATCTGAACGTGGGATGGTCGGTCCACTCCTCGGCATATTTGAAATCCCGCTCGCGGATGTTCTCGCTGAGCGCTCGCTTTTCGTCGTCCGAAAGCCGATCCTGAAGTGAGTGGAGTTCGCCATCGACGACGAACCGGTGAACGAGCGGGTTCGTTTCGACCTCCTCGAGCAACGTTCGGAGGGTGAGCCGAACCTGCTCACGTGGCGAATCGACGTCGGCGATCGATTCGGCGATCGTCTCGTCGAGGCAGTCGCGTTCCCGGATCAGTACCTCGGCGTAGAGCTGTTCTTTCGAGTCGAAAAATTGGTAGAACGTGCTCGTCCCGATACCGACCGCCTCGGTTATGTCTTTGATCCGCGTTCGCTCGAGTCCGAACCGCGCGAACAGCGCTCGCCCCTCCTCAAGGAGATGTCCCCTGATGCGGTCGCGTTCCTCGTCGCTGAACCCCTTCATCGCGCTAGTCGTCGGATTATCGGTCGACGGCGTGTGTGTTTCGGTTCTACCGTGTTCTGAGACCCCTCGTCCGGTGTCGTGGACGTGTTTTGGTGTGTCTCGGCCATGGAATACGTTGGTATACGAACTCATGAATCAAAACATTTTTTATTTCTGTGTTTCTCTATCCAGTATGGACACGTTAGGAATCGAACGTAATCGTGGCCGACAGCGTCCGTACGGCGAGTACACCAACGGACTCTCGGACGATTGTCAGCCCGATCGGCGGCACGGTCGGTGGAGGGTCGGTGGATGAACGGGCGAACGGCCGGAATCGTCGTCGTCGCCGCGCTCGCGGTGATCGGCGGCGCGGCCGGTCTCGCTCTGGCGGGCGGATCGACCGCAGCCGATCTCGGCGAGAACGGCACGGTCGAGTCGGTCGCGGACGAGGGTGTCGACGACGGCGGATCCGGGGAGACCGTGACGAAATCGGTTCGAACGGAGAGTCAACCGACGTTGCAACAACAGCAACCGCCGTCGGGTGAGCTGACGCTCATCCGCGGGGAACCCGACCTCGAGGTCCACGCCCCGGAGCCGAAGGTCCAGTCGGGACAGACGAACGAGGTTCCGCTGCAGGTCTCGAACAGTGGCCATCTCAGGCTCGGACCGGCGGATCAGCGCGAACTCGTGACGACCGCCCGGAACGTTCGCGTCGACGCCGACGCGAGCGGGACCCCGCTCACCGTCGAGAGCGGCGAGGTGTCGGTCGGAAGCGTCACCGAGAACCAGCCCAACGAGGCCCCGATCGCGGTCAGCGTCCCAGACGACGTCGACGCGGGGACGTACACGATCGACCTCGACGTCTCCTACTCGCATACCTACCAGCGCTCCGGAAACGGTGTCACCGACGATCGGTCCCGAACCTGGTCGACGTCAATCGACGTCGAAGTCGACGACGACGCCCGGTTTACAATCACTGACGCGAAGACCGATGCACAGGTCGGCGACTCCGGGACGATGGAAGCGACCGTCGAAAACGTCGGTGACGAGACCGCACGCGACGTCACCGTCGTCCTCGAGTCCTCGAGTGCGGGCTTCGCGTTCGGCGAGAGCGCACAGGATTCGGCGTGGATCGGCGAACTGTCGCCCGGCGAGTCGACGACCGTCGAGTACGACGTCGCCGTCGCGCCGAACGCGCCCGTCCGCGGCTACACGCTCGACGGCACCGTTCAGTTCAAGACCGACGACGGTCTCCAACGCGTCGACGAGAGCCCATCGGTCGGCGTCACTCCGAACGCCGAACAGCAGTTCTCGGTCACTGACGTCGAATCCGATCTCCACGTCGGCGAGGACGGCGATCTCCACGGCGTTGTCACCAACGACGGCCCGGCAGACGCACAGAACGTCGTCGTCCAGTTCACCGACGAGTCGCCGAACGTGATCCCGATCGAGCAGGGCGTCAGCGTCGGCTCGCTCGAGGCCGGCGAATCGACCTCGTTTCGGCTCCCGATCGAAGTGAGCGGTGAGGCCGAACCCGTCGCCCGGACGATCGATCTCGGCGTCCAGTACCGGAACACAGCGTTCGAACAGCGCTTCTACGAGGACGTCGAGGTCGTCGCGGACGTCGAACCGAAACGCGACCAGTTCGAGGTAGACGTCCTCGAGCGGGAGATCGCCGCCGGCGACGAGCACCACGTCACCGTCGAGGTAACGAACAACCTCGATCAGACGGTGACCGACGTCGAGGCGCGGCTGTTCGCGGACGACCCACTCGACAGCGACGACGACGAAGGGTTCGTCGAGGAACTCGAGCCAGGGGAGTCGGTGACGATGACCTTCCACCTGAGCGCCGACTCGTCGGCAGCCGCGAAGACGTATCCGGTCTCCGTCGACTTCCGGTACGACGACGAACGAGGGAACAGTCAGCTGTCGAATACGATTCGGGTCGCGATCGACGTCACGGAAAGCGGCGGCGGGTTACCCGGATTCCTGATCGGAACGATCGTCCTGACCGGCCTCGGACTGGGTGCCGGCGCGTACGTCTACCAGCGGAGATAGAAGGACACGATGATAGATATCGGAGCGCGGATCGAGGAGGCGACGGCCCGACTCAACGAGACGATCGTCTCCCGATCGAAGACGATCATCGTCGTCTTCCTCGTTCTCACCGCCGTCTTCGCCGGCGGAATGGCCGCCATCGAATCCGAGGAGGGAGAGATGGATGCGTTCACCGAGGGCATTCCCGAACAGGATGCCCTCGACGCGGTCGACGAGGAGTTCGAAGGCGCGTTCGACGTCGGCGAGGAATCGACGCAACTGGTCCACACCGGCACCGACGTCCTGACTCGCGAGGAACTGGTTCGATCCCTCGTCGTCCTCGAGCGAGTCGAACAGCGCGACGACCTCCGAATGGAGTCGGCCGACGGGCCGGCGACGGTCGTCGCACAGGCGATCGACCCAGAGGCGGAGACCGCGGCCGAACAACGCCGCGTTCTCGAGGGGGCAACGAACGCCGAGGTCGACCGGACGATCAGAGCGCTCGCCGACGATCCGGCGTTTGCGAGTATCGTCTCCGAGGACTTCAACCCGAACGAGGCCTCGGCGTCGGCGGCGATCATCGTGATCGACCACGACGTCCCGGGCGAGTTCAGCGACGACGACCTGACCGACACCCAGCGAGCCGTCGAATCGATCGCCGACGACGAACCGACGGATCTGCGTGCGTTCGGCTCCGGGATCGTCGACGAGGAGTTCGAGAACATCATCGAGGACTCGATGGCGATCGTGATGCCGATCGTGGTCTTGCTGTTGCTCGCGTTTCTGGCGGTCGCCTACCGCGATCCGATCGACCTCGTTTTGGGGCTGCTCGCGCTCGTGATGACCGTCGTCTGGACGTTCGGATTCCTCGGCTACGCCGGGATTCCGTTCGGACAGATGATGATCGCCGTCCCCGTCCTGTTGCTGGCGGTCGGCGTCGACTTCGGCATCCACATCGTCAACCGCTATCGCGAAGAGACCGTCCAGGGGTTCGAACCGGTTGCAGCGATGCGGACCGCGAACAACCAGCTCATGATCGCGTTCGTCATCGTGACGACGACGACGGTCTTTGGCTTCGGAGCGAACGTCGTCTCCGATCTCGCCCCGATTCGCGACATGGGGATCGCCTCGAGCGTTGGGATCGTCTTTACGTTTCTCATCTTCGGACTCTTCTTGCCCGCGGCGAAACTCGAGGTCGACCAGCTCCGCGATCACTTCGGCGTCCCCGAGTTCGGCTCGACGCCGATCGCCTCCGAGGATTCCTCGTTCGGCCGACTGCTGTCGGTCCCGGCGATCGCCAGCCAGCGCGCGCCGGTCTTTTTCGTCGTCGTCCTCCTGCTGGTGGGCGTCGGCGCGGCGGGGTACGGCGCCGGTGTCGACACCACGTTCGACGAGGACGACTTCCTGCCGCCGGAAGAACAGCCGGGCTACGTCGACCACGTGCCGGAACCGTTCGCCCCCGGTGAGTACACGATCACCGGAACGATCAATCTGCTCGAGGATCGGTTCGCGACGAACCAAGACGAGTCAGTGACGATATACGTCGAGGGGTCACTCGAGGAAGATCACGCGCTGGAAGCGCTCGAGGCGCCGAACGACGATCCACCGAGTAGCCTGGCAGTCGGTGACGGCGGACAGGCGGAGGCCCAGAGCATCGTCACGGTGATCCACTCCCACGCCGAACAGGATCCCGAGTTCGCCGCACTGGTCGATCGAAACGACCGAAGCGGAAACGGGGTTCCCGATCGGAACCTCGATCGGGTGTACGACGAACTGTTCGCCTCACCAGCCGGCACGGAGGCCGAACGATACCTCACGGACGATCGCCGCGGCGCGAAACTCGAGTACGCGGTCGATGCCGACGCCGGCCAGAGCGAGGTCGCAGCCGACGCCGGCACGCTCGCCGAGGACTTCCGGTACGGATCGACTGCGACCGGCGAGATCGTCGTCTTCGACGCCGTCAGCGACATCATCTTCGCGTCGGCGATTCAAGGGATGATGCTCGCGGTCGGACTGACGGCGGTGTTTCTCGTGATCGCGTACGCAGTGCTCGAGGGACGACCGTGGCTCGGCGTGGCCAACGTGTTCCCGATCGTCATCGCGGTCGCGTGTCTGATCGCGACGATGCGGCTGCTCGGTATGCCGCTGAACGCGCTCACGGCGACGATCCTCTCGATATCGATCGGAATCGGAATCGCCTACTCCGTCCACACGACGGCGCGATTCATCGACGAGTACAACCAGCTCGCCGAGCCGGTGCCCGCGCTCACGACGACGCTCTCGGGCACCGGCGGCGCGCTCGCCGGGAGCATGCTCACGACATCGATCGGAACCGGTTCCCTCGCGTTCGCGATCACGCCGGTCCTGGGCGATTTCGGTCTGTTGATGGCACTCAGCGTGTTCTACTCGTTCGTGGCGTCGATCGTCGCGTTACCACCCACGCTCATCCTCTGGGCGAGGTTCGCCGACTCGACTGACGGTCTCAGTGACCTCACACAGCGACTCGGGATTCGAGAGTAGCAGTCGGCGCTCGGCCGACGGCGTACCATCACACGTTGGAAGCGACCTTTTGACCGGTCGTCCACTTCCACGGACAATGATCCCACTGACTGCGGAACCGACGATCCGCCGCGACGAAGACGATGACGAGGGCGAAGCCGACCTCGAGGACCGCCTCGACTCCCTCGAGCGCGAACAGACACGACTCGAGCGGACGGTGTCCGGACTCGCACGGGAGTCGAACGTCTCGATCGGGGGTTCCTGTCCGCACTGCGAGGAGGCCTACATGATTCAGCGAACCGACTCGATGTACTGTCCAGCCTGTCGAAATCGGACGGGCATGTGACCGAACGCCAATCAGCCAGTCAGCCAGGTTCGGCGGAGCAATTCGAGGTCACCACCGGCCCTGAAGTTCGTCTGTCAACCGTCGCCTGAGACGGATCACGACCACGACTATCGTTACCAACCACCATTACCACGTCCTTTTACATGACCCGCTCCTAGCCCCGGCTATGACCGACCCGACGCGGCGCAATCGGCTCGACGAAGAGGAGAGTCCGTATCTGCGCCAGCACGCCGACAACCCCGTCAACTGGCAACCCTGGGACGACGACGCACTCGAGGCCGCCCGCGAGCGAGACGTTCCCATCTTCCTCTCGATCGGCTACTCCGCCTGCCACTGGTGTCACGTGATGGAAGAGGAGAGCTTCGCCGACGACGAGGTCGCCGAAATCCTCAACGAGGAGTTCGTCCCGATCAAAGTCGACCGCGAGGAGCGCCCCGACGTCGACAGCATCTACATGACGGTCTGTAATCTGGTCACCGGCCGGGGTGGCTGGCCGCTGTCGGCCTGGCTCACCCCCGACGGACGGCCGTTCTACGTCGGGACGTACTTCCCGAAAGACGAAAAACGCGGCCAGCCGGGATTCCTCGACGTCCTCGAGAACCTCGTCGACTCCTGGGAGACCGACCGCGAGGAGGTCGAAAACCGCGCTGACCAGTGGACCGAAGCGGCCCGGGATCAACTCGAGGAGACGCCCGCCTCGATCGGCGCGGACGAACCGCCGACGAGCGACGTCCTGATTCGGGCCGCCGAGGCGGCGGTTCGAAGCGCCGACCGCCAGCACGGCGGCTTCGGCGACGGCGGCCCGAAGTTCCCCCAGCCCTCTCGGCTCCGGGTGCTCGCCCGCGCGTCCGATCGAACCGGCGAGGAGCGCTACCGCGACGTTCTCGAGGAGTCACTCGACGCGATGATCGACGGCGGGCTGTACGACCACGTCGGCGGCGGCTTCCACCGCTACTGCGTCGATCGCGACTGGACAGTTCCCCACTTCGAGAAGATGCTCTACGACAACGCCGAGATTCCGCGGGCACTGCTCGCCGGCTACCAGTTGACGGGCGAAGACCGGTACGCCGACGTCGTCGCGGAGACGATGACCTTCCTCGAGCGCGAACTCACCAACGAGGAGGGTGGCTTCTTCAGCACCCTCGACGCCCAGAGTGAGGATCCCGAAACCGGCGAGCGCGAGGAGGGCGCGTTCTACGTCTGGACGCCCGCGGAGGTTCGGGAGGTCCTCGAAGACGAGACCGACGCCGACCTGTTCTGTGACCGGTACGATATCACCGAATCGGGGAACTTCGAGGGGACGAACCAGCCCAACCGGGTAACGTCAGTTTCGGAACTCGCCGACCGTCACGACCTCGACACGGACGAGGTCCGGGACCGTCTCGACGCCGCTCGAGCGCGGCTATTCGAGGCCCGCGAGAAGCGACCGCGACCCCGTCGCGACGAGAAGGTACTCGCCGGCTGGAACGGGATGATGATTTCGACGTGTGCCGACGCCGCGCTCGTCCTCGGCGAGGACGACTACGCCGAGATAGCGGTCGACGCCCTCGAGTTCGTCCGCGATCGACTCTGGGACGCCGATTCGGAACGACTCTCCCGACGCTTCAAGGACGGAGACGTCAAAGTCCAGGGCTATCTCGAGGACTACGCCTTCCTCGCACGCGGCGCGCTTGGCTGTTACGAGGCCACCGGCAACGTCTCTCATCTCGCGTTCGCACTCGACCTCGCCCGCGTGATCGAAGAAGAGTTCTGGGACGAAACCCGCGGGACGCTGTACTTCACGCCCGAGAGCGGCCAGTCGCTGGTCACGCGACCGCAGGAACTGGGCGACCAGTCGACACCCTCCGCCGCGGGGGTCGCCGTCGAGACCCTGCTCGCACTCGACGGATTCGCAGACGAGGACTTCGAAAGGATCGCCGCAGAGACCCTCCAGACCCACGCCAACCGCCTCGAGACGAACGCACTCCAGCACGCGACGCTCTGTCTCGCAGCCGACCGCCTCGAGTCCGGCGCGCTCGAGGTGACCGTCGCCGCGGACGAACTCCCCGCGGAGTGGCGAGACCGGTTCGCCTCGCGACATCTGCCCGACCGGCTGTTCGCACGCCGACCCTCGACCGACGACGAACTCGAGGCGTGGCTCGACGAACTCGGTCTCGAGGACGTACCGCCGATCTGGGCCGGCCGTGAGGCTCGTGACGGCGAACCGACGCTGTACGTCTGTCGCGACCGGACGTGTTCGCCGCCAACCCACGACGTCGAGGACGCACTCGAGTGGCTCGAGAGCGAACCCGAGTCGGGATCCGACGCACCGATATAACCCGACCGACCGGCGGTGTTCCACAACCGATCCGCCGTCGGAACCCGGATCAGAAGGGCCACTACCCGTAGGTTTATTCGACACTCGTTCCTCTAGAACGGTCACGATATGAGTATCGACACGAGGACGATCGGCGGATGAACGCGGATTTACCGACGATCGAAACGGGAGTTTCCGGGCTAGACGAGATTCTCTACGGCGGACTGGTGACGGGCAGACTCTATCTCGTCGTCGGGAGACCTGGAACCGGGAAGACGCTTCTGGGGATGGAGTTCCTTCAGACCGGGATACAGGCCGACGAGACCGTTCTCTTCGTCCACGGCGAGGAGTCGCGATCGGAGATCGTCGCGAACGCATCGAGTTTCGGCATCGACCTCGACCCGGCGAAATTTCTCGACCTCGGACCTGACTCCGACTTTTTCGACGCCGACAACGCCTACGATCTGGTCGATTCTCGAGATCTCGAATCCGAGCAGTTCATCGAGGAGATCCGGGAGGCGATCGAGGAGATCAACCCTGACCGGGTGTTGGTGGATCCGATCTCACAACTGCAGTACCTCGAGCCCTCGGAGTACCAGTTTCGCAAGCGGCTGATCTCGTTCATGCGCTTTTTGAAGGGGCGCGGAACGACGGTGGTCGCGACGATGACCCCCGCCGCGTCGCGAAACGACAACGAGGTTCGCTCGCTGAGCGACGGCATCGTCGAACTCGAGCGCGGTGACGACGGGCGACGGATCTCAGTGCCGAAACACCGCGGGATCGGCCAGCAGGATGGCACGCACGGACTCGAGATCAGGGGGAACGGACTCGAAGTCTACCCGAGCCTGATCCCGTCGGGCCCCGCGAGGGAGTTCGGCCCGGAACGGCTCCCGTTCGGAATCGACGAACTCGACGCGTTGCTCGACGGCGGCCTCGAGCGGGGAACGGCGACGTTCGTCGCCGGTCCGACCGGAGTAGGAAAATCCACGGTCGGAACGCAGTTTCTCAGCGAAGCCGCCAGTCGCGGCGACGATCCCGTCGCGTACCTCTTCGAGGAGTCACCGAAGACGTTCGTCCATCGCTCGGAGTCGATCGGCATCCCCATCGACGAGATGGAGGCTGCAGGGACGCTCGCGATCGAGGCCGTCGAACCCCTCACGCTCTCGGCCGAGGAGTTCGCCCAGAACGTCAGAGAACGCGTCGAAACGACGGAGACGGAAATCGTCATGATCGACGGCGTCGAGGGATACAAGGTCGCCCTCCAGGGCGAGGAGAGCAAACTCGGACGAAAACTCCACGCGCTGATTCGCTACCTCAAAAGCGAGGACGTCGCCGTGCTCTTGCTCGACGAAACCGACCAGGCGGCAGGTATGCCGAGCGCGACGAGCGCGAACATCAACTACATCGCCGACAACGTCGTCTTTCTCAACTACGTCGAGACCGACGGCGAGCTTCGGAAGGGGATCGGCGTCCTGAAAAAGCGAGCCGGGAACTTCGAGCGGACGATCCGGGAGTTCGAGATCACTCCGGACGGGATCGTCGTCGGGGAACCGCTGACCGACGTCCGGGGGATCCTCGAGGGGACGCCGACGAGCAGGTCGATGGCCGACAACGCAAAGTAGCAACCGCCCGGAGTCGTACTGTGACGTTTTTCGGCTTCTCCGAGACAGACCAGCAGACGTACGGAGGAATCGATCATGAGTGAAGACGACGGGACGATCCAGCTTCTGATCGAGGACGACGCGAACCGAACGGCGCTCGCAGAGCTTCTCGAGGAGCGCTACGAGGTCCGTACGGACGACACCGAGTTGACCGGCGACGTCGTCCTGGTCGACGACCGCTCGCTCCCGACCTACCGTGATCAGGTCCAATCACTCGAGGCAGCCTCGTCGTTTTCGCCAGTGGTTCTCGTCCGACGAGAGGGGACCCGCCTCGATCTCGATTCGAACAGCGACCATCGGCTGGTCGACGAGGTCGTTACGGCACCGGTTCGCGAAGCGATCCTCCACCGCCGGCTCAGGAACCTCCTCGTTCGGCGCCGACAGTTCGAACGACTCGAGGAACAGAACGAACAACTCGAGCGGTTCGCGAGCGTGGTGAGCCACGACCTCAGAAACCCACTCCAGGTCGCACAGGGCCGTCTCGACCTGCTCGAGTCGTCGGTAGCCGACTCTGAGCGAGAGCACGTCGAGCACGCCCAGGAGTCCCTCGACCGGATGGATTCGCTCATCTCCGACGTCCTGGCGCTCGCTCGAGAGGGAAACGAACTCGAGAACCCAACCGAGGTCCAGCTTTCGACCGTCGTCGCAAACGCCTGGTCGGTCGTCGCGAGCCAGGACGCCGACCTCGTCGCCGTCGACGAGGGCGCGATGGTCGTCGCCGACACCGACCGACTCTCGAGTGTCTTCGAGAACCTGTTTCGAAACGCCGTCGAACACGGTCGAAGCGACGTGACGATAGAAGTTGGGACCACTGCCGACGGCTTTTACGTCGCCGACGACGGGCCCGGAATCCCGCCCGAGAAACGCGACGACGTCTTAGAACGGGGGTACTCGTCCGCCGAGGGGACCGGTCTCGGACTGGACATCGTGACCTCCGTCGTCGACGCCCACGGCTGGGAGCTTTCGGTCGGCGAGAGCGACACTGGCGGTGCCCGCTTCGACGTCAGCGGCGTCGAACTGGTTCGAGCGAGTCGGGCGTAACCGTCCCCATTAGGCCCCGAGGGCTGCTTCGATCTCTCGAGCCAACCAGATTGCGGGCGGAAGCTCCTCTTCTTCGACGAATCGGGTGATCTCCTCGCCGTCACCGTCTGCGCCGGCGGGTGCGCGTTCGACGACGATAGTCGGAATGTACTCGATGTCGTACTCTTCGACGCCGGGACCCTGTTTGTCCTGGTCGACCGCAATCTCCTCGATGCGCTCACCGGGAACGTCGGCCGCCTCGAGTGCCGCGCCAAAATCCGGGAGCAGTTTGCGACAGTCCTTACACCAGTCGCCACCCCAGACCCGGTAGACGAGTTCGTCGTTGTGTGCGTCGAGCGTGTCGACGGCGTCCTCGTAGGAGGCTGCGTCCCACGTCGGGTTCGGGTTCATCGTCTCGAGACTCATACGGATCGATTGCGTGGCAAGGGGCTTAACGACCGTGTTTCTCGAGGACGACTGTGTGCCGACGGACGGTGAATCGTCGTCGGCAGATGGATTTTCAAACGTCGGCCTCGATAGGACAGTCGATGGCAGTCGACCCAGCAAAGTTCAAAGCCCTCCGGAAGAAGTTAGATCGACTCGTCGAATCGGCTCCGATACGCGAGGAGAACCGAGAGTTCGTCGTGAACAACGTTCTGGGTCCGGCGTTCAGCGAGATGGACGATTTGATCGACGACTCGAGGCCGCCGCGGCTCTATCTGTTCGGGCGCTCGGGTGCAGGAAAGTCGTCGCTGATCAACGCCCTCGCGAACAAAGATGCCGCGGAAGTGGGAAGCGTCGAGCCGACGACCGTCGAGTCCGAACTCTATCACATCTCCTTTCCCGATCGGTACGCGAGTTGGGACGTCGTCGACTCGCGAGGACTGTTCGAGAGCGTCCCGCCGGACGGGGACGTCCCCGCCGACACCGTCTCGCTCATGAAGCGGGATCTCGAGGAGCACCGTCCCGATATCGCGATCCACGTGATGACCCCGGATCACGTCCGGGCCGGCGAGGAGGACTTCGAGACCGTTGCACGGCTCCGCGACGAGCTCGGCGCCCTGTTTCCGCCGGTCGTCTACTGTCTGAACAAGGTCGATACGCACCTCTCTCCGGGCGGCGACTGGCCGCCGGAGACGAACCCCTCGCTCGCCGGGGATATCAAGGCGAACCTGGATTTCGTCTCCCGCGTGCTCGAGGAACCGGAGCCGACGGCCTTCGAGGAGAACCAGCCACTGCGTGGCTACGAGTTCGATTCCGAGGAGAACGTCGGCGTGGTCCCGACGTACGTCAAAGACGAGCCCTACTGGAACGTCGAGACCCTGTCGTGGTTGATCGGCGATTTTTTGCCGATCAGCGCGCGATTGCAGTTCAATCAGGCCCAGCGCCGGGAACGGCTGATGCGGAAGATGGCCCGGAGCACGACGAATCGGTTTAGCTCGATCGCCGCCGGGATCGGCGCGACGCCGATGCCCGTCGCCGACATCGTCGTTCTGAGCTCCCTGCAAGCGGGGCTCGTTGCACTCATCGGATCCTTCTCCTGTCGGGAACTCGAGTGGGCGACCGTCCAAGACTACACGAGCGCAGTCGGCGTCTCGGCCGTCGGCGGGCTGGGGGCTCGAGAGGTCGCGCGGTCGCTCGTCCAGCTTGCACCCGTCGGCGGACAGGCGATCTCCGGGGCCGTCGCCGCCGGGACGACCTGGGCCATCGGCCGATCCGCGGAGGAGTACTTTTTCAACGACAACGTGGTCAAACCGTCCGGGTTGTTCGAGAAGGGGAAAGAACGATTCCGAGACGCGAAGTTCCCATCGCGATAAGCAGTTTGGGACGCGATGTTCCTGGACTGGTGATCCGAAATGTGGCGGTGTCGGTACGTCAGACCGCCGGGTACGATCGAGTGTGCATTGATTTTGCAGTGATGCCCTCGAACAGTTCGTATACCACTCTTCGTCTACTCGAGAAACGGGACGCACAGGACCAGCAGTCACCGAGGCAGCTATTGATTCGTCCGAAGCATGCCAAAAATCGCCTGCTGAATATAGAGCATGAGTGCAGCACGATGGTTGGCTTTATTCCACCCTTCCAACGCATATATACCCGAAAGAGGCTTTGCGAATGTATCGCCGTCTGTAGGATCGACGCTGTACCGGGGAAAAAGATATATCGACGGGAAGAATGTCATGGATATGACAAAAGCACGTCTGTATTATGCATCGTTAGCCGTCTGTGGTGCCATTCTTGGAGGAATGGGGCTCTCTAGTGTCGTATCTGGGAGTATAGCTCTTGTCCCAGTGCTTCTCTCAATTGGCGGCATCGGAATGATCGCGGGAGTGGTCTACGAAGTATTCATCTCATCTCCCTCTACCGACACTGGTCCCGATGATCGATTAGTGTGGTTTACAGTAGCTATGGCCGTAGTTGGCGTTATTGCTGGAGTTTGGTCGCTGATTGGATAGTCCCCAGCAATAACTGCTCACCCTGCATTGACCGATTTTCACTGTCGCAATTCCAGCCGAATCTCTGGCAACATTCGCGCCTTGAGTTCAGCATGTTTCGCTCAATCTATCCAGTAGTTGGCAGAAAGAGCCTGCAACATCCAGAGCAAATGTTCAGCATAAAACCACGCAGTCATCTTTGAGAGCGTCAGAACGTATCGTCAGGGAGACGTTCCCTATTGTCGCTGAGCAATCGAACTATCGGTTCGATCTCTTCCCAGTTTGGCCCCTTTACGATATTCTGTTTATCCCTGTTCCACACGATGTAATCCATGTCGTCGAGTTTCGGGAGGTGATGGTGAACCAGCTCCAACTCTCGTTTCTCGTTCTCTCGCGCATCCTTCTTCGTCACAACCTCTGGTTGCTCCACTGGATTGTGATCAAGCAGTTCCAACAGTATCTGCCGGCGCGTTTGATCTCCGAGGGCCTCGGCAATGTTGTCGAACCCCATGCGTACTCTCACGTTCCTATACAGGCGTGCCACACGTGTCCTTCCAGTGCATGGTGCACAAGGTTGTTAAATAGTAGCACCCGCCACCGTAGTCCTCTGGCTGGGAATGAAGGCGTTCAGGAGTCCTGAACCTGCTTGAACTCCTCATCGAGTTCTTCTGTCATCGCAATGAGCGTGTTCTCAGTGAGTGTTACAATCGCCCGCCGTAGTCGCTCTGTGACGGCCTGATCGGAGATATCAAGGTCATTAGCCAGATCCTGCGTTGACATTCGGCGGGGAATCGAATAGTACCCACCCTGAACAGCGCGCATCAACGTATCACGCTGGGCCTCTGTCACCCCGTACCACATCCCAGTTCCTGGGCGGACTGCTCTATTGAAAACGCCATACGGCACTGGAATTAGAGCGTTTCACTGAGGCTTTCGATGTTGTGAACAGCAAACA
>NZ_VTAW01000017.1 GCF_008245225.1 Natrialba swarupiae
CTCACCTCAGATTTACTGTAGAAGTTAGTAGAGTTGCTTGTTAACACTGACCGTGTCAAGTTTTCTGTGGCACCCTCTTCGTATATTGAAATCCACCATGCCGAAGAGTACCAAGGAACCGCCTCATAAAATACGTTATCGCCGACCGAACGGGCAGCCGATTCGAACTGCGTGGTCGAAGCTGGTTCGTCCCTTCCTGGCTGGTGTCGCGAAGCCATCTGGAGGCGATTCCCCACTCGTCTACCCGACATCGATTCGGTCGACTCTCCGAAACTCCCGACACTCAAGGCAAAAGCATTTGCAGTCGACTGTACTGGTGAGATACATGGGGAGCGACCGAGAACGAAACGATCACGGGCAGTACGCCGATCGAATCCTGCCGGAAGCCGCCCTCGAGCCCTTCGAGAAGCGAGGTGATCACGGCCGACCGCTCACCGCGAGCGACGTCATGGAGGCGCTCGGTTGTTCCAGACGCACCGCCCACAACAAACTCAACGACCTGGTCGAAAGAGGTAAACTCGAGACACGAAAGGTCGGCGCCCGCGGCCGCGTCTGGTGGATTCCAATCGAGGCGACACCCGACGCTGTTCGTGCCGATTTCGAAGCCGACCACGAACCGGACGGAACCGAGCGAGACGAGACGACGCCGTCCGTCGAAGAGGCGATTCGGACGGCCGATCTTCCCGGCTCCGGCGCGACGCTCGAGGCGCGACGCGACGCGTTGCGGGCGGCCTACGAGTACATCGTCGACAACCCGAGTGCGACGAAATCTGACTTCCTCGAGCACGTCTACCCCGATTACCCCGCCGATTTCGAGACCGAGGAAGGCTGGTGGAACGCAATCCAACCGGCCTTAAAGGAGTTGCCCGCGGTCGACCCGCCCGAGGAACGGGGCCACATCTGGAACTTTCTCGGCGACGATCGGTTCACGCCGACGCTCGGCTGAACGTCGTCACACTGGACCGTCTCTCGATCGATCTCGGCTCGCTACTCGCACACTCGGATCCGTATTCGGCCGGCGTTCGACACCGTGACGTGATAGTCGTCGATCGCGACGCTCGCTGGCGTCCCAGGATCGTACTCTCGCTCGATTATCATCGTTTCTTGATTTTCTCGCAGTAGCTGTCTGGTCGACGCACGAAGCGATCGAAACCGGGTCCTAGAAGAGACCCGGGAAGACGAAGTAGCTGAACACCGTTGCGACGAGCCCCACTCCGATTGCGTAGTAGGCGAGTGGGATCAGGTTCAATCGCATCACACGACCCTCCTGTCCGACGAGGCCGACGGTCGCCAGCGCGGCGACGATGTTGTGGATCGCCACGAGGTTCCCGATTGCCCCGCCGACGGCCTGTGCGCCGACGATGAGCTGGGTTGGTAACTCGAGTTGTGAGGCGGCTTCGAACTGGAACCCGCCGAAGGTAATGTTCGACACCGTGTTCGAGCCGGCCATCGCAGCCCCGAGCGCGCCGATCAGCGCGGCGACGAACGGATAGGCAGGACCGATGGCGTCTGCGGTCGCCTGTGCAAGGACGAAGATCATGCTCTCGACGCCCTCGGCGTGTGCGCCGGACTGGAGCATGACCTGCACCATCGCGATGACGAACACCAGTGCGATAAACGGTGCGACGAGCTTCTCGCCCGCTTCAGCCCAGGCGGCTTTCACCTGCGTGCCGGACATTCCGTAGAGCGGAATCGCGATCAGCGCACAGAGGATCAACCAGAAGCCAGGGACGTAGACCCATTCGATACCGCCGGAGAGGCCGGTTCCGAAAATCCCCTCCCAGGTCGTCGTAAACAGCATCTGGTGGGCCGTGATCGTGGTTCCGGCGATCTCGACCGGTTCTCCCTGCAGGAACGCTGGGAGCGGGTCGACGACTCGCGTGATCACGAGCAAGGCGACCAGTAGAATGTACGGCGTCCAGGCCCGGAACAGCGACATCTGGGAGCCAATGCCGCCGTCGGTAGTCGCCGCGTTGTCACCGGTCGCCTGCTCGGCGCCCGGAGCGCTGGCCTGTCCGGGTTCGATCGTGCCGACCCAGTGGTCGGGCCACTCCTCCCGGTCCGGGAACTCCCACTCCTCCTCGGGGACGAGGTAGCCCGCTTTGAGCACACCGACGACGATCGCACCGCCGACCATCGCGCCAATCAAGGCGGGGAACTCGGCGCTGATCTGTGCGGACAGCCAGTAGGGAACCACGAACGCGATCCCGGAGAACAACGCCAGCGGCGCGACGTCCCACGCCGGCTGGAGGCTGCGCTCGTCGCGGTCGCCAAAGAAGTAGACGACCATGCCGACGGCGAAAAGCGGCATGACGAATCCGACGAGGGCGTGGTAGGTCGCCGCCCAGACCGCGACTTCGACCGAGTACGCCTGGACGGTAAACCCGGCGTCCGTGATCGCCGTATTCGTCGATTCGGTCGTCGCAAGTGGATCCTCGATCCCGATGATGATCGGCGTCCCGACCGCACCGTAGGTGACGGCGATGATGTGCCCGATCAGCGCCGCGATCACCGCCGCCAGTGCCGGGAAGCCGAGTGCGAGCAACAGCGGGGCGACGACCGCCGCTGGCGTCCCGAACCCGGCTGCCCCCTCGATGAACGTCGCGAGGAAGAACCCGACCAGGATCACCTGTACGCGGCGATCGTCGCTGATCTTCGCGAATCCTTCGTTGATCCGATCGAACGCGCCGGCCTGCATGAGCGTGTACAGGAGTAACAGCGCGCCGAAGACGATCCAGAGGATCTGGATCGCGGTCATCACCCCGACGATCGACGCTGCACCGACGTACTCGCCTGGCATGCCCCAGAAACCCCACGCGATGAGCGCCGCCACAACCCACGCGATCGGCATCGCCCGTGTTGCGGGCCACAGCAACCCGACGAGCAAGATCCCCACGAGTACGAGTGGCGTGGCTGCGAACAGTATCTCGAGCGCGCTAACCATCGACCTCACCTCGACAGTTCTCCCGGTCAGTCAGTGCCGGGTGGTCAGTACCGATGCCATGTGGAATCACATCTGGCATGGACGCAGAACTGTCCAAACAATATTTATAATCTTCGACCGTTCGAGTCGTACGTCTCTCTGAAACGGTGATGGAGACGCCAATTCGGATATTTCCCACTAGTCACTGAGTGAATGATAATAGAATCGCCAGACTGCACCGGGTTCGAGAGCGACGGGTGCGATGAGAACCGCTGGTTCGACAGCTCGGTAAACCTATGCAGTTGTGTATCCCGGTTCAGTCTGCTGGTTATCGGAACAGTGTACACGTACACCCGCTCGGGGGTGCCACCGAGATCCACTGTTTCGCGGGGCGAGCGGAAGTCAACGATAGCCTATATTTTCGTGTGTATAGGCTATACACACGTGTGTATAGGCCAGTACAGTTGAATGCGACGGCCGAGGCGGCTGACACGCGCTTACAAGACACACGTGTCGTCGCCGAACTTATCGGAAAGAAAGGTATCTCGAGGCTGATCTCGCCATGATCGCTGTCGGCAATAGCAGGCTGTAGATCCTCGTTTCTGTCCGTGTCTACCGGCGCTCGTTCTACGACGTGTCGGCGGATCGGTGTGAACGAACAGAACAATCAAATAGGCACAGTCGAAGGTCCGTGCCATGAGCGTCGATACAGGGTCTACCACCCAGCGGTTCGAAGCCGCTCTCGCGGACCTCGAGGTCCCGGTCACGTCTACCGACCCGTCGAAGTTCGAACGCACAGTAGAACGTATCGCGGGCGAACCCGCGATCGGCACGTCCCTCCCGTTCCCGTCGGTTTCACTTCCCGACTGGGTCGACGACGAGCCGTCACCCCGGGACCTGGAGTCAGCGACCACCGGGATTACGGCCGCCTCGATCGGCATCGCCGACTACGGGAGCGTCGTCCTCCCAGCGACGCCCTCGGGAGCCGAACAGGTGAGTCTCTTTCCGGATCTGCACGTTCCGGTTCTCCGCGAGTCGGACCTCGTTGCGGACATGCCGACCGCGATCGAGCGACTCGGCCCCCAACTGCGCGAAGGCCACAGCGCGATCGTCGCCACCGGACCGAGCGCGACGGCGGACATGGGATCTCTCGTAAAGGGCGCACACGGGCCAAAGGATGTCCACGTCCTCTTGCTCGAGGAAGCCGGTGAGGACGATGAGTAGCGACGCCGACCGCGAGGCGAAAGCCGACCACATCCGTCACCTCCTCGAGACCGAAGGCGAGGCCGTCGAGACGAACACCCTCGGATTCAACCAGGGACGGTACGACTCGGTCGCCGGCCTCGAGGACTACGATGCGCTGAAACGAACAGCCCGCGCGATCAAAGAGGACGCCATCGAGCGACTGCCCGAGTTGCTCGAGGAGCTTCGCGAGACGGTCGAAGCAAACGGTGGGACGGTCTACCTCGCCGACGACGCTGCAGACGCAAACCGGTACATCCGCGATCTCGCGATCGAGGACGAGGCCGACCGCGTCGTCAAGTCCAAGTCGATGACCACCGAAGAACTCGAGGTCAACGAGGCGCTCGAGGGCGACGGCGTCGACGTCGTCGAGACGGACCTCGGTGAGTGGGTGCTCCAGGTCGCCGACGAGGCACCATCACACATCGTCGCGCCGGCGATCCACAAGTCAGAAGACGAGATCGCCCGCCTGTTCAACGCCGAGTTCGATCCAGAGGAACCACTCGAGACCGCCGAGGAGCTGACGATGTTCGCCCGCGAACAACTGGGCGAGTTGATCCGCGAGGCCGACATCGGGATGACCGGCGCGAACTTCGTTACCGCTGACTCCGGCTCGATCATGCTGGTGACGAGCGAAGGGAACGCCCGGAAAGTAGCGGTCGTGCCGGACACCCACGTCGCTGTCGCCGGCGTCGAGAAGATCGTCCCGTCGGTCGAGGATCTGGCGCCGTTTATCGAGCTGATCGGGCGCTCGGGGACGGGTCAGGATATCACCTCCTACATCTCGCTGTTGACGCCACCGGTCGACTCACCCGTCGTCGATTTCGACGAGCCCGACGTCGCGTTCGCCGACCGCGACGACGACCGGGAGTTTCACCTCGTGTTGATCGACAACGGCCGCCTCGAGATGCGCGAGGACGACCAGCTTCGGGAGACGCTTTATTGCATCCGGTGTTCGGCGTGTGCGAACACGTGTGGAAACTTCCAGTCGGTCGGCGGCCACGCCTTCGGCGGTGAGACGTACTCCGGCGGCATCGCCACCGGCTGGGAAGCCGGCGTCCACGGCTACGAAAGTGCCGCCGAGTTCAACGACCTCTGTACCGGCTGTAGTCGCTGCGTCGAGGCCTGTCCCGTAGAGATCGACATTCCGTGGATCAACACCGTCGTCCGCGACCGACTCAACCGGGCGGGTGACGACGGCCAGTTCGAGTTCCTCTACGACGAACTCGTTCCCGACGCGGAACCCGGCGGTCTCGACCTCCAAAAGCGGCTGTTCGGCAACTACGAGACGCTCGCGAAACTCGGCTCTGCGACCGCGCCCGTCTCGAACTGGGTTGCGGGACTCGGCCCCGTCAGGACGCTCATGGAACGAACCGTCGGCGTCGACAGCCGACGCTCGCTGCCGGCGTTCCAGCGCGAGACACTCCAGGACTGGTACGACCGGCGCGGCCCACGCCGCCCCGCATCCGACGCAGACCGGGAGGTCGTGCTCTATCCCGACACCTACACGAACTACATCGACGTCGAGCGCGGAAAGGCGGCGGTCCGGGTCCTCGAGGCGCTGGACGTTCACGTTCGGCTGCCCGACGTTCCCGGCAGCGGCCGTGCCCCGCTCTCACAGGGGATGATCGAGACGGCGGATCGAAAGGCGAGTCGCGTCTACGCGACCCTCGCCGAACACCTCGATGCCGGCCGTGACGTCGTCGTAATCGAGCCGAGTGACCTCGCGATGTTTCGCAACGAGTACGAGAAGCTCATGCCAGAACGATCGTTCGAACGCCTCCGTGACGGGAGCTACGAGATCCTCGAGTACGTCTACGGACTGCTCGAGAACGGGGCCGATGCCTCGGAACTCCGATCCGGCAACGGCGGACCCGACGTCGCCTATCACTCTCACTGCCAGCAACGCACCCTCGGTCTCGACGTCTACACGCGAGCGGTCTTCGAGGACCTCGAGTACGACGTCCTCGAGAGCGAGGTAGAGTGTTGCGGGATGGCCGGCAGCTTCGGCTACAAAGAACAGTACTTCGAACTGAGTATGGACGTCGGCGACCGACTCGCCGAGCAGTTCACGACGCCTGAGGCGTCCGACCGTCAGATCGTCGCGAGCGGAACATCGTGTGAGGACCAACTCGACGACCTGCTCGGCCGCGACGCCGTCCACCCCGTCGAACTGCTCGACCCACGCTCTCGACAGCACTGAGCGCCGTCTTCAGATCCCTATCAGACCCGGAGTAACGGATTCGGCCGATATATCTCCCGTGCTGTCGACCGGTCGGCGGCGGGTTAGCGGGCGTCCTCGAGTGCCTCGAGTGCCGCCGGGTTCTCGATGCTGCTCATATCTCCGAGCTCCTCGCCGGTGTAGGTCGCCTCGATGGCCCGTCGGATGATCTTGCCCGACTGCGTCTTGGGGAACTCGTCGACGAACAGTACCTCGCGCGGCCGGAACGGTTTGCCCAACTCCGCGCCGACCTGCTCGCACAACGCCTCGCGGAGGTCGTCGGTCTCCTCGTAATCGGGCTCGAGGACCACGTAGGTGACGACCGCCGTCCCCGTGGTCTCGTCGGGTGCGCCGACCGCGGCGGCCTGGTTGACCGCCTCGTGGTCGATGAGCGCACCCTCGACTTCCGCCGGACCGACCTTGCGCCCGGCGACGTTGAGCGCGTCGTCGGCGCGGCCGTGAAGGAACCAGAAGCCATCGGCGTCTTTCTGAGCCCAGTCGCCGTGGTCCCACAGCGGCGGATCCTCGAACGTCGACCAGTACTCCGTTACGTAGCGCTCGTCGCCCGACCAGAGCGATTTCGTCATCGACGGACAGGAGTCACGAGCGACGAGGAACCCGCGCTCGTTGTCCTCGCTGATCGAATTCCCGTCCCGATCGACGATGTCGATGTCCATCCCGAGCCCCGGCCCACCGAGGCTACAAGGTTTCAGCGGCTGGTTTGGCATCGGCATCAGGAAACAGCCACAGATCTCGGTGCCCCCCGAGATGTTGATTATCGGGCACTCGCCGTCGCCGACGTTCTCGTAGAACCACCGCCATGATTCGGGATCCCACGGCTCGCCGGTCGATCCGAGTATTCGGAGCGAGGAGAGGTCGTGACCGGAAAGCGGTTCATTTCCGTGTTTTCGCAGGGCGCGGATCGCGGTCGGCGAGATGCCAAACTGGGTGAGTTCGTGACGGTCGATCATCTCCCAGAACCGATCGGGACCCGGATAGTCGGGCGCGCCCTCGTACATGAAGACGGTGCCGCCGAAGGTGTGGACGCCGATCAACGTCCACGGTCCCATCATCCAGCCGATGTCGGAGACCCAGAAGAACCGATCCGCGGGCTTCAGGTCGAAGCCGAAGTAGAGTTCCTTGGCACACTGAATCTGAACACCCGCGTGCGTGTGAACGATCCCCTTCGGTTTCCCCGTCGTCCCCGACGAGTACAGCAGCATCGACTCCTGGCTCGAGTCGAGGGATTTCGTTCCGTAGGCGTCGTCCTGCGGTTCGACGACATCGGCCCACCACTCGTCGCGGCCGTCGGTCCAGGGAATCTCGCGTTCGCTGTGTGTGTTACTCGAGCCGAGTCGATCGAAGACGATCACGTCCTCGACGTAACCCGCCTGCTCGATCGCCTCGTCGGCCGACGATTTGAGGAAGACCGGATCGCCACGGCGGTAGAAGCCGTCGCCGGTAAACAGCACCGAACACTCGGCGTCCTCGAGGCGGGTCGCGACGGCGTCGACGCCGAACCCGGAGAAGATCGGAACGGCGATCGCGCCCACTTTGAAACAGCCGTACAGAATCGAGACGACCTCGGGGACCATCGGCATGTAGAGACCGACGGTGTCACCGGTGTCGATTCCGCGTTCCTCGAGGGCGTTCGCCACCTTGTTCACGTTACGATGCAGGTCGTGGTAGGTCATCTCCCGGACCTCGCCGTCTTCGCCCTCCCAGATCGTCGCGACGGTGTTGCGCCGGGGCTCGTCGGCCGCAGCGTGTCGATCGACGACGTTGTGGGCGACGTTAAGTCGCCCGCCAGGATACCAGTCCGTAAACTGCGGCCCGTCCTCGTCGTTTCGAACCCGGTCGTACGCCTGGTCGAACTCGATTCCGAGATAGTCGACGACCTCGTCCCAGAACCAGTCGACGCCGCTTTCGGGTTCACTGTCGAGATCGGTCGTCGTCCGCTCGATCAGTTCGTCGTAGTCGTCGATTCCGTACTCGCGCATGAAGGCCGCGACGTTCGTCGACTCGGCGAACGCCTCGTCGGGATCGTGGACGACCTCGTCGACGTCCTCGAGAGTGCCATCTCCTGACATGGTTACTGATAGGTAAGCGTCATACCACCATCAAACAACAGGTCGCCCCCGTCCAGGTGTCGTCCCAGGTGAGAGAAGCCGATCGCGAACAGGTTAGCGACGTCGACCGGCTCCATCATCTCCGTGACACGCGACTGGCCGAGCATCACGTCCTCGATCACCTCCTCGACCGAGATTCCGCGTTGCTGTGCGGTGTCCTCGAGTTGGTTCGTCACGAGCGGCGTCTTCACGTAGCCCGTGCTGACGGAGAACGACCGAATCTCTCCCTCGCCCTCGGCGGCGATCGACTGGGTGAGTCCTCGAAGGCCGAACTTCGAGACGTTGTACCCGACCTTGTCGCTCGTGACGTAGTGGCCGTGAACCGACGCCATGTTGCCTACGCAGCCGGTCCCATCGGCGGTCTCCCTGAAGTGTGGAATGCAGAGTTTCGAGAGGTAGATCGGTGCGCGCAACATGATTCGATGAATGCGGTCGTAGGCTTCCATCGGGAACTCGTCGATCGGGTCGATGTGCTGGATCCCGGCGACGTTCGCGAGGTATTTGACGTCGCCGAGTTCTGCGGCCCGGTCGACGATCCGCTCGAGGTCTTCGTCTTCGGCTAGGTCTCCGACGATGGGTTCGACCGTCCCCTCGAGGTCGAGTTCCTCGCTCCGGTCGACCGTTTCGTGTAGTCCGTCCTCGTCGACGTCCGTGGCCGCGACGGTGAGACCGTTTCCGGCCGCGACGAGCGCCGTCGCCCGCCCGATTCCCGATCCGCCGCCGGTCACGAGGCAGACGTTCCTGGCGGTGAACGATCCGTCGTCGATCCTGTGAATCCGCTCGTCCGTCACCGGTGGCGGTGTAACCCGGTCCTGAGACATGATCCGTTCACGATATACGTTAGCTCGAAGCACGCTAAACGACCGCGTTAACATATCAACGTCGAATCGACCACGCTCTCTCGCCCATCGTCGTGGTTCGATGGCTCATACGGGCTGTGATGGGTCCCTCCCGGTCGATCGTAGATAGGCAAGCGATCGACCGGCAATCAGTCATCGCAAACCGTCTCACGCATCGCGACTCGCCGCTCGACCCGTCGGAATTCGTCGGCGTCGTTCGATCACTGTGTGGGCTGTACACGCCCGACACGACCGATTCGGGTTCGAATCCCGTGCGCCAAAGATTACCGAGGCGTATTAGAGCGGATGGAAAATATTAAGCTTCGGTATAGCCTAGCCCGAGCCACGATGACTGAGTACGTATCCACCACGACGGGGCTCTATCCGCTCCCGGACTGGGCGAAAGACGAACTCTCGAGCCTCAAAGGTCACCAGAAACACGACCTCATCGGTGGCGACGAGGGCGAAGAGATCACGACGGCCTACGAGGAGGCACGCGAAGAAGTGGTCGACGTTCAGCGAGAGACCGGCCTCGACCGCGTCGTCGAGGGCCAACTTCGCTGGGACGACATGCTCGCACACCCGCTCGCGGTTCACGACGCCGTCGAGACCCGCGGCATCGTCCGCTACTACGACAACAACAACTTCTACCGCGAGCCGGTCGTCCAGGACGAACTGGACGTCTCGGGCGACGTCGCCGGCGAACTCGAGTCCGCCGCCGACCTCACCGACGACCTGCAGGCCGTCCTCCCCGGTCCGTACTCGCTGGCCGAACTCGCGACCGACGAGTACTACGGCGACGACGCCGACTTCCTCGCGGCGATCGCCGACTTCCTCGCGGGCGAACTCGAGGCGTTCCCGGCTCACGAGACGCTGTATCTGCTCGAGCCGTCGCTCGTCGAAGACGCTCCCGGCGACGGCGAGGACGAGCGCGCCAGCGAGGCGATCGATCGAGTCGCGAGCGCGACCGACGCCGACGTCGTCGTCCACCCCTACTGGGGCGCGCTCTCCGAGAAGGTCTACGCGCACCTGCTCGACGCCGATATCGACGCGGTCGGCTTCGACTTCGTGGCGAACCAGGAGGACAACCTCTACAACGTCCAGGAGTACGGCACGACCGACGACATCTCGCTGGGTCTCGTCGACGGCCAGAACACGCTCGTCGAGGAGCCCGAAGCGGTTCGGGACCGCGTCGACTGGGTCGAAGACCAGCTTCCCGTCTCCGAGTTCGAGACGGTGTATCTGACGACCAACACCGAGACGTTCTACCTGCCGTACAACAAGTACGAAGCCAAACTCGAGGCGCTCGCGGAAGCCGCGGCGCTCGCGAACGCGGAGGTGACCACGACATGAGCACGAACGAGAACAGAGACCAGTTCCGACCCGAGAATCACGAGAACGACCACTTCCTGCTGACGACGGTCGTCGGCAGTTACCCCAAGCCGAAGTGGCTGAACCGTGCGAAAGAACTCTACCAGGATCCCGATCACAGCTTCGACGACGACGACTGGCAGGAGGCCAAAGACGACGCGGCCCGCCTGATCACGGCCGAACACGAACGAGCGGGTCTCGACGTCGTCGTCGACGGCGAGATGCGACGCAACGAGATGGTCGAGTTCTTCGCCCACCGCATCGAGGGCTACGAGTTCAACGGCCCGGTCAAGGTCTGGGGACACAACTACTTCGACAAGCCCTCCGTCGTCAGCGAGGTCGAGTACACCGACAGCTGGCTCGTCGACGAGTACGAGTTCACCGCCGCGGCGGCGAACCGCCCGGTCAAGGTGCCGATCACCGGCCCGTATACGCTCGCGAACTGGTCGTTCAACGAGGCCTACGAGGACGACGACGAACTCACGCTCGCGGTCGCCGACCTCGTCAACGAGGAGATCGAAAAGCTCGTCGAGGCCGGCGCGCGCTACATCCAGATCGACGAGCCCGCGCTCGCGACGACGCCCGACGACCACGCCATCGTCGGCGAAGCCTTAGAGCATATCGTCGCCGACATCCCCGAGGAGGTCCGCATCGGTCTCCACGTCTGTTACGGCGACTACTCCCGTATCTATCCCGAAATCCTGGACTTCCCCGTCGACGAGTTCGACTTAGAGCTCGCAAACGGCGACTACGACCAGCTCGACGTCTTCAAAGACCCCGAGTTCACCGCGGATCTCGCACTCGGCGTCACCGACGTCCACGTCGCCGAGGTCGAGTCCGTCGAACAGATCGAACGGAACATCCAGAAGGGACTCGAGGTCGTCCCGCCGGAACAGCTGGTCGTCTCGCCCGACTGCGGCGTCAAGCTCCTACCCCGCGAGGTTGCCTACGGCAAGATGGCGAAGATGGTCGAAGCCGCCCGCAACGTCGAGGCCAAACTCGACGCCGGCGAGATCGACGTCGAACGCGGTACACCGACCCCCGCCGACGACTGAGACGGGTTACTGTACGTCGCTTCCGATGTGATCGTGACGAGTCGGCGGTCGGCCGGAAGCAGCATACACCAGTCTGCGACGTTCTGCCCTCGGTTCCTCCGTCCTCGAGCGTCTCGTCTCTCGAGAACGAGACTGCCACGACACGCCGCCGTGTCACACGTGGACAGTCACCGACGACACGGACGTCACCTGGTGACTGGCATGTCCGGGAACGTACATATGGGTCGGGTTCGAACGAGCAGACGATGCAAGAAACCGCGAACCGACGTGTCGAACTGGACGACGAAGTCGCCGAACACCGCGATCCCGACCACGACGTCGACCCGCTGTTCGTCAACCGCTGGTCACCGCGGGCGATGACCGGCGAGAGCCTCGAGGAGGCGGAGTATCTCCCGCTGTTCGAAGCGGCGCGGTGGGCACCGTCGGCGTTTAACAACCAGCACTGGCGCTTTCTGTACGCGACCCCCGAGGACGAGGAGTGGGAGACGTTCGTCGATCTGTTGAACGACGGCAACGCGTGGGCGACCGACGCGGGCCTACTCGCCGTGATCGTCTCGAAGACGACGTTCGACCACAACGGCGAACCGGCACCGGTCCACTCCTTCGACACCGGCGCTGCCTGGCAGAACATCGCGCTCGAGGGTTCGCGACGTGGACTCGTCGTCCACGGGATGTCCGGGTTCGACTACGAACGAGCCGCCGAGGAACTCGACGTGCCTGAGGAGTACGCCGTCGAGGCCATGTTCGCCGTCGGCGAACGGGCACCGCCGGAGACGCTCTCCGACGAGCTTCGCGAGCGCGAACAGCCGAGTGATCGCAAGCCCGTCGACGAAATCGTCCACCGGGGTAGCTTCGAGTAGGCACCTCGACCACCGGCGGCTCTTCTTTTCGGTCTGCTGTCCCGATTTCCGGCGCGAGCACGAGACGATCGCGAGTGGGCCGGTCCGTCGGGACAGCAATCCGTCTGACACCAGCGCGTATTACGACTGCAGCCGCGGTGACTATGGAATCTCCTCGAGCGGGGTCCGCAACACATTATTCGCGGCCGGAAAAAGAGGATCGTATGAGCCACGAGATACTCGTCGCCGGGGAGACGCTGATCGACTTCCTCCCCGAGCGGCCGGGCCCCATCTCGAGTGTCGACGGATTCGAACGTCGACCCGGCGGTGCGCCGGCGAACGTCGCCGTCGCGCTCGCCCGTCTCGAGTGCGTGCCGCTGTTCTGGAGTCGGGTCGGCGACGATCCGTTCGGCGACTACCTCCTGGAGACGCTGGCCGAGTACGGCGTTCCCGGCCGGTTTCTCGAGACCGATCCCAGCGCGAAGACCTCGCTCGCGTTCGTCACCCACGACGAGTCGGGTGACCGGAGCTTCTCGTTTTACCGCGACGACACCGCCGACACCCGCATGGAGACGGGACGGATCGACGACTCGGTTCTCGCCGGTCTCGAGTGGGTCCACGCGGGCGGCGTCGCGCTCTCGAGTGGCCGTTCGCGCGAGGCGACGCTCGATCTGCTCGAGCGTGCCGCGGCTCGAGGGTGTACGGTCTCGTTCGACCCCAACGCCAGGCCGGAGCTGTGGCCGGACGAGGCGACGTTCCGCGAGGTCGTCCGGGACGCACTCGCGTCCGTCGACGTCCTGAAAGCGACTCGCGAGGAACTCGAGGCGCTGGGCTTCGGAGGCGAATCGACCGAGGCTGTCGCCCGCGACGCTCTCGCGGCGGGGCCACACACGGTGCTCGCGACGCGGGGTGGGGACGGCTCGATCGCGGTTGCGGACGACGACGCCCCCTGGTCGGAGGCGGTCGCCGAGCACCCGGGGTACGAGGCGGACGTCGTCGACACCACCGGCGCCGGCGATGCGTTCGTCGCCGGCACGATCGCGGCGATGCGTGACGGGCAGGATCTCGAGGCGACGCTCGCGTTCGCCAACGCGGTCGGGGCCGCCGCGACGACGGCGCCGGGTGCGATGACGGCCCTCCCCAACCGGGAAGCAGTGCGGGAGATCAGTCGTAGGTGAACAGCCGGGCGTCACAGTCCGGACAGATCAGCTTCTCTGCCGGCGTCTCTCCCGCGGGGGTCACCTCGCCACAGCAACTCGAGTGGGTGATCGTCAGCTGGCTGTCGCAGACCGGACACCGCTCGAGGAGCGACCGCAGCGGACGGCCGGCGGCGAGTCGAACCGCGGTATCGGCGATCCGAGATTCGAGCGCCCGCGCGGCGGCGAGTTCGGCGACGGCTTTGTGTTCCGTGAGCGAGGCCGCGCCGTTTGGCCCCTCGAGTAGGACGGTCGTGGAACGGCCGCGCCAGTCGTGTCCGATCCGGGCGTCGATCGACGGTCCCGTCAGATCGTCGATTTCGTCGGCGAGAGTCGCGAAATCGAGATCACGGATCGTCGCCATCTCCTGGTGCCACTCCTGGCGAAACGGCTCGGCGAGCGCGAGATCGTCGCCGTTCGGGACGACGACGCCCGCCTCGAGCAACGCGGTGACGACGTCCTCGCCGGTCGGTGTCGAGGCGGAATCGGCGTCCGTCTCGTCGGCCGAGGTGATCCCCGACAGCGATCCGCCCTCGCGATCTTCGTGGTCGAACGCCGAGATCGGAAGCCGATCGACGAGTTGCGGTGCGAACCGGGGCGTGTACGGAACGAGGTAGCCTCGAACTCCGATCGCGGCGACGCCGACGCCCGCCACGAGGGACGCGGCCAGCCGCCGACGGGCGAGCGCGAGTGCCACGACGACGGTCGCCACGAGCAGGCCGTTCGCGATCGTACACGGCCAACACCGGTTGGTTCCGGTGTGCGCCGGCTGCCGGAGTCGCTCGAGTGTGTCGATCATGCGACGCCCGTTTCGATTCGATCGTCTTGAGTGTAGCGACGCAGACAGCCTTTTTTACAACGGGTGTGATACTCCACCCGGATGAACGTAACTGCGACCGTTCCCGGTGAGACCGAATGGACGCCGAGGAACTGATCGAAACGCTCGAGGACGCGGGACTGTCGCCGTACCAGGCGGACGCGTTCGTGACGCTGCTCGAGCTTGGATCGGCGTCCGCGACCGACGTCGCCAGCGCGAGCTCCGTCCCGGATCCACGGATCTACGACGTGTTACGCGGACTCGAGGAGCAGAGATACGTCGAGACGTACGAACAGGACAGCCTCCACGCGCGGGCCCACGACCCGGCGGAGGTGCTCGCGGATCTGCGCTCGCGGGCCAACCGGTTCGAGACCGCAGCCGAGGAGATCGAAGACCGGTGGAGTCAGCCGGACATCGAGGAACACAAGGTGAGCATCGTCAAGCGCCTCGATACGGTGCTCGCGCGGGCCGACGAGCTGATCCGGGCGGCCGAATACCAGGTCCAGATCGGACTGACGCCCGCACAGTTCGACGAGCTTTCCGACGCGCTCGAGACGGCCCGGAAGAATGGGGTAGACGTCAGACTCTGTCTGTTTCCGGAGACCGCAGGCGACCTGGCGATTCCACCGATCGAGACGCTGGAACGGGCGTGCTCGGAGGCACGTCGCCGCGACCTTCCCTCGCCGTTCGTCGCCCTCATCGATCGATCGTGGACGTGCTTTTCGCCGTACGGTGGTTCGACAAACGAGTACGGCGTCATCGTCAACGACTGGACTCTCGCGTACGTCTTCAACTGGTATTTCATCACCTGCCTCTGGGAGGTTCTGGAGACGGTGTATACGGACCGACCGGACGAGCCGCCGTTTACGTACGCCGACCTTCGGCAGTGTATTCGTGACATCGAGCCGCTGCTCGAGGACGGACTGACCATCGAGGCGACGATCCGTGGCTTCGACACCGAGACCGGCAGAGAGGTGACCAAACGCGGAACGGTCGTCGACCTCACCTACGCCGGCGTCTCGATGGACGACGACCAGTCCGCGCCACTTTCCCAGCTGGCCGGTGAAACGTCGCTTACGCTCGAGACCGATGACGGGACGTACACCGTCGGCGGCTGGGGCGCGTTCATCGAGGACTTCGAGGCGATGCGGGTTACGGTCGAGGCGATCGATTGATACGGATTACTGTCGCGATGTACCGGTGCGACCGCCGTCCGGGTTGCGGTCTCACCGGAATTGATCGACAGTAATACTGTCGGACAGAACTATTTGAAGATCGGTCGCGCTACTGCGGCCGTCCCCGAGGGTGACGGCCGCGAATCCGCGACCGGCTTCTCACTGACTTCTGTCCGACAGTATAAACCGTATGAGGACCTTTCGCCCGGAACCTGGATCGGAGCCAGTATTCAACCGATCCCGTCGTCCGAGACCAGCCATCGTCGTTTTCGTCTCTCGCGATTCCTCGACCGATTTCGAGTACAACGATTCATCCTCGAGTCTCGAGTCGATCGATCGTCGCCCCGCCTGTTCCCCGAGCGCCGACTATCGGCGGCCACGAGGACGATTCGCCCAGGAGAGCCATTCGGGCCAATCGGTCGATACATCGGGTACCAGCAGGCGATATTACTTGATCAACTGATTAACTACACCTGTTGTACCTAACCGGTAGTTATAAATATTAAAGACCATCATGTTTTTTCGCATGAGTGGGAGACACTCACGGAAGGGCGATCGAACCGACTCGAGCGTCTCGCGGCGGACGTTCGTCAAGGCGGCCGGCGCGAGCGGGGCAGCGGTAAGCCTGGCCGGTTGTATCTACGGCGACGAGACGGCCGACGAAGCGGTCGTCGTCGGCGCTGATCCGAACATGATCGACGCGGTCGGCGACGAGGTCGTCGAACTGTTCGGCGATAGCGGCGCGGATGGGATCGAGATCAGGTTACAGGCCGGTGACGAGGACACGGGCGACCGTCGAGACACCTATACGAACCTGCTCCAGGCCGAGGAGACGGATCCCGACCTGCTGCTCATGGACAACGGCTGGGTGAACGTCTTTATCCAGCGTGGTCAGATCGCGAACCTGAGCGACGCACTCGGCGACGACGACCTCGCACAGATCGAGGACGAGTACTTCGAGTCGTTCACCGCCACGGCGCGGGAACCCGAGACGAACGACCTGTTCGGCGTCCCGATCTTCCCGGACTATCCGACGATGCAATACCGGAAGGATTACGCGCGGGAGGCCGGCTACGGCGAAGACGACTTCGAGGAGTGGGCGACCGAACCGATGACCTGGGCGGAGTGGGCCGAACTAACCGAGGAGATCGTCGAGGCCTCGGACGCGAGTTACGGCCTCGCGACCCAGTGGGACATCTACGAGGGGACCGCCTGTTGTACGTGGAACGAGGTCATGTCATCGTTCGGCGGCGCGTACTTCGGCGGCTTCGACAACCTCTTCGGACCGGTCGGCGACCGACCCGTGACGATCGACGAACCGGAGTTCGTCGACGCGCTTCGGATGATGCGGACGTTCGTCGCCGACGAACACGACGAGTACACGGACGAGGAGTACCCAACAGGCATCGCGCCCAACTCGATCCTCGGCTGGCAGGAGGAAAACGCCCGGGAGGCGATCCTCAACGGCGAAGCCGTCATGCAACGCAACTGGCCGTACGCGATCAATCTGAACGTCCAGGAGGCAGACGACCCGCTCGACGTCGAGGACTACGGCGCGATGCCGATCCCCTACGCCGTCAGCGAGGCGGACGCGAACCAGCCCGGAACCGGCGGCTCGACGGCCGCACTCGGCGGCTGGCACCTGACGCTCAACCCCAACTCCGAACGAACTGACGACGCGGTCGAGGTCCTCCGTGCGGCGATGACCGACGAGTTCAACCTCGGCATGTTCGACCTCTGGGGGTGGATCCCGCCGAAGCCACACCTGTTCGACACCGAGGAAGCCGAACAGGTCGAGCCGATGGGCCACTACATGGACACGCTTCGGGTCGCCGGTGAGAACGCTATGCCCCGACCCGTCACGACGGTGTGGCCGGATCAGTCCGAACTCATCGCCGAGGAAGTCAACGCGGCCGTCTCCGGTGACAAGAGCCCCGAGGACGCAGCCACCGACTTACAAGACGGACTCGAGGACACCGAAGCCTAGCATGGCCACCGATGACCGGACGGCCGGCCCCGCCCGCCGATCGAATCGATCGGGGCCGGTCGTCGCGATCACGCGCTGGATGGAGAACCTCGGGGAGACGGGGTTCGCCTACCTGCTGTTGACCCCAGTGGTCGTCTTGCTGGGGGCGATCGCTCTCTACCCGCTGTTGCGGACGTTCGAGCTGTCGCTGTACCAGAACGTACTCTCGGATCCGGAGTTCGTCGGCCTCGAGAACTACGTCCAGCTGTTCACCGGAAACGCCGACGCGCGGATGCCGGGAACCACGACGTTCCTGCCGGAGGTCACGACCAGCGGAAGCTTCCCGTACGTCCACGTCGAGGGCTTGTTGCGGAGCGCACTGGCGGTGACGATTATCTTCACCGTCGTGAGCGTCTTCTTCGAGACGATCATCGGCTTCGGTCAGGCGCTCGTCCTCGACCGGGAGTTCCGCGGTCGGCGGTGGGTGCGGGCCGCGATCATCATCCCGTGGGCGATCCCGATCGTCATCCAGGGGATGATCTTCTACCTGATGTTTCACCCGGACACCGGCTTCCTGACCGAGTACCTCGCCAGCTGGGGTCTCGTCGCGGAGACGAACACGCTCAACGATCCGGCGAGTTCGTTGCTGATCGTCACCGTCGCCGACATCTGGAAGACGACGGCGTTCATGGCGCTTTTGATCCTCGCCGGACTCCAGAGCATCGATCGGAGCCTCTACGACGTCGCCGAAGTCGCCGGGGCCAGCAAGTGGCAACAGTTCAAACTGATCACGTTCCCGCTGGTGCTTCCCGCACTCGGAATTGCGATCCTGTTCCGGACCATCGACGCGATGCGGGTCTACGGCCTCATCGACTCGGTGTCGGGCTGTACGACGGTCCCGTCGCTGTCGTGTATGGTCGTCGAAACGTTCAACACGAACCGGGGGCTCGCCTCCGCGATCGCGTTCGTCACCGCCGGAATCATCGCCATCGCCGTGATGGGCGTCATCTACCAGCAGTACAAGGAGGGTCTCTGAGATGGCGACTGCAAACGAACCCCCGACGCAATCGAGCGACGACGAGAACAAGGGACCGCTCGAGCGCTGGACCCACGGCGTCCTCACCGATCCGGCGAAGCGAGACCGGCTCTATCGGGCGCTGTTCTACGTCGCGTGCGGATTCTTCCTCGTCACGACCCTGTTTCCGTTCTACTGGCTGCTGGTCCTCGCGCTGACGCCGAACACGCAGATCCTCGCCGGCGACTGGGAGGTCACTGTTCCGCTCGTCGGGGCGGAAGTGCCGTTCCCGACGCCACAGGGATTCAACGTTTACGCGTTCGTCGAGGTGTTCCAGCAGGTGCCGTTTCACCTCTACGTCTTCAACAGCTTCGTGCTCGCGAGCGTGACGACGGTTATCGTCATCGCCCTCGCGAGCCTCGCGGGCTACGTCTTCGGCCGACTCGAGTTCCCAGGACGCGGGCTGATGATGCTCGCCGTGTTGGCGGTCTCGTACTTTCCGCCGGCGGCGTTTCTCATCCCGCTGTTCGACGCGTTCCTCGGGAACGCGATCGTCGTTCCGTTCCTGGGGATCGAGCTGTTCGCGCCGCCGCGGCTCGTCAACACGCCGGGGTCGATGATCATGCCCTTTAGCGCACTGTTCCTGCCGCTGGCTATCTTCATCCTCACGACGTTCTACGGCCAGATTCCAGACGGACTCGAGGACGCGGCTCGCGTCGAGGGAACGACCCGGCTGGGGGCGCTGTTTCGCGTGATCATGCCGCTTTCGGCACCCGGCGTCGCGACGGCGGCCGTGTTGACGTTCATCGCCGTCTACAACGAGTACTTCTTCAGCTCGATCATGGCGCTACAGAACGAACCGAACCAGTGGTCGCCGCTGGTCGGCGGGATCCTGAGCTATCAGACCCAGTATACGACCGACTTCAACCTGATGGCGGCGGCGAGCATCGTCGGCGTCTTGCCGATGTTGATCCTCGTCGTCGTCGCCCAGGAGAAGATCGTCAGCGGACTGACCGACGGAGCACTCAAAGAGTAACCATGGCACGAGTAACACTAGATAACGTCACGAAACGCTACGACGACGTCGTCGCGGTCGACGACATGAACGTCGAGATCGAAGATGGCGAGTTCATCTGTCTCGTCGGCCCCTCGGGCTGTGGGAAGTCGACGACGATGGAGACGATCGCCGGCCTGACCAAGCCGACCGAGGGGACGATCACGGTCGGCGAAACCGACGTCACGAACCTACCGCCAAAGGACAGGGGCGTGTCGATGGTCTTCCAGAACATCGCGTTGTTCCCCCACATGGACGTCTACGAGAACGTCTCGTTCGGCCTTCGCCTGCGCAAGTACGACAAAGACGAGATCGATCGTCGCGTCGAGCAAGCGGCCGAAATCGTCCAACTCGAGGGGATGCTCGACCGCGAGCCCACCGAACTCTCGGGCGGGCAACAACAGCGCGTCGCGATCGCCCGCGCGATCGTCCGCGAACCCGCCGTCTTCCTGATGGACGAACCGCTCGCGAACCTGGATGCGAAGCTTCGCGTCCACATGCGAACCGAACTCCAGCGCCTGCACAAACAGCTCGACACGACGATCATCTACGTCACTCACGACCAGGCGGAGGCGATGACGATGTCGGACCGCATCGCCGTCATCAACGCCGGCGAACTCCAGCAGATCGCCCCGCCGCTTACCTGCTACAACGAGCCCGCAAACCGGTTCGTCGCCGGCTTCATCGGCTCGCCCTCGATGAACTTCGTGGAGGGCGAACTCACGGAGACCGGGCTCGTGACCGACCACTTCGACCTCGAGTTCGACGTCGACGGACTCGATCTCGAGACCGGGAGCGAGGTGACGATGGGCGTCCGACCGGAGGACATCTACCCCGCCGCTACGGCGGAGTCGCTCTCGAGTTCGTCGGCGGTGATCGACGCGACGACGGACGTTCTCGAACCGATGGGCGACGAGATTTTCGTCTACCTCTCCCTCGAGGACTCACAGACGGCCACGATGACGACCGAGGAGGCCTCGAGCGCCTCGAACCAGTTGCTGATGAGCGTCGATCCCGACTCGACGATCGAGGAGGACGAGCGGGTGAGCGTCGTCCTCGACCGGTCGAAGATCCACCTCTTCGAGACCCGATCGGGCGACGCGCTCGTCCACGGCATCGAGGACGTCACGACGGCAGCTCGAGGGGAGGCGACGGACCGCCGCGCACACGCCGAGATCGACTCGGGTGGTCGCAGTGAGTGAACTCGTCGCGCTCGTCTACTACGGCGGACTCTCCGTGTTGTTTTTCTTCTGGATCTACGGGATCGTCTCGTTCGGTCTCGACCTAAAGAACAAGATCGTACCGGCAATCAGACAGTATCGTCGCGGGCGAACGCGACGCGAGCAATCAACGGACACTCAGAATGAACGATCGGAACGAGAAGAGCAGTTGTACTGAATCGACGAACGGCGACCGCCCCATCGGTCGTGTCGGAAGCAGGTCTCCGTCCGGACCGGAGAACGGACTCGAGTCCATGACGGAGAGCGAGACCGCCCCCGTCTCGACGGAGGGATCCCGATGAGTGCGGGCCAGGAACCCGTCCGAGTCGGACTCGTCGGACTCGGGAACATCGGCCACCACCACGCCGACCGGCTTCTCGAACAGGAACTCGAGGTCGAACTCGTGGGAGGGATGGACGTCGCATCGGAGGCCCGTGAGCGCTTCGCGGACCGGTACGGCGTCGAGGTCTACGACGACCACCACGACCTCTACGACGCGGCCGACGCCGTGATCGTCACGACGCCCAACCGCTTTCACGAGGAGTACGCCGTCGCCGCCCTCGAGCGCGACCTTAACATCCTCCTCGAGAAGCCCCTCGGACACACCCTCGAGAGCGCCCGCCGGATCGCGGCCGCGGCGGCCGACTCGACCGGCCTCACGATGGTCGGGTTCAACAACCGGTTTCTGAACGCCGTGGCGGTGCTTCGCGATCGGATCGGTCGCGGCGAGTTCGGCGAGGTCACTCACGTCGAGGCCAACTACGTGCGCCGGCGGGGGATCCCCGGTCGTGGCTCCTGGTTCACCCGAAAGGAGGTCTCGGGCGGCGGCGCACTGATCGACCTCGGCGTCCACGCGATCGACCTCGGGATGTACCTGCTCGACTATCCCGACCCCGTCGAGGTCTCCGGAGTCACCCGATCGCAGTTCGGTCACCGCGAGGACTACGCCTATCTCGAGATGTGGGGTGACGACGCAGGCCCGGACGCGTTCGACGTCGACGACTCCGCGAGTGCGTTCGTCCGCTGTGACGACGACCGGACGATCAGCCTCGAGGTCGCCTGGGCGACGAACCGGCCACCGACCCACGAGTTCGTCGTCCGCGGCACCGAGGCGGCGGCCCGGTTCGACCTGCTCACCGACGAACTCACGATCTACTCGGCGAGCAAGAGCGGCGGTGATCATACGATCGACGAGACGATCGAGACCCGGGAGAACGACAGCCACGCCGACGAGCAGGCGGCGTTTCTCGAAGCGATCCTCGCGAACCGCTCGGGAACGCGACGCGACGCCGAAGGCCGAACGCGGGCCGGAACCGTCGAAAACGGCCTGACCGTCCAGCGGGTCGTCGACGGCATCTACCGCTCGAGCGACCGTGGAGGGACGATCTCCCTCGAGGCAAGCGGCGAATCCGTCCCGCTGAAAGGAGTCGAGGACGAATCCGTCCCGCTCGAGGAAAGCTATAGTAACAACTGAAACGATTCACACACTGATCGCCCATCAGTCTGGCGATCAGGTGTGCAATGACTTTCAGTGGCTACTATAGGACTGATCGTCTCGCCCGCGGCGACAGTGCTCGTCGGACCGATTCTCCCCGTCCGCACTCAGCGAGAGTGCATCAGTGTTAGACGACGAGAGGTGCATCGACGTTCGACGGCCAGTATAGACCAGGCGACGACTACAAAGTCGAACTGGCCCGGCGTTCGAACCACCTCGGACGAACGCAGAACCGTTACTCGGATCCGGAATAGGAATTACTTTGGCTGATGCCGTGGTATCACACCGTATGGACATCGGTGTTCACACCCCACCGCTCGCAGACGAATCGCTCGAGGGAGCGCTCCAGTATCTCTCGGATCTCGGCGTCTCCGCGATCGAACCCGGCGTCGGCGGCTTCCCCGGCGACGATCACCTCGATCGCTCGGAGTACCTCGGCAACCAGGACGCTCAAGCCGAACTCGCCGAGTTGCTCGAGGAGTACGAGATGCACGTTAGCGCACTCGCAGTCCACAACAACCCGTTACACCCCGACGACGAACGGGCGGCGGAGGCAGACACCGAGTTGCGCGAAGCGATCGAACTCGCCGGCCAGCTAGACGTCGACACCGTCACCGGCTTCTCCGGCTTGCCGGCGGGGAGTCCCACCGACGAGACGCCCAACTGGATCACGGCCCCGTGGCCGACCGAACACGCCGAGGCCCACGAGTACCAGTGGGAGGTCGCCGTCGACTACTGGTCCGATCTGGCGGCGTTCGCCGACGACCACGGCGTCGACGTCGGCATCGAGATGCACCCGAACATGCTGGTGTACGAACCGAAGGGGATGGCCCGCCTGCGCGAAGAGACGAACGACCGCATCGGCGCGAACTTCGACCCCTCCCATCTCTACTGGCAAGGGATCTCGATCACCGACGCGATCCGTTTTCTCGGCGAGCGCGATGCGATCCACCACTTCCACGCCAAGGACACGCGCGTCTACGAAGAACAGGCGCGCCTGAAAGGTGTCCTCGACACCGCACCCTACGACGACGAACTCAACCGCTCGTGGCTGTTCCGCTCGGTCGGCTACGGCCACGACGAGTCCCACTGGAAGGAACTCGTCTCGACGCTCCGAATGGTCGGTTACGACGGCACCTTGAGCATCGAACACGAAGACTCGCTGACCAGTTCTCGCGAGGGACTCGAGAAGGCGATCGATCTCCTCCAGCGAGCCGTCTTCGAGACCGAACCCGGCGAAGCTTACTGGGCCGAGTAACGGATCGATCACCTCGAGCGATCCGTTCACCCGACCGAACCGCCGGACGGAAACTTCTAACTACAGCTATTGTGAAGGTTTAGGTATGACGCTGGAAGTTGGAGTCCTCGGCTACCGGTTCATGGGCAAGGCACACGCGAACGCGATGGCGCGGCTTCCGATGTTCTTCCCGGACGCGCCCGACATCGAGCGAAGTGTCCTCGTCGGCCGCGACGAGGAGGCACTGTCGGATGCCGCCGACCGCCTCGGCTTCGAGTCGATCGCGACCGACTGGGAATCCGTCGTCGACGACGTCGACGTCTTCTACAACCTCGGACCGAATCACGTCCACGCCGAGCCGTCGATCGCGGCACTCGAGGCCGGCACGCCGACGTTCTGTGAGAAACCGCTCGCGCCGACGCTCGAAGGCGCAGAGAAGATGGCCGAGGCGGCTCGAGAGGCCGGGAGCGACGTTCCGGCCGGCTGTGCGTTTAACTATCGGTTCGTCCCCGCGATCCAGTACGCGAAGAACCTGCTCGAGGGGGGCGAACTCGGCGAGATCCACCACGTGCGCGGGCGATATCTCCAGGACTGGCTGGTCGACCCCGACGCGCCGTGGTCCTGGCGAAACGACGAGGAACTCGCCGGCTCGGGCGCGCTCGGCGACCTCGGCGCACACACCGTCGACCTCGTGCGCTTTCTGGTTGGCGACGACGACCTCGCCGGCGGGATCGAGGAGGTCAGCGGCCACCTCCGGACGTTCGTCGATAAACGGCCCGTCGAGGGAAGCGACGAAACCCGTCCGGTCACCGTCGACGACGCCTACTCCGCGCAACTCGCGTTCGAAAACGGCGCGATGGGAACGCTCGAGGCCTCGCGGTTCGCGACCGGCCACAAGAACGACCACACGATCGAGATCCAGGGCTCGAAGGGCAGTCTCCGGTTCTCCCTCGAGCGGCTGAACGAACTCGAGGTGCTCCGAGAGGGCGACCGGGGCTACCAGACCGTTCTCGTGACAGACGAGGACGACCCGTACGTCGACCACTGGTGGCCGCCGGGCCACGTCGTCGGCTGGGAGCACACCTTCGTCCACGAGAACTACGAGTTCCTGCGAGCGGTCAGTGAGGGGACCGGGTTCGAACCGAGCTTCGAGGACGGGCTGGCCGCCCAGCGCGTGCTGGCGGCGATCGAAGAGAGCGACGACCGCGGCGAGTGGGTGTCGCCGCCGTAGGATTTTGACACCGACTCGAATCGTCCATCCGATCGCCGAGCGGAGCCATAGCCGGACGAAGCCACCTTCGGACGGCTGTCGGTCGGGCCGCCGTCCGTTACGGTCGCCGGTCGGACGACTGACATCGACGGGTCTTTGGAATCGTCCCGCCATCGATCGATATGCAACTCGAGCGGAGTTCCTGGACGGTGATCGACGAGGCGGCCCCGACGACGGCGCTCGTGCCGGTCGGAAGCACGGAACAACACGGCCCACACGCGCCGGTCGGAACGGATACCACCGTCGCAAACGAGATCGCGGTCGCGGCGGATGGAGAAACCGACCGTGAGACGGTCGTCGTGCCCCCGATTCCGGTCGGTGTCGCTCCCTATCACGGCCGCTTTCCGGGGACGCTTTCGGTATCGCCGGAGACGCTTCGACGCTACGTTCGCGACGTCGTCACCTCGTTTTCGGGGACGAGCGTCGAGACGGTCGTTCTCGTCAACGGCCACGGCGGAAATGGAGGCACGCTCTCACACCTCTCGCGAGAGGTGACCGCCTCGGACTCGACCGATCTCGACGTCTACCCGTGGGAGTGGATGCGCGCGATCGAGGATCACGTCGGCCACGCCGGCGAAATCGAGACGTCCGTCCTCTTGTATCTCTGTCCGGAGGACGTCGGCGAGCCGGTCGACGGAGACGCCGCGGAGTGGGACACCGTCGTCGACGGCGGCGTCGTTCGCCACTTCACCGACGAGTTCAGCGAGAACGGCGCGGTCGGCGACGCGACCGGTGCGACGGCCGAGCAGGGCGAACAGGCGTTCGAGACCGCCGTCGACTCGCTGGTTTCGTACCTCGAGCGACTCGAGTAGTCGATCGCGGGGTAGAATGCGCTCGGAGTCGAGAGAACGAGGTCGGACGAGAAAACGGGATTGGGGTTATTCGGCGTCGATTTCGACCTGCTCGAGCCCGTACCGTGACTCGGTCGGGTGCGGTCGGTAGTTGCTGACCTCCGCGGACGCGGCGACGACGTTGGTGTAGCTCGTGAGAACCGAGATCGGTACCTCGCGAACGACGATCGACTGGACCTCGTGGTATCGCACTCTTCGTTCCTCCCGATCGTCGAGTTCCCGGGCCTCCTCGAGCAGTTCGTCGACCCGATCGTTCGCGTAGCCGTGGTGTAACGTGGCGCCACTCGAGTGGAACATATCCGAGAGTCGATCGGGATCGGGATACCAGAGCGTTCCCCAGGAGGTGAGGTAGGCGTCGAACGACTCCTGGCCGACCCGGTCGACCATCGAACTGTACTCGGTCGTCGTCAGATCGACGTCGACGCCGACCGTGGCGAGTTGGTCCTGGAGCACTTCGGCGATCAGGGGCAGGCTTCGTGCGTCGAACGTAACGATCTCGATGGTGAGCTCCTCGCCGTCACGCGTTCGAACGTCCCCCGACTCGAGCGCCCAGCCGGCCTCGGAAAGCAGTTCGCGCGCTTGGTCGGGATCGTACCGGTGGTCCTCGAGATCCGGGTTTGCCCACGCCGTGATCTCGGGGGAGAACGGCCCGACCGCGGGGTCGTCGATCCCGCCGAGGATGGACTCCGTGATCGCCTCGCGATCGACGGCCTGAGAGACTGCCCGACGGACCCGTTCGTCGTCGAACGGCGGCGACTGGATGTCGAACGTGAGAAATCGGATCCGAGGAATTTCGGGGGTGTACACCTCGAGACCCGGTTCGGATTCGAGGGGCTCGACCATCTCGATCGGCAGGATGCGAGCCATCTCGAGTTCGCCGTTCTCGAGTTTGACGCGCCGGGTCTGGTCGTCCTCGACGACCTCGTAGCGGACGGACTCGATCGACGGCGACTGGCCGTAGTAGTCGTCGTTCCGGCTCGCGCGAAGCTCCGCTCCCGTCTCGAGGCCCTCGAAGACGAACGGCCCGGTCGAGACCGGTGTCTCGATCGCCCCGTCGGTCTCGAGCGTTTCGGGCGAGAGGATTACGGCCTCGTTTCGCGAGAGGTGTGCCAGCAGTGGCGCGAACGGCGTCTCGGTTTCGACGATCACCGTCGACGCGTCGTCGGCCTCGAGACGGGCGATCGGGACGTCGGCGAACGCCGCGGAGTCGGCCGTTCGCCGGAGGGAGTCGACCGCCGCCGCCGCGTCGACGGGCTCGCCGTCGTGAAACGTGACGTCTTCGCGGAGGTCGAATTGCCACTGGCGGTCGTCGATCCGCTCCCAGTCGGTCGCCAGACCCGGTTCCGGATCGGCGTCGTAATCGACGCCGACCAGCGCTTCGGTGATGCTGAGTCGTCGGAGCAAGCTCCCGCCGTCGAGCGGATCCCGGTTCGGTTTCCACGGGCCGCCGATCCGGAAGTCTGTGCCGTCGTCGGCACTCGAGAGACAGCCGGCGAGTGCGAGGGCGCTCGTCCCCGCCAGCGTGTTCAGGACGGTTCGTCTGTTCGGCGTCGTGGGTCGGTCGGTCGCGATTCGAGCGTCGATGTCGTCGATTTCGTGTGTCATTCGTATATTGTGGAAGTCGTTTCACCGGCCGTCCCGCCCTGTACGAGCCACGCCGGGTTCGGTACGTTCGCTGTTCGTGATGAGTTGGGTCTCGGTCGCGTCCGCGTCGCCGGCTGATCGCTGGCTGTCGTCGGATCGCCACTCGCCGGCGTAGAGACACCGCGTTCGGCCGCCGTCGACCGCCTCGAGTGGCGGCTCCACTCGCGTGCAGTCCTCGGAGGCGACCGGACAGCGCGGGTGAAACGCACAGCCGTCGGGCGGCGAGGTCGGACTCGGCGGCTCGCCCGCGAGTGCCTCGCGGTCCCACTGGCGACACTCCTCGGCTTCGTTCCCGGGAATCGCATCCAGAAGCGTCTGTGTGTAGGGATGGGTTGGGGCCGACAGCACCCGGTTTGTCGGTCCGACCTCGACGAACTGTCCGAGGTACATGACCGCAACCCGATCGGCAATGTGGCGGACCACCGCGAGGTCGTGGGAGACGAACAGGTAGGCGAGATCGAGGTCGGCCTGGAGGTCGGCGAGGAGATTCAGGATCCTCGCTTGCGTCGAGACGTCGAGTGCGGCGGTCGGCTCGTCGAGAAGCACCACCGACGGCTCGAGCGCGAGCGCGCGAGCGATCGCGACCCGCTGACACTGACCGCCCGAAAGCTGGCGGGGATAGCGCCCTGCGTACGCCGCCGGAAGGTCGACCAGCGAGAGTACCTCTTCGATGCGATCCTCGCGGCGAGATTCGTCCCATCCGGCTTCGAACAACGGCTCGGCGATCGTCTGGCCGACGGTTCGTTTCGGATTCAGGCTCGTCGTTGGGTTCTGGAAGACGACGCCGACGTCGGCGAGCTGGTCGTCCGTCCGCGAGTCGGCGTCCCCGATCCGCTCACCGCGAAGTCTGATCTCTCCCGCGGTCGTTTCCTCGAGGCCCGCGGTCAGCCGGACGAGCGTCGATTTTCCACAGCCACTCTCGCCGACCAGCCCGACCGTTTCGCCGGCTCGAAGCGAGAGGGAGACGCCGTTGACGGCCGGGACCCGCTCGTCGCGCCCGAGCAACCGATCGACGAGGGCGTCGGATTGCCTGAAAGACGCCGCGACGTCCTCGAGTTCGACGATCGGGCCGTCGACCCTTCGATCGGATCCGGGAGCGGCGGTTTCGGCGTCCCTCCGCGGCGATCCTCGCTCCCCGGTGGCCGTCGTTCCGCCGTCGACTGCGGTCCGGTCCGTCTCGAGGACTGTACCCTGTAAAGGGGGCTCGTCGGACCGGGAGGGGCGATCGTCGGCCGGGGGCCAATCCGCCGTCGGGAGCCGTGATCGCGGTTCGGATCGGTGGGGGAGACAGTCGAGTAACGCCTTCGTGTACGGATGTTCGGGATCGGAGCGGACCGACTCGGCAGGGCCGTACTCGACGACGGTGCCGTCGTACATGACGACGACGCGATCGCACAGCTCCGAGACGACACCGAGATCGTGACTGATCAGGAGAATTCCCATCCCCCGCTCGGCGTTGAGTCGAGCGAGCCGATCGAGGATCGCGGCCTGAGTCGTGGTATCTAGGGCGGTGGTCGGCTCGTCGGCGATCAGAAGCGAGGGACGGCGCGCGAGTGCCATCGCGAGCGCGACGCGTTGGCACATCCCGCCGCTGAACTGGTGGGGGTAGGCGTCGATACGTTCGTCGGCCTGCGGGATGCCGACCGTCTCCATCAGCTCGAGCACCTCGGATCGTCGCCGACGGGTTCGAAGCCGGGAGCTGACACCAGCGGCGAGCTCCGCGAGGAACGGCTGTCGGCCGGGGTTCTCGCGGATGCGGATCGCCTCGGCGATCTGCTCGCCGACGGTGTACACCGGATTGAGCGTCGTCGACGGGTCCTGGAAGACCATCGCGAGTTCCCGCCCGCGAAGGCGGCGAAGCGTCCGGTCGTCGGCACTCGTCAGCTCTCTACCGTCGAATTTGATCGAGCCGTCGACGATCTCGCCGGGCGACTCGAGGCGGACGATCGACCGGGCAGTGACGGACTTTCCGCTCCCGCTCTCGCCGACGAGGCCGACGATCGCGCCGGGCTCGACGGTGAACGACGCGCCGTCGACCGCGTCGACCGTCTCGGAGCGGGTTCGAAACCGAACGCGGAGGTCGTCGACGACCAGTTCCGGTCCCATCGTCAGGTTCGCCTCCGTTGGGTATCCTCGAGATGGTCCGGATCCAAGACGTCCCGCAGACCGTCCCCGAGCAGGTTGAAGCCGATGACTGTAAGCGCGATGGCGATTCCGGGCGCGGTGATGAGCCACGGGGCCGACCGGAGGTAGTTTCGCCCGTCGTCGATCATCGCCCCCCACTCAGCCGTCGGTGGCTGTGCGCCGAGTCCCAGAAACGAGAGTCCAGCCGCCGCGAGCACGACGGTTCCCAGGTTCAACGTCGCGAGGACGGCGACCGGACTTACCACCGTCGGGAGAAGGTGACGGCGGACGAGACGCCGCCAGGGGGTTCCGTACAGTTTCGCCGACTGGACGTAGGGCCGACGCTTCACCGAGAGGACGCTGCCGCGAACGATGCGGGCATAGGAGGCCCAGCCCACGAGCGAGAGCGCGAGGACGACGTTCCGAAGACTCGGTCCGAGCACGCCGGCGATGACCAACGCGAGGACGAGCCCCGGAAACGCGAGTTGAACGTCGACGAGTCGCATCAGTACGGCGTCGACGAGCCGTCCACCGGTCGCCGCAACCAGCCCGATCGTCGTGCCGATGACGAGACGAAGTCCCGTCGCGACGACCGCGAGCGCGAGCGAGATTCGGGCCCCGTAGACGAGTCGAGTCGCCACGTCACGACCCAGCGCGTCCGTCCCGAGCGGATGGGCGAGCGACGGTGACTGGAGTCGGGCCTCGAGCGCCTGTGTCGTCGGATCGTACGGGGAGACGACTGGTCCGACGATCGCCGCGAACACGAGGACACCACAGATCCCACCACCGAGGCGAATCAGCCCGTTGGCTCTAACTCGCGGCGGGAGGGCTGTTCGGACGCGACGACGGCTCGTCTCGAGAAGATTCGTCCGACCCAATCCTGTGTACGATCGCCCGGGTTCGTCGCCGCTCACGCACGATCACCCCCACGGTCGACGCGCGGATCGAGCGCGACGTACGCGAGGTCGACGAGCTGGTTCGTCACGACGAAGACGAACGCGGTCACCAGGACGACGCCCTGTACGATCGGGTAGTCCCGCGCGAACACGGCGTCGACCAGAAGCGTTCCGAGCCCCGGCCGCTGAAAGACGACCTCGACGATGACCGCTCCGTTGAGGACGAACCCAAACTGAAGGCCGACGATCGTCACCACCGGAACGAGCGCGTTTCTGAGCGCGTGTTTGTAGACGACCAGACGCTCGCGAACGCCTTTCGAACGTGCGGTCCGGACGTACTCCGCCTCGAGAACCTCGAGCATCGACGTTCGAACGAGTCGGGTGACGACCGCCGCAAGCCCCGTTCCGAGCGTGATCGCGGGCAAAATCAGGTGGCCGAGCGTTCCTGATCCGGCCGCCGGCGTCAGTCCGAGCCAGAGCGAACAGACCAGAATCAACAGATAGCCCAGCCAGAAGTTCGGCATCGAGACACCAAGGAGGGCGACGAGCTGGCTCGTCCGATCGATCCAGGTATCGCGGTGGACCGCACTCGCGACACCCGTCGGGACGGCCAACAGAAGCGAGACCGCCATCGCCGCGACCGCGAGTTCGAGCGTGTTCGGAAGCGACTCGAGCAACAGGGTCGTGACCGGCTCCGACGTGTAGTAGGAGGTGCCGAGGTCACCGCGGAGTGCCTCCGAGAGCCACGAGACGTACTGCACCACGAACGGCTCGTCGAGTCCGTGTTCGGCTCGGAACGCGGCGACTTCGGCGTCCGACGGGGGGCTCTGGCGCTGGGCGCGTAGAATGGTGTATGCCGGGTCACCTGGCGTGAGTGAGACGAACCCGTAGCTCACCAGCGACACTCCGAACAGGACAGCCGTGAGCGAGCCGAGTCGCTCTACGAGCGCCCGTATCATCCTACATCCACCTCGTACCGTCGGCTTCCCGGCCGGTGGTTCGACCAGGGACGACGTGGATCGAATCGAACATCAAGCAAGCTTTATCTAATGAAATATTAGTTGTAAAGGTTTTGAATCCGCGGCGATCATCACATCGGTTGCCGGGAGCAGATCTCGCTCGATTTCACTACCTGCACGATAGTATCTGAGGCAAACATATTATTAATTCTTACTATTATTTTTGGTTAGTTAATATAGTAGCGCTCACCGGGATCCGTCCACAGCCACGGGTGACCGGGTCACCAGTGCTACCGGAGCCACGGAATTCGCGAAAACGAGGCCGTGGCAATCGTCGACTCACGACAGACCGGTGGCTTACGCTGAGTCGAGTCTGGCTATCGTGTGGATCTCGTCGTAGCGGACGCTTCCCTCTCCGAGGGATTTGCCGTCGAGCTCGAGGTAGCCGGCTTCGATGCCGGTCACCTCACCAGTCAGTTGGGGATCACCGCTCCCGGTTCGGTCGGCCTTGCGAACCTCGACGTCGTCGCCGACCGTTACGTGCTCCTGGACGAGTCTCGTCGCTTTCTGCTCGCCAGCATCGGGTGGAATCGTGAGCTCGGTCATCGCCCGCATCGACGGCGGCTACGGCGGTAAACGACGACGCGTCAGACGACGGGCGCTTAAATACCGGCCGCTACTCGTCCCACTGTGTCGAAATGTACAGCAGGGCGATCAGACAGAGGATCACGATCACGAACAGCGCGATCGTCATGAGTTGCGGAACGCTCATTGTCGGATCGTAGACGTGCGAGGTGCAAGTCGGTACCGATCTCGAGTCGGTAGACAGCCGACTGTTTTTGTACGAACCGGCCGAAACGATGACAATGAAAGTCATCAAAGATAGCGTCCACGACCACATTCAGGTCGACGGCGTGGCGCGCGATCTCATCGATACGCCCGAACTCCAGCGACTCCGGCGGATCAGACAGCTCGGTACCGTCTCACTCGTCTACCCCTCTGCGAACCACACCCGATTCGAGCACAGCCTCGGAGTCTACCACCTGGCGTGTGAGGCACTCGAGCAACTCGGTGTCGACGGGCGGCGCGCGAAGCGGGTCCAGGCCGCCGCCTTGCTCCACGACGTCGGTCACGGTCCCTTCAGCCACAACCTCGAGGCGCTGACCCACCGTCGAACCGGACGCTATCACGACGACGTTCACGAGCTTCTCGTCGAGGGGGACGTCGGGAACGTGCTCCGAGAACACGACTTAGCGCCCGGGCCGATCGCCGACCTGATCGCCGGAGACGGTCGGTTCGGACAGCTGGTTTCGGGGGAACTCGACGTCGATCGGATGGACTACCTCGTCCGTGACGCCCACCACACCGGCGTTCCGTACGGGACGATCGATCACGGCCGACTCGTCCGGGAACTGACGTTCGTCGACGGCGAACTCGTCCTCGCCGAGGGTAACGTTCAGTCCGCCGAAAGCCTACTGGTCGCCCGGGCGCTGATGAACCCGACCGTCTACAGCCACAGCGTCGCCCGAATCAGCAAGGCGATGCTTCGCCGAGCCGCCGAAACCCTTCTCGAGTCGACCGACACCGGCGCCGAGACGCTCCAGCGGATGGACGACGCCGATCTGCTCGTCGCGTTGCGATCGACCGACGAGACGGCGGCGTTCTCCCGACGGCTGGACCACCGAAACCTGTTCAAACGAGCGGTCTGGGCCGAGATCGACGACGTCCCCGGCGGCGTTATCGAAGCCGACCACGATACGATTCGTCGATTCGAACGCGAGATCGCCGCGGAGGCGAACGTCGATCCCGACGCCGTCATCCTCGACGTCCCGAGTCGGCCGACGATGACTGAATCGAGTTCTCGAGTCGTCGTCAACGGCGAGATCAGAGGCCTCGAACAACAGTCGCCGCTCGTCGAAGCGCTTCGGGCGGCCCAGTACTCACAGTGGCGTCTCGGCGTCTACTCGCCGCCGACGGTGCTCGAACGGGTCGGTCGAGCGGCCGTCGACGTTCTCGAGTTGGATATCGAGGGTGCGCTGGTGACCGAAGTTCGAAACGGGTTGGACACGACGCTAGATCAATTTACTGAATAGTATTGGTTCCCTACTGAAACCCAGATGTAGTTGTAAGTCGATGAATAGAGTACAACGGGTGATAACATGATCGATCAATTAGTACACGGCGGTTATTACCCGTTAATAGTCGTGAGAGCCCCCGCTTACACTTTACCCGATTGCCACCAGCTAAAATGAATCGGAGATCGGCAATGACTGTGGAAAAAGCAGTTTAACCGCCGATAGGGCCGTCAAGGGTCGATACATCCAGAGACACTCGAAATACGTCTGGAGATAATGTCACATCAAAATGTGCACATATATAGTTAAATTATGTATGATTGAATAAGTATGACCGACTACTCATGCTGCCCGTATCATGGATAGCCACCAGTTATCCGACTCGCTTACGCTGATGCGGACTGGAACTGACAACCGTCGTCGGTTCGGACCCGGTTAACAATCACAGCCTCCCTGCTCGAGGAGATCCCGGATCGTATACTGCTGTCGACAGTCCTTACAGGAGACGGTTACGTTGACCAACACGTCGAACTCGCCGACGTCGAGGACGTCGTTTCTGGCGAGTTGTGCGACCGTATCCTCGGTGACGGCAGCAGTTCGGTTGCGAAGCGCACCGAGTTTGTCCCGGCTCCGTTCGAGACGCTCCTCGTCGCTCGGCGATTCGAGCGATGCCTCGAGACAGTCCGTCAGGTGGTTGTAGACGGTCTGGTGGGAGACGAAGTCGCTTTCGACCTCGTCGATCGGGATGGAATCACGCTCGAGTTCTTTCCGAGTCTGCACCTGTGTACCGCTGCTGACGTCGTCGCCAGTAAGCAGCCGGTACGTGTTCTCGACTTCGCCGTCTTTGTACTGCAAGCCGGCTTCGTCGAGCGCCGATTCGAGAATGCGCTGGTTGACGTGTTCGGCGAGGTCACGGGTACTGTACCGTTGGTCCGTTCTATCGGTCCAGTAGCGGACGAGCTCGTCGTCGAGGCCAGTGAGATCGTACCGTTGGGTGATCCGGCCGACTTTACAGCACGCCGTACTCGACTCAGTAGGGCTCGTTTTACTCACTGTTTTCTCTAGTCGGTTTACATTTAAAAACGTTCCGAACAGCGACCCTCGTCGGGGCCCGCTGGCTCGAGAGCCCTGAAAGCGTCCACCAGCGGGCGTCGTTGTTTACATCCATATGAACGTAATTACGTTCGGGACACTGCTTTTCCGCCGTCGGACTGGTGTCGTCTGGCGGTGTCACAGGAATACGAGGAACCCCTCATATCCCGACAACAACTGCGGCGCATCCGATCCCCATCGGCACCGAAATCTGCCCCATGCGGGACGATCTCACGACCTGTCGGTACGGTAGTGGTCGGTCGCGTCGCCCTAGAATTGACGGATAAGAGTTCGTCTCAGTCTGTCACAGCTCCGTACCCTGGGCTTCGACGACCGCAATCGCAGCGAGGTTGACGATGTCTTTGACCTCGTCGTCCCGCTGAAGGACGTGCACCGGCTCCGCCATCCCGGCGAGCATCGGACCCACGGCCTCGGCCCCACCCAGCCGCTGGAGGAGCTTGTACGCGATGTTCCCCGCCTCGAGATTGGGCAAGACGAGAACGTTCGCCGGCGACTCGAGCTCTGCGAACTCGTAGGTCCCCTCGAGCATCTCCTCTAGGACCGCCGTATCGGCTTGCATCTCGCCGTCGACGGGAAAATCGACGGCCGGATCCGTCCGGAGCCGGCGTGCCGCCCGTCGTGGTTTGCGGGTCCCCTCGTTGTTGACGCTGCCGAAGTCGGAGTACGACAGCAGGGCGGCCCTCGGTTCCACGTCGAATCGGCGTGCGATTTCGGCGGCGTGGCAGGTCACCTCGGCGAGTGTCTCCTCGTCGGGATCCTGGTTGACCGTCGTATCCGCGAGGAAGACGACTCGATTTTTGAACGTCAACATGTAGACGCCCGCTGCGTAGTCGACGTCCTCGGCCGTGCCGATCACCTGCAAGATCGGGCGCAACGCTGACGGATAGTTGTGAGTTAGTCCCGTCAACATCGCGTCGGCGTCCCCACGGTCGACCATCACGGAAGCGAAGTAGCTGCTGTCCCGAATCAGATCCGCCGCCTCCGTTCGCGTGATGCCCTTGCGCTGGCGACGTTGGTAGAGGTCCTCGACGTAGGCCTCGTACTCGCCCGCACCGGGATCGACCACCTCGGGATCGAACTCGAGCCCGAGGTCGTCGGCGAGGCGTTCGATCCGCGACTGGTTACCGATCAACACCGGTTCGGCGATCCCACGGTCGGCGAGTTGGGAAGCTGCTCTGACGATTTTCTCGTCGCCGCCCTCCGCGAGGGCGATCCGCTTCGGGTCGCTTTTCGCCTTATTGAGCACGATCCGCATCATCTCACGGGACTTGCCGAGGCGAGCCTCGAGTTCCTCCTCGTAGCTCTCGGGGTCGATCCCGGTTCGTGCGGCACCGCTGTCGATCGCCGCCTGTGCGACCGCGGGTGCGAGTTCGAACAGCACCCGTGGATCCATCGGCTTCGGGATGATGTACTCGGGGCCGAACTGGAGCGGTTGGTCGCCGTAGGCCTTCCGGACCGCGTCGGGAACGTCCTCTTTCGCGAGGTCCGCGAGTGCCTTCGCCGCAGCAACTTTCATCGCCTCGTTGATCTCCGTCGCGCGGACGTCGAGTGCGCCACGGAAGATGAAGGGGAAGCCGAGGACGTTGTTGACCTGGTTCGGATAGTCCGACCGCCCCGTCGCCATGATCACGGTGTCCTCGCGTGCCGCCTTCGCCGCCTCGTAGCCGATCTCCGGATCGGGGTTGGCCATCGCGAAGACGATCGGATTCTCGTTCATCGATCGGACCATCTCCTGGGAGACGATCCCGCCGGCAGAGAGGCCGACGAAGACGTCGGCACCCGCGATCGCGTCGGCGAGATCCCCCTCGGGAACGTCCCTGGCGAACTCCCGGCTGTACGGATCGAGATCGCCCGCCTCCGCCCGCTCCGTGGTAAGAATACCGTCGATATCCACCATCGTCACGTTCTCCCGGCGTACGCCGAGTGAAACGTAGAATCGAGCCGTCGCCAGCGCCGCGGCACCCGCACCGGCGAACGTTACCTCGAGATCGCCGAGATCCGTTCCAACGAGTTCGGCGGCGTTCAACAGCGCCGCGCCGCTGATGATCGCGGTCCCGTGTTGGTCGTCGTGGAAGACGGGGATATCCATCCGTTCGCGCAAGCGCTCTTCGATGACGAAACAGTCCGGTGCGGAGATATCCTCTAAGTTGATACCGCCGAACGTCGGTTCCATGCCGGCGACCGACTCCACGAACGTATCGAGATCGTCGTGGTCGAGCTCGACGTCGAAGACGTCTATGTCAGCGAACCGTTTAAACAGAACTCCTTTCCCTTCCATGACTGGTTTCGACGCCTGCGGGCCGATGTCGCCGAGGCCGAGCACCGCGCTCCCGTCGGAGACGACGCCGACGAGATTTCCCTTGCCCGTGTACCGGTAGGCAGCGTCGGGATCGTCGGCAATCTCGCGGCAGGGGCCGGCGACGCCCGGCGAGTACGCGAGACTCAACTCTCGCTGGGAGTTCGTCGGTTTCGTCGTCGTGATCTCGACCTTCCCAGGGGGATCAGTAGCGTGATACTCGAGTGAGTCGTCTTCCAGTGACATACCCCACGTTTTCAGCATACGGGCAAAAATCTGTGGGAATCGCGTACGACCGGCAAATTGTCTCCCGGATCGACCTTACGTCCGACGGTCGAGGACAGTATTAACATACAGTAAACAATTATCCCTATCTGAAAGATTCTCGAAACGAATAGGAGATGAGACACTGTCTATAGGCGGAACAGGCCGCGTCCATCGAGGTCGTACGAAGCTCTCTTTCGTGACTGAGCGGAGCGAATTCTGCGACGTCCGCGAGACCGGTGTTCGCACACCTGGCGCTCGAGGAGTACGTCGACCGACGCCGTGATCCTCGGATGGCCTCCTCACGTGGTACACCATCGCACGAGCCCGAGTGGCCGTCTCCGGTCGGCAGTTTCAGGATACCAGTCGCGTTGTATCCGTACACGAGTGTGTCGTACGGGGACGTCCCAACGGTCCCGTGGAAGATCCGCCCGATGACCGATACCTACTCCCGAATGGGTCCTGTTGGAATCCGTATGGACCGATCCATCGTCGACGATCGACTCGAGCGGGTACGGTCGGCTCTCGAGCGTGCAGACGCCGAAGCGCTCGTCTGTTTTCCGAGTGCGAACATGCGCTATCTCTCGGGGTTCGACGACGAGCCGATGGAACGGCACCTCTTTCTGTTCGTCACCGACGGCCAGGCGGCGTTTCTCGCACCCGAACTGTCCGGCGAACAGATCCGGGCCGAGTCCCCGATCGACGACGTTCGGACGTGGAGCGACGGCGAGGAGCCGACCGCCACACTCGAGTCGATCGGCACCGACCTCGGCCTCTCGACCGGGAGACTCCTGGTGGACGATCGGATGTGGGCGCTGTTCACGCAGGACCTCCGCGCGACGTTTCCCGACGCGGCGTTCGGGTTGGCGAGCGAGGTGCTCGCCGACCTTCGAATGCGGAAAGACGAGACCGAACTCGAGGCGCTTCGCGAGGCGGCCGCGATCTCGGATGCGGTAAGCGAGGCGGTCCGTCGGCTCGGGCCCGACGCGGTCGGGATGACGGAGGCCGAACTCGCAGCGGAGATCGAGAACCGCCTCGTCGCGGAGGGGGGAGCGGGCGTCTCGTTCGATCCCATCGTGGGCTCCGGACCGAACGGCGCTCGACCACACCATCGTCACGGCGATCGGACCATCCAGCCCGGAGATCCGGTCGTCCTCGACTTCGGGACCGTGGTCGACGGCTACGCCGGCGACCAGACCCGAACCGTCGTCTTCGACGGGGACCCACCCGACGGCTACGAGGCGGTACACGAAGCGGTACTCGCGGCACAGTCGGCCGCCGTCGACGCGGTCGAGCCGGGCGTGGCTGCCCGCGAGGTCGACCGGGCCGCACGTTCCGTTCTCGAGCAGCGAGGATACGGCGACCGCTTCGTCCACCGAACCGGCCACGGCGTCGGGCTCGACCTCCACGAGTCACCGTACATCGCGGCCGACAACGATCAGCAACTCGAGCCGGGAATGGTCTTCAGCGTCGAACCGGGCGTCTACCTCGAGGACGAGTTCGGCGTGCGTATCGAGGACCTGGTGGTCGTCACCGAGGACGGCTGTGAACGGCTGAACCACTCGCCACGGACGTGGCGGCCGTTGCCAGAAGAGTGTTAATCGAACCGACCGAGCGCCGATTCTCCGTGACCCGGCCGTTGCAGGCGGCAGTTCCTTTTCCCGACTGCCGGAACGAGACCGTATGTGCGCCACCTTCTCGGAAGACGATCAGGGAAAGACGGTCGAGAACGCACGCGGTGACTCCGTCGGGACGATCGCAGCCGTCGAGGGAACGGTCGCGTACGTCCGACCGAAACAGGGGATGCTCGATACGATCAAGTCGACGATCGGCTGGGACAGCAGGACCGAGAAGTCGATCCCGCTCACGGCGGACTCCGTCACCGCGATATCCGACGAGGCGGTCCGACTCGAAGGAGCGCTCGAGGATACGAAACCTGACGGCACGAACGCTGGAACCGACGACGAGACGGGCGTCGATCGGACGAACCCCGCAGGCGAGCCAGGCGGACAAGACGAGACCGAACACTCGGACGGGCGAAGCGGCGAATCGGACTCGAACGATAGTAGCACGGAGTCAGAGGAGGCACACGACCGCGGCCTCGAGGCAGACCCGACGGAACTGACCGACGACGACTCGGGCCTCGAGGTTCATCCCGACGACCGGAACGACGCAGCCGTCGATTCAACCGACGAAAAAGAGTGATTCGGACTACCGTTCCAACGTTTCGGGGCGATTGCAGCCCGAGTCACAACCGCGCGGAACCGACGAACAGCGGTCCGTACGACAGCATCGTCGTGACGCTGTATCGGTGGCTCTATCGTCGCTACTGCACGTCGATGCACACCTGATCGCCAGACAGATCGTCGATCAGTGTGTACATCGGTACAGTTGTTACCGTCGCGAAGACTCGGACGCGGGCCGTAGACGGGTCGTCAGTACATTTACCACGACGGTTCCTGTACTCCCGGGTATGGGTTCCGAAGGAGAGCGAGAGTTGATCCGTGAGACGGTCGCGGCGTTCGTCGATCGCGAGGTCGAACCCGCGGTGGCGGAGGCCGACACCACCCAGACGTTCCCGGAAGACGTCTGGGATGGCCTCGCGGAGATCGGTCTCACCGGGCTCACAATCCCCGAGGAGTACGGTGGGTTCGACGCCGACCGCGTGACCGAAAGTATCGTCAACGAGGAACTCGGTGCGGGTCACCTCTCGCTCGCGACGGCGCTCTCGGTCCACTGTCTGGCGGCTTCCTGCATCCGGGAGTTCGGCTCCGAAACTCACCGGGAAGAGTGGCTCCCGGCGATGTCCGAGGGGAGACCCGTCGGTGCGTTCGCACTGTCGGAGGCCGAGGCTGGCTCGAACCCCGCGGAGATGACCACCGAGGCCCGACTCGAGGGCGACGAGTACGTCATCGACGGCCGAAAACAGTGGATCACGAACGGCGAGCGCTCGGGCGTGGTGATCCTCTTCGCGAAAGTCGACCGCGACGACTCCGACACGATCACGCAGTTTCTCGTCCCGAAAGACGCCGACGGGCTCACAGTCGGCAAGAAAGAGGACAAACTCGGTCTGCGAGCGAGCGATACGACGGCGCTGATCCTCGAGGACGTCCGAATCCCCGAGGAGAACCGGCTGACGCCGGTCGGCGAGGGGTTGAAGGCGGCCTTTTCGACGCTGACCGGCGGCCGGATCGCGATCGCAAGTCAGGCCGTCGGCGTCGCACGGTCGGCGCTCGAGGACGCCCTCGACTACGCGGAGGAACGCGAGCAGTTCGGTCGACCGATCGCGGACCACCAGGCGATCGGGCACAAACTCGCGGAGATGGGGACGAACGTCCGGGCGGCCAGATTGCTCACCCGCGACGCCGCACGCAAGAACGAGAACGGCGTCGATCCGATGGCCGCGAGCATGGCGAAGTTCTTCGCGAGTGAAACGGCAGTCGAGGTGGCCAACGAGGCGGTCCAGATCCACGGCGGCTACGGCTACACGACCGACTTCGACGTCGAACGCTACTACCGCGACGCCAAGATCACGACGATCTACGAGGGAACGAGCGAGATTCAAAAAGATATTATCGCCGGTCACCTCCGAGAGTGACTTCGGTCGTCACCCAGGGAAGATATCGTCTGCATCGGACGGCACACTCCGATCACAGACACGTGCTATCACGTCGTGCGGTGTGGTACCAACACTTTAGGCTCGTCCCGTCCACTGATACGGTATGTTCGACCAGGACGACCTCGAGGGAATCCGCGGAGCGCGCAAGCGGTGGAAAGAAGAGACGCTCGAGCCGTTTCTCGAGGCCCACGGCGAACGCCGCGACCGGTTCGCGACGGTGTCGAATCACGAGGTCGACCGGCTCTACACGCCGGAAGACGTCGCGGACATGGAGTACGAGGAAGACCTCGGATTCCCCGGCGAACCGCCGTACACGCGAGGGCCGTACCCGACGATGTACCGCGGTCGGACGTGGACGATGCGTCAGTTCGCCGGCTTTGGCACCGCCGAGGAGACGAACGAGCGGTTTCACTACCTCATCGAGCAGGGCCAGACGGGGCTCTCGACGGCGTTCGACATGCCGTCGCTGATGGGGATCGACTCCGACCACGCGATGAGCGAGGGCGAAGTCGGCACGGAGGGCGTCGCCGTCGACACCCTCCGGGATATGGAGATCCTCTTCGACGGCATCGACCTCGGCGAAGTGTCGACGTCGTTTACGATCAACCCCTCCGCACCGGTGATCTACGCGATGTACGTCGCACTCGCCGACCGGCAGGGCGTTCCCCGCGAGGAGATCCGCGGCACCCTCCAGAACGACATGTTAAAGGAGTTCATCGCCCAGAAGGAGTGGGTGATCCCCCCAGAACCGTCCCTCGAGGTCGTCACCGACACGATCGAGTTCGCCGTCGACGAGACACCGACGTTTCACCCGATCTCGATCTCGGGCTATCACATCCGGGAAGCCGGCTCGACCGCCGCCCAGGAGGCCGCGTTCACGCTCGCCGACGGCTTCGCGTACGTCGAGGACTGCCTCGAGCGCGGGCTGGACGTCGACGACTTTGCACCGCTTCTCTCCTTTTTCTTCAACGCCCACAACTCCATCTTCGAGGAGATCGCGAAGTTTCGTGCGACTCGACGGGTCTACGCCCGCGTGATGGCCGACCGATACGGCGCATCGAAGCCGCAATCGCGACGACTGAAATTCCACACACAAACCGCCGGCCAGTCGCTGACCGCCCAGCAACCCTTGAACAACATCGTCCGAACCACCGTTCAGGCGCTGGCCGGTGTCTTCGGTGGCACCCAGTCACTGCATACGAACAGTTTCGACGAGGCGCTGGCGCTCCCGACGGAGAAGGCGGTCCGCGTCGCGCTACGGACTCAGCAGATCATCGCCGAGGAGTCCGGTGCGGCCGATATCGTCGACCCGATGGGCGGAAGCTACGCGATCGAGGCGCTCACCGAGGAGATGGATACGAAGATTATGGCCTATCTCGAGGAGATCGAGGAGGTGGGCGACGGTTCGATTCGCGACGGCGTCCTGGTGGGTATCGAACAGGGCTACTTCCACCGCGAGATCCAGGACGCGAGCTACGAGTACCAGCGGCGGGTCGAACGCGGCGAGGAGGTCGTCGTCGGCGTCAACGAGTACACGATCGACGAGGATACTGCCCCGGAGATCCACCAAGTCGACGAGACGACTCGCGACCGCCAGCTCGAGCGTCTCGAACGCGTCAAAGCCGAACGCGACGATGCGGCGGTCGAGGATACCCTCGAAGCGTTATCAGACACGATCGAGGCGGGAGAGAACGTCATGCCGCCGATCGTCGACGCGGTGAAGGCGTATGCGACGATGGGCGAGATCATGCAGGTACTCGAGGACCACCACGGATCGTACCAGGAGACGGCCAGCCCGGTCTAACGTTTTGCTGTTGGGCCAAACGTATGCCCAAATGTATATCACGTCTCTCTGTGGAGACATATCATGGATAGACGATCACTTCTCGTAGAAACGGCCGTGGTGCTCCCGGTCGTCGGTGCGTTGGCCGGCTGTCTCGACGACGAGGGCACGGGGAACGACGCTCGTGACGACGAACCCGGTGTTGACGAACCAGAAAACGCCGAAACAGTACCGGAGACGGCATCCGACGACGAACCGGTCGACACCGTGGATACCGAGAGCGAAGAGACCAGCGACGGTTCGACGAGCGCCGACGATTCGGCGAACGAGTACGACCTCGAGCCGCCGGATCCGGAGACAGCGACCATCGATCTCTTGCCGGATACCGACGAGTGGCCACTCCAGGAAACGAACGACGTCTCGGTCGCCTATCTCGAGGCAAACGAAGGAACCGAAGGCCGGTATCTGGCCGGCGACGACGACTACTCCTTTCACGTCCTCCGCCACGACGACCCATCGACAGCGGAGTATACCGCGAACTCGACGTACGGAAACTATCAGATGTCGTTTGGCTTCGGCGTCTTCACCTTCGCGATGTTGGGTTCGGACGGAGAGACCGCACACGACCTCCTGATCGCCTCCCCCGGCCTGGACCGGGAGGTCGTCGAAGGCGAAGTGCCACTCGCCTCCGCGCCGCCTTGAAAATCTCCGGTATTTTGTCGAAGACCGGCACACTGGAGAGACGGGCGATGGCTATCCGCTTACTTACCGCAACGGCAACTTTTTCAGTTGTGCTGGATAGATCGAAGACGAAATGGACCTTCAGATCGACGGAAACGCGGCACTGGTAACGGCATCCTCGAGCGGACTCGGAAAGGCATCGGCGACGGCGCTCGCCCGCGAAGGGGTAGACGTCGTGATCAACGGACGGGACGAGGATCGGCTCGCAGCGGCGAGAGACGAGATCGCGGACGTCGCGACGGGCGAAGTGATCGCACAGCAGGGAGACCTCACCGACGAAGACGAGATCGCGGCGCTCGTCGAGACGACCGTCGGCGAGTTCGGCGGACTCGACCACCTCGTGACGAGCGCCGGCGGACCGCCGTCGGGACCGTTTCTCGAGACCGACGACGAGGATTGGTATGCAGCATACGATCTGCTCGTGATGAGCGTCGTTCGTCTCGCACGCGAAGCCGAACCCCACCTGCAGGAGGGAGAGGGCGGTACGATCGTCAACATCACCTCCCGGAGTGTAAAAGAGGCGATCGACAGCCTCGTGTTGTCGAACTCGGTTCGGATGAGCGTCATCGGCCTCGAGAAGACGCTCTCTCAGGAGTTCGCACCCGACGTGCGCGCAAACGCCGTCCTCCCTGGGCCGCACGAAACCGCACGGATCGAGGAACTCGTCGAGCAGGGTGTCGAGCGCGGCGAGCACGACTCCTACGAACAGGGGATCGAAGACGTCGCGGACAATCCGCTGGAACGGGTCGGCGATCCGATGGAACTGGGCGATACCGTCGCTTTCCTCTCCTCGCCCCGATCGGGATTCATCAACGGACAGAGCATCGTAATCGACGGCGGAACGACGGGGGCGAACCTATGAGTGGGTTCGTATCGCCCGGTAGAGACCGATGAAGTACCTCGCTCGCACCCTCGAGGGGCGTCCACTACTCGGGAGCGAGGACGGCTTCGTCCCGCTTTCTGCTGCGGATCCGGATCTCACCACGGCCATAGAGGCACTTTCGCGCGCGGCCGACGGTGGACTCCCCGATGTCGCCGACGCCCCGGCGGAGCCGGTCGACCGGGAGTCCATCCAGTTCGGCCCGCCGCTGGCCGAGTTCGGCAAACTCTGGGGGATCGGCCTCAACTACGCCGAACACGCCGGGGATCTCGACGAGGCACGGCCGGATGCACCCGCGAGTTTCTTCAAGCCGACGAGCGCCATCACCGGTCCGGGTGGCCCGATACGGCTCCCGCCAGTCGAACGGACCGACCGTGTCACGGCGGAGGCCGAACTCGCCGTCGTAATCGGTCGAACGTGTCGGGATCTCGATGATGGTGCGGTCGACGACGTAATCGCCGGCTACCTTCCCGTCCTCGATATGACCGCCGAGGACGTCCTCCAGCGAAACCCGCGCTTTCTGACGCGCGCGAAGAGCTTCGATTCGTTTCTCGTCGTCGGGTCGGCCATCGCCGTCCCCGAAACACCGCTCGCGCTCGAGGAGTTGTCGGTCAAGACGGTCGTCAACGAACGGGTCGTGGCGGAAAACCGGATCGAGAACATGCTGTTCCCGCCGCGTGAACTGGTCGCGTTTCACTCCGGCGTCGCCACGCTCGAACCCGGTGACGTGTTCAGTACGGGGACGCCTGGTGCCGAACCGATCGAACCCGGCGACCACGCACGAGCGGCGGTCGAAACGATCGGTTCGGTCGAGGCACCGGTCGTTCGGTGACGAAGGTCACGCCGCCGCTTGAATTTCGAATATCTCCTCGTACAGACTCGCGGCGAGGTGATCGAGATCTGCCTCGGCCTCGCTTGCGTCCATGGAGTCGCCGACCCCCTGCCACTCGACGGAGAGGCGAGCGATCGGAACGAGCGCGACCCCGCCGACCGTGACGGTGCCGTTCGGTGTCCGAACCGTCCACTCGGTTCGCATCCCCTCGGAGGACCGCGTTACGTCCTCGATCTCCGCACCAGAACTGGCCCACCGTTCGACGAGGCCATCGGTGATCCGGCGGAGCTTTCGTTCGCCGAGAACGTGGACGACGACGCCGATCGCCGCGAGGACGCCGAACGCCGCGACGGCGAACGCGACTCCACCGTACGGGACGTTCAACGACGCCGCGAGCGCGGCGGTGACCCCGACGAAGCCGAGAATTCGACTGTCGAAGGCGTTCGGGACCGTCCCGTTCCAGCCCGTCTCCCTGGCGGGTTGCTCCAATTGCATTCTCACTCGGGCCTCGGGACGGGACGCCGGTAGTTGTTCACCTGTCCAGGTGTGGACTTTATCCCGTACCGTCACTCGTACTCGAGCAGTTCATCGTCGCCGTGTCTCGATCGCAGTTCTTCGAGATACGCTCGTTGTTCCTCGAGTCTGGCGGTCGGTTCCTCGTACGTGTACTCGAACATCTCCCGTGGATCGGCTTCGGCGGTCTCTGCTCGGTCGATCACGGACGCCAGCGTCTCTTCGATTTCGGCTTCGATCTCCTCGATCAGTTCGTCATCGAGGATCCAGCGGTCCCGCAGATACGATTCGAATCTGGTGATCGGATCGCGCTCGCGCCACTCTTCGACTTCGGCTTCGTCACGGTAGACGGACGGATCGTCCGCCGTCGTGTGTGCGCCAAATCGGTACTGAACTGCCTCGATTAGCGTCGGCCGGAGCCGATCGGTGTCCGGATCGATCGCTTTCGTCCGGGCCACGTTCGTGACGACGTACGTCGCGAGCGGGTCCATCCCGTCGACCTGAACGCCGTCGAACCCGTACGCGTCGGCCTTCTGGGCGAACGTCGCGCTCGCGGTCTGGCGCTCCTGTGGAACGGAGATCGCCCACTGGTTGTTGTTACAGAAGAAGATCGTCGGCGTATCGACGACGCCGGCAAAGTTCATCGCCTCGTGGAAATCACCCTCCGACGTCGCGCCGTCGCCGAAGTGGACGACGGTGACGTTCTCCTGATCGTCGAGTTTTTCGGCCCACGACCAGCCGACGGCATGGGGAAGATGGCTCCCGATCGAAATGTTGAGTGGGAAGACACTTACGTCGGCGAGTGCGGCGTTTCCGTCCTCGTGACCCATCCAGTAGAGCAGATACTCCCACGGAAGGTCGCGAGCGACGACGGCTCCGTGTTCCCGGTACTGGTAGGAGATCGTATCGTCGGCCCCGAGGGCGTACGTCGATCCGATCTGGGACCCTTCCTGACCCGCAAGCGAGGCGTACGTCCCTATCCGGCCCTGTCGCTGGAGGCTGATAGCCCGCTCGTCGAAACGGCGGGCAAAGCGCATGTCACGATACATCGAACGCAACGTCTCCGGCTCGAGTTCGGGCTCGAGTTCCGGCGCGACGACGTTTCCGTCGGCGTCGAGCACCCGAACCCTGTCGTCGGGTGCTCGATCGAAGAGATCGTCCTCGAGTACGTCCGGTGTCATATCTTCACTCTCGAACTCGTTCCACATAACAGTAGCTGTGCATGTACTACGGACGTTCAAATAGATAGATTATCAAACATTACTACGGTAGTATTAAAATCATGCCATTTCTGACGCACGGTGGAGGAGCGAGAAGAAAACAGCCATTATAAACCTCAAAACACCATATTTACGGATTCTTGGCGGTAATAACAGACTTGTTACCAGCGACCCAGTATTTAAATACACCGCCGCATAGATGCCTATACGGCCAATTTTATCCTCTCGCGGAATAATTGCGTCTTATAACCAAAATACTACAGACATGTATGTGAATCTGATTACTAGTGGTCAACGAGACGACCGTCTCACGGTCGAACGGTTTGCCAGAAGGATCGTGATCCAAAGATTTAGTATATATTACGAATTCGTACCTGTATGGCCACGAACGCGCTGTTGATCGGGGAACGCACCTTTCCATTTCACGCCATCGACGAGAAGGGTGACGAACTGGTCGATGCAGTCGGCGACGCCGCGGACGTAGAGATCACGACGGACCGAGATGCACTCGAGTCACTCGACGACTACGACGTCCTGATCGATTACATGACCGACAGCGAGTTGACCACCGAACAGATCGATGGACTGGTTTCGTTCGTCCGGAACGGTGGCGCATACGTCGGCGTCCACTGTGCGGCCGATCTAACGAGTACGGTCCCCTCAGACCCCGAGGACGTCGTGGACACGCGACCGGAACCCGATCCACGCCATCGCTCGTTACTCGGCGGGGAGTTTCTCGACCATCCGGCCCAGAGCGAGTTTCACGTGGAGGCTGTCTCCGATCATCCGGTTACAGCCGGCGTCGATTCCTTCGACGTCTACGACGAACCGTACCAGGTCGACGTCGACGCCACCGTCGACGTGCTCGCGCGTATGGAACACTCTGAGTTAAAGAACTACCCCGTCGCCTGGGTTCGGACCGACGGAGACGGCCGCGTCTGCTACATCTCACTCGGACATACGGACGAATCGCTTCGCAGTTCCGGCTTTCGACAGCTTCTGCGCAACGCGATTACGTGGGCGACCGACGGCTAACAGCGGCTCTCCGACACTCCACACCGCATGAAACCGGTCACCGTTCGGGACTCGTTATTCGTTTTTCGGTCTCCTCGGCCGAATCCAGGTCTTTCGTTCGAAGCGAATCACCCGTCTCCGCGTCGAAGAGATACACGTTGTCGTCGTCGAATCCAAGCAGAATATCGTCCCCGGCCGAGAGTCGGTGCTGACTGTCGACACGTGCTCTGATCTCTGCGTCGCCGACCTGGGCGTAGACCACGTTTTCGTCACCCATCGCCTCGACCACAGTTACCGTCACGTTGAACCCGCTTTCAGCGCCGACCACCAGATCCTCCGGTCGAATCCCGACGGTACACCGGTTCCGGTCGCCGAGGGCCTCCGCGATCGACGACGCCTCCGAATGATAGACGAAATCCGCGTCGCCGTTGAACGTCACTGTATCGCCGTCGCTCGAGACCGTCGCCTCGAGGAAGTTCATGCTCGGACTGCCGAGGAATCCAGCGACGAACTGGTTGGTCGGATTGCGGTAGACGTCCTCCGGCGGACCACACTGCTGGAGTTCGCCGTCGTTGAGGACGGCGACCCGATCGCTCATCGCCATCGCCTCGGTCTGGTCGTGGGTGACGTAGACCGAGGTGATCCCGAGTTGTTGCTGGAGTTCCATGATCTCCTTTCGCATGCTGTCTCGGAGTTTGGCGTCGAGATTCGAGAGCGGTTCGTCGAGTAAGAACACCGATGGCTCCCGAATGATCGCACGGCCGAGCGCCACACGTTGTTGTTGGCCTCCGGAGAGGTCACTCGGCTTCTTTGGAAGGAGATCCTCGATACCGAGCATTTCGGCCGTCTCTTCGACCATCGATGCGATCTCGCTTTCGGGAATGTCCGTCGAGAGACGGAGTCCAAAGCCGATGTTGTCCCGAACGCTCATGTGGGGATACAGCGCGTAGTCCTGGAACACCATCGCGATATCTCGGTCGCGAGCGCGCAGGTCAGTTACGTCTTCGTCTCCGAACTCGATCGTACCGGTGGTGACGTCCTCGAGACCGGCGATCATTCGCAACGTCGTCGTCTTCCCACAACCACTCGGTCCGACGAACACGAGAAACTCACCCTCCTGGATCTCGAGGTCCATGTCGTTGACGGCACAGATCTCGCCCCCCTCCGAATCGTAAATCTTGTTCACACTGTCAAGTTCGATCGACGTCATCTATACACACATCCAGTCTCCTGGATAATGAATATACCGGAGATCGACCGAACGAATGCGGTGATCGGACCCTCATACGGATTGCCGTCCCGATTTCCCGGCACACGGGTCGCCGGTTGAAGCATTAGTGAACAAGAACCCGTATCACTCCCCGCCCTGGGCGAGTCAGTTCGACGTCCAAAAAATCGTCCGGAGTCGCGTGTCCGTTACGGCTGGTACGCGGTTCCGGCGAATCCCCTCACGAAGTACTTCTGCAGGAGCAAGAACAGTATCGTGATGGGGATGATCGCGAGCGCCGTAGCGACCATGATCTGATCGAAGTAGAGTCGGTGTTGACCGACGAGGCGCTCGATCGCCAGCGGAATGGTGAACAGTTCCTCGCTGGTGAGGACCACCAGCGGGTAGAGGAACGCGTTCCACTGGAACAGAAAGAGGATGACCGCGAGCGCGGCCAGTGCGGGTTTTACCGACGGCAACGCGATCCGGTAGTAGAGCTGGAACTCGGAGGCGCCATCGATCCGCGCAGAGTCGAGCCACGAGTCGGGGATCGACTTCATGCTCTGGCGCATGAGGAAGATACCGACCGGGTTCGCCGCGAACGGCAGGATAAGCGCGATGTGCGTATCGAGCAGACCGAAGTTCGCCATCAGGAGGAACAGCGGAATAATCATGATCTGGACCGGCAACACGACCGTCGCCAGGATGAAGTAGAAGAGGTACTCCTTGTAAGCGAACTCGTATTTCGCGAACGCAAAGCCCGCGAGCGAGCAGAGGAACAGCGAGAGGACGGTGTACACCGTCGCGACGAAGATGCTGTTCCAGATCGACAGCAGATACGGGAACCGATCGCGGAGATCCGCGAGGTTCTCGAAGAAGTGGGTTCCAGGGAGGAACCGCGGCGGGTACGTGAAGAACTGATCCTGTGGCAACGTCGCGCCGACGATCATCCAGTAAAACGGGACGAGCGTCAACACGATGACGATCAGAAGCGAGATGTAGACGCCGAACTGAACCGGCAGATCCGGTTTCTTGGAAGCGACCGACATTAGTCTTCACCCCCAATTTTCATCTCGATGATCGACAGTGCCGTGACGACGCCGACGAGTACGTACGTGAGCGCGCTGGCGTAACCGAGGTTGAAGTAGACGAACGCCTGATCATAGATGTAGTAGAGGATCGTGATCGTCGAGTTGCTCGGACCACCCTCGGTAATGATGAACGGCTCAGAGAACAGCTGCATTGAGCCGACCGTCGAGAGGACGATCACGAACAGCAACATCGGTTTGAGCTGTGGCACGGTCACGTACCGGAACTTCTGCCAAGCGCTCGCGCCGTCGATTTCGGCCGCCTCGTAGAGCCGACCGGGGATGTTCTGTAAGCCTGCAAAGAGGATCAACATGTTGTACCCCATCCAGCGCCAGTCGAGCGTGATCGCCAGCATGACGCGTGCCCACCAGCGATCTGACTGCCAGGCGATCGGTTCGAACCCGACGAGTTGGATAACGTAGTTTGCGAGCCCGAACTGCTCGGAGAAGATCATCAGGAAGATCGTCGAGTACGCGACGAAGTTCGCGGAGACGGGAAGCGCGATCAGCGTGCGCTGCAGTCCCGAGAGCTTGATGAACGACGCGTTAAGCGCGAGCGCGACGCCAAGCGAAACCAGGACCATCAGCGGCATCTGGAACACGGTGATGATGACGGTGTTCCACATCGACAGCCAGAACAGTCCGTCACCGACCATCCGGGTATAGTTCTCGAGACCGACGAACTCGACGTTCGAGATGCGCGGAACTTCGACCGCGAACACACCCAGGTCGATCGCAAACAGGAACCCCTCTCCGACTCCGTGATACTCGAAGAACGAGAGGTAGAGCGTGTAGACGACAGGGAACGCTAAAAACACTGCAAAAAATATGAAGAATGGGAGGATGTACAGATACGGCACTCCCGGGAAGGAGGGGAGTGAATCTCGAACGCGATTTCGAGCGATTCGCCCCTCCGTTCGAACCGCCTGTATACTACTGTGTTCTCGTATTGACATTGAATACCTGTTCAGGCGGTGTCGAGGCCGGTACGATCGGCGACGGCCTCCTGGGCCTGTGCACCGATCTCGTTGGGCGCGACGTTACCCTGGAGGACCTCTTCGAGCTGCGTTTCCATCTCGTCTAAGACCTCGGCGTGTTCTTCGTGGTATCGGAGCTCCGGAACTTCTTCGGCGACCTCGAGGATCAGTTCGTAGCTCTGGCCGTCGAAGTACTCCTGGGGCTCCTCCCAGAAGGAGTCGCTGTACGTTTCCTCGTTCGCGGGGAAGACGCCAGCTTCGGTTCCCAGCATCATACAGCGCTCGGTGTCGGTGAGGAAGAACTCCGCGAAGTCGTACGCTCGTGCGATCTCGGCGTCGTCGAGCTGACTCGCGAAGACGACGCTCGAGCCACCGTGGTTCGACGCTCGGGCGTCGCCGTCGTGGAGTGCCGGACAGCGGTGCATTCCCCAGTTGCCGTCCTGCCCTTCGAGGGAATCTTCCAGCGCACCGGCCATCCAGGCGCCGGAGGTGACGGTCGCGTACCGATCGTCGTTGAGCGCCGCGAACCAGCTTTCGGTGAACTCGTCGGTTCTATCCATCACGTCGGCCTCGTAGAGATCGAGCATGACCTCCGCGATCTCGGCCGTCGCGTCCGTGTCGATGTTGAGCGCACCGTCCTCGGTGTAGATCTGCTCGCCCTTCTGGCGGTAGAAGATCTCCCAGCGGATGCCGAGCATCTCCGGTGCCCACGAGAGAACGAACTGGTCGTCGTCGAGTTCCTCACCTAGATCGATGAGGTCGTAGTAGGTCTCGATGTCCTCAGGTGCGAAACCGGCCTGGTCGTACATGCTCCGATTGTAGAAGGTGACGACCGGCGCGGTGTCCATCGGGAGGCCGTAGATACCGTCGCCGTCGAAGCCTTCGATCGGCGCCCACTTCCAGTCGACGAAGACGTCCTCCGCGCCGTCGCTCATCATTCCGGAGATATCCGCGAGGCCACCGCGGGCGATCATCCCTGGCGTGTCACGGCCCTCCTGGATACCGATCGAGGGCGCGCCCTGGCCGGACGCCACGGCGGTGTTGTACTGGGAGATGTTCTCGTCGAAGCCCAGTTCCTCGATGTTGATCGTGACGCCGTCGTTCTCCGCGGTATATTCGTCGGCAGCGGCCTCCCACGCGGGAGGAAGCGTGCCGTGGGTCCAGACGTTGATTTCGTCGGCCATCTCGCCGTTACCGCCGTTGCCGCCGTTACCGCCGTTGCCACCGTTACCACCGTTGCCGCCGTTACCACCGTTACCGCCGTTGTCGTCGGTACTGATACAACCGGCAATCAGTACTGTTCCTGCTCCCATCGATCCCAGCAGCTGTCGTCGCGACACTGGTGCCATACCATTACGTGACATACGAAAAAGATTGTGTGGGTTAACCCACTTAAACATTTCTAAAACGATCAATATCCTAACCAGGCGAGTATAAATTTCTCGGTCGAACTTGTGGTTTTAATCTAGCTTCGGCACCACCTGTTCGAATGGTCGAATGCGCGTTCGGGCGCGTGTGTACAACTGGGGGTCAAGTTCCAGGCGGACGTGTCGAGTACGAAAATATAAGTATTGTGCCTCGAAATGGACGACAATGCGTTCAGAATCGGATACGCCCGCGTTTAGAGATGGTGATATCGACCTCGAGACTCGCGTCGACGACCTCGTAGAGCGGATGACGCTCGCCGAGAAGGCCGGTCAGGTGACCGGGACGTGGGGTGGGAATTTTCGACACGAGAACGACGTCGACGATCTGAAGACGGCGATCTCCGAGGCACACGTCGGGGCGGCTGCTCCGTTCGGCTGGGGGTCCGGGATCACGAGGGATCCCGCCGAAGCAGCCGCGATCGTCAACGAACTCCAGCGTCACGCGATGGAGGAGACGCGACTGGGTATTCCGCTGTTGTTCAACGTCGATGCCGTCCACGGTCACGCCTACATTACCGGGGCGACGGTCTTTCCAAACGGACTCGGTGCCGCCGCGACCTGGGATCCCGAGGGCGTCGAGAAGGCCGCCTCGGTAACGGCGAGTGAAGTTCGGGCGACGGGCGCACACCAGAACTACAGCCCGACGACGGACGTCGCCCGCGACCCGCGGTGGGGACGGGCGTTCGAAACCTTCGGCGAGAGCCCACACCTCGTCGGCGAACTGGTCGCCGCGAAAGTTCGTGGCTATCAGGGATCGGGAGTCGGCGACCCCGAGGGCGTCGTCGCGACTGCGAAACACTTCCCGGCGTACAGTGAACCCGAACGCGGCGAAGACGCCGCACCCGTCGACGTCTCCGAGTACAAACTCCGGAACACGTTCGTCGCGCCTTTCGAGCGTGCACTCTCGGAGGACGTCCGCTCTGTCATGCCATCGTACAACTCGATCAACGGCGAGCCATCCCACGGCTCGGTCTCGCTCCTTCGGTCGTTGCTCCGCGACGAACTCGGATTCGACGGGCACGTCGTCTCCGACTGGGACGGCATTCGGCACCTCTTCGAGGATCACGGGACGGCCCACAATCACGCGAGCGCCGTCAAACAGGCCCGACAGGCAGGTCTCGACATCGCCTCCGTCGGCCACATCGAGCACGCCGATCGTGTGATCGAACTGGTCGAGGACGGTGACCTGACCGAGGATGCACTCGATACGAGCGTTCGACGCGTGCTCCGCCTGAAGTTCGAACTCGGGCTGTTCGAGGAGCCGTTCGTCGACGAGGAGGCGGTCACGGAGACGCTCGGCAACGACGATCACCGCGAGGTCGCACGCCAGTCGGCGCGTGACAGCATGACGCTTCTGAAAAACGACGACCTCCTCCCGCTGTCCGGCGACGAGGACGTCTTCGTCGGCGGCCCAAACGCCGACGACATGGTCCACCAACTCGGCGGCTGGAGCGTCGACGACGACGACGGTATTCCCGGGGAGACGATCCTCGAGGCGATCTCGGCGTCGACGTCCGGAACCGTCACGCACGCCCAGGGGACGACGCTCAACGAGACGATGGACGTCGACGATGCCGTCGAGAAGGCAGCCGCGGCCGACGTGGCGGTTCTCGCACTCGGCGAAGGGTGGTACCTCCACGAGTTCGGCCCCGCCGAGCAGGCTGGCGTCGAAACCGGCGAGTGGCCGACCCGAACCGGACTTCGGCTCTCAGCGCCACAGCGTGAACTCGTTCAGCGAGTACACGAAACCGACACCCCGGTCGTCGGCGTGCTCGTGACCGGCCGCCCACTCGTCGTCGACTGGATGGCCGAACACGTCCCCGCGATCCTCATGGCGTACTTCCCGGGGACCGAAGGCGGCGTCGCGATTGCGGAGACGCTGTTCGGCGAGAACGATCCGAGCGGTCGGCTTCCGATCACGATCCCGAGTTCGACCGATGCGCTCCCCCAGACGTTCGACCATCTGGTCCACCCGACTCCGATCGGCGACCACGAACACCCCGACTCGTACGATCCGCTGTATCCGTTCGGCCACGGCCTTAGCTACACGACGTTCGAGACCGACGACCTCGCCGTCGCGTACGATACCGACGCCGACGCGGTTACCGTCGAGGTCGACGTCTCCAACGTCGGGGATCGAACTGGAACGGAGACCGTCCAGATCTACGCGCGCCAGCTCCAGGCGTCCCGCGTTCGACCGAACCGCTCGCTCGTCGGCTTCGACCGCGTGACTGTAGAGCCGGATGAGACCGTGAGGGCGACCGTCGAGCTACCGATGGCCGCCTTCGAGTACCACGTCCCGAACGTCGGCACTATCCTCGAGCCGGGTCCGTACCGAATCGACATCGACGACCACTCCGAGACCGTCGAGTTGCCCGAGGACGCATAAGCCTCCGCCGACACCCCGAGGACGTATAACACTCCGCCGGCGAAGCGAACCATTATCTAACTGCCACCACAGATGGTAGCCCATGGATCGAAGCAGGCTTCGCACGGCGCTCGAGGAAGGGGGGTTGACCTCCTATCAGACCGACGCCTATCTGACCCTGTTGGATCGTGGTATGGCCTCCGTGACGGAAGTCGCGAACAACTCCTCGATCCCGTCCTCACAGATCTACGACGTGCTTCGTGCCCTCGAGGACAAGGGGTACATCGAGACGCTCGAGCAGGATACGCTCCACGCACGCCCGGTCGATCCCGAACACGTCCTGGAGGATCTGCGCGAGCGCGGATCGCTGCTGGTCGAGGCGGCCGACGAGATCGAAGAGCGCTGGCAACGGCCGGAGATGAGCGACCACTACATGACCGTGTTCAAAAGCGAGGATACGGTCGTGAGACGTGCCAAAGAACAGATCGACGAGGCCGAGATCGGCATCGAAGTCGCGTGCCAGATCGAACAGTTCGAGCGGTTGAAACCCAACCTGAAGGCGGCTAAAGAACGGGGAGTTGTTATCAAGATCGTCGTCTACTGCCCGAACGATCCCAGCGAGCTGCTCGAAGAGAATCTGGAGCCGTACGCCTCGGAGGTGCGGGCGTGTTACATCCCCGGGCCGTTCGTCGCCGTTATCGATCACACGAAGACGTGTTATACGCCAAATATGCGGCCCAGCGAACCGTTCGGGCTCGTCTTCGACGATCCGCTCCTCTCGTTTATCTTTCACTGGTTCTTCCAGATCTGCCAGTGGGCGATCTGGGAGCCGATCCTCCCGCGTCACGATCCACCGACGTCGTACGTGAGCATTCAGGGGTTCATCCGCGACATCGGACCGCTCTTTCTGGAGGGAGCGAGCCTCGAGATCAGCGTCGAGGGAATCGTCCCCGAGACGGGCGAGGACCGAACGATTTCCGGGACGATCACCGAGGTCGTCTATCCGGGCCGGTACCGCAACGAGTTGCCGACGTACGAACGCCTCGGCGGCAAGGCAGCCATGGCCATCACGACTACGGACGGGACGTACACCATTGGCGGGTGGGGTGCGGTGTTCGAGGACCTCGCTGCAAAGGTGATCACCCTCGAGAACATCACCCTCCCCCATCGCTTGACTGAATAACCCGATCTCGTTCGATCGATTTCGTTCTGCGGGCCGCGGTCAACCCGTTGCCAGGATTTCGTGTTCGGTGTAGCCGTCCGTCTTGACCACGCCGAAGGGAGAGATCGGCTCGTCAATCCCGGTATTCGACGGAACCCGGATGAATGGATATTATATAGTGAAGCTGATAGGAGATAATATACGGACGAAATATGTGAAAAAACCCGACTCGAGGCACCCATAAATATTGTCTATCCATCATGTAGTCCCCAAAATAACCTAAAAAAGATATGTTTGTACCAGTACCATAAAAGGGTAGTATTGATACAAAGTGCAGATACGAGACGTCATAAGCCAGTATAACCACGACAAGCGACACCAGCAATCATACTTCTAAAATACTATTTTCTATTGATCAAATCAACCATCGAATGTTTCCTCGAGCACAAATTTACAAAAGTATGTCCGTAATCTACCGGTCGACATCTCATCCACCCAGGACGTTTGACGAGACTCGCGTGATTTAAATCTGTACTGTTGTAAATCAACCGGTGTATCGTCGACCACAGCCAATCCTCCCGCTCAGGGCGGTCGGGGGTGGGTGTTTATTCCGTTGTGCAAACATAAGTAGTATGAATGCAAATCGTCATCAGCTGACGATCGGGATCGTCGGGTTAGGGACCCACGGGACGAATCACACGCAGGCGCTCAGGCAACTGGGACACGACCTGGTCGGTACCGACGCGGACCCAACTATCCGCACAGAGTTCGAAGCTCAGTTCGGCGCGGAAACCGTCGAACACCCATCGACTCTCTTCGAAGAAGCGATCGACGCCTACACGTTCGATGGTGAACGGGTGTTCTCCCGCAAAGAATTAATCTCGATCGATACCCAGGCGAGTCGCCGCCGTGACGGCGGTTCCGGACGACGCGTTCGGCGACGTCCCCCCCGAGTGGGTGTTCGTCAGAACCGAGTTCCACCCGGTCGACGACGCCGAGAGCTACCCCGACTTCGCCTTCGTCGAGTCGTTCAAACACCTCGAACTGCCAGAACCCGATATCACCGTCGACGTCGAGGGTACCGACGTCGTCCTCGAGACCACCGACGCGGCGCTGTTCGTCGCCGTCGACGCCTCGCCGCTCTCGGGGCACTTCTCTGATAACTACGTCCACCTCACCCCCGGAGAGCCCGTTCGACTCTCCTCCCAGGGAGCGGCCAGCGAGAGCGAACTCGAGGAGGCGGTGTCGGTTCGAAGCCTCGAATCGACGTACTGAGCGCGAGCACGGATCGCGTGGGTTATCTCCACGCCGTGTCCGACCGTTTCCTGTAACTATCGACGACGCCTCCCACGGAGAAACGGCGATTCCGTTCGGACGTGGGCAACGACGGATTACGGAACGCACCGACCTCGACCTGAGTACGATTGAACCGAACGGTGGCGACGAGGCCACCGATCTGGGGTAACGAGAAACTCGGACGACATCCTCGAGAGGCTATCGCGGTCGCTGCCGAAACGAGTGACATGACTGATCGGTCGAGAAGCGTGCGACGGTGGATCGAAATACCTACGTAAAGTGTCTTTTGTACTGGTACATAATAGCGATTCTACATTTTTGTGGGACCTCTGTCCGGCCTTTCACACCACTCAGTCAGATATCAACCAATGGCAGAACAGTTATATGAGCTGCTAAATTTATAGATCGATCGGGCAAAACGAGGTGGTCGCTGGCTCGGATCCACTGTGGAGAACGTTTCTGTTGGCGGTCCCGGCCGGTCGTTACTCGAGCAGGCCCTTCATGTATCCGACGACGAAGATCTTGCCGGTGATGTGGTAGCCGGGGATCGAGTTATCCTCGCCTTCCATCGTGGGGACGTGGTCGGGTCGGATGGGGCCGTCGAAGCCGATCTCGCGGTAGGCGTCGATGGCGGCCTGCATGTCGGTCGGCCCCTCGTCGTGCCACGTCTCGACGAAGGCGTCGCCGTCGCCGTCGACGTCGCGGAAGTGAACGAAGGTGATCCGATCGCCGAAGTGACGGATCGTCTCCGGCACGTCGACGCCCATCGCCGCGAAGTTCCCCTGACAGAACGTCAGGCCGTTGTACGGCGAGTCGACGATGTCGAGCACACGGTCGTACGCCTCCACGCTGTTGATGATCCTGGGCATGCCTCGAACCTCCTCGCGCGGCGGGTCGTCCGGGTGGAGACCGAGTTTGACGCCCGCCTCCTCGGCGACGGGAACGACGCGTTCGAGGAAGTACTCGAGGTTCTCCCAGAGATCCTCGGCGGTCGTCGTCTCGGCCGCAGCCGGCGTCGGACCCCGCCGCATCAGATCGTCGTCGTAGGACGTCGTCAGTGAGCCGCCGCGGGCGGGCGTCGTCGTCGACGTCCGGGCCCACCGGAGTCCGGCCATCCAGTCGTAACAGACGACCTCGACGCCGAGTTCGCCGAGATTTCGAAGCAAGGTACAGAACTCCTCGATCTCCTCGTCTCGGCCCTCGAGTGCGAGTCGCGTCTTGTCCGTCACCGGGACGCTCCCTTCGAACGCGGCGGGTTCGATCCCGTGGTCGCGATACCGGGAAATCAACGGCATGAGTTCGTCGTAACTCGAGGGACGGCTTCCGTCACCGATCTCGAGGGAGTGAAAGACGGCGTGGTCGACGCCGGCCTGTTTCGCGAGTTTCCACCGTTCGTCGGGTTCGGGGGGGAGTACGAGTGCGATGTCCATCGTTGTGACTCGAGAATCACCCCGTCGTCTCTTATGCTTTTCTTCGTTGCGTCGCGAAGCTGAACACACGTCTGCAGGATCGATAGCTATTCCTTTCGAACGGCCGAACCTCGAGCCATGCCACTCGAACGCATCGCGGTCACCGGCGGAAACGGGAAGATCGGCGAAGCGATCCTCGCGGAGTTCGCCGAGCACGGGTACGAGACGGTAAACATCGCACGAGGGAAACGCCGGGAGGAGGTCTCCGACGAGTTCCGCTCGACGGACCTGCTCGATGCGGGCGAGACGTACGGTTCGATCGCCCGCAGCGATGCCGACGCAGTCGTTCACATGGGAACGATTCCGGGACCGACGAACCACCCCGGATTCCGAACGTACGAGAGCAACGTGATGTCGGCCTACCACGTCCTCGAGGCTGGCCACGAACTCGGTCTCGAGTCGGTCGTTCTCCCCTCGAGTATCAACGCGATGGGCGCAGCCTACCAGAGGGCTCCGACCGACGTCCGGTATCTCCCCGTCGACGAGGATCACCCGCTGACCCCGCGAGATCCCTACGCGACGAGCAAGCACACGATGGAGGTCACCGCCGACGGCTTCGGCCGCCTTCCCGACGCCCCGACCATCTCGTCGCTTCGGTATCCGTGGGTCGCCACCGACGACGAACTCCGCGAGGAGTTCGCCGAAGCGGACCGCTCGCTCGCGGGACTCGAGGACGCCTGGCACCACACGACCCGCGACGTCGTCTTCTCGTATCTCCACATCGACGACGCGGCGTCGATCGCTCGACTCGCCGCCGAGGCCGAGTTCGACGGTCACGAGACCTTCTGGGCGGTCGCCACAGACACCTCGGCCGACGTTTCCTCCGAGCGACTGGCCGAGGAGTACTTCCCCGACGCGTCGATCGAATCACCCCTCGAGGGCCACGAAACCCTCATCAGCGTCGACAAAGCCGAGGAACGACTGGGCTGGACGCCCGAGCGAAGTTGGCGGGAGCTGTAACGAGACGGAGAGTCGACGGCGTCCTCCGGGTGTTTGCCGAGCGGCCGACGACACTCACCAGGTTTATCACCACCGGTACCCGTTTTCGAGGTATGGTTCAGACCGCGATTCAGTTGTACTCGCTTCGTGACATCGACGCCTCGCTCCCCGAGGTTCTCGACCTCGTCGGTGACACCAGCTTCGACGGTGTGGAGTTCGCCCACCGCGTCGGATCCGACGACGTCGACGTCGATGCCGTCCTCGAGGCGCTCGAGCGCAACGGGCTCGAGTCGGCGGCGGCCCACGTCGGACTCGAGGCCCTAGAGGAGGAGTACGAGGCGATGACGGAACTGTACGAGACGCTGGGCTGTGAGACGCTCGTCGTGCCGTGGCTCGATCCCAAACAGTTCGCCTCCGAAGATGCGGTCGCGGACACGGCCGATCGTCTCGAGCGGGTCGCCACCGATCTCGCCGAGGACGGGTTCGACCTCCACTATCACAACCACGACCAGGAGTTCGTCAGCCTCGGCGAGGGAACTGCGATGGACGAACTACTCGCGCGAGCGCCGACTGTCGGCTTCGAAATCGACCTCGGCTGGGCGCGTGCGGCCGGGGCCGACCCCGTCGAGGTCGTCGACGAACACGCCGATCGGATCTCCTACGCTCACTTCGCTGACGCCGACGCCGAGACGATGGCCTGTGTCGAACTCGGAGACGGCGACCTCGACGTCGAGGCCGCACTCGAGGCGGTCCGCCGTGCCGACGTCGAGTGGTACGTCTACGAGCACGACGAGCCCGACACACCCCGGGAGTCACTCGCCCACGGCGCCGAGACGCTCGACTCTTTCAGGTGAGTCGAGCCGCGAGCGAAGAGTAGAGACGTTCGAAGCGGACCGAGGGTCGCGGTCGCCGGTCGGTTCGCCGGTAGGGAGGCGACGGCTGTCATACGGTTTGCTGTCCATCAGTACCGCCGTGTCCGGGCCCGCTTTGCGGGAGCGGCGGGACACAGGGACAGCAATCCGTATCAGTCGTCTGCGGGCTCGGGTGAGAGCACACCCGATTCGATCATCTCCTCGAAGGGGTTGTCGTCGATCTCGAGTGGGAGGTCGACCCGGCCGCGCCGGCGGACCGACTCGTATCCCGCAAAGAGGATTTCGGCCGTGTTCAATCCGATCCGACCGCTGAGGGCCGGCTCGTCGCCGGAATCGAGCGAGTCTACCAGATGTTCGACGAGTCGGTCGTGGAAGAACGATCCGAGTCGATCGGCCGGTTCCGAGCCCGCGTTGTGGATGTTCTCGCCGTCGACGTCGATCACTTCGCGCTGGCCGCCGCGCTCCAGTTCGAGCATCGGTCCGCCGTCGACGTCGATCCGAACGGTGCCTTCGGTACCGCGCAGGACGAACGCGCTGTCGATCAGTTCGGTCCGCCTGCCGGTACTCGAGACGGCGTGGACGCCGTTGTCGTACGCCCACTGTGCCCACATCTGGTTTTCCTGATGCGCGCCGAATCGCACGTCCTCTTCCCGATAGTCGAGTTGTGCGATAACCCACTCGGCGGGGCGGTCGCCAGCGAACATGCCCGCGAGGTCGACCGAGTGGGCGCCCGTATCGTAAAAGTCACCCCAGCCGATCTCGATCCGGGAGAGGTCGCCAATCTCGCCTTCCTCCAGGAGACGGTTGGCTTCGGTGAACGGCTTCGCGAACCGCCGCTGTCGGTTGAACGTTAGTTGGGTGTCGTACCGCCAGCAGGCCTGGACCATCCGCTGGGCGCTCGCCCAGGTGTGGGACATCGGTTTCTCGCAGTTGATCGCCCGGACTGCGTCGTGTTTTGCACAGCCGACGACGATCGCCTCGTGGATCGCGGGCGGAACGGCGATGCTGACGATATCCGGACCGACCGCCTCGAGCATCCGCTCGTAGTCCTCGAAGACGTTCTCCGCGGGCACGTCGAACGCGTCGGCGAACGCGTCGCCGTTCTCGGGAACGACGTCGGCACACGCGACGACTCTGCACCGATCGTGATTTCGATACGCTTCCGCGTGGCGATACCCCATCGCGAAGCCGTCGACCGTCGGACTCGACGGATCCGGCCCCGTACCGATGATAGCTACTGTATGCTCGCTCATTCGTCTTCGATATCCTTTCCTAACGCCGGAAATAGTGCTTTCGGTTGGACATCGATCTCCCTGGTCACAAACCTTTATCCGAGTATAGCGACCCAGAACGAACATGCTCGAGACGACGTGGACGGGACGGAGGTCGGCGATTCGATGAGTATGTCGCCGAAAGAACGGTTCTGGGACGTCCTCTGTGAGTACCGGCCGTTTCTCCACTTGCTTTTGTTGTTTACGACGGTGCTTTTGGTGTTGACGGTGACCGCGATGGCGATGGGCGATCAGCAGACGGACGCCTACGTCATCTCGATCGTGACGATCGCAGTTCTCGTCGCGACGATCGTCCCGATCAGCTACTGCGTCTGGCGATGTGGAGCGATGACGAACGGCCGGTCCTGAGACGGTCGCCGTTCCGAGACGGTGCCGGTCGGACGCGAGTCCGATCGAACGCGGGAGGCCGCACGTGGCCGGGCGAACACCTTATACTATCGGACAACGGTCAGTGACGATTGTCGACCTCCCGTTCGGTCGACGACCTGTGACCCGGTTTGTCCGGCAGTATTATCAGTTCGACGCAGAAACGACGAACTATGGCCGAACAGAACGCAAGGACGAAAGAACTCCTGGACGCGGTACAGGACGATCCGACGGCAATCGACCTCGAACTCGCCGAGGAACTACTCGACGCCGAGGGCGCAAGCGGGCGAGCGACTGCACTACAGGCGATCTCGGTGATCGCGACCGAAGAACCCGATCGCGTGCTCGAGTACACCGACCGCGTCGTCGAACTCCTCGACGACGACGTCCTCTCCGTTCGGAGCACGGCGGCACTGGCACTGACGTCGCTCGCTCGAAATCGGCCGGACACGGTCGTCCCCGCCGTTCCGTCGCTCGTCGATATTCTCGGGGAGGAACCGCCGCTATTTCGGTTTCGCGCCGCGGGTGCGCTCGCGCCGCTGACGGCCGACCACCCCGACGCGTTCGTCGAACACACCGACCACCTATTCGAGTTGCTGCTCGATGGCCCGACGTTCGACGACGATCCACGAGCGATCGCGATGTCGGACGAACTCTCGGCCGAGGAAAAACAGCGTACGCTCTCGACTCTGGCGGGTCGCTCGGACGAGTGGAAACGGGCGCGGACCCGTTCGAACGCGGCGCGAGAGGTCGTCGCGAACGTCCTCGTCGAAGTCGCCCGGGTCGGCCCCGAGGAAATCGAATCGCGTCTCGATCGCATCCTCGAGATGCTCTCGGACGACGATGCGGCCGTCCGCGGCGCGGGAATCGAGATGATTCGACACGTCGCCGAAGACGATCCGGACGCAGTCGAGGACGCGATCGATCCGCTGCTGGCGTTGCTCGACGACGTCGAGTTCGTTCGTGCGCGGACGATCCGTGCACTCGGGTACGCCGAGGCGGGGCCGGCGATCGAACCGCTCCGGGAGATCGCGTCGACGGATTCGAACGACGACATCGCGGACCTGGCAGCGGATACAGCCGACTGGCTCGGCGAAAACAGCTAATTAGGTGCAAGACGACCCACCGGCAGAGAGCGATGCGAACCTTCCTGATAAATATGGTGTGATAACAGGAAGGTTTATATGATTCGAATAATCATAGTGAACTGTATGGCAGATTATGACACGATAGTGTCTCGACGAGAGATTCTTGCCGTCACGGGGGCAGCAGGTGCAGCAGCGCTCGCAGGTTGTTCGGACGACGCTTCCGGAAGCGGAGGGAACGGTGGAAATGGCGGAGACGGTACGACGGACCCAGGAGAGGACGTTCCGGATCACGCCGACGTCTACTTCCAGACGGCCGACGGCGAACACCAGGTCAGCGACTTCCAGTTCAACCCGCATCAGTGGGGCGGATACTCCCACATTTCGTTTGCCCTCTACGCGGAGTGGGCAAACTACATCATCGACCAGGGAGAGTACTACCCACACGCGGTAGCGGACTGGGAGGTCACCGACACCACGATGACACTTCACATCAGCGACGAGTTCACGTGGGGCAACGGTGACGACATCACCGCCGACGACTTCATGATGCAACTCGAGCTCGGTGAAGCGATGGACGACTCGTTGTACGACTTCGTCGACGAGGTCGAGGTCGTCGACGACTACACGATCGAAATCACGTACCCGGAGGGGACGAACCAGGAGATCATCGAGCACGTCGTCCTCGACCGCGATCTCGACCATCCGCCGGCCGACTGGGGAGACCTTCACGAAGCCTACCTGGACGGCGAGGACGTCACGGACGACCTGTTCGGTCACGAAGTCGAGGAGCCAACCCCCTCGGGATTCGTCGACCTCACGGAACTGGGCGAACAACAGGCGACGTTCGACGTCAGAGAGGACAGCCCGGTCGCCGACAACGTCAACTGGAACGGTTACCAGGTGGGGTACCGCTCGGGCAACGAAGCGTTCCATCAGTCGTTTGCGACCGGCGAACTCGACGGCGTCCACAGCCTCTTCGCCGGGCCCGGTGCCCTCCAGCAGTTCCCCGATACGCTCGAGCAGGTCCAGGTTCCCGGTGGTTTCGGGCTGGGAATGGTGTTCAACTACGATCACGAACACTTCGGCGAACGCGAGGTCCGGCAGGCGTTTGCCTACGCCATCGACTCGGAGACGGCGATTCTGTCGGTCGGTGCGGACTCCAAGATGGAGTTCCCCGTCCAAGGGGGACTCACGGTTCCGGCGACCCACGAGTGGCTCGACACTGACGAGTACAAGAGCTACGATCAAGACGTCTCCCGAACCGAGGAACTCCTCCAGGAGGCTGGATTCGAGCGAAACGACGACGACATCTGGGAACGCGACGGATCCGAACTCGAGGTCGATATCATCGTTCCCGCCGGCTGGAGCGACTGGGTGACACCGACCAGTACGATCGTCGACCAGCTCTCCCAGGCCGGCTTCGCCGCAGAACTCAACTCCCAGGATCAGGGTGTCTGGCAGGAGAACCTCTCGTCAGGTAATTTCTCCGTCGCCGCGTACGGACATACCGAGGGCGGAAACGCCTCGATGAACCATCCCTACTTCTCGTTCACCTGGAAGCTCGAGAATCGGGATCACGGCTCGGCGAACTTCTTTAGCTTCCCCGAAGACGAGGCGATTACGGTTCCCGACGGGGATGGTGGCGAAATCAGCGTCAATCCGCGTGAAGAACTGTCCGCGATCGCAAACACCAACGACGACGCGGAGCTACACGAGAGTGTCGGACGGCTCGCCCGGCTGTTCAACGAGGATCTCCCAATGTTGCTCATCGACGAGAAGTTCGAGCAGTCGTTCCTGAGCCGCGACGGGTGGCAGTTCCCCGCCCAGGAAGAGTCCCAACATTTCCAGGCGTTCTGGCCGCTGTACTGGCTAGCCAAACAGGACGAACTGAAGGCAACGACTGCAGCCGAAGACTAACTTCGACACTCTTCTATGAACTGGTTTATCAAACGGACCGGCCAGGCGATATTCACCCTCTGGGCAGTTGCAACCCTCTCGTTCGGGCTCATTCGACTGATGCCCGGTGGCGCGGCCGATATCATGGCCTCACGGCTACAACAGCAAGCACAGGGATCGAATATTCCGCGCGAGCAACTCCGGGAGATGGTCGCCTCCCAACTCAACGTCGACCCCGACGCGCCGATACACGAGGCCTACTACCAGTACATGTCCGCGCTCGTGCAAGGCGACTTCGGAAACTCGATCCGGTACGGTGGGCAGGAAGTGAACGCCATTATCGCCGATACCCTTCCCTGGACCCTGTTTCTCATGTCGCTTTCGACGCTCGGCATGTTCGCCATCGCCCTCTCGCTCGGCGCGATCATGGCCTACAAGGAGGGATCGACGTTCGACCTCGCGAACACCGGCGTCGGCATCCTCCTCAGTTCCATCCCCTACTACGTCGCCGCCGTCGTCTTCATCGCCTTTCTGGGTTATCGCACGCCGCTGTTTCCCGTCCGCGGGCGCTACCCATCCGGCGTCGATCCCGGCTTTACCGTCGAGTTCATCGGCGGTGCGTTCCACCACGCGATGCTCCCGGCACTGTCGTTTATCGTCACCGGCTACGGACTGCTCGCGCTCACCATGCGCGGCAACAGCATTCAGGTTCTCGGTGAGGATTACGTCAGAGTCGCCAGACTCCGCGGTCTTCCCGACCGACGGATCGCACTCCGCTACGTCGGCCGAAACGCCGTCCTTCCGCTCTATACCAGCCTCCTCATCTCCATCGGCTTCATGTTCGGCGGCTCGATCATCCTCGAGATCCTCTTCCAGTACCGCGGCATCGGCTTCGAGATGAACGAAGGGATCATCTACCGGGATATGCCGCTGATGATGGGGACGTTCCTGGTGATCACCTTCGGCGTCGTCATCGCACTCTGGATCGGCGACGCCACGTACGGCAAACTGGATCCGCGGATCAAGTCGGGTGATGACAGTGAAGCCTACTGACGACGACGCAGTGAAGCCTACCGACGGGGGGTCGTCGTCAGTAGACGGCTCCCGCACGGACGGCGGGCAGATGTTCTCCCAGGCGGAGATAACGGAGGTTACCCGAACGCAGCGGTACCAGGAGTGGTTCGCCGAGTCCATCGCCGAACCGTTCCGAATCGCCTGGAGCGACTGGCGAACCAAAGTCGGCCTCCTGATCATCGCCGGCTTTCTCCTCATGGGGCTGGTCGCCTGGATCTCCTCGTCGACCTGGTTCGTCCTCGAGCGCATCGTCCTCGTCGATTCACCGATCGCCAACCAGGGCTCCCCTCGGCTCCAGCCACTCGAGGACATGAGCCATCCCCTCGGCACGGACATGAACGGCCGAGATCTCATCTCGGGCGTCGTTCACGCGACGCCGACGATGATCCAGATGATCCTCGCCGGCGCGGTGTTCGCCATCGTCGTCGCCGTGATCGTCGGCACCGTCGCGGGCTACAAGGGCGGCACGACCGAAACCGTCCTCATGACGGCGAGCGACGTCGCAATGACCATCCCCGGATTGCCGCTCGTGATCGTCCTCGTCGTCCTCATCGAACCGCAGTCGCCGTGGCTGATCGGCATCATCATCACGATCAACGTCTGGGCCGGCATCGCCCGGACGATCCACTCGCAGGTGCTGTCCTTGCGCGAAAACTCCTACGTCGAAGCCTCCCGCACGATGGGCATCGGTACGCCGACGATCATCCAGAAGGACATCCTGCCGAATCTCATGCCGTACGTTCTCGTCAACTTCGTCTACGCCTCCCGGCGCGTGATCTACGACAGCGTCGCGCTCTACTTCCTCGGCTTTCTCTCGTTCCGAGGCGTCGAGAACTGGGGCGTCATGATGCACCTCGCGTACGCCAACGCGAGTGCGCTGTTGAACCCGGAGGCGACGTACATGCTGATCGTCCCGATGCTTCCGATCGTCGTCCTTTCGTTCGGATTGATGCTGTTCGCACAGGGAACCGACAGGCTATTTAGCCCCCGCGTGCGGACGAGAAACGAAGGGAAATCGAACACCGATGAGACCGACGAACCCGACCCAATGACGGGGGTGTGACGATGAGTATGCACGAATCCACGACCGACCGAGACCTGTACCAGACCGCCGACCCGATCGTCGAGATTCGGGACGCGGAGGTCGTCTTCGAGATGGACCGCGGCGTCTCCCGAGTGCTCGAGAGCGCCGACCTCGACATCGAACGAAACGAAATCCTCGGCATCGTCGGCGAAAGCGGAAGCGGCAAATCGATGCTCGCCTCCGCCATGCTCGACGCCGTCGTCGAACCCGGAATTCTCTCCGGACAGATTACCTACCATCCCGACGAGAGGGAGTCCGTCGACGTCCTCGAACTCGACGACCGCGAACTCAAGAAACTCCGCTGGGAGGACATCTCGATGGTCTTCCAGGGCGCGATGAGTTCGTTCAACCCGACGATGAACGTCGGCGGCCACTTCACCGAGACCCTCGACGCCCACAACTACGACGTCGAGGCCGGCATGAACAGGGCACGTGAACTCCTCTCGGATCTCTACCTCGAGCCCGAGCGGGTGCTCGAGGCCTACCCACACGAACTCTCCGGCGGGATGAAACAGCGGGCGCTCATCGCGCTCTCGGTCGTCCTCGAGCCGGACGTCCTCGTCATGGACGAGCCAACGGCCGCACTCGACCTCCTGATGCAGCGATCGATCCTTTCGTTGCTCGAGAAGTTAAAAGAGAAGTACGACCTGACGCTCGTGTTCATCACGCACGACCTGCCGCTGGTGGCCGAACTCGCAGACCGGATGGCCGTCATGTACGCCTTCCAACTGGTCGAGATCGGCCCGACCGAGGAGATCCTCGAACACGCGGCACATCCCTACACGCGGGCGCTGTTGAACGCGACCCCGAACCTCGATGCGCCGCTATCCGAGATGCGCCCGATCGACGGCTCCGCACCGGATCCGGTCGACGTGCCAGCCGGCTGTTCGTACCATCCACGGTGTCCGCTCGCCGACGACACCTGCGTCGCCACCGACCCCGACTACCACGGCGTCTCCGAGAGCCACGGCGTTGCCTGCCACCACTGGGCACACGCCGCCGAGGAGATTCCGTTCAACGTCGACGCCGCCGAGGCGACCACCGGAGGTAATCAGCGATGAGCGACCACCTCGTCTCCCTCGAGAACGTGGAAGTCCACTTCGAGGAGAGTCAGGGGCTGCTTGATTTCGGCGATCCGGAGGTCGTCCAGGCCGTCGACGGCGTCTCGCTCGACATCGAAGAGAACGACGTCGTCGCGCTGGTCGGCGAGTCGGGCTGTGGAAAGACCACGCTCGGCAAGACCGCGATCGGCCTCCAGCGGCCGACCGGCGGGAGCGTCTCCTACCGCGGCCAGGACATCTGGGACGCGAAAGACAATCGTGGCGACGTCGACATCCCTCACGACGAGATCCGCCGCTCGCTCCAGATCATCCACCAGGATCCGGGGAGTTCGCTCAACCCGAACCGCCGCGTGATGAAGATCCTCGAGGCACCGCTGAAACGCTGGCAGGGACAGATGAGCGCGGGCGATCGCCGCCGAGAGGTGCTCTCGATGCTCGAGCGGGTGGGGATGACGCCGCCTGGCGACTACGCGGGGCGGTACCCCCACCAGCTTTCGGGCGGGGAGAAACAACGCGTCGCGCTCGTGCGAGCGCTGTTGATGGACCCCGATCTCATCCTCGCCGACGAGGCGATCAGCGCACTCGACGTCTCGCTTCGCGTCGAGATGATGGACCTGATGCTCGATCTGCAAGCCCAGTTCGATACCTCCTTCATCGCCGTCTCGCACGACCTCTCGAACGCGCGCTACTTCGCCTCCCACGGCGACGGACGGATCGGCGTAATGTACCTCGGCCGACTCGTCGAGATCGGGCCGGCCGAAGAGATCATCACCAACCCCAAACATCCCTACACGAAGGTTCTCCGGTGGGCGACGCCCGACCTTCGGGCAGGGGTCGACTCCGGCGATCCGCCGGTTCGAAAGATCGACATCCCCGATCCGAAGAACCCGCCGTCGGGCTGTCGGTTCCACACCCGGTGTCCGGAGGCACGAGACGCCTGTCTGCGGGAGGATCCCGGCGCGTACGACGTCGGATCCGATCACGAAGTCGCCTGCTTTCGCGAACTCGACGAGCACGAGTACTGGTCGAGTTCGCCGCTCGCAGACGACGAACTCGACGACACGTCGTCGCCAGCCTCGACAAAGTGACGGTGCCTACCGGTGGCCGGTTCGAAACCGTGACGGATGCCGCTTTCGAATCCGTCCCCGGCTGGTTCGTCGATCGGACTCGTCGCCGAAGAGAACGCCGACAGCGTTCCAGAGAATAGAGCCACGACAGGGCGGACAATTCGTGATTAGGCGACTACAGTTCTCCTGTAACCAGCTCGTACTCTATGTCAATTTTCGATTACGTATTGAAAAATAATATAATACTGATGAATCCCATTACGGACTATTTCCCAGGCTTCTGACTCCGATCCGATAGCCCCACAAGCAAACACAGTCTCACAGAAAACATAGTTCGATGCGATCGTTCGGTATACCGCCTGAAATAGAGCGTGTATGGTTGTGGCGGTTTCGACGCATGAAACGGATCTTCCGGTCACCAAAAGTAATATACTAATTTATGATTTGTCCCCTACCCATCCCTTATGATATATGTATTAGATAGTATATTATCGGACCGTAATTGGGAGCCAGTCATCGGTTCTCGAGTAATAATCGATTGACCGGATCCGTGACGGTGTAATACGTTGATAGGTCACCAACCGCGGCCGCAAGGATCGGAATAACCACCCCGGCGGCCGACGAAGTCGAGGACAGATGCAACCGAGACGAGTACGGCTACCGACGATGGGTCAGACGGTCCAAGGATCATCGAACGCCGGACGGAACCGCGCTAAGCCCCGGAGTGGTCGCTGCGTCAGATTCTGTCGGACTCTCCGGTTCGACGTCCGGTTCGAGTGTCCCGTTCGATCCGCTACCGTCGGTCTCCTCGATGACGTATCGCTGACCGAGCATCGGATCGAGTAACTCGTCGACGCCGCCGCGGTCGTCCCGCAACACCGGCGCGTCGTCGGTGTTCGGATAATCCATTCGGTTGTCGACGGCGTCCGCCAGGTCGACGCCGAGGTCGCGCTCCGCGTTTCGTCGTTCGAGGTCGGCCTGGCTGAGATCGCTGTCGGCGTTCGTCGCCACGACCTGAATGTTCTGAATCGCACTCGATGGCGACGTTCGGAAGCTGTAGACGTCGGGAAAGACCGTCTCCATCGTTCGATGCTGGGCTCGGTAGAACTCCGATCCGGAGCCACTGGGTGCGGAGATGACGTTGGCATAGAGAACGCCGTCGTCGCTCAGTCGATCCGACGCGAGTTCCATGAACTCGACCGTGGTGAGGTGAAACGGCACCTGGTCCTGTTTGTAGGCGTCGAGGACGATCACGTCGTACGTCTCGTCGGTGTTCTCGAGGAACTGCCGTCCGTCCTGGGCGTAGACGTTCAGATCCTCGTTTTCCTCGAGTCCGAAGGACTCCTCTGCGGCGTTGGTCACCGCCGGATCGATCTCGACGACATCGACCGTCGCGTCGTACCGCTGTTCGAAGTCCTGGGGGCCGGTGAAACCGCCGCCACCGACGAACAACACCCGCTCGACGTCCTGGTGGTCGTCAACCGCGAGCATCGAGAGGTGAAAGTACCGCGTATACGTGAAGACGTGGCGATCCGGATCGGAGAGATCCGTGGCGCTGTGGCGCGAGCCATCGAGATACATCGTCCGCTCGTCACCGTTGTCGACGATCTCGAGGTGCTGGTGTGCGGTGTGCTCCTCGTAGACGATGTCACCACGGTGGTCGAGTGCAACCGGACTCACGCCGGCTGCGACAACGAGCAATACTGCGATCGCGACGCTCGCCATCGTCGGCTTGCGGGGGAGCCCTGGAAGCGTGAGTCCGACGGCCGTCGCGACCAGAACGAACCCGAACAGCAGGCCGATCGTCTCGATCGTCATCGCGGGAATGAGCACGAACGTCGTCGCCGCCGAGCCGACGATACTCCCGATCGTCCCGAGCGCGTAAACGTGACCCGACGCCTCGCCGACCCCCTGTTTCTGCGAGAGTTCGGCGGCGTACGGGCTGATGAATCCGAGCAAGTACGTCGGCGGGCCGAACAGCGCAATAACTGCCGGCAACGAGGCGTACCGAGGCGGCAGCGGCAGCGTCGACGTATACGCGAGCAACAGATCGCCGGCGTAGATCACGATCCCGACGTAGACTGCGGTCGCGAGCATGATCCAGCTCATCTGCCGGTTCGTCGCCAGTGACGCCCGTTTCCCGCCCTGCCAGTAGCCGAGGCTCAACGCGATCAGAAAGACGGTCAGGATCCCGCCGACCGTGTAGATGTGACTCCCGAACTGAGGCGCGACGATTCGAACGGCGAGAATCTCGAGGCCCATGCTGGTGACCCCCGAGACGAACACCGCGACCTCGGGTTTGGTGGGCCGGTACGACGCGAGCGCCCGTCGGTCCATACCACGACAAAACCGCGGTCGGTTGTGTACCTGTTGTTTCGACACACCGACTCCACCGTCAGGAAGACGCTCGTCCGTCGACTGCTTACGGTTTGATTACGAACTGCGTGATCGCGAAGATGACCAGCGCGACGAACGCGACGTTGACGAGCGTTAACTCGGTCGCACCCATAAACGAGAGCCCCCAGACGACCGTCCATCCGAACAGGACGGAAAGGGCGACGTTGAACAGCGCTGCCACTCGTGGATCGCCCTCCGAGGACTCGAGTCCGTCGCGAAACCCCTCCCGCTCGTCGTCGCTCATGTCAGTAGAGGCGTCCGTCGCGTACTTAGTCGTTTTCGTCGTTGCGTAAGATCGATCACCGAACGTTATCCGGCAGGGGTCTAAACGAGTGTGGTATGCGAGACGTATCGATTTCCGGATTCATACAGGAAACGCCGGGCGTGCTTCGCCGACACCTCGATCCCGCGACCGTGGTCGAAGCCGAAGGGTCGTTCACACCCTCGAGCGTCGACGAGCGCGAGGAAGAAACGATCGTCGTCGCGTCGGGACCTGGCCTCGAGTTCCCACTTCGGTTCGAGAACCGCGACGACGCAATCGTCTACACGCAGGCGAGCGAGGACGGCCCGTTCGCCCGGATGGAGACCCGGATCGAGTTCGACAGGGAAAACGAGGGAACACGGGTAACGATCCACTCCTCGGTCGAACTCGCCGCACCGATTCCCTTCGGTGACCGGATCGCCACATGGAAGCGGCGTCGCGAACTCTCCCGAATGCTCGAGGCCGTGACTCGAGACCTTGAGTAACCCGAGTTAGCGCAGGACGACCCTCCCGCCGACCTCGCTGGGGAACGGGTTCTCGATCGACCCGTCCTCGACGGCACCGGGAGTGCAGACGCAATCCCGGAGGGAGTCACGAAGCGCGGCTTCGTCGAACTGGCCGATGAAGACGAGTTCGGTCCGGCGGTCGCCGTGCTCGTCGTCCCAGGGTTCGTCTGGGTGATTTCGGCGGTAGAGACGCTGCTGGGCGGCCGGTCGCGTCGCGACCCAGTTCCCCCGTGCTTCGGCCACCACGGAGCGCCCGGCCTGACTGAGCTGGATCAAGAGATCGTGGCGACCCGCGATCCAACACTTCCCTTTCGCTCTGACGACCGACTCGGGCAACTCCTCGAGAAACGAGGCGAATCGGGTCGGATGAAACGGCTCGGTTCGCCGGACCGTGATCGACGTGACGTCGTAAATCTGGTCAGGGGTTCGGTGATCGTGTTCGTGGTCGTTGTGGCCGTGTTCGTCGTGTTCGTCGTGGCCGTGATCGCTATGGCCGTGTTCGTCGTGTTCGTCGTGGCCGTGATCGCTATGGCCGTGGTCGTCGTGGTCGTCGTGGCTGTGATCACCGTGGTCGTCGAGATGTCCGTGTTCTCGAGCGTGCTCGAGCGCGCGTTGCCAGCCGGGGAGGTCACCGAGTTCGTCGGGATCGAACAGTTCCCGACCGAGAAGCCGGCTGGGATCGATCTCGCTGAACGTCGTTCGGTGGATCTCCGCGTCGGGCTGGAGCGCTTCCACGATCGTCTCGAGTCGGTCGAGGTCGTCCGCGTCGAGGAGATCCGCCTTGTTCAACAGGACGACGTTGCTGAACTCGAGTTGTTCGACGAGCAGGTCAGAGAGCGGCCGATCCTCGGCGTCCGGTGGTGTCTCCCGCTCGAGCGATTGGCCCTCGACGGCGTCGAGGAGTAGACTGGCGTCGACGACTGTGACGAGCGAGTCGACCTCGTAGCGCTCGGCAGCGGCCGACCCGGTCGTGAACAGCCGTGCGACCGGCGCGGGTTCACTGATCCCGGAGGATTCGACGACCAACTGGTCGAAGTCGTAGCCCCGAGCCAACCGACGAACTTCGGTCTCGAGGTCGTCCTGAAGCTCACAGCAGATACAGCCGTTGCTCAACTCGGCGATGCCATCTCGCGCGAGATCGGTTTCGTCCTCGAGCAACGCCGCGTCGACGTTGACGTCGCCCATGTCGTTGACGAGGACGGCGATGCGCCGATCGGTGCGCTCGAGAAGGTGGTTGAGTAGCGTCGTTTTCCCGGCACCCAGGTTCCCGCTGACGACCGTCACCGGTATTCGCCCCGAATCCATAGCTGTCGAATTAACGCCCAACTCGTATAATAGAACTGGTCGCTGGCTCGGGCGATATGCTTTTGGCCCGACGTTCGAAACGTCCTGGCATGAGTCTGGTTCGTCGTATCGTCGCATACAAAAACGCACTCGAAGGATGGTTGCGCGATCGGTTCGAGGACACGCTACCCGGTCTCTGGGCGCGTGGGCTGTACCACGGGCTGTTCTCACATCCGGCGTACGAAATCATCGAACTCGAGGCCGAGGACATCGAGGACGCGTTCATGGTCGCGTGCTTTCCCGACGCGTTCGGCATTCCGAGCCCGGTCTCATACTATACGGCCGAGTTACTGCCGTATCTCGAGGACGAATACGAACAGTGGCAACGGCGGATGTGGGACCGCGGGAGCCTCCTCGAGCGAAAAGGAAAGCAGCTTCACTTCTGATGGGTGGAACACGATTCGTCTTCTTCGGCGGGAAAGGTGGCGTCGGAAAGACGACGGTCTCGAGTGCGTTCGGACTCGACAGTGCACGGGCGGGCGATCGGACCCTGCTCGTCTCGACCGATCCGGCCCACAGCACGGGCGACGTCTTCGAGCAGTCCTTCGGCGACGATCCACAGCGCGTCGAGAGCTATGAAAACCTCTGGGCGATGGAGATCGATCCCGAACGCGAGATCGCCGACCACCTCCAGGGGATCAAACGGAAACTCAACAGTCAGCTGAGCGCGTCGATGATCAACGAGGTCGACGTCCAACTCGAGATGGCCCACCAGACGCCGGGGGCCTACGAAGCCGCCCTGTTCGATCGGTTCATCGACGTGATGGCCAACGCCGAGGAGTACGATCGAGTCGTGTTCGACACCTCGCCGACCGGCGGAACGCTTCGATTGCTCTCGCTCCCGGAGCTCCTTCGGGACTGGGTCGAACAACTGCGGGCCAAGCGGATGCAAAGTGTCGAACTCTACGAGCGAGCAGCGATCGGGAAGCGCGAGCCCAGGCGAATGCGCGAGGGCGATCCTATCCTCGCCAGACTCGAGGAACGACGAGATCGGTTCGAGTTCGCCCACGAGACGCTTCGGACGGACGCCTCGTTCTATCTGGTGATGAACCCGGACGACCTCTCGCTTCGCGAGACCGAACGCGCGATCGACGCACTCGATGAGTACGATCTCGACGTCGGCGGAATCGTCATCAACAGAGTGACACCGGAACCCGAGTCTCACGAGGAGGGACGGGGCGCGTCGTACCTTCGCGAACGGTGTTCGAAAGAACGAGATCGGATCGAAGCGGCCCACGATCGCCTCGAGCCGCCGATTGTCGCGGAGATCGAGGCCCGCGTCGAGGAGATCAGGGGGCCGTTGCTCGCCGACGTCGCGGACGAACTCGATGTGATTCGCGCCGAGGAGCGCGATCAGTCCTCGACGCGATAGACGTAGCCGTCGGCGTCTTTGTACGCGGACAACCCGGTGTGATACCAGTTGTCACCCCCTCGGAGCGTGAACCGTTCGTCCTCGAGGGAGTCGTTGTCGTAGTAGCCGTCGGCGACGTTCCGGCCGGCGACGACGAGTTCACCACAGGCCTCGGATGAAACGGCCCCGTCGCCCTCGACGACCGGACACTCTTCGAACGCCAGGTTGACGATACGGGCCTGGCCACCGGGTACTGGGCGACCGAGCGACCGGTTGCTGCCGTCGACGTTCACCAGCGCGACCGGCCCCGTCTCGGTTCTGCCGTAGAAGTAGTACCGCTTCTCACAGCCGGCATCCGACAGCATCTCTCGAGCACTGGGAGGAAACGGACCACCTACCGAACCGGCGACCCGCAGCGACGAGAGGTCGACGCCCTCGAGCAGTTCGTCCGCGGCCAACCTGGCGTACATCGACGGAGAGAGGTGGAAGACGGTGATGTCGTGTGCGTCGAGCCGATCGACCGTGGCTTCGGCCGACGGATTCGCGATCAGGTTGTACCGACCACCTGTGAGGAGCGTCGCGTTGAGAACGGGGGTTATGTTGAAGAGGTGAGTCGCTGGGAGCACGCTGAGTTGTTCGTCTTCCGGACCGAGGCCACCTGGAACGATCTCTGCGACGGCTTCGGCGTTCGACCGAAGCGCCTCGTGTGAGAGAACCACACCCGTCTTTCTCGGCGTTTCCGTACCTGTATACGAGAGCAATGCGGGATCCTCGTCCGCTCGCTCGATGACTTCCCAGAAGTCGTAGAGCCCGTCGGTGTCGGTAAACGCCTCGAAGTCGACTCCCAGATTCGCACCGTCGCCGACCCGTACCAGCGCGTCGAGCGTGTCGACGTTCGAGAGAATACCCGTCACCTGATCGTCCGTCGCGACGACGACGTTCGCGTCGACCTGCCGTGTGATCACGGCTTTCTCTTCGGTTTCGAACCGGGGATTGATCGGCACAGCGATGCTCCCGTTTCGGAGCGTCCCGAGCAGTGAAACGACGAACGCGGTGCTGTTCGGGAGGCAAATCGGTACCGCATCGCCGGCTCTGACGTCGTACTCTCGAAGCCCTCCGGCGAACTCACTGGCCCGAATCCAGAGGTCTCGATACGTCAGCTCGTCGTTACCGTCTACGAGCGCTACCGAGAGCGGCTGCTGTTCAACGGTCTGGCGCACCGAATCCACCACGTTCGTCATACGTTCTAATATTCATAGAGAAGACTCGTACATAATAAATTCCATGAAAAATATGTCATGTTTAGGTGGGAGAACATTGGACCCCGGCGGTTCCAGTACACGCGAGCGATACGCAGTCGACGCAATAGAGGACCACGTGGTGGAAAATAGTGATTGATTGGAAGCCAGTGGCAAACAGTTACACCGCACTAGAGACGGAAATTGCTGCGGCCGACTCCACACCAATTGTTACAGCCTTTCCGAACATTCATTTCATATGTTTTATTGAGAAAGAACTTCGTTGATCTTCCTGGCCGTTGATTCACTTCGATCATCTGTGATAAATATAATTTATTATACTAAAACATGGTGATTGTTTGGGGGAGATTTAAGTCGTATTTATCCATGGTGTATCCTGGGGTATGAAACAATGGTACAGGTAGTTTGGATGGTCGCGTTCGTACTGATAACGTTCACAGTTGGATATCTCGGCTACTCGAGATATCTTGCGCAGTTCGTCGAACTTGACGACGAGCGGACAACACCGGCACACAAGTATCAGGATGGCCAGGAGTACGTGCCATCCAAGAAACCGGTCTTGCTCGGGCACCACTACTCGAGTATTGCGGGCGGGGCACCGATCGCTGGACCGATCACGGCCGCAGCCGCGTTCGGCTGGCTCCCCGCGCTGTTGTGGGTCGGTATCGGCAACCCGATTTTCGGCGCGGTGCACGACTTCATGTCGCTTTCCTCGAGCGTTCGCCACGAGGGGAAATCGATCGGATACATCATCGGCCAGTACGTCGGGAAACGCGGCAAGAACATGTTACTGTGGTTCGCGTTCCTGACGATCATCCTCGTGATCGCGGCGTTCGCGTTCCTCATCGCCGCGGTGTTCAACGCGTTCCCGGCGGCGGCCACCGCGAGTATCGTCTACCTCGCGCTTGCCGTTCTCTTCGGAGTCTATCTCTACCAGTTCGGGCTCCCGTTTATTCCGGGGGCGATCGCGTTCACCCTCGCCGTCTTCGGCGGTGTCTGGGTCGGCCTCGAGTTCCCGTTCGCGATCGTCGCGACGGAGACGATGCCCGCGGGAACGATCACGATCTTCGGTGAGGGTGCACTCAGCTTCCTCCCGCTCGCTGGCGCGATGGGTGCAAACTTCGCGGCGTGGACGATCGTCGTCGTCCTCTATGCGTTCGCCGCGAGCGTCCTGCCGGTCTGGGTGTTGCTCCAGCCGCGGGACTTCCTGACCTCCGCGATCCTGTACGTCGGTGTCGGGGGGATGTTGCTCGCCGTCATCGTCGCCACCGTAATCGGCTTCAGCCCAGTCACGATCGATGCCGTCTGGGATCCGGGAGTCGAGACGGTCACCGTCGACGCGCTGACTGCGAACCTGCCGGCGTTCACCGGATTCGTCCATCCGGCGCTCGGCCCGCTGTTCCCGTTCCTGTTCATCACGATCGCTTGCGGGACGATCAGCGGCTTCCACTCGCTGGTTTCCTCGGGGACGACGGCCAAACAGCTCGACAAGGAAACCGACGCGCGACTGATCGGGTATGGCGGCATGCTCGGCGAGGGCCTGCTCGCGGTGACTGCGATCCTCGCCGTCTCGCTCGTCGCCGGTGCCGGTGACAGCCTCGCTGCAGCGCTCGTCACGTTCCCGGCCGGTGGTGGCGCGTTGCTCACCGTCTACGGCCTCGGAGTCGCAACCGCGACGACGTTCATCGGCCTCCTGTTCGTGAGCTTCCTGCTCACCAGTACCGACACGGCGATGCGACTGGGTCGATACATGTTAGAGGAGATCATCGGCACGCCCGAGACCCAGATCGAGGAGACGTTCATGAACCGCTACGTGAACGCGAGCGTCGCCGCGATCGGTGGCTACCTCCTGGTCGCCTCCGGTACCTGGGAGAATATCTGGCCGCTCTTTGGCGGTGCGAACCAGACCCTCGCCGCGCTCGCGTTGCTCGTCGCGACGATCTGGCTCGCAAACTGGAGCGACACCAAACAGCTGATCAGCACCGGCGTCCCGCTCCTGTTCATGATCGGCGTCACGCTCGTCGGTCTCCTGTGGATCGGACTCCTCAGAAACCCGTTGACGATCCTTTCCGGCGAACCCGGGACGATCGAGTCGATATCACTCGGGCTACAGAGCATCATCGCGCTCGTCCTCGTCGGGTTGACACTCGGGTTACTCAAGATGGGATACACGAGCATCAAAGAGGCCAGAGACGGGCTCGATAGCGACTCGATCGTCGGCGCCGAAACGGGACCGAGCGACGACTAGCATCGATACCGTTTCCTCCGAGCTCCGGAACCGATTCCCGTCGTCCGGTTCCCGCCATCCACGCCCTCTTTCCGTCGACCGAACCCGACCAGTCGGTAGAGTTAGGTATCTCGAACTCGTCGGTCGACGTATGACCGATTCGTCCGAGAAGGAAGCCTGCGGCCGCTGTAGCATGAGTACCGTGGTCGATATGGCGACCGAAGACGGACACCGAAGCCGAGACCCCCTCGAGGGCGAGCGCATCGAACTCGAGGAAGAGGAACTGCGTCGGGTCAGCCCACACGTCGTCGTGCTGGGTCGTCTCAAATCGCGCCTCGACGCGTTCGCCCGGCGAGTCGCCTACGGCGCGTAACCACCACACGGAACGAGCGGGATAGACCGGCGCGTTTCGGGTGCTGATTAGAGTCCGAGCTTGCCGACTAGTCGACGGAACGGGCCACCTGACGTCCCATCGTCTGGGGACTCCCAGTGGACGAACGCCGGTTCGATCTCGGCACCGGGACTCGAGACGAACACCTCGTGTTCCGGGGCGGCGACGGCGAGTCGAATCTTGTACTCGCCGTTGTAGCCGAACTTCAACAGCGTCCGCTCCGAGAATTCCTCGACGAACGTCTCGACCTCGTCGGATATCTCCGGAGCGACGACGACGAACGTAAACGTCGTACTGAAGTGGTCCTCGTTCGCCTCGATCCACTCGTCGGCGAGGTCGTGGCCGAGGTCGACCAGCGACTCCAGTCGCGATTCGCTCACCCGCGACTCGCGGGTCACGAAGAGGTGTTCGTACGCCTCGTGGTTCGCGTACGTGACCGACGGGTGGAGGAAGTGTTTCGAACTCTCGATGCGCAACTCGCCGTAGAGGTCGAACCGTTCGGTCTCGACGACTCTCTCTTTCTCGAGATCGTAGTTGACGAACAGTCGGTCGGCGACCCGGTCGACGTACTCGTCTTCCCAGTCGGGAACACCCTCGGCCGCCCGGAGGCTGTGTTCTTCGTCCTGTTCGGCGTCTCCATCGACCGAATCAGCCCCATCAACATCCGATCCGATCCCGTCGGCAGCCGGAGTATCTCCCTCGTCATCCGGTTCGTCCCCGTCGACGGTAGACTCCGCGTCGTCGGGTCCGTGCACTCGAGCATCGCGTTCGGGCCCCTCCCCGTCCGGTTCGCCGTTCGTCTCGTTCGCTGGTCGGCCCGTCATATTCGATCTCGTCGGCTCGAAGGTTTCGGGCAGGCACACTTAAACCGTGCGCCACCATCACACGGTGGTTCGGACTGCGATCGAGCGCGGTCTGTACGGCGGATCGTCTCAGGGGGATTATCGTCGGGGGTCATCGGTTTCCTGTGACGGATCGAGAGACAGCCACGACAGACGAGGCCGAAACCGTCGGGTGGCGACGATACTCCCTCTCAGTTGGTCGTAATGACCTCGAGGACGTCACGTGCCTCGACTTCGTACTCCTTGCCGAGCTGGCGGTTCGACCGACAGTCGATCGCGTGGAGGAAGCCGTCACCGATGTCCGAGTGGAGGCTGTACGCGAAGTCCTCGGCCGTCGACCCTGGCGGGATCAGATAACAGTCGGGGAGCACTTCGCCGCGTTCGTTCCCGAGCCCGTTCGCACCGCCGGGAAACACCGGTGTCACGCCCAGCACGTCGAACAGTGCCGTCTCGAGGGCCGCCTGGACCCCGGTCGCGCCGTACTCGGAGAGAAACTCTCGAATCTGCTCGAGACCCTGTTCCTGTTCGCCCGAAATATCGCCCGTAATCTCGAAGTCGGCGTCACCGGGTCGGTAGTCGACGACGCCGGCCTTGTCAGCCGACTTGAGCGCCTTCTCGGCGTGGGCGCTGCAGGGAACGATCGTCAGGTGTTCGTAGTCGGGATCGCTCGTGATCTCCGCGTAGTTCGCCTGGGCCTCGGGGGTGTCCATCTTGTTCGCCGCGATCACCATCGGTTTGGTCTCCGTGCGGATCTCGCGGGCCAACTCGAGTTTGTCCGCTTCCTCCCACTCGTCGGGATCGAAGCCGACGTCGATCCGGCGAATCAGGCGCTTGATCTCGTCTTCGTTCGTCTTGAACGCGCTCATCTGTTCGGCCAGTTCCTCCTCGATGGCGTCGTCCTCGGTCGTGTAGCCCGATTCGTAGCGACCGATCCCCTTCTCTAAGACGTCGAGATACCACTGGTCAAGTTCCTCCTCTAAGAACGCGATGTCCTCGCGCGGATCGTGACCCTCGGTCGGTTCGCCCTCGAGGTCCGTCTCCCCGGAGAAGTCGACGACGTGGACGAGGACGTCGGTCTCGTTCAGGTCGGTCAGAAACTGGTTGCCGAGGCCGTTGCCCTCGTGTGCGCCGGGGATCAGCCCGGCGACGTCGACGAGTTTTGTGGGGACGAATCGGGTGCCGTGATCGCAGTAGCCAACCGACGGCGTACACTCTTCGTCGAACTCGGGTGCCGCACACTCGACGCGTACGTAGGCTTCACCGACGCTGGGGTCGATCGTGGTAAATGGATAGGCCCCTTCGGGGACGTCGTTCATCGTCGCCGCGTTGAAAAAGGAGGACTTGCCGACGGAGGGTTTGCCGACGAGCCCGATCCGGTAATCCGTACTCATTATCTGTCCCTCGTGCGGCCCGACTAAACGGGTTTCCTTCCGATTCAGGATTGCTACGGGAGAGCGTGGCATACGGGCTGCTGCCCGTCAGTGCTGACACACCCGTGACCCGTGGGGCGGGTTCGCCGGGACATCTTACACCAATCCGTATCACGCCCGAGTGGGTCGTACACCGGTGGCTCTCGGAGGACGTCACAACCCCGATTCGGGACCGACCGCGCCGGAAGTGCTGTAGTAAAGCTACCACTTCCACATATATATACTATAAATTATTATTTGGGCAGACATCCATCAGTTGGTGACAGTCGTCCCGACCTATTTATAATAATTTGTTGATGTTGCGCTATGGGCGATTCGAACGCCGATACGATAGCGACGTCTCGAGTACGGAGAGTCGACGACGTCACCACCGACGACGTGCGTCCTGAACTCGACATTCCGATCGAACGGTCACACGTCGCCCGTCTCGAGGGAGAGCGATCGTCGTCGGAACGAGTCCAGTGTTCGACGTGCGACGTCGTGATCGAACCACAGGAGTATCGGCTCAGCTGGGTCGTTACGGCCAGGGAGACGACTGTCGAACGCCACTACTGTAGCGAGCCCTGTCTTCCAGACGAGGCGACGATTCGTCCGAGCGACCGATCCGACGGGTCGGGTGCGTCTCGAGACTGGTCGTACTGTCGGTGACCGTCGTCATCCCGTAATCGCGTTCCAGCTCCAGCCGGCGGCTCCGAGCCAGATCAGAACGAGAACACCGAAGATAGCCCACTGCTGGATTTCGGTTTCCACGACCGGTGCGAAGACGTCCATCAGGCCGGTTGCCTGCATCAGCGCGATTACGATCAGCACCAGTCCGAATATCGAGACGGCAGCGATTCCGAGCCAGTTTCGCCCCATCCATTTCCCCTCGCGTTCGGCCTCCTCCCTGTCGGTCGTGGGTGTCTCGGTCGGTTCTCGGTCGGGCTCGGACATAGAGACGGGTAGTCGGACGAGAGGGGAAACCGTTCTACCTGCAGCTTCCGGCCAGGCTGGGGACGTATCCGTTCGTCCGACCCGTTCGTGTATCCTCGTACGGACTGCTGTCCCGCTGTTCCAGTGCGACCGCCGCCCGGTCGCGAGTGTGCCGGCACTGACGGTCAATCGGTCGTCTCACTGGAGGACGTCGGCAAGTGCGTCCATCGTTCGCTCAACCCGGTCACGACGGGCGTTGTGCCCCATGTGGCCGATTCGAAGTATCTCGTCCTCGTGGTCGCCGAGTCCTGTTGCCAGCACGATCTCGTGGTCCTCGAGCATCCGTCGTTGGAGCTCGCTGGCACGACCATCGACGTCGAGTGCCGTCACCGTCGGCGAACAGTCGCCTTCGTCGGCAGGGTAGGTCTCGAGGCCGAGTTCCCCGGCCCGCTCGTGACAGTACGTGGCGACCGACTCGTGGCGATCGAAGACGGACTCCATTCCCTCCTCGAGCAACAGATCGGCGGCGGCGTCGAGCCCGGAGAGGTTCGACGCGAGGTGGGTGTACGGGAACCACTCGTCGTCGACGGCGGTCCGCCAGGGCTCGAGGTTCGCGTAGAGCGTCGGGTTCTCGATGGACTCGATCCGATCCCAGATACGATCACTTACCGAACAGATAGTGAGTCCTGGCGGCGAGCTGAAACACTTCTGACTGCCGCCGATGCAGACGTCGATCCGGTCGGTCGGAACCGGCGTTCCACCGAGCGAGGAGACGGCGTCGACGACCGAGCGGATCCCGTGTTCGTCGAGGACGTCGAGGATCGGCTCGAGGTCGTTCAACGTCCCGGTCGGCGTCTCGCAGTGGACCATCGTCGCGACCTCGAAGTCGTCGCCGTCGGCCCGTGCGTCTTCGATCGCTTCGGCGACGACGTCGGCATCGAGCGTCCCCCGATCTGAAACGCCGCACGTGACGGCCTCTCCCCCGTAGCTCTCGACGAAATCGGCGAAGCCGTCGCCGTAGAGGCCGTTCGAGAGACAGAGCACGCGGTCGCCGTCGTCGACCAGCGAGGCGACGGCAGCCTCGAGGCCAAGGATTCCTTCGCCGCCGAGGACGACCATATCCACGTTCGACTCGTCGCCGTCCTCAACGGGGGCGCTCGCGCTCGGATCCGCGCGGAAAATCGCCTCGAGTTTGTCCAGCAGTCCTCGGTACCACTCGAAGAACTCGGGCTCGACGTCGGGGTTCGCCGTCGGTTCCGCCATCCGGCTTCGCACTTCCTCGGGGACCTCGGTTGGACCGGGCGTCATCCGTAATCGATCGTCGGTCATACAGCAACTCGAGACCCCCGGAGGGATAAATCCCGAATACGGTACAGTTGCTGGAGCCGGTCGGTATCCACCGACCGTCCATCCTACTCGGTTCCGACGCCGAAGAGGCCGTCCCGGTTTCGCCGCAACCTGCCCCGGACGACAGGCGACGCGGGAAAGACTCCGACGCCGGTGCGTTCGATCTCCTCGAGCCCGAACGCGTCGTGGGAGACGAACCGGTCGATCGTGTGCCGGTTCAGGTGACAGCCTCCCGCGGCTCGTCGCCACAGCGGTGTCAGCAGGTCCTGGCCGCTCGCCCGCCAGTCGTCGGCACGGACGTGCTCGAGGAAGCGAAACTCGCCGCCGGGTTTCAGCACCCGCGCGACCTCCTCGAGGGCGGCGTCGGGGTCCTGGATCGTACAGAAGACGACGCCGGCGACGACGACGTCGAACGCGTCGTCTGGGTACGGAAGCGACTCGGCGCGGGCATCCCTGAGGTCGACCGGCAGGCCGGTCTCCCGTGCGTTGTTCTCGGCTCGCGTGCGCATGTGCGGATCGGGCTCGATCGCGTGGTACTCGAGGTCACCCGTGCTGGCGTCGACGGCGTAGGGAAACAACTCGCCGTTGCCACAGCCGAGATCGAGGGTGCGACCGGAGAGATCCTGGACCAGGTACTCCCGGTGAGACCGGAGCTGTGCTGGTTCGGGCAGCAGGTCGTAGAGCGCCGCGAAGACGGGGTGGGAAATTTCGTGGTCACACCCGCCCGCGTGCTCGGCGGTCGATTCGGACATACGTATGGATACAACGGACAGACGGGTAATCGTTTGCGCACTCGAGCGACCGCTTCGATCGTGGTCGGCGTAAGCCAGAGCGAAGGGAGAGTAGCGACTCACCTGATCGTATCCGGAATGCGCTCGATCACGTCCGTCGCGACGACGCCGGGACCGAACTCCGCGGTCGCTAGCTCGCCGGTCTTGCCGAGAATCCAGGCGCCCAGCTCCGCCGCGTCGGCTCGATCCATTCCCTGTCCGAGCAACGACGCGACGATACCCACGAGCGTATCACCCGTCCCGGCGACCGACAGCGCCGACGTTCCCGTTTCGTTCTGGATCCGATCGCCGGCGGCGACGATCTCGTCGACGTCGCCGGTCAGCGTGACGACCGCGTCCGTCTCCCTCGAGAACGCCTCGAGCGATCCGTAGGCATCGTAGATGGGGTCGTCTTCGGCTCCGCTAGGGGTGAGAACCGCATTCGAGAGGTCGGCCTCGAGACTGGGTTCGATCGCGACGGCGTCGACGACCGAGCGGATCGCGTCGGGTTCGGCGTCGACGAGACCCGGCCCGATCACGAGGGCGTCGGCCCACTCGCTCATCTCGTGGGTGCGGGCGACGGCGCGTTTGTCGAACGTCTCGCCGGCGTACCGATCTACCAGCAGATTCGGCGACTGGCCGGCGACGATCTCGTAGATCGGATCGGCCACGAGCGCCCGAACGTGATCGGAGCCGGTTCGAAACGCCGCGCGTCCGACGAGCGCGGGCTGATTTGGGTACGCGGTGCTTCCCCCGACGACGCCGACCCGACCGTTCTCCCGGCCGGATTCCTCCGCGACGTTCGAGAGCGTTCGCTGGAGTCGAGCCATACGGTTCGTCGGAACCGCACTCGGGTATGCATTCGCCACGCGTACTCCGGCTTACCCGCAGCTGCGTCGCCCCGCTCTTATCAGTAGTTAGTAGCACGGCTTCTTTATTCAGCATGGGACACGAAACCCACGCTCGCTCAGTAGAGTGCAAGCAGTTACCGAAGCGACTATCGATCTATATGAAGTGTGTCAAAAGCCGGCTGCTAAATATAGAGGGTGGATGCAGCACAACGACCTCGCTTGTTTCACTCCAAAAGTGGTGAAACACACACCCACTGCATGTGCGTACTGACTGCCAGTTGTCCTACCAAATCTGAGAGAGATTCTTAGCACCGTACAAGATAACGCGCGAGTGTTGCACGAACTGATTTCTCACTCGAAGCCTGAACTAAGGTCGTGTCCGAAAATCAATTTACCTATGAGTCGATTGGGGTAATCCGAACGCCTTTCGAATCACCAGACGGAATGCCGATCCAACCGGACGGAAATGCTGCTGAGGAAGGGGTTGTCGAACTCAAGGAAGCCTACGCGGATGGAGTGAAAGATCTCGATGGATTCACGCACTGTATTTTGTTGTATCATTTCCATGCGTCTGACGATGCTGCTCCTCTGGAGGTCGAACCATTTCTCGATGACGAACCGCGCGGTGTCTTTGCGACGCGAGCGCCTCAGCGTCCGAATCCAATCGGTCTCTCTGTTGTCGAGATAGAATCCGTCACAGATAGAAACGTGACTGTCAACGGAATAGATGTCGTCGATCAGACACCATTGCTGGATATTAAGCCATTCGTTCCCAAATTTGACGTTCCATCTGACACGGATACCGGGTGGCTCACCGCCTCAAAGTCAACAATTCAATCAAAACAAGCCGACGAACGATTTGTTCGATAGACGCTTTGTATCGGTCACCGTCCCTAAACTCATCTACGCAAACCATCACGAATCGAGTGATGAATAGAAGGCGCGCCTGTCACACGGACCGAGAAAATCTGAGAGGATTAGTGATCGCTCGGTAGAACTGAAAAACGACCACCACCCAATAAAAAGTCGCGTCTTGCCCGCGGCAGCAAACTCAAACGATGACCTACTCTCCATCACGCAACTCGGCTGTGAGACTGCCAAAAGTACAAGGGGTTTTTGTTTTCACCCGACGGATACGGGTTCAGTGATGGACGCCAGTATTGGTGAATCACCCGACCGGACTGTTCTCACCAAGCGTGGGGGAATTGCGCTGGTGCTTGCACTGTCTGTCAATCTCGCGCTCGGTTGGCTTTTTTATCAGCCGACATTCCAGGCTCGACGGAGTTTTTCCAGTATGGTCCAATCGCGCTCTGGACGACGTTGGGGGTTGTCGGGGCAACTGCAGTATATTACTTCCTGACGAAGCGCTCAGATACACCGAACCGTAGCTTCACGTTGATTGCCGTAGCTGTGCTCGTGCTTTCGTTTCTCCCCGACCTGGGGCTTGCTTTGTTTGTCGATGATGTCACGAACAGTGAAGCTGTCTCACTGATGGTGCTTCATTTGCCCCCCGCATTCATCTGCGTCGCCATCTTGACCGGGTGGCTGTTCAACCGCTGAGTCTCAGTCGATCACACCGACAGCCTCACTGTCTTGTCCAGTAGGCGCTGAATCTGGTTGAACTGTGCTCGGCCCGTCT
>NZ_VTAW01000018.1 GCF_008245225.1 Natrialba swarupiae
ATGACAACGGGCTCACGGCGCTTCTCGAGCGGTTCGGGCTCTCCGAGAAGGAGATCGACACGTATCTGGCGATCCTCGACCACGGCGAGTCGAAAGCGAGTTCGATCGCCGACGCCGCAGACGTCTCGAAACGGTACGTCTACAGTATCAGCGAGGAACTCGAGGAGCGCGGGCTGGTCGCCGTCGACGACCACACGGTTCCGACGGTGATCCGTCCCGTCGACCCCGAGACGGTCGTCGACCGGCTGACGCGTGACGTCCAGGAGATGGAGCCGGAGATTCGATCCCGGTACTCGACGCCCGAACGCTCGAGCGAGCAGTTCGAGGTGATCAAATCCCGCCAGACGGTCGTAAAACGAATCGAAACGTTGCTCGCTGGCGCCGACGAGGAGGTGACGCTCTCGCTTCCGGCGAACGTACTCCCGAGGATCCGATCGACGCTCGAGGAGACCGTCAAACGGGACGTGCTCGTTCTCCTGTTGCTGGGGGGGACGGAAGGCGAGGGGCTGGACATCGCTTCGCTCGCGGGAACCGCGAGCACGGTCCGGACCTGGGACGCGCTCGTGCCGACGATGTTGACGGTCGACCAGCAACACGGACTGCTCGCGCCCAGCCAGATGCTCACCAACTCCGGAAGCGATACGCGCGCGATCTCGCTCACTCAGCCCCAACTTGCGCCCGTGCTCGCGGGGTCGTTCCTGGCGAACTACTGGCCGACGGCCGAGGAACGCTACGTGACGACGCCGAGTGAGCTCCCCCGGACCGTCGAGGGCTTTCGAAACGCGGTCTTCCAGCTCGCGTTACACCGGGCAACGGATACCCGGATCGAGGCCGAGGTCACCGGCTCGTCCGTCGGCGACCGCGAGTTGCCCGCGACGCTTACGGGCGAGGTCGTCGACGTCCGCCAGAGCCTCGTCCGGCCCGCGACCTCGACGCTCCCGATCGAGAACGCGTTCGAACTGGCCGTCGACGGGGACCGCTACACCGTTGGCGGTACCGGTGCGTTCCTCGAGGACTTCGAGGCCGAGACTGTGACGATCCGTCGACTCGAGGAGTAGCCCGATTTTTCCTCGCTCGTGAGTAACGGTTTTGACCTGGGGTAGCGAATCGACGAATCGTGATGAGACGATCAGTATCTGGGAACCGAGAGTCGGTTCCGAACGACCGGGTAGTGGCGAACGTGGGATCGCGGGCGGGAGCGGAGGGAGACGAATGACCAGAGCGCGCGAGGTTTCGGAGCGGATCGTCGAGAGCGGCGTGCTCGCGGTACTTCGGGGAATCGACGAGGACCAGATCGTGCCGGTCGCGCGGGCGATCCACGACGCGGGCGTCGGCGCCCTCGAGGTGACGGCGGACGGCACCCGCGCGGCAGAGCAGATCGCCGCGGTCGACCGTGAACTGGCCGATACCGACGCCGTCGTGGGGGCGGGAACGGTGCTCGACGCACCGACCGCTGCGTCGGTGATCGACGCGGGCGCTGAGTTCGTCGTCGCGCCGGATACGAACGTCGAGGTCATCAGGACGTGCAACCGACACGGCGTTCTCTCCGCGCCCGGCGTCATGACGCCGACGGAGGCCGTCACGGCGATGGAAGCCGGTGCGGACATTCTCAAGATGTTTCCCGCGAAGACCGTCGGCCCGGCTCACATCGGCGCGCTCCAGGGTCCACTCGGCGACGTCGACGTCATCCCGACCGGCGGCGTCTCGCCCGATAACGTCGCGGACTACTTCGATGCGGGTGCGATCGCCGTCGGCGCGGGAAGCGCGATCGTCGACTACGACGCGATCACGGACGGCGACATGGATCTGGTGAGAGAGACTGCCGCCTCCTTCGTCGACGCCGTCGACGACGCCCGATCGGTGTAACCTCGTCCGCGCCGGCCGCCATCTTCTCGTACCCGTTCTCCCGAGTGGCGAAATTCTCGGTCCTCGAGTTCCACGGCTGGCACACCGAAGCGAATCGGAAAATCACTGTACGATCGGCGGTGTCCCCTCTGAATCGCACCGCCGGTCGCCGCTCGCGTTCGTGGGCGTTACGATCGATCCAGGCTCACACCGAGGCCCTCGAGCGCGTCGAAGAAGCCGGGGAAGGAGACGTCGACGTGTTCGGCCCCTGCGATCGTCGTCTCGCCGTCCGCGACCAGGCCCGCAAGCGCGAGCGCCATGACGATCCGGTGATCGCCGCGGCCGTCGACGGACGCCCCCTCGAGGTCGGATTCGCTTCCGTGGACCGTCAGTGAATCGTGTTCTTCGGTCGTCTCGACGCCGAGTTTCCCGAGTTCGTCGGCCATCGCGCTCACCCGGTCGGTCTCCTTGTAGCGGACGTGTTCGGCGTCGACGATTCGGGTGTCACCCTCCGCGACCGCACCCAGGGTGGCGATCGTCGGCAGCAGATCCGGCGTATCCTCGACGGAGACGGAGACGCCCTCGAGCGAGTCGGCGGAGACGTCGATCGTCCCCGCTTTGCGGTCCCAGTCGACGCTCGCACCCATCCGGTCGACGATCTCGACGATCGCGCTGTCGCCCTGCGCGCTCGGGTGGGCACCCTCGATGCGGACGCCCCCCTCACCCGCGATCGCCCCCGCGGCGAGCGGGTAGGAGATCGACGAGAAGTCGCCGGGAACGGCGTACTCGCCGCCCGCGGGGTCGTAGCGCTGGCCGCCGTCGACGGCGAACCCGTCGTCGGTTCGGCGGACGTCGACGCCGAACGCCGAGAGCAACTCGATTGTGATTTCGACGTATGGAGCGGACTTGAGTTCCGTCTCGAGGGAGATCTCGATCCCGTCGTCGGTGACGGCACCCGCCATCAGCAGGGCCGTCACGTACTGTGAGGAGACGTCGCCGGGGATCGACACCGACGTTCCGGAGATGGGGCCGGTGACGACCAGCGGTGCCTGGCCGTTTCCACGGGTGCTCTCGGCCTCGCCACCGAGGTCGGCGATCGCCTCGAGAAGCGGCCCCTGGGGACGGGATCGAAGCGACTCGTCGCCGGTGAGCACCGAGGTGCCGTCGGCGAGGGCGGCCGTCGCCGTGACGAGTCGCATCGTCGTCCCGCTGTTCTCACAGTCGATGACGTCCGCCGGAACCGCTGGCGTGCCGTCGAATCCCTCGATCTCGAGCGTGCCCGCTTCGTCTCGGTTCACGTCGCCGCCGAACAGTTCCACGGCGCGGGCGGTCGCCCGGGTGTCCGCGCTCCAGAGTGCGTCGCTGATCGTCGCCCGGTCGGCGTAGCCGGCGGCGAGAATCGCCCGGTGGGTGTAACTCTTCGACGGCGGTGCCCGAACCGTTCCCTCGACGCTCGAGGGCAAGATCGTGACGTTCATGATCGGTCTGTGGGGTGGATTCCCTATACCGATACCGATCGTCCGTTCGAAAACACCGGCTCCGATTCGACTCGCCGTCCTGTGTCGTCGCGACCCCACCCGACCGACAGTCGACAACGTCGTATCCCTCGAGAACTGCTACGCGCTCCGTTCTCTCTCGAGTCGCCGACAGCCGACCACCAGCGAGTCAGGGAGCTTGGTAGCCGAGTCGTACATCGCCTCGAAGATGGCCGCAGCCTCCTCGAAGCGCGGCCCACGAAATACGACGAACGGGTCGGACTCCCACTCGACGAACCCCATATCCGACAGCATCGGAAGATGCGTATGGCGCAACTCGCTTCGAAGACGGACCGGGTCAGCCGGACGGTTCGGGTTCGTTGCCGCCTCCGGTAACGACGCCGGCTCATCCTCGGGGTAGTCCATCACCGATACGACGATCTGCCGACGTGGTTCGGCCGAGACGGCCTTGAACACCTCGTCCCACCGTTCGACGGCTCGGATGCCGTCACCTGATCGTGTCATGACTATACATACCAAACGTATCCGTGCCGATAAAACATTATCTATAGAAATACGAAATATCAATATATTATCAAGGGCACCCGATCGAGGAAGCGATATCGAGCACCGCGACGTCGCCCGCCGGGCTCGAAACCTCGTAGTTCGTCCCGTTGCAGGCCCAGAAGACGCTCTCGATTCGACCGTCACGTCGGTAGGCCGTGTGCCCGTCGAACTCGATCTCCTCCAGGGCGTCCGGGTCGAAGCGCTGGTGGTCGCGACAGGCGACGTACAGCTCGCGAGTGCGTCCGTCGGTTGTGACGTACCAGAACGTCGTCGTCGTTCCCGCGTCGGCTCCCTTGTCGACCACCGTGATCCGATCGAGGTCGTACGGCTCCGGGATCTCGGGGTCGGGAAGATCGTACGGCGTAACGGCGTCTGCTTCCGGGGGCGAGTCGAAGATGCCCTCCGGCTCGAGACCGGTCGTGACGAGGTCGGCCTCGGCTGGCGGCGTGAACGTAAACGTCCCTGGCTCGAGACCCTCGTCGATCGTGAGATCCTCGTACGTGACCGTCAGGCGGTGAAACAGCGTCCCGTCGCCGTCGTGAACCGCGTCGCGTTCCCTGATGGGGTAACGGTGCTCGTCGTCGATCCAGATCGTCCGCGACACCGCCGCATCTTCGAGCTCGTCGTCGGTCGCCTCGAGAGGAATCGCGTACACCGTCTCGCCGACCAGGAGTTCGATCGATCGCCCGAGGTCCGCCGACGTGGGCGTCGCCTCGATCCGGTGGGCGTCCCGGCCATCGACCGTTTCCGATCCGTCGTAGGCGAGGTCGTACTCCGCGAGAAGCGCCTCGAGTGCGAGTCGCGTCCCGTCGGCGACGACGCGATTGGGGTGGTGGCGTTCGCGAACGTCGCCGACGGCAGGATCGTACGTCCAGGTCACCGCACGGCTCCTGACGATCGTCGTCCCCGGCGGGGTCGCGGGGTCGTCCGACTCGAGGACCTCCATCCGTCGCTCACCCGGTGGGCGACGCCGAATTCGTTCGACTCGAGTCGACGTGTCGTCCGGCGTTTCCGCGGTCAGCGTTCGACGCGCCGCCAGGTCGACCAGATCGGTTCGCGTCTCGACCGCGTCCTTGAGGAGATCCTCCCCGGAGGGGTCGTCGCCGGCACCGGGAACCGTGACGCAGCCGGCGAGCCCGATCCCCGCGGTTGCGGTCAGAAACCGTCGTCGACGCATGCACGACAGTTCGGAAACGTTCGATAAACCGATTGTCTTTCGGACCACTCTCTCGGCTCGGAGGCGGCGCCGATTCCTGGCTCGTTCTGCCGTCGACTATCGCCTCGAGAGCCGACAGCGAACCGTATATGTGGCCGTCGACCGGAACACGGTGCATGGACGTGGAAGCCGACCTCTCGGCACTCCAAGAGTATCTCGAGGTCGAGGGCATCGACGGCTACTGTATCGACGACGACGCGACGGATTCGGACCAGCGGTACGTCTCCGGTTTTACCGCGCCCGATCCGTACCAGACGGTCGTCACCGGAGACGGCGTTCACCTGCTCGTTTCGGGACTCGAGTACGGCCGGGCGGACGCGGACGCGAACGCCGACTCCGTCACCCGTCGCGCCGCCTACGACTACCAGAACTTGGCCGCCGAGTACGGACGGTACGGCGCGAAGATTCGAGCACTCGAGGCGTTTCTCGCCGACCACGACGTCGAGTCGGTCGCGGTCCCGCGAAACTTTCCGACGGGAACCGCCGACGGCCTCCGGGAGCGCGGGCTCACCGTGACGGTCGAACCGGACGGAATCGTCGAGGGGATTCGCGCGACGAAAACGGAGTGGGAGATCGACCGGATCGCGACGACCCAGCGGGCGAACGAGGCCGCGATGGCGACTGCGGAGGAGTTGATCGCCGAGGCCGACGTCGACGACGGCGTGCTCGTCCACGACGGCGACCCCCTCACGAGCGAGCGCGTCAAAGAGGAGATCGAGATCACCCTCCTCCGGCACGGCTGTGGGCTCGACGAGACCATCGTCGCCTGCGGTGCCGACGGGGCCGACCCCCACGACCGGGGCAGCGGCCCGCTCCGTGCTGACGAACTGATCGTGATCGACATCTTCCCCCGCGACAAGGAGTCGGGCTACTTCGGCGACCTCACGCGGACGTTCGCCCGCGGCGATCCCGACGAGGAGGCCCAACGGCGCTACGAGGTGACCGAGCGAGCGTTCGAGGCCGCCCTCGAGACCGTCGAGGCGGGCGTCACGGGTGCGGCGGTCCACGACGCGGCCTGTGACGTCATCGAGGAAGCGGGCTACGAGACGCTACGGAGCGATCCGAGCACCGAAACCGGATTCATCCACAGCACGGGCCACGGCGTCGGACTCGACATCCACGAGGAGCCGAGCGTCTCCCCCGCCGGCGGCGAACTCGAGGCGGGCCACGTGATCACGATCGAACCCGGAATCTACGACCCCGCCGTCGGCGGCGTCCGCATCGAGGATCTCGTGGTCGTCACCGCCGAGGGCTACGACAACCTGACCGACTACCCGGTGGCACTCGAGCCGGTTTCCGAATAGAAACCTGTTGTGTGTCGCTGAAATATGCTGTGTGCTGTCGAGAGTAACTGACGTATCGTCCCTGTCCATCACCGGTGTAGCATTGTGACTTCCGTAGAAATGTTTACCAGGTTTCGATGATAACTATTCTGTATGGCTACGGCTGTGAAAGTCGACGAAGACGCGAAATCTAGACTCGAGGAGTTACAGGCGGAGATCCGTCTCCAAACCGGATCGAAGGTTACTCAACAGGAACTTCTCACACGGCTCATCGACGACGCCTACGAGTCACGCGACGACGTCATCGACTCGTTTCGGGAATCAACGGTTCCGCTTTCGGAAGACGAGAAGAAGACGATGCGACGGGGCCGAATCAGTTCCGGCGTCGAAACCGACGAATCAGACATTGACGACGTCCTGTACGGATGACGGTACTCGTCGATACGGGCGTTCTTTACGCGGACCACGACACCGATGCAGCCCGCCACAATAGTGCCAGCGAGGCGCTTGATGCCGTCTACGATGGCCGGTTCGGCCTCCCGTACGTAAGCGACTACATCTACGACGAAGCGATTACGCTTACCCTGAAACGTGGTGGTTCGTTTGTGGCAGCCAAACGGCTCGGGGAACGACTCCGGGGTGCAGACCCGTACCCACAGACGTACGAACTGATCCACGTCTCGGCCGCAGCGTTTTCCGATTCGATCGATATTTTCGAACAGTACGACGATCAGTCGCTAAGTTTCACGGATGCGACGACTATCGCGTTGTCCAACCGCCACGATATCGATTACGTAATGAGTTTCGACGACGACTTCGATGGAACCGTCCCTCGGCTGGATCCTGCAGACGTTTGAGCTACCCACCCGTAAACGGATGTGAATAATTGCCGTACTTCTCTAGTGCTTGCAGCCGTCTGCCCGAGCACTATCCGGTTTCGAGGTGTCCCGAGAACCGTATGCAATCGTCTCCGAGCGGTCGGGCGGTCCGATGTCGCGCCTGCGGAACCGAAAACGAATCCTGCTACACCTACTGTCGTCACTGCCTCAAAACGTTACCGACGCACACGTGATCGACTGGATCGAGAGCGGTACCCGTTCGACGCCCGCGCTCGCCGCGTCGGCGGAACCCGTTACTCGCCCCAGTTTTCGACGCGGTGGGGGCGATCCGTCACCGCGGCCACCTCGAGTTCACCGTCGAACGAATCGAGCGCTTCGACGTAGGCCTCGGCGCTGGCCACCGTCGAGAGGTAGGGGATCTCCTCTTCGACGGCCATCTCGAGGGAGTCGCGGTCGCGGCTGACGACGAAGTCGACCTCGCCCTCGCGGATCGCTTGCGGGACATCATCGAACGCCTCGACGTCGAAGTGGTCCTCGAAGCCGTCGACGTCTAAGTCGACGACTGCGGTTCCCTCGCTGACGGCGTTGCCGGCGGCCTGCTGAGCCTTCCAGTAGGCGGTGCCGAACTCGCTTGCGGTGCCCATCACTTCACCGGTCGATTTCATCTCCGGGCCGAGACGCGGGTCCGATCCCGGCAGGCGGTCAAAGGGCAGGACGACCTCTTTGATCGAGGTGTGTTCGGGGATCTGCTCGGCGACCCCGAGGCTCTCGAGGGTCTCGCCGGCCATCACCTTCGCGGCGATCTTGGCGATCGGGACGCCCGTGGCCTTCGAGACGTACGGAACGGTACGCGACGAGCGGGGGTTCGCCTCCAAGACGTACACCTTGCTCTCCTCGTCCTCGCCGACGCCGGTGACGGCGAGTTGGACGTTCATCAGTCCCTTCGTCTTCAGCGCCTTGGCGATGTCCTCGGTGACCTCGCGGACGCGCCCGAGGGTGTCCTCGTCGAGCGAGCCCGGCGGGATCATACACGCCGAGTCGCCGGAGTGGACGCCCGCGGTCTCGATGTGCTCCATGATGCCGCCGATGAGCACCGAGCGGCCGTCGGCGACGGCGTCGACGTCGAGTTCGACCGCGTCCTCGAGGAAGTCGTCGACGAGGATCGGGTTGCCGGGGCTGACGCGGACGGCCTCCTCGATGTAGGTCTCGAGTTCCTCGTCGTCGTAGACGACGTCCATGGCGCGACCGCCGAGGACGTACGACGGCCGGACGAGCACGGGGTAGCCGATCTCGTGGGCGAGTTCCAGCGCTTCTTCCTTCGAGACGGCCGTTCCGCCCTCGGGCTGGGCGATCTCGAGTTCGTCCATCAGGGCGTTAAAGCGGTCGCGGTCCTCCGCGAGATCGATCGCCTCGACGGCGGTGCCCATGACCTCACAGTCGAGGCCGCGACGCTCGATCTCGTCCTGGAGGGGTTCGGCGATGTTGACCGAGGTCTGGCCGCCGAACTGGACCATCACGCCGTCGGCGTCGGCCGCCTCCGCGACGTCGGCGACCTCCTCTGCCGTGATGGGCTCGAAGAACAGCCCGTCGGAGGTGTCGTAGTCCGTCGAGACCGTCTCGGGGTTGTTGTTGACGACGTGGGCGTCGATACCCTGTTCGCGCAGCGCCTGGACTGCGTGGACCGAACAGTAGTCGAACTCGACGCCCTGCCCGATGCGGATCGGGCCGCCGCCGACGACGATCACGCTCTCGACGTCGCGGTCGACCTCGAGTTCGCCGGCCGCGGCGTCGCCGATCAGGGGGCCGGACTCGAACTCGTTTTTGCGCGCGGAGTAGTAGTATGGCGTCTCGGCTTCGAACTCGCCGGCACAGGTGTCGACCTGTTTGTAGGTGCGCCCGGGGACCTCGCTCTCGACGGTGTCGATGTCGGCCCCGGCAGCCGAGGCGATCGTGGCGTTCGTGTGGCCGGCGATCGCGGCCTCGGTGAAGTCACCCTCCTGTGCGGCGAGCGTCGAGTCGGCGATGCGCTTGTAGCGCTCGGTGTACCACTCGAAGATGCCCGTCAGTTCGACGACCTCCTCGGTGGTGTAGCCGCGCTCGAAGGCCTCGAACATCGCGTACGGACGATCCGGCGACGGACGCTCGAGGTAGCGCTCCTCGAGTTCCTCGTCGCTCACGTCGTCCCAGTCGACGTCGGGTTCGTACTCCGACGATCGGAGGGCCTTGAGCAGGCTCTCCTCGAACGTGCGGCCGATGGCCATCGCCTCGCCGGTCGACTTCATCGCCGTGGTGAGTTCGAAGTCGACGTCGTCGAACTTGTCCTTGGGCCAGCGCGGCACCTTGGTAACCACGTAGTCGATCGCGGGCTCGAAGGCGGCCGTGGTCTCGCCCGTAATCTCGTTCTCGATCTCGTGGAGGCGCTTGCCGAGGGCGACCTTCGCGGTGACGCGGGCGATCGGGTAGCCGGTCGCCTTGGAGGCGAGCGCGGAAGAACGAGAGACGCGGGGGTTGACCTCCACCACTCTGTATTCGCCGCCGGGGGTGCCGTCGTCGCGCCAGGCGAACTGGATGTTACAGCCGCCCTGAATGCCGAGTTCACGGATGACGTCGAGTGCGGCGGTACGCATCTCCTGGTGGCCCTCGTCCGGGACGATCTGGGAGGGCGTGACGACCGTTGACTCCCCGGTGTGGATGCCCATCGGGTCGATGTTCTCCATGTTACAGATGATGATACAGGAGTCGTCGGCGTCGCGCATCACCTCGTACTCGTACTCGACCCAGCCCGCGATGGACTCCGTAATGAGAACCTCGCTGTTACGGGAGAGGCGAAGCCCCTTACGGACGCGGGCGAGCAGTTCGTCGAAGTCGTCGACGACGCCCGAACCCGATCCGCCGAGGGTGTAGGTGGTGCGGGCGATCACCGGCAGACCGCCGACCTCGTCGACGGCCGCTTGGACGCGCTCGTGGAGGTCCTCCTCGGTGAGCTCCGAGACTTCCTCGCCCTCCTCGAGTGAGATGGTCGTCGAGCCGGGGACCGGCTGGCCGATCTTCTCCATGCGCTGGCGGAACAGATCGCGGTCCTCGGTGGCGTAGATGGTGTCCAGCGGCGTTCCCATAATTTCGACGTCGTACTCCTCTAAGACGCCCTCCTCGGCGAGTTCGGCGGTGACGTTCAGCCCGGTCTGACCGCCGAGACCGGCGATGACGCCGTCGGGGTTTTCCTCGGCGATAATCTCGGCGATGGCGTCGGTCGTGATCGGCTCGATGTAGACTCGATCTGCCATCTCCGGGTCGGTCATGATCGTCGCGGGATTCGAGTTCACGAGGACGACCTCCGCACCCTCCTCCTGCAGTGCGCGACAGGCCTGTGCCCCCGAGTAGTCGAACTCGGCTGCCTGCCCGATCTGGATCGGACCACTCCCGATTAGCAGTATCGTGCGCCCGTCCCCCGTCTCCGTTCCGTCGGTGTCCGTACTCATTGGTCTTGTTCGTCCGGAGTTCGTACATCGTAATAAGCCCCACGAAACAATACGATTCTCGAAATCACTTTTCGAAATTCGAATTTTGTCGCGTTCGGTCGTGGTGCCGACCCGTTCTCCCGTTCTCGGCCGACTCGGGGGGCCGAACGTCTTATAAGAAATCCGACCGTCTATCTACCAACGACGTGATGGGTGGATTCGGCACCGGTCGTTCACAGCGACAGTTTTCCGTTCTCGTCGTCGACCCTGACTCGAGCGAACGGTCCACGATCGAACGGAGACTCGAGGATCACGCGGCGATCGGGGCCGTCGACGCCGTTGCGACCGTCGACGACGCCCGCGACGCGATAGCCGACGCTCCCGGCACGGGATACGACTGCATCGTGACCGAGCACGGCGAAGGCGACACGCCGGCGATGCTCGAATGCGAACGGGACACGACGCCGGTCGTCGTCCACACCGACGGAGACGAACGAATCGCCGCCGACGTCATCGCGGCCGGCGCGGCCGGGTACGCGCCGAAAGACTGTACGAACCGACTCGAGGTCCTCGTCGACCAGATCGTCGCGGCCACGACGAACGACCACGAACGGGACGCGCTCGAGGCCGTCCACGAGGTCTCCCTCGAGTTACTCTCGTGTGAGACCGTCGAGGAGGTCTACCGGCTCGCGACCGACGCGACAGAACGGCTTCTCGACGCCGAGTTCGCCGCGCTGTTCGTCGACGCCGAGAACACGAGGTCCTCCGGTAACGACGACCTCGAGGTGGTGTCGACGAGCGACCCGGACGACTCCTGGCCCGTCGCACGCGAAACGCACGAACGACTCGCAGAACGCGTCTACGGCTCCGACGAGGCCGAGCGAATCGAGACGGTTTCGTTTCTCGAAGACCGACCCGACTCGGCGAACCGATCGATCGTCAGCGCCCCGGTCGGTTCCGTCGGCGCCGTCCAGGCCGTCTCGAGGGCCACCGTTCCGTTCACCGACGGCGACGTCGCGGTGCTCGACTGTCTCGGCACACACGTCGGGTCGGCGATCGATCGGATCCGCTCGCGACGGGCGCTCGAGGAAGAACGGGATCGGTTCCGCACCCTGTTCGATACCGTTCCGGACGCCGTCGTCCTCGTTGGATTCGAGTCGAACCGAATCCTCGACGTCAACCACACCTTCGAGAAGACGTTCGGCTACGACCGGTCGGCTCTCGTCGACGAATCGATCGACGATCTGCTCGTCCCCGCGGACGGCGAACCGATCGCGATCTACGACGACGTCGGCCTGGGAACCGTCGTCTCGGCCGAAGTCGAACGGATCGCCGCCGACGGTCACCGGGAGTTTCTCTTTCGAGGGTTCGCAATCGAGGTCGGCGACGACGTCCACGAGTGTGCCATCTACACCGACATTACCGAGCGAAAGCGCCGAGAGCGAGAGCTCGAGCGCTACCGAACGCTGGTCGAGACGGTCGGCGATCCGATGTACGTCCTCGACGCCGAGGGTCGAATCGAGATGATCAACGACGCGATGGCAGCCTCACTCGGCGACACTTGGGAAACGATCGTCGGCTCGCACGTCAGCGAGTACGTTCCCACCGAGGACGTCGAACGGGCGACAACCCTCCTTACGGAGCTGGTCGCGGACGACGACAGACAGTGGGATTCCGTCGAGATGGCGGTCGAACCGGCAAACGCCGACCCCTACCTCGCCGAGGACAACCTCGCCCCGTTGATCGACGAGGACGGATCGTTCGCCGGCAGCGTCGGCGTGATCAGGGACATCAGCGAACGGAAAGGCCGCGAACGACGGATTCGGCAACTCCACGACGGAACGCGTCGACTGATGGCCGCGGCGGGCAGCGACGAGGTCGCGAAAGTCGCCATCGAGATCGCCGAGGACGCTCTCGGTCTCCGACTCACCGGGATTCATCTCTTCGACGAGGACGCCGGCGGACTCGCGCCGGTTGCAACGACCGAGGGAGTGGCCGAACTGCTGGGCTCGGTGCCGACGATCGAACCCGGTGGCGGGATCGCCTGGGACGCCTACGAGGCCGGCGAACCGATCGCCCACGGCGATGTCAAGCACGATCCGAACGTCCGAAACCCGGAGACGCCGATCCGGAGCGAGGTGTACGTTCCCCTCGGCGAACACGGCGTGTTCATCGTTAGCTCGACCGAACCCAACGAGTTCGACACCGAAGGGTTGGCGCTCGCGAAGATCCTCGCCGCAAACGTCGAGGCGGCCTTAGACCGCGCAAAGCGAGAGACCGAACTCGCGGAGCGAAGCCACGAACTCGAGCGCCAGAACGAACGCCTCGAGCAGTTCGCCGAAACCGTCGCCCACGACCTTCGAAATCCGTTGACGCTGGCGTCCGGTCACCTCGAGGCGATCGACGGCGTTCCCGACGAGAGCACACACGTAGACGAGATCGAGTGGGCGCTCGGTCGGATGGACGACCTCATCGAGAACGTCCTCCAACTCGCCAGAAGCGGGGCCCGACTCGCCGAGACGGAGGCGATCGACCTCGAGACCACTGTCCACCGCGCCCAGCGGTCGGTCGACGCGGACCTCGAGGTCGTTTGCGAAGAGCCGTTGCCGACGGTCGACGCCGACGAGGACCGGCTCACCGTTCTCTTCGAGAACGCGTTTCGAAACGCACGCGAACACGTCGGCGAGGAGGTGACGATCACGGTCTCGGCGACCGAGAACGGCTTCGCAGTCGCCGACGACGGCCCCGGCATTCCAGCCGAGGAGCGCGACCTGGTGGTCGAATCCGGCTACAGCACGGTTCCCGACGGTACCGGGTTCGGGCTGGCGATCGTCGCGGAGGTCGTCGACGCTCACGGCTGGGAGATCGCCCTCGGCGAGAGCGACTCCGGCGGACTGCGACTGGACGTCTCGACCGGCGGCTGAGACGGATTGCTGTAACATGTACCGGCGTAGCGCGATCCGTGAGGCGGTTGCGCCGAAACTGACTGACAGTAAACCGTACGAATGAGACTCAGCAAACCGTATGAGACGAACTTCCGGCGGCGCGTGTCTGCGTTAGGACGTACGCTCAGCGCACGTTAACGCCCCGCCGCGAGAGGAACTCGCTTGCGGCTTTGATCTCGACGGGGCTTCCGATGATCCGATAAAACTCCTCGTTCTCCCGAAAGACGGTGACGGTAAACTCGCTGTCGAGGTCGCACTCGAGACTTTCGAGGGTCTCGCGTCTGAGGACGATCTGGGTACTATCGCGGAGCCGCGTCGATTCAGGCATCCTACAAAACACGGTTCAGTCCCTCATGATTTATGGGTGTCGAACCCCGTTTGCATTGGTAATGGTTCGGACGCCCCGACGGTCTCCGTGACGTTCGATCGCGGTCGCATGGAAAGTGTTTTTCCGCGCCGCCGGCTGGATACAGACAAATGGGGCTCAAGGAGGAGATCGATGCAATCGAAGAAGAGATCGCCAACACGCCCTACAACAAGTCGACGGAGGCCCACATCGGTCGGCTGAAGTCGAAACTCGCGGAGAAAAAGGAGAAACTCGAGAACCAGAGCTCCGCCGGCGGCGGCACCGGCTACTCCGTCGAGAAACACGGCGACGCGACGGTCGCGCTGGTTGGCTTTCCGAGCGTCGGGAAGTCCTCGCTTTTGAACTCACTGACCAACGCCGAAAGCGAGACGGGGTCCTACGAGTTCACGACGCTCGACGTCAATCCCGGGATGCTCAAACACCGCGGCGCGAACATCCAGATGCTCGACGTTCCGGGGCTCATCGAGGGTGCCGCGTCGGGCCGAGGTGACGGCCAGCAGGTGCTCGCGGTCGTCCGAAACGCCGATCTCATCGTCTTCGTGCTCTCGGTGTTCGAGATCGACCAGTACGACCGCCTCCAAGAGGAGCTCTACGACATCAACATCCGCGTCGACAGAGAGCCCCCGCGGGTGACCGTCCGCCCGAAGATCAAAGACGGCATCAAGATCACCTCGAGCACCGAACAGGAGTTAGACGAGGGGACGATCTCCGACGTCCTGCGCGACCAGGGATACGTCAACGCCGACCTGAACCTCCAGGAGAACGTCACAATCGACCGGCTGATCGACGGGCTGATGGACAACCGCGAGTACATCCCGTCGATCACCTGCGTCAACAAAGTCGACCTGATCGATCCCGAGTACAAGGAGACGGTCGACGAACAGCTCCGAGAGCGCGATCTCGACCCCGAGGAGGTGACGTTCATCAGCGCCGAAGTCGAGCGAGGGCTCGATGCGCTCAAGGATCGTATCTGGGAGAACCTGGGGCTCATCCGCGTCTACATGAACAAGCCGGGTCGCGGGATCGACTGGGACGAGCCGCTAGTCATCGAGCAGGGGTCCACCGTCGGCGAGGCGATCGAAAAACTCGGCGGCGAGATGGAAGAACGGTTCCGATTCGCCCGCGTGACGGGGCCGAGTGCAACCCACGACGAACAGCAGGTCGGTACCGACCACGTTCTCGAGGACGAGGACGTCCTCAAGCTAATTCTACGCCGGTAGGGACTTTATCGAGCCGTACCGGTTCGGTCGGAGTCACGAGCGTTCCTCGCTTAGACGGTGAGCAGCCGGTTCGGCCTCCGCGACGGACGACCACGAGGCGTCCCTGATACGGTTTACTGTAAGTCGTTACCGCCGAAACCGCGACCCGTCTGCGGTTTCGCCGGTAAATTGTTACAGCAATCCGTATGAGTCACCGGATTTCGATCGTCGTCCGGTCCGTCAGTCCGCGGTCCGCCGCGTCGTCGCGGGTAACCCCCGCCTCGATGGTGTAGGTGCCGGGACCGACCGTCTCCCACTCACCGTCGTCGATTTTGAGCCGCTGGGGCCACCGTCGGTGGAACCGCTTGCGCTCGCCGCGGGCGAACGAGAACGTCGAGGGGCGCTCGGGGACGCCTCGAGGGATCGTCGAGGCCGCGTCGTGGCCGTCGACCGCCCAGCGCCAGACGTTCGGCGAGTCGGTCCGCAGACGGATCGGAACCGGGAGCGGGTTGCGGAACTCGACGGCGATCTCGACTCCGTCGCCGGGCGCGTAGCGGTCGCGGTCGGTCGAGACAGTCACCGAAATTGCCCGCGTCCGCATCGCTGTCGGGACGAACGCGTGGCTGAACGCCGCCCAGTCGACCGTCCGCGACCCTGACTCGTCCGCAGCGTTGGGGACGAACGGGTCGTCTTCCGAGCGCTCGAGCGCACGAGAGTCGTAGATCCGGCGCACCGAAACGGCGGTTCGCAGGCCGGGCTGAAATGGCCTCCGGTCTCCCGTCTCGTGGGGTCTGCCGTCGGTCAGTTCCGGCGCACTCGCGGCCCGAACGGCGGGTGTGCCGGGAGGTCGGCACAGCAATCCGCCTCACTCGCGGGTGGCCCGATCGTAAAACCGGTGGCAGGCGATTCGGTGGCGAGCGTCGCCGGAATCGTCGACCACCTGGGGATCCGGTCGGTCCGTTTCACACGGCGACTCGAACGTCCGACTGAGACGCGACCGCGCTCGCTCGGCGTCGCCAGCCGCGAGCGCCTCGAGTGCTTCAGTGAGCGCCGCCTCCGCGTCCTCGTCGGTCAGCGTCCGCGGAATCCCGTAGGCGTCTTTGATCGCGCCGGCCGTGAAGGTCGAGTCGGCGTCGATCGCCGTGGCGTTTGTCGCGCCAGCCGGCGGCCAGCGAAGCGCCTCGCGGGGATCGCCGCCGTCGGCGACGGCATCCGCGAGGTCGAGGCGCAAGTCCATCACGCCGCGAAACACTTCGCACTCGAGGTCGTACGCCGAAGGCGGGATCACCTTCGGACAGCGGGTGTGGAACTGACAGCCCGACGGCGGATCGATCGCCGACGGCACGTCTCCTTCGAGGACGATCCGGTCGCCCTCCCAGCACGGGTCCGGTTCGGGGATCGCCGACAACAACGCCTCGGTGTAGGGGTGGGAGTCGCCCTCGAACAGCTGTGTCGGTGAGCCACGCTCGACGATCCGACCGAGGTACATCACCGCGATGCGGTCGGCGACGTGTTCGACGACGGAGAGGTCGTGGCTGACGAACAGATACGAGAGGCCGAACTCCGCCTGGAGCTCCGAAAGCAGGTTGAGAATTCGCGCCTGGACGGAGACGTCGAGCGCCGTGACGGGTTCGTCGCAGACGAGAACCTCCGGTTCGACGGCGAGTGCACGTGCGATGGCGATCCGCTGGCACTGGCCGCCCGAGAACTCACGTGGGTAGCGGTTCGCGGCCGAGGGCTCGAGGCCGACCGTCTCGAGCAGGTCGGCGATCCGATCGTCGCGTCGATCCGGCGGGACGATATCGTGAACCGCGAGCGGTTCGCCGACGATGTCGCCGACCGGAAGCTGTGGGTTGAGGCTCGCGAGCGGATTCTGAAAGACGTACTGGACGTTCGTCCGCAGCTCCCGTCGCTCGCGCCGATCGAGCGTCGCGAGGTCTCGACCCCGGTAGACGACCGAGCCCGCGGACGGCTCGTCGAGGCCGACGAGGAGCCGCCCGAGCGTCGTCTTCCCACAGCCACTCTCACCGACGAGTCCCAGCGTCTCGCCCTCCGCGATCTCGAGGTCGACGCCGTCGACCGCGCGGATCGTCTCGCCGCGTCCGAGCAGCCGCTCGAGGAGCCCGTCACTCGTCGTAAACCGTTTCTCGAGGCCCTCGGCCCGGAGCAGCGGGTCGTCACCGGTCATCGTGGCCCCTCCCGGAACTTCCGCCGGGTGACGTCCCGCGGGTAGCGTCCGGCGAATCGTCGACGACCCGAACCGCGTAGCCGAGTCCGTCCTCGAGATCGCCGGTGTGTTCGTGGCAGGCGGCGACGTGATCCTGGCGGGTCGCATCCGCAGCGGTTCCGGTCTCGGTCTCGACGAGATCCGGTTCGCTGGTCGCACACACCTCCTCGGCGTACGGACAGCGCGGGTGAAACCGACAGCCGGTCGGCGGCTGAATCGGGTTGGGCGGGCCGCCGGGGAGCGACGGGAGCCGCTCTCGATCCGCCCCGATTCGTGGAATCGAGGCCAACAGTCCGGCGGTGTATGGGTGGGCGGGATCGTAGAACAGCTCCTCGACCGGAGCGCGTTCGACCGCGCGGCCGCCGTACATCACCAACACGCGGTCACAACACTCCGCGACGACCCCGAGGTCGTGGGTCACGAGCTGAATCGCCGTCTCGAACGACGATGCGAGTTCCTCGAGCAACTCGAGCAGTTGGGCCTGGATCGTCACGTCGAGTCCGGTCGTCGGCTCGTCGAGGATCAACAGGTCCGGCTCACACGACAGCCCGACGGCGACGAGGACGCGTTGGGCGATTCCGCCGGAGAGTTCGTGTGGGTAATCGCTGTATCGCGACTGGGCGTCGGCGATCCCGACGCGCTCTAAGAGGGCGATCGCCCGCTCGCGGGCCTCGCGCCCGGACGCGACCTCGTGGGCGCGCATCGTCTCCACGATCTGCTCGCCGACAGTGTAGACCGGATCGAGCGCCGCTTGGGAGTCCTGGAAGACGATCGCGACGTCGTTTCCACGGAGCCGTCGGAGTTCCTCGCGGGGGAGTTCGAGGACGTTTCGACCACGAAACCGGACCTCGCCGTCGACGATCTCGCCGGGGCGACCGACGAGGTCCAGAAGCGAGAGGCTGGCGACGCTCTTTCCAGCGCCGCTCTCGCCGACGATGGCGAACGTCTCGCCGGCCTCGATCTCGTAGCTGAGACCGTCGACCGCACGAACGACGCCGTCTTCCGTGTAAAACTGAACCGTCAGGTTCTCGACCTCGAGCAGCGCCATCACCGACCCCTCCGTTCGCGTCCGTCTCGCGAGCCGAGCGCGTCGGTGAGTCCGTCTCCGACGAGGTTGATCGCCAGCACGAACAGGAAGATCGCCGCGCCGGGGAAGACCGTGACGTGCCAGTTTCCACGGAGCAGCGCCGACCGGCCCTGGGCGAGCATCGCCCCCCACTCGGCGGTTCCCGGCTCGAGACCGAGACCGAGGAAGCCAAGCGCCGCGGCCGCGGTGACGACCGAGCCGACGTTGAGCGTCGCCTGGACGATCACCGGCGCGACGGCGTTGGGGACGACGTGGCGCGCGAGTATCGTCCGATGGGGCGTGCCGAGCGCCCTCGAGGCGGCGACGTAGTCGGTCTCGACGATCGAGAGCACCTCGCCGCGAAGCAGCCGAGCGTAGGTGAGCCAGCCGGTGACGACGAGCGCGAAGACGACGTTCCAGTACCCCTGCCCCACGATCGCGACGATGGCGATCGCGAGGACGAGAAACGGGAACGCGTACAGCATATCCACGATCCGCATGATCGCCTCGTCGAGCCAGCCGCCGACGTAGCCCGCGATCGCGCCGAGTGGGATGCCGACACACAGCGCGAGGGCGACGGCCAGCGCACCGATGCTCAGGCTGTACCGCCCGCCGACGAGGACCCGGGAGAACAGGTCCCGACCCGCCCAGTCGGTCCCGAAGGGATGGGCCAGCGAGGGGCCGGCGTTCGGCGGCCCGACGGACAGCTCGTTCGGATCGTACGGCGCGAGTGAGAACGGCTGGAGCGTGATCGTATACCCCATCGTGGAGAACTCGACGGGACGGGCGACGATCGCGACCGCCGACAGGACCGCGACGATCGCGAGCCCGAACAGCGCCGTCCGGTTCGACCGAAACCGACGCCAGCTCTCCTCGAGCCGGCTCCGACTGTGGACGGTTCGCGCGCTGGTACCGTCTCGAGGCGTCAGCGTCGACCGACCGGTGGACGCCGAGGTGGCCGACGGCCTGGTGTTCGCCGCGGCCATCTGGCGATCGGACGCGTCCCGGTGGTCCCCGGGCCGGTCGGCGTCGGTCCGATCACCGTCTGCTCGGTCAGACGACAGGTGCTCCTCGAGGCCGTCGATTCTGATGCGCCCTCGTCGTGTCGTTTGCTCGTTCATCGGTCGTGTCGAATTCGTGGGTCGATGATCGCGTAGGCGACGTCGACGAGCAGGTTCGCCGCGACCGTCGCGACCGCGATGAGCAACACGCTCGCCTGGACGACCGAAACGTCCCGCCGGCCGATCGATTCGACGAGCAACTGTCCCATCCCGGGCCAGGAGAAGACGTGCTCGACGACCACCGCGCCGTCGACGAGAAACGCGATCTGGAGGCCCGCAACCGTCACGACCGCCGTCGAGGCGTTTCGGAGAACGTGTTTCAGGATCACCGTCCGCTCGCGAAGCCCCCTGGCTCGAGCGGCCCGGACGTACTCCCGGTCGAGTTCGCGACGCATCGACGAGCGCATCAGTCGGGTGACGATGGCGGCCAGTGCAGTCGCGAGCGTGACGGTCGGCAAGATCACGAACCACGCCATCTCGAGGCTCACGAGCGGTGCGTCGGGCGGGGTAACTCGAACCCAGCCGAGGTGGACCGCGAAGACGAACAGGAGGACGAGTCCGAGCCAGAAGTTCGGCGTGGCGATACCGACGAGCGCGGCGATTCGACTGGCCTCGTCCGCCGGTTGCCCCTGTTTGATCGCGGCGAGGATCCCGAGTGGAACGCCGATCGCGAGCGACAGTGTCCACGAGGCGACGCCCAGTGCGACCGTGTGCGGGAGGCGACTCGCGACGGTCTCGCCGACGTCGCGGCCGGTGATCGGCGACTCGCCGAACTCGAAGGTGACGACGTCACCGAGCCACAGCAGGTACTGCTGCCAGAGCGGGCGATCGAGGTTGTACTCGGCCCGAAGTGCGGCCCGAGTTTCCGGATCGACGTGGTCGAAGCCGACGAGCACGTCGACCGGGTCCCCCGGCGTGAGATAGACGAACGAAAACGTGATCGCCGTCGCACCGAGCAGTACCGGGACGGCCGTCAGCGCGCGTCTGAGTGTGTATCGGATGATCGACATAGCGCAGAGTTCGGAAGACGATCGCGTCGGCGTTGCGAGCTTCGGACCGGGACGACGGACCGCGACCTTCGCCGGCCCGAACCGATGCGGGCGGTCGTCCGGTCGTTGTGTCGAGTTTCGGGGCCAACCGCAGACTGTCGCGGTCGCGCCGAAACCCAGTACAGCGTTCCGTCTCGGTCCGATCAGCAACCAGTACGAAAGTCCATCACTTAACGGTACCTGAGAGGTCGTCCTCGGAAGCGACGAGCGCTATCGATCGGGATCGAGGCTGTCGACGGCGAACTCCTCGAGAAGCGGCGGAATCGGCGTGTACGCGACGGCACCCACTCCAGCGTAGACGTCTTCGACAATCGTCTCGCGGGGAATCAACCGGTCGATGCCGCGGCGAACGTCGGCGTTCGTAAACGGCTCGAGGTATGCCGGGTAGACGAGAAAGTCGATCGCTCCGGCGGCGGATCGCTCGACGCAGTACGCCGATTGGGTCTCGAGGTCGGTGACGTCCGCCGCTGAAATCTGGGTCGCCAGATCGAGCTCTCCGGCCTCGATCGCGGCGCGTCTGGACGCCGGGTCGGGGACGATCCGCATGGTGATCGTCTCGACCGGTGGGCGCTCGGGGACGGATTCGTCGCCGTCGAACCAGTGGCCGTCGAACCGGCGGAGTCGCCAGTACTCGCCGTCAGCGTACTCGTCGAACCGGTACGGACCGGTTCCGGTGGGCTCCTCGCTCAGATCGAGCGCCCCCTCGCTCGCAGCCAGCGGAACGATCGGGACGCCGACGCTCACCTCGAACGGGCCGTACTCCCGTTCGAGGTGAATCTCGAGTTCCGTCTCGTCGATGACGACAGTGTCCTCGTACCAGTCGTAGACGTCCGTTTCCCGGGGAGTCCCCGCGTAGCGCTCGAACGTCGCGCGGACGTGGTCGGCGGTGAGCGTTTCACCGTTGTGAAACGCGACGTCTCCTCTGAGTTCGAACCGATACGTCGTCGGATCGAGTTGCTCCCAGTCGGTCGCGAGCGAGGGCCGTACCGCCCCCTCGAAGTCCACCGCGAGCAGCCCCTCGTAGATCGGCGTCGTCGCCATGTTCGAGGTCGTGTCGTTCATCCGTACCGGATCCGGGTTCGAGACCGTCGCGGGGAGGTCGACGACGAGCTCCGCACCGTCCTCCGACTCGAGAAACTCTCGGCCGTACGGTGTGTACACCGCATCGTACTCGCTGCCGGGTAACGGGTACTGACGCCAGTCGTCGATGGCGTCACACCGGTAGATCGCCGTCTCCTCGCCGGATCGAACGATCGATATCGGCACCTGTCTCGCGAGTCGTTCCTGCAGTTCTCGGTAGATGTCGGCTCGTCGCTCCGGGTCGCTCTCGGCGAGGCCGGAATCGATCAGTTCGTCGGTCCGATCGTCGGTGTAGTGATTGAAGTTGAAGCCGTTTGGCGACCGGCGGTCCGAGTGAAAGAGCGAGTTGACGTACGTGTGAGGATCCCAGCCACCGCTGATGTCGAGGGTCACGAGCGCGTTCTCCGCGTTGTCTGCCATATTCAGACACAACTGCTCGTAGCTCCCCCACTCGAGTTGTTCGAAGTCGACGTCGAACAGCCCCGTCTCGTTCAGTTCGTGTTGGACGAGTTGCGCCCAGCGGCTCCGCTCGCCGTTCTCCGCGTTCGCGTAGATCGTCGTCTCGAACGGCGCGTCAACTCCTGTCGCCTCGAACCCGCGCTGGATCAGCTCTGTCGGGCCACTCTCCGAAATCCGGTCGTCACGTTCGGCGGTGATACACCCCGACAGCCCGATCGTCCCCACCGCACCGAGTCCACGTAGAATCGTTCGTCGTCCAACCCGTTCGTCGAACCCCTTCCGACAGCCCATATCTCATCGGTTGAGACGCAGCGGGCATATGGGTTGTGACCCAACACCAATCACCCGGCCGCGCTGACATCCTTTCGAGGAGACGGTCGCCTCGAGACTCGTTCTCGCTGGCGATCGCATGCGGATTGGCCGTCGCCGGAGAGGGCTGTCTCCGACCGGCTGTGAGGAGATATCGACGGAACTGGCACAGACCGTCTCAGACGGTTTACTGTACGTCGGTGCCGCCGCTCCCGGGACTCGTTCTCCGGAAGTGTCGGGACACAGGTGCAGCAATCCGTTCCGTCTCAGCTGTCGCCGTCCTCGTCGACGATCACGACCTCGCCGTCGACGACGTCGACGTTGATCAGCGTCTTGACGTTGTAGCCCGCGTCGTCGACTTTGTTCTCGCCACCGACTTTCTTGATGACTGCCACCGTGTCGACGACTTCGGCACCGATCTCCTCGAGGGCCTCGAGCACCGACGCGAGCGTGCCACCGGTCGAGAGCACGTCGTCGAGAACGAGCACGCGCTCGCCCTCGCGGACGTCGTTGATGTACATCTCGTTCTCCGAGTAGCCCGTCTGCTGGGCGATGGCGACCTCTCCCTCGAGGCCGTACTCGCGTTTGCGGATGACCGTAAGCGGGATGTCGGTCATCAGCGAGACCGCAGTCGAGATGTGGATCCCCATCGCCGCCGGCGTGACGATCCGGTCGACCTCCTCGAGTCTCGCCTTGCGGATGATCCGGATGACGATCTCGCGCAACAGCGTCGGATCCAGCTTCGGGACGCCGTCGCTGATCGGGTGGACGAAGTAGTGGTAACCGTTTTTCTCGATGATTGGGGCCTCGAGAAGCGATCGCTTCAACTGATCCATGTCGTGGGTCGGTGGGTATCGGAGTAAAATGTGACGATCCGATCGCACCGCGGGCGCGATCGGTCCATGCTGGTCGGAGCTGGTGTACGGAGCGACCGGCGAAATCACAGGTTTCCCGTGATTTCACCGACAACGAGTCACGACGGCCTCGATCACTCGTCGCTACCGAAGCTGAGTTCCGGCGGCTGGTCGCCGTGGCCCAGGCGCATGTTCCGTTCGTGATAGAGGTGTGCGGCCGCCGTCGCGGTGATCGTGATCGAGATGATCGCTGTCCACGTCAGATCGGACAGCACCGTCAGCGGATAGATCTCGAGCCAGAGCGCGGCGACCAGCGCACACCCGATCGCACCGAGTGAGAGATACAACTCCCGCCAGGCGAACTCGTGGCCGGGGACGATCTCGAGGTAGATGCTGATGTCACCGGTCCGGTCGGTTCCCGCGATGATCCCCTCGTCGGAGTCGAACGTCAGAATGCCGGCCTCGTCCATCTTCGGGAGATGCGTCTGCTGGAGCGTCGTGTACACCCGCTTTCGCTGTTCGGGCGTGACGCCCTCGAGTGTCGTCTCGTACTCCCAGGCGGCAACCTGCTGGGCGAGGTCGCCGAGTTCGACCGGACGGTCGTCCTGTTTCAGGTAGTGGAGCACGTACCGCCGACGCTGGTTGCGCAGGACCTCGAAAACCTCGCCTTTCGATAAGTCCTCGGGTTCCTCGATTCCGGTGTCGCGGTCGTCATCGTCGGCGGCTTCGGCCGTGTTACGGGCCTCATTGTGGTGTTGTTGGGCCACTACAGCTCACCTCCCTCGGACGTCCCACACTCGATTCCATATCCGTTCGTACACCCATTATTTCCTGGCAGGAACGCCACCTATATAATTCTCCTGACCCCTCTGAAACAGCGGGAACGACGCGTCGTCGATGCACAGCTGTTGACTATCTTATATGTGACTGGTCCGGCGGCTACGCGAGCATGACGGCGATCGAGTCGGCGATCTCTTCGCCCAGCCCGGCTTTCGTTCCCTCGTACCGGGCGGCGTCATTTTCGTGAACCAGCAGCGCCCGCGTCTCCGCTTTGCCCATCACGCTGGCGTCGTTGGCCACGACGAACGCGAGGTCCGTCCGGTCGATCGCCTCCCGCGCCCGCTCGATCATCGCCGCCTCGTCCCCGGACGTCTCGGTCTTGAAGCCGACGATCGGCAACGTCGGCCGCTCCTCGCGAACCGCATCGATCAGCTTCGGCGTCGGCTCGAGTTCGAGCGTGAGCTCCTGTCCCGAGCGGATCTTCTCGTTGCTCGCCTCGACGGTGTAGTCGCCGATCGCCGCCGCGGAGACGAGGACGTCGGCGCTCGAAGCGGCCTCCCGCGTCGCCGCGAGCATCTCGGCGGCGCTCTCGACCGGACGAACGTCGGCGTAGGGGACCGCTTCGCCGTCGTGGACGAGGGTGACGTCCGCGCCGCGAACGTAACACGAACGGGTGACGGCCCGTCCCATCTTCCCGGACGAGCGGTTTGTCAGCACCCGGACCGGATCGATCGACTCGCTCGTCGCGCCGCTGGTGACGACGACCTGTGTCCCCTCGAGCGGTCGCTCACCCGCCGCTCGAGCCGTCTCGCAGACGATCGCCTCCTCGGTCGCGATCTTGGCTTTCCCTTCCTCGATTCGCGGCTCCACGAAGTCGACGCCCCATCCCTCGACGGTCTCGATGGCCTCGAGGACGCCGGGGTGGTCGTACATCGGCTCGTGCATCGCGGGGGCGATCACGACCGGCGTCCCCGCGCCGAGGGCAGTCGTCGCACAGGTCGTGACGGGCGTGTCGTCGACCGCGGCGGCGATCTTTCCGACAGTGTTTGCCGTCGCCGGGGCGATCACGAAGACGTCAGCCCAGCCGTCGTACCCACAGAGTGAAACGTGTTCGACGCCGCCCGTAATCTCCGTGACGACGTCGGCGTCCGTCGCGAACTCGAGCGCCCACGGGTGGACGATCCCTCGTGCGCTGTCGGTCATCACCGCACGAACGTCGGCACCGCGTCGGCGCAGTTCGTGGGCCAGTTCGACCGTCTTGACGGCGGCGATCGAGCCCGTCACCCCGAGCGCGACGTTGACTCCCTCGAGCATTCGTTCGCCCTTCTCACGGCGGCGTGTTAAGCGTAGCGAGGCACCGACGTCTGATTCGTTCACCGTCGATGCGATCAGTCCCGGTCGACGCTCGGGTGCATCGTCGGCCGCTCCTCGAGTGGCTCGGCGAACGCCTCGAGGATCGTCTCCCGGGCCCGCTCGTCACGCTCGCGCCGTTCGTCGTCGTCGATCTCCTCACAGCCAGGCGGCACGTCGCGGCCCCGGCCCGTAAAGTATCCCTCGGGGACGACCCAGTCGTGATAGAAGTTGGCGTCGGAGTCGTGGATGGCCGCGAGCCCGACTTTCGCGCCGTGGCCGGCGGCGACGATCGCCTGGTGGGGCTCGCCTGCGATTCTCCCCGCCGCGTAGACGCCGTCGACGGCCGTCCGTCCGCCGTCGTCGACGCTCACGAAGTGCTTGCTCCCCCGCTGGATGCGGCCGACGTCGAGGGGCACCAGGTACTCGCTGTCCGACCACGACGCCGCGATGACGCGGCGGGTGGAGAGCGGATCGCCACCCTCGGTCTCGAGGACGAACCCCGCCTCGAGGTCGTCCTCGTCTCTCAGTTCGACGCTCGTCACCCGCCCCAGTTCGAACGCGACACCGGCGTTTCGAGCCTGTTCGCGGGCGAGTTCGAGATGTCGACGGGCGTCGACGCCGTCCGGGAAGCCGGGGTAGTTTTCGAGGCTGGCGTTCCGAGCGAGGATCGACTCTCCGCCGTCTACGATCAGCGTGTCCAGTCCCGCTCGAGCGGTGTAAATCGACGCGGCGAGGCCGGAAACGCCTCCGCCGACGATGCAAACGTCTCTCATCGGCCGACGTTTCGTCTCCGAGACTAAAACATTCACTTCTCGACACTGCCGTCCGACGTTCGTGCCGTCTGGCACGGGCAGGCGATTCTGGCATCCACCGTCGCGAGTGGAACTCCTCGTGACGGACGAGAGCCAGACGAGACTGCATCGTTCAGACGATTGTGAAGAGTTCCCAGACCACAACGAGCAACACCAGCCCGTACGGCAGATCGAGCCAAAAAACCGGCCGAGGAGTGCCAGCCGCGAGAGCGCCGCAAGCGGCATTCCGAGGTATCGCAGCGGCGACGTCGCGGTCTTCGAGCCGTCCCACACGAGCGTCGCCGCCGAGGCCTCGGGAAACGAGTGGACGGCGACCGAGAGTCCGAGCCACCCCACTCACTCTCGAGGTGTGCCTACAGACGATCCCGTCCGATCAGGACGTACAACACGACCCCGAGGAAGGGCGCGAAGAAGACGACTAGCGCCCAGAGAAACGCGGGGTGGCTGCTGTTCTCCTGGGCGTCGACGAACGTCCAGACGATCAGGGCGAGCGTGACGAGCACCATCACGAGACCGAACAGCACGACGAATCCCGCGCCGCCGGACTGTAACACGATGCTGGAGGGCATGTGCGGTGGGAACGTATCACCGAACCAAATACTTTGTGAACGTCCCGCTGGAGGCTGCGTTCGGAAGGGGGACACTCGAGAGACTGCGGACGCTCAGTCCGACTCGTCGGTTCCCGACGGGCGTCTCCCGACCGAACACGCTCCGTCCCCGTCGTCGGCCGACTCCGTGAGGTGGTCACCCCCGTCGTCGGCCGGCTTCTTACCGTGGTCGCCCTCGTCATTGGCCGACTCGAGAACGTCGACGCCGGTGACGTCGAACCGGGCGCCGCCGTCGTTTCCGTCGACGACGTCGATCGACCAGTCGTGGTCGTCGACGACGTCCTCGACGATCCGCAGTCCGAGGCCGGTCCCGTCCGGTTCGGTCGTATACCCCGGTTCGAACACCCGGTCGCGCTCCTCGGGAGGGATTCCCGGACCGTCGTCCTCGACGGCGAATCCGCCGTCGACGTCGGCGATGGTCACGGTTACGCCCTCGCCACCGTGGTCGATCGCGTCTGCAGAACTATCAGGTTCTGCATGGCTCGTGGAGCCGTGTTCGACGGCGTCCTCGGGAGTTTGTGACCGAGGGCTCGTCGAACCGTGTTCGACGGCGTTGCGGACCAGATTCTCGAGTAACTGCTGGAGACGCGTCCTGTCGGCGCTGATGGTCCGGTCGGTCTCGACGTGCAACGCCGCGTTCCCCGTCTCGACGCTCCGCCAGCAATCGTCGACGAGATCTGGAAGCGACACCGGTTCCGGCTCGACCGCGCTGTCGCCCTGTCGAGCCAGCGTGAGGAGATCGTCGACCAGCGTCTCGATTCGGTCGAGGGCCGCGTCGGCCTCTTCGAGGTGGTCGCTGTCCTGATTCGTCCGGGCCAACTCGAGGTGTCCGCTGGCGACGTTCAACGGGTTCCGGAGATCGTGAGAGACGACGCTGGCGAACGACTCGAGTCGTTCGTTCGTTCGCTCGAGACGTTCGTTCGCCCGCTCGAGTTCCGCAGTCGTCCGGTGGCGCTCGAGTTCGTAGCTCACCCACCTGTTCATCAGCCGAACGATCATGCGGTCGCCGGTCGAGAACTCCTCCTCGCGGGGTTCGTCGGCGGCGAAGCAAAGCGTCCCGTACAGTTCGTCCTCGACCCGGACCTGGCCGCCGACGTAACAGCCGAGTTCGAACTGCTCGTAGGCCTCCTCGGTGTAGCGGTCGTCTGCGGCCGCATCGGCAGTCGCGAGCAGATCGTCGGAGTCGATCGTCTCTCGGCAGTACGTCCGCGAGAGCGGGCCGGATTCGCCCGGCTGGAGCCGGTCGTGCGTGCCGTGGGCCTGGACGATCGTCTGTGTACCGCCCGGCTCGTCGGCCTCGCGGCGTTCGATACGCGAGAGGAAGCCGTACGGGAGGTCGAGTCGCTCACAGCCCAACTCGAGCAGCCGGGAGATCTTCCCCTCGAGCGAGCGATCGACGTCGGTCGTTAGGTCGTAGAGCCACTGGAGGAACTCGATCAACGCCTTTCGCTCTCGCTCCTGTCGCTTGCGTTCGGTGATGTCCCGACTGTTGACGACGATGCCGTCGACGGCGGGGTTGGCGAGCTGGTTGGTGCCGTGGACCTCGAGCCAGCGCCACTCGCCGTCGGCGGTTCGAAACCGGGCCTCGGCGCGTTCGGACGCACCCGACACCCCCAGTAGATCGCCGAACGCTTCGACCAGTTCGCCGCTGTCGTCCGGGTGAGCCAGTTCGAACGCGTTCGTTCCGGTGACGTCGGTCGAATCGTACCCCAGTATCTCGTCGACCGACGGGCTGTGGTACTCGATCGTCCCGGCCGCGTCGACGACGGTGACGATGTCGGTCGACTCCTCGAGAAACGCTTCGTGGCGCTGGAGTTCGTGTTCGGCCCGCTTCTTTTCGGTGATGTCCATCAGCGCACCGGGAAACCTGATCGCGGTCCCGTCTTCGTCACACTCGACGTGTCCTCTCGCGAGCACCCACCGGAGTTCGCCCGCGGCGTTGTGAACGCGGTACTCCTGTTCGTAGGAATCACAGGCGTCGATCGCAGCCTGGATAGCCGATTCGACCCGGTCGCGGTCGTTCGCGTGAATCGAGGAGACGAACCGCTCGAGTGAGACGCCCTCCTGGGCAGCCGCGGGGTCGACGCCGAACGTCTCGGCGAACGCTGGCCCGGCGACGAACCGATCCTCGCGTACGTCCCACTCCCAGGTGCCGACCGTACCGGCGTCGATCGCAGCCTCCAACTGGAGTTTCGCGTCCCGTAGTTCGCGCTCCTGGCGCTTTTGGTCCGTGATCTCGGTGGCGAGCCCGGCGACACGGACGACCTCGTTCCCCTCGACGATCGGTTCACCCCAGATCCTGACCCACCGACCGTACGCCTCGTCTTCGTTGACGCGACACTCGAGATCGACGGGATCGCCGCTGGAGAGTGCAGCCATGGCCTCCTCGACGCGCTCGCGGTCGTCTGGGTGGACGCCGTTGACGAAGTCGGTCGGGTCGTCGTGCAATCGCTCGAGCGAGCGTCCCCAGATATCGGCGTACGCGGAGTTGACGAACTGCAGTTCGGTCCAGTCGGCGTCGAAGATGGAGAGGATCTTGTCGGTGTGTTCGGTGAGTTCACCCAGTCGCCGCTCGGCACGTTTCGCGCGGTACCGTTCGACGGCGTTCAATACGCGGTTCGCGAGGAGGTCGAACTGTCCGGTGCCCGAACGCTTCTGGAGGTAATCGGTCGCCCCGCGGGAGATCGATTCGGCGGCGACCGTCTCGGGGTCCTGTTCGGCAACGACGATAAACGGACGGTCCGGGTCCCGATCCCGGACGGCCTCGAGAAAATCGAAAGCGTCGTTCGTCCCGGTCACACAATCGGCGACGACACAGTCGAACGTGCCCTGCTCGAGTTGTGTCACTCCCTTCGCCGCGGTGGTCGCCGTTTCGACGGTGATCCGATCGTACCTCCGCTCGACGTACCCGGCAGCTTCGGCCGCAAATTCGACATCGGCGTCGACGAGGAGGACAGAGACAGAGTCACTCATGTCCGGTGATATCGATACTGTATCAGCCATTGGGAATCGACACGTATAGATTGCATCGGTTGCCGACTCGTCCACCGAAGGCGTGGTTGTGACCAGTAACGACCGTTCGCTGCCAGTCGGTGACGGTAACGACTGCAACGGGTTCGACACCCATCGGCGATCGGGCTGGTGATCTGGTGGGTACTGACGAGCAGCGGCTACGATAGCAATCCTTACCCTCACGGCATTCCTATCGCGAGCGTGGACAGAATTCTCCTCAGCACCGTCGCCTACCGTCCCCCCGAGGAGGTTTTCCCGTACGTTCGCTCGTTTACGGAGTATCCGCGGTACACGGAACACCTCAAGGGCGTCCGCGTCGACGGGAACGGCGACGCCGGGTCGGTGTACGACCTCCAACTCGCCTGGTGGAAGCTTACCTACACCGCCAGTTCGAAAGTGACCGCGATCAGCCCGCCGGAGTCCCTCGAGTGGCGACTGGTCGAGGACGTCGACGCTCGCGGCGAGTGGCGCGTCGAGCCCGAACCCGAGGCCGCACCGGCCGACGCGGAGACGGCGAGCCGGATCTTCTTCGAGGCGCTGTACGACCCCCACTCGGCCGACGAGAGTGCGATTTCGTTGCCACGGTTCGTCTCGATCGACCGAATCGTCGATCGGGTTCGACCGCGGCTGGTAGAGGAGGCCGAGACGGTCGTCGAGCGACTCGTCGAGGACATCGAAGGGGATCGGCGCGACGTGGAGTTGACGATTCACGAGATTCCCTGAGACGGTTTACTGTCGTCCGGACTGCTGTCGGTCATCGACGGTGAAACCGCGAGCAGTCCTGCGATTGCACCAATCCACCGGACAGCGTTCCGTATCAGAGTTCCTCGCGGCCCACCATCCCGTCGAGTGCCGACAGCGCACCTTTCAGGATCTTGCGTTCGCTGCGCCGAAGGTTCATCGAGACGGCCGTCTTCGAGATCTCGAAGTGATCCGCGAGTTCGTCGAGAGTCGTCTCTCTCGGCGTCTCGTAGTAGCCGTTCCGGGAGGCGACCTCGAACGTCTCCCGTTCGGTCTCGGTCAGCGACCGACACCCCTCGAGTAACTCCATAGCGCTGTCGGAGTTCTCGAGGAGGTCGAAAAGCGGTGTGGGGCCGAACTGGTCGCGGTCCTCGACGTGGTAGTCGTTGTGGCGCTCGAGTTCGGCGAGTGCGTGATCCTCGGCGTCGTCGTCGTCGAACCCGACGTGCCAGCGCTCCCGACCGTGCTCGATCTGGAACGGGCCGGTGATGTAGCCGCCGTTTTGCTGGATCGTCTCCATCGCGTTCGTCTGCTCGATCGTCGTCCCGATCTGGGCGACGTTCTCTCGCTTCGAGAGGATGTAACACTCCCGCATGTTCGGATGCGCTCGAAGCGCCCGGAGTCCGTCCTCGAGGGCTCCCCTCGACTCGCCTCTCGCGATGAGTCGCGTCTCGAGTTGGTCGTCGCTCGTATCGAGTTGCCACTGGACGGCGGAGAAGGCGATATCGACGTCGTCGGTCGTGTCGATAAACGGGCAATCGTACTGCCGCATGTCGATATCGAGATCGATCATTGGTAACTATTGGCTAACACGTTACGGAACTTCATACATCATCATTAAATTTCCGGAACTAGTCCTTCGACAGCGTCGACTCGGACCACACCACCGCATTCGACCCTGCAGTGCAGGCTTGCCAAAGCACTAGTGGCGTTCCAAGCCTGCACTGATAGGTGAAACCGGTCACCCACACACGGTTTCACCCATCAGTTGACGCTTGGGACGGTACTAGTGAATCTAGTTACACAGTTCTTCGGACGGGGTTCGGTTATCGAGCGCTTGGTTGGGTCGATCGTGGTGATCGTGGTGGTGAAAACGTCGTAACCAGCGGCAAGCGCTGGATTGATACGATCTACTGTCCGTCAGTACCGCCACATCTGGGACCCGTTCCCCGGATACGGCGGGACACAGGGACAGCAATCCGTCTGACTCCTCCGGCGAGAAGAAACGCAGAGTCATCCACACGTTTGACCCGGGCAATTCTATCGATGGAGCCAGCCCGAACATAACGAAAACAGCTGCTCGCATCGCAACCGATAGTTACCCTTCGAACACCGAATCGAAGAACTTCCGCTCGGCGGTTCGGAGATGCTGGTTGAACGTCGCCGGCGCAATTCCGAGTCGGTCGGCGATCTCCTCGCCCGTGCTCTGGCGTGGCCAGTCGAAGTAGCCGGCGAAGTACGCCGTCTCGAGTGCGGCACGTTGTTTTTCGGTGAGATCGTTCTCGAGTACCCCTGGCGTACCCATGTCGGTTCGGTCGCTCCGTTCGGTGGTCCGCTGTGCGAGATAGGTGGCGTCGGGGCGGTTTTCCCTGATGACCTCGATCATCTGTCGGGTATCCCGTCCCCGTGGCAGTTCGACGACGAACCGAAACTCCCCGTCTTCGATCGTCGCAGAATCGACGCGGCCGCCGTGTGTGGCGATCGACTCGAGCAACGAGATCGCGACTGGTGCGACGAGTTCGAACTCGAACTCCCCACGTCTGACCGTCAGGAACCGAACCTCGTCGATGCCGTCAGTGGATTCGACCGAATCTCGAAATCGGTCCTGGGACACCTCGTACGCAGAGCCGTACGCCAGCAACGTCTCGTCGCCACGGATCAGCTGTTCGATCTCCACGCGACAGGACTCTTCCCGTGAGAGCGCGACCAGTGGTTCGGCGAGCTCGTCGACCCGGAACTCGAGTTCGACGACAGCGTCGCTGACCAGTGCGTCCCGTCGCTCGATCGCGGTAATCGCGTGAGCGATGATGTCGCCGATGCGGGCGAGAATCGTCGTCTCGGGGCCGGTAAACGCCCGTGGCGACGACGAGTAGACGTTCAACACGCCGTAGACGAGATCCTCGTGGATAATGGGGATCGCGACCGACGACTGGTATCCCTGCTCTTTCGCCTCTTCGCGCCACGGTTCGTACTGCGGGTCGGTGTGGACGTCGCTCATGACCTGGACCGATCCGGTCCGGATCGCCGTTCCCGAGGGTCCCTGGCCGGTTGGATCGTCCTCGTCGACCGTGATTTCGACGTTCTCGAGGTATCCTCCTTCGACACCAGCAGCGGCTTTCGGAACGACGCGGTCGCTGCCGGGATTGACGCCACCGATCCACGCGAAACGGTAGGCGTCGGATTCCGCGAGGCGGTCACAAACCCGCTGCTCGAGTTCGGCCCGCGTCTCGGTCGTGATCACGGCGTGTGTGATGTCGTTTCCGATCCGATTTAACCGGTTTAGCGCCTCCAGCTGCTGGCGTTGTCGGCGACGCTGGCGTTTCTGTCGAGCCCGCTCGATCGCGTGGTGGATCGTCCGGACCAGCAACTCGCTCGTCACCTCGTCTTTGACGAGGAAGTCCTCTGCACCCCGCTGAATCGCTCGAACGCCGACTTGCTGATCTCTGAGCCCGGTCAACACGACGATCGGCGTTTCGTCACCCTGCTCGGAGACCGTCTCGAGGGTCCGTAATCCCTCGCTGTCCGGGAGGTTGAGATCCAGCAACACCAGGTCGATCGGATCGGACTGTACCCGCTCGAGTCCATCCTCGAGGTGTGTCTCACGGATCATCTCCGGCAGTTGATCGACAGATTCGTCGGTTCTGACTCGCTGAGTGAGCTCTTCGGTGTTTTTGAGCATCTCCTCGATCAGGCGAGCGTCGCCCGGATTGTCCTCGATTAGCAGGATCTGGAGGGGGTTCGCTCGCTGATCGGCATGGGTTCTCTGGTCGTCGACCACGTCGATTCGATCGGCCGTCTCGGTTCGTGGATCGGATTCGTTCACGATCGGTCCACCTCCGAGGGCAGCCTGACGACGGAGAACCAGAACTTCTCGAACGCCCGGACGGCATCGATAAACTCGTCGGGATCGACCGGTTTCGTGAGATACGCGTTGGCGTGTAGTTCGTAGGACTTGACGATGTCTTCTTCTGCACGGGAACTCGTCAGGACGATCACCGGGATCGATCGGAGGTTCGGATCGTCCTTGAGTTGCTCGAGGACCTCCTCCCCGTCGGTCCGTGGCAGGTTGAGATCGAGCAAGATGAGATCAGGACGGGGGGCGTCCTCGTATCGTCCGTCCCTGGCGAGAAATTCGAGTGCTCGATTTCCGTCGGTGACGACGTGGAGATCGTTCTCGATCCGTCCCTGTTTGAACGCCTCCTTCGTTAGCCGGACGTCTCCCGGATTGTCCTCGACTAGCAGGATCTGTGCTCGCTCGGGGGGAGTGTCTCCGGATGTGCTCATGGGTCTCGTGTATCGATTCCGGTCGCCGACGCCGGCATCGTATCGTGAAACCGGAACACCCGTCCGTGTCGTCTCTCTGCTCGCGTGTCGAAGACGTCCATGAATCGATTGCCATTCAACAATCGATTGCGGGATATAAATGTGGTGTCGGATATCGGATTTGCTGACGCTCTCTCGCTTGAAACTATCAGTGGCGAACGTCCTGCCCGATCTCCGCTGAGAGACGACAGCTCACTCGTGATACGGTTTACTGTAGATCAGTTCCGGTGAGACCGCGACCCGGACGGCGGTCTCACCGGTATATCGCTACAGCAATCCGTATGAAACGTCGTCAGTGACACGGTTTGTCCGTCCTGTCGGGTGGAACGAATTCGACGCCGATCCCACCCGAACGGGGAGACGACGCTCTCGCAGGCGCGAACCACTGCTGTCGCATACCACTCCCTGTCGTAGGCGGTCGGCTCCTCGAACGGGAGTCGAACCCGCTCGGCCCCGGTGGTATCGTCGTCGACGACGACGTATCGGACCGACTGACCCGGCGACCGCTCGAGTCCCTTCGACTCGTAGCGCTCGAGCGCCGCGGCCGATCGCGTCCGCCGGTCGTACGCCTCAAGTGGCTTCGAAACCCGGTTCGTGACGACGAGGTCCCGGGGATCGACCGAGCCGGTCCGAAGCTCGCCGAGCCGACGGTCGAGTGCGTCGCAGACGGCGGCCGGCTCCCGTTCCCGGTCGAGGACCTCGACGAACTCGCGTTGACTCTCCGCGACGAAGGCCGACGTGTTCCGCTGGCGACACTCGAGTCCCCGGATCTTGTACCCGCCATCCACCCGCTTTCCGAAGTACTTCGTGAGCGCGCCAGCGGGCGCGGACTCCGCTGTCGTACTCCCTGAGGAACTCTTTCCCGTCCCCTCTGGGGCGCTCATCCTCGCGGCCGAATCGCGACGGGGAACGAAACAGACCCACTCGTAGTGGCCGTCGCGTTCGAGCTCGATCCCGACGGCGTCGCTGACCTCGGCCGCGACTTCACCGATCGGCGTCGGCTCGTCCACTCGGGGAGTCACCCAGAGGCTGTCGACGATCCCGTGAACGATCCGCCAGCCGGCGTCCTCGAGCCGTCGTTTCGCCTCGAGGGCGATCTCACGGGCGTAGGCGTTGATCGCTTCGTGGCACTCGATTCGCCCGAACGTGGCGTTTCGGTACCCCTGGTAGCCGAAACAGGCGACGAGCACCCACTTGATCGCGCCCGACTCGCCGCGCAGGCGGGCGGCTTCCTCCTCGGACGGATCGGCGGCCAGTCGCCGCTTGCGCGCCGCCCGGTCCTCGAGCAGGGGCTCGAGAACGTCGGGGAGAAAGCCGTCGTCGCCACAAATTCGATATCCGAGCTCCGGAACGCGACGCCCGTCTCCGCCGAGTGCGTCGGTCGCCTCGCCAGTATCGACACTGGATTCGTCTCGACACCCGCAGTCGACTGTCTCCGGGCTCACGTTGTGCTCGCAGATGATCCGCGGGTACAACGACGCGAAGTCGATCTCGTGGACGTCCTCGTGGAAGCCGACCTCGGGCGCGAACGTGAACCCGCCGCGGTCGGCCGCGTGAAGCGTTCGGACGTCGGTAAACCGCTCGGGCACCCACTTGTTCCAGGGCGCGAGGACCTCCCGGTCGCGAGCCAGCCGAATCTGTCTCGAGGTCAACAGCGTTCCGATGCTTCCCCACGCCGCTTCCTGCAGGGGGCGGCCCGTCTTCTCGATCATGTACTCGAGTCCGGCCAGCCCCGACTGGTGCCAGAGGAAGCTGTTCGACTCGTCGACGATCGCCCGACCCGGAACGCGATAGCGCGCCGAGGAGTGGCCCACGCGCCCGTAGCTCTCGTAGCTGTTCTCCCCAGCCAGCCGCGTCAACCCCGGGAGACGCCCGAGACAAAACCTCTCGAGTCCGCGTTCGGTCGCCCGCTCGTCGAGCAGCGGGATCAGATCCGCGTGGCTCACCACCAGGATGTCCGGGTCGTCGCGCTCGAGGCGATCCTCGAGCGTTCGAAGGACGTCGACAGCGTCCGTCTCGGCGCTGCCGATCGGTTCGCCCTCGACTCTCACTGCGGAGACGTCGCCGTCTCCCAGCGCCGGTTCCGAGAGTTCGATCGACAGCGTTCGAAGATCGCGACCCGGAGTCGGATCGATCCCGCGGTCGAGACAGTACCGAAATCCCGGCGACAGATCGACGTCGAACAGCCGGAACGTCCCCGGCGCGTACGCCTCGCGCTCGTAGACGCCGCGGATCTCGCGGGCCAGCGTCCGTGCCTCGCCGACGCGCTCGAGGTCGGCGCGGAGTACCCGACTTCGGTCGCCGGCGTGGGCCTCGTGGAGATCTGTCGCCAGGCGCTCGTACCTCGTCGCGACGAGTTTGGGATCGGACTCGAGACGCACTCGCAGATCCGAGAGCGCGTCGTCGGGACCCGACACGTACAGCGACGGCTGATAGTCCGTGACGAGTCGGGACTCGGCTCCGGTGTCGGTCAGCGTCCACTCGCGGACGGTGTCGCCCTCGAACTCGAACGTGTACGGACTCATTCGCTCTCGTCACCTCGCGTTCGGTCGCCGTCCGTCGGGTCCGAGCCGCATCGACACGTACACTCCTCGCGAAGCCGGCGCAACTCGGCCTCGTGGGCGAGCAACAGCGACAACACGAGCGCCCGTTCCGGCTCCGGCGGATTCGCGTACCCGGCCGCGTCGGCGAAGCCGCGGGCGCGGTCGAACAGTCGGTCGAAGTCCGACTGGTGCTCCCGGCGTAGCGCCCGCCGCATCGGCTGCCACTCGGACTCTATCGCCCGAATCGCGTTCCGATAGGTGGGGTTCGTCCGCCCCATCAGTGAGTCACCTCGAGCAGCCCGCGGTCGTAAGCGGCGACGACGGGGTCCAGCCGGTCGACGGTCCCACAGACCTCGGCCCAGTAAGGGATCGTCGTCTGCCACCACTCTCCCTGCCAGTAGCCCTCGGTTGCGGCGTTCCCGTCCGGTCCAACCAGACGAAGTCCTTCGCGCGTGTGCACGCACTGGATCGTCGTCCGTGCGTACTCGCTGACTGCCGACGCCCGCTCGTCGTCGGCGCTCGTGACGAGAACGGGACAGCCGAGAACCTCTCCCAGTTCCGACAGCGTCTCGAGCGTCGAGGCGAACAGCTCCTCGCGTTCGTACGCAGGCACGTCGGAATCGTGGTAGAGCGAGGCGACGTTCGGTGCGACGACGAGTTCCGTTCGTGGGTCGGCCCGTCGGACGACCTCCCTGACCAGCGTGTGGTGTTGGTAAGCGGTAAACGCCCGCGCGACCTGGAGTCCAGAGAGCGCGCGGGCGCTCGAGGCGCAGTCGTACAGGACGTGCGTCGAGACTGCGTTGCGCGCGTCGATCCAGTAGGCCGTCCGACCGGGTGTGTCGGCCAACCGGTGCGTGACGAGTCGATGAACGACGGTCGAGTGCGGTTCGGACACCTCGAGCAGTACCAGTCCGGATTCGTCACCGAGCGGTTCCCCGTGAACTGTGGAGTCGGACATAGACTGGAGGTCGTCAGAACGGCACATAAGCGACGGCGTGCAGTTTCCGATTTTCCGAAACGGATCGGATCGGATCGGCCGATTTCGACCGCCCGAACCACTTTCTTTCGGGTATGCGCTCACTTTCCGAAATTCCGAAAGGTGACGTTCGTCGTCAAGTAGCTTTCGCCGAGATGTTCACTGGCCAACTCGTCACGGTGTCATATCGTCCTCGCGCGCCTCATTCCGAGCGAACCACGATGGATCGAACACGCGGACCCGCTCGCTTGCCCGGACCCGATCGCTTCGTCGATCTCGCCACGGACGAAATGCTCACCCCGTCTGTCTCCACCGACCGATGAACGCCGAACTCGCTCTCGCTCGCCGGCAGTTCCTGGCGACGACGGCAGTCGGTACCACGGCGGAGACCGCCGGCTGTACCGGCCCGGCCGGCCGCGAATCGGTTGACGAAGTCGACGACGCGTGGCCCGCTCCGCGGGAGGGGAAGCGACGCGTCATGCTCTTCGGATCGACGCACCTCCAGCACACGGCAGACGGCGACGGCGGAAACGTCTTCGCGGTCGATCCGGGGGACGTCCTCGAGGACGACCGACAGCGGGAACTCGCCGACCTCGTCGACCGACTCGCGACGTGGGACCCCGACCGGGTCGCCGTCGAGTGGCCGTCCGCCGAGCAGGAGATCATCGACGAGGCGTACACAGACTACCGAGACGGCGGGATCGAGGCGCTTCCGGAGCGCCTGGACCCGACCAACGAGATCGTCCAGATCGGGTTTCGGCTGGCTGACCGTCTCGATCACGAGCCGCCGGCGGCAGTCGATTATCCACAGAACCTGACCGCGTTGCTCGAGTCCGAGGAGACGCCGCCGTCGTTCGAGTCGTTGCTCCCGGACCCCGCCGACGTCGCGTATCCCCTTCCCGCACTCGAGGAAACGATCGCCGAGGATCAGCGACTACTCGACGAGGGAACGTTGCTCGAGTATCACCGTCACCTCAACGACCCCGACCGGGCGCGGTGGAACGACGAACTGCTCTTCGCCGCGGCGCTCGAGGGAAGTGACCTCGGCGAGTACCCCGCGACGAGTCTGTTGACGGCCTGGTACCAGCGGAACATCCGGATCGCGGCGAACCTCTGGAACGGCGTCGACGGCGAGCGGGTACTGCTGGTGATCGGCGCCTCTCACGTTCCGGGCCTCCGGCACCTGTTGACGGTCGCGCCGATGTTCGTGCCGGTGTCACCACTGCCGTCTCTCGAGTAACTGCTTCGGTCTTATCGACGCGCTGACGTTCGACCGCAGCGGTGTTCGCCGCGACGACGCTCGACCGTAGCGGTGTTCGCCACGACGACGCTCGATCGCAGCAGTGTTCGCCACGACGACGCTCGATCGCAGCAGTGTTCGACCAGGACGCTGGACCGTAGCGGTTCGAGACTGGCGAGACGTGCTTAGCTCTCCCCGACCTCCTCGTCGACCACCCGGTAGGTCCGACCGCGGCGCTTGCCGACGGCCTCGATCAGATCGTAGTGGACCATCTTGGTGAGGTAGTTCCGGAGCGTCCGCCTGGTTTTCGGCTCCTCGACACGGCGTTCGTACGTGGCGTAGAGCTCACCCGGCTCGATCTCACTGGCGTCGGCGATCACGTCGTACAGCACTCGCTGGTGTTCGATCAACCCCTCGAGCGTTCGCCGCCGTACGGCCGTCCGTCCGGAGGGAATCGCCTCCTCGAGTACACTGTCCGTGACCGAGGCGATCCCCTGGCGTTCGGCTCCGAGGGCGGCCGATCGGAGAATGCCAATTCCGACGCGAGCATCGCCCGACGCCGCGTCGGCTATCGTTCGTAACTGCTCGTCTCCGATCGCGTTCGGCTCGAGGGCCTTCTCGGCTCGTTTCTCGAGGATCGCCGCCAGTTCGTCCGTGCCGTACCTGTCGAATCGAACCCTCGAGCCGGCACGAAGCCGCGAGCGCACGCGGTCGTCGAAGCCGGCAAAGAGTTCGTCCTCGCGGTTGGCGATCATCACGAGCGAGACGTGAGCGAGTCGATGGAGGTCGTACAGGGCACCCGTCTCCTCGAGCTGGTCGACTTCGTCGAGAATCACGACGACGGGACGGTCGTCCGTCGCCGACAGCCGACCGAACAGTTCGTCTTTCGGCGTCGACCGGTGGACGCCCGTCGTCCGTCCGACCGACTCGAGGATACTGTACAGGACCCGAAAGCGGGTGTACTCCTGCCAGCAGTTGACGTAGGCGACCCGGACGTCCGGCTCCTGTTTACACAGCTGCGTCAGCGCGTATCTGGCGATACAGGTCTTTCCAACGCCCGTCGGCCCGAACAGGAAGGCGGGATCGGGTCGCCGGCCGTACACCAGCGGCTCGAGGGCCTCCGAGAGGCGATTCACCTCGTCGTGGCGGTGAACCACCTCACTCGGCACGAAATCCTCGCGTAGCACGCGGTCGTCGACGATCACGGCTCGTGGATTTCTCGGCGACCCCCTTAAGCCTCGCCGGGCCGTTTCCGAAACTTCCGATAGATTTGCTATCGTCGCATATGATTTATCAACGAACTCGAGTCGGGTTCCGAGCTTTTCTCCTCGACGACCCACTACGCTGGCGCTGTAGAAGACAACGGGGTGTCGTGGCGTCGACCGTGGCCCGACGAACACGCGGTCCAGTCGCGGCGACTGGAAGCCACCCTCGAGTCCGATACCAGACGTAGTGAACTCGGTCGTGGGCATTCCGGAGGTCCACGAAACTCGTCGCTCCGGCGATATCACCGATCGGTTCGCCCAATTCACGGAGAGTGCGTTCATCGGGCCTCGAGGCAGCATCGACTCGGTCGAAACGGCGTTCGACGCTGGAGTTACCATCGAATCTGGTCGACCGCCTTCGAACCCCCGCCTCGAGGCTCTCGGTTTGCCGTTCGCGCGTCTTCAGTCTGCTATTGGCCGGAATCTTGTTGTTGAACGCTTCTCTTGGTGGGTTCATGCCACAAGAGGGGGAACTTGGACAGGCAGTCGAGCATATCGAAACGATCAGCGAACATGTAGATGGGACACTCGAAGTCACAGAGACGCAGGTCGACGAGGTCGCCAACGTTCGTGAGGAGCTCGACGAACTGAGCGCCTCGATGGAGGAGGTCGCTGCTAGTTCCGAAGAGGTCGCAGCCGCTGCCGAACAGGCCCAGACGTCAGCCGAACGCGGTCAAGAGACGACCCGGACTGCACTGGAGACGATGAACGGGGTGGTCGATATCACCGACGAACTGACAACGACAGTTAATGAACTCAGCGACCGCATGGAGGCGATCGAAGAGGTCGTCGACGTGATCGCCGATATTGCAGACCAGACGAATCTCTTGGCGTTGAACGCAAACATCGAGGCGGCCAAAGCCGACGACTCCGGTGCTGGATTCGCCGTCGTCGCTAACGAAGTCAAGGGGCTCGCCAACGAAACCATCGCCCACGCTGACGAAATCTCTACCCAGATCGAACAGTTTGAACACCAGACCAAACAGACGGTCGAACAAACGACAGAGACGAACCAACAGGTTACCGAAGCCAATGACAAAGTCGAGAGTGTCCTCGTCGCACTCGGGGAGATTACGTCGGCCGCTGACGAGGCCGCTTCCGGGATCGGTGAAGTCGCAGATGTCAACGACAGTCAGGCTCGCACCATCGAAACCATCTCCGAGTCGACCGACGTGATCGACAGCCGTTCCGACCGGATCCTCTCGGACATGGCCACGGCCAGTGCTCTCACCGATGAACACGAGGTGATCGTCTCTCACCTTACCTCGTACATCAACAACTTACCCGGAATGGCCTACCGGGTGAAAAACGAGGAGGGGTGGCCGGTTATGTTCGCCTCTGGCGGAACGAAGGGTCTCACAGGATACGACAGCGAACGACTGGTAGACGGGACCGTTACCTTGGGCGGTGATATCATCCACGACGGTGACGCCGACGACGTCTGGAACGCCGTTCAAGACGCGATGGATCGTGGTGAGGATTTCGACATCCGGTATCGAATTCGGACGGCTGACGGCGATGTCTTGCGGGTCCGAGAGCAGGGTCGTGGCCGGTACAACGACGGTGGCGATGTCGTTGCGGTCGAGGGGTACATCTGGGATCCGGATCCATCAGGCGCAGAGACGCTTTGGCCCGAGACGGCCGACTCGAAAGCAACGACACCTCTGGATTGACGTTTCCCCTCCGCAAGCGAGATTGTCTCGGAATCTATACTGATCGTTGAAAGCCATTGCACTCCCGCTCGAGTGCGAGCGGTGTCTGAATCGTTTCAACGATTACTATCGGATAGCGCCACCGACACTGTCTGTCGTCGAGATCAAACCACGATCTCAAATATCGTCTTATACGGTCTCGAGCTCGGTTCGTCCCGCTCATCCCGACCGGTTTGCACGTGGCAGACGACGACCTGCGGTCGAGCGTCGTTCGGGCCACTTCTCTCGCGGATACGTCTGGAAACGGCCAGTGTGGCGCTCTGTCTGTCGGTTTCTCGTGGGCTGATATAGGATCTGTTGCTTTTGGCGCTCTCCGTGGCTGTCGAGTACGTTTCTCTGTCTCTGCGTTGGATGTGACCATCCCGGCAATAAATCGCATAGTGCGATATAGAAGTTGTCCGGCACGAGACGCGATCGATCCCTGGAACAGCGGGATCGACGACGCTGTCGTCGACGCCTGGCGCGCCGCTGGCGACGGGTTCGTCGCCTCGGTGACCTCACGCGACGACTATAGTTGCCGTCCCGCTCTCCGGGCGCACTCGCCCCACGACTGTGCCGGCATGACGGACGGAAACCGTATACCCCGCGTCGGGTGCGGTCCGTACCTTCTTGCCAGTCGCCGATATACCACGTTGCATGGACGAACTCTCACTCGGCGTTCCCGAACCGATCCTCGATCGATTGCCACCGGAGGACGAGACCGCCGCCGCGGACATGCAGGAGGCGGTCGCAGGGTGGGAGCGACGACTCAACGAGGCGATCGACGACGCAGAAAACGACCGGAAGGCAGCCACCCAGGTGCTCGAGGCGATCGACCGATTCGAGGAACGCTACCAGACGTACGACGAACTGGTACCAGAGCTACGCGCGTGGGGGCAGTCCCCGATCTACGCGCTGGCGTGGCGGACGCTGTACGCGGACGTCGTCGCTCAACTGTACGACCACGACGATCTCGGCGAACACCTCGAGCGAGAACGGAACGCGCGGCTGGTCCAAGACGGCATCAGACTACGTGATCTGTAGTTCCCAACCGAGATAATCCGTCGTCGTCGACCGGGATCGAGGCCGTCGCGTACGTTCGTGGCCGCCTTCCTCCGTCGGTTCGAGACCGTGCCGGGCAATCGCTCGAGCGACTGGCCCCCTCCGAGTGAAGGCACCAACTGAAAACCCCTGGTCGGTGAAACCGGTCTATGGCCTCGATCCCCGAGGAGGTTCACGACCTGTTCGAGAAACGTACGTTCGCACACGTTGCGACGCTGACCGACGACCGCGATCCACACGTCACGCCGGTGTGGATCGACTACGACGCCGACGACAACCGGTTGCTGTTCAACACCGAACGCCACCGCCGCAAGCTTCGCAACCTCGAGGCGAATCCCTCCGTCGGTCTCAGCATGATCGATCCGGTCGACCCATACCGCCACCTCACCGTCATCGGTGACATCGAGGAGATCACGACCGACGGCGCTCGAGAACATATCGACGAACTTTCCCGGCGCTATCTGGACCAGGACTACCCGCAGCCGATCGAAAGCGAGCGCGTGATCGTTCGCATCCGTCCGAACGAAGTTATCGTCTGAACACCGTCAGACGCACGTCAGCCACGTGTCGGAAAAGAATCCTGGGGCTTTTTAACCCGGTCCGTTGGACGGCCGGTATGGGGCCCGGGGAATCAACGAGCGTCAAGATCGCCAAGAAAGTCGCCGCACGCGACGGAACCAGTCCGAGTGACCTCCAGCCACCGTTGTACGCGGCGGTCGATACGGACGCACTGGACGCCCTGTTTCGTCCGTCGACGACACGCGAAACCGACCTCCGTCTCGAGTTCACCTACCGAGGATACACGATTTCGGTCACGCCACCTCAGGAAATCGAAATCGAACCGAGGTGTTCGTCCGCCGAACCATCGGTCGACTGAGACGAATTGTTGTCTCACAGCACTGTCCTCGATCACGAGGGGTACTGAGGACAAATCTCACACTGGCAGGTTGCCACGGATCCATCGTCAGCAGATAGAAATGGCCGGCGCAGATTACGAACCACGTCTAGACGTGCTCGCTTCGCTGTGCGCGACTGCTCTACTTCGAATCTGCTTGGTTCCATTTGCCCGCATCGCAAACTCGCCGCTTCGCTCCCCGTTTTGCGATGCGGGAAAAGTGGGCCGGCGCAGATTCGAACTGCGGTTACGGCCACCCGAAGGCCGAAGGATACCAAGCTACCCCACCGGCCCGCATTTCGAAAGTGATCATCCGAGCGTTTAACGGTTCCGAAACCGTTCATCCGCTGAGAAAAAAGGACCAAAATACGCCCGACGTGACCCGGTCGGTTCGCCGTTAGCAACCGGGGAATCGGCTACCAGCGCTCGTAGCCGTTCGTATCCAGAAAGTGATGAGCGATCGTGATCGCTTGATCGGCGTGTACCAGCTCCGGACCGAGTCGAAGCCGCCGGTCGGCGGCGGCCTCGAGCGTCCGGCGCTCGTCGTCGGTGAAATCCCGGTGATCCGAGAGGACGAACGTCGGATCCGCGAGGTCGCCGGCGTCGACTACTGGATCGCCGTCCTCGTGTAGTTCGATGATCGGCCCGTCCTCACCGACGAACTCGAGCGTCTCTTCGAATCCGCGGCGGTAGAGTTCGACGCCAGGGCTCGGTTCGGCGGGGAGCGCACCGATCGCCTCGTCCCGATGCTCGAGTGCGTTCCGGACGAGTGCGGCGGTACTCCGTTCGTCCGGATTGAGACGACGAAGCTCGCGACCGTCGAACGAGATCGTGAGTTCGTCCTGGGCCACGAGGTGGACGCGGACGTCCGAACGGATGCCGTGGGAGGTGACGAACGAGGCGGTGATCGATCGGCAAAGCGCGTCGAGGCGGCCGGCGCCGCCGGCGAGGTCGTCGAGCGAGAAATCGGGATCGGTGGGAACCTCGTGGCCGACGAGTACGAACTGGCGCATACTCGAACTACGGACGGCTGAGGGATAGCCGCCACGATTCCGTGCGGTACGCTCGGCCGGGAGACGGTCTGGCACGATTTCGGCTACTCGTCTCGAGACGGAACACGTCTGCCGCGTTCGAACAGTACACGTACGTACCCCAGTCCGGGTGCTCCGTCACGGTACCAGACGACCGCCGCGAGGACGAACAGTCCGAACTGGAACAGTTCGTAGGGCCCCATCGCATAGTAGGTAAGAATCGCGTCCAGCACTCCGTCGACGGGATCTTCCGGCGGCTGTTCGACCAGCGGCCAGAGGAGGAACTCGGTTCCGGAGAGGTCGCCAGTGAGCACCGAGGGTGGGACGTCGGCCAGGAGATGAGAGAGGTGACCGACGACGAACGCGACGCCGACGTCACGAGCGTCGAAGCGGATCGCCAGGGCGTAGACGGCCGGAACCAACACCGCGGCGAACAGAAGCGAGTGACCAAGCGTGCGACCGCCCGGGAGGATGTCGAACGTCCACGCGAGCGGTTTGTCGATCAGGTCGGGGAGCTGTGAGCCGATCGCGAGTGCGATCGCCGGAAGCGAAAGCGGCGGACGATCGTACTGGTAGTGAGTGTAGGCAGTATACAGGAGGTAGGCGACGGCGAGGTGTCCCCAGGGCCACATCGCTCTCCGATTCCGTGTGCAAGCGCATAAACGGATCGCCCTGTTTCGGTGCCAGCGGATCCTCACAGCCCGCCAGTCGGTGCCGGCGGATCCTCGCAACCCGCCAGAGTGCTCGATACCGGAATAGAGATGGGATGGCACAGGCAGGGTCAACCGTTACCCCTCCCCCAGCCGGGTGTGGTGATATGGCGAAATCACAGCAGTCACAGACCGACCGACAGGGACGTCAGCTACTCTCGATTCTGGAGGGGCGGACCTGCCCGGCCTGTCCAGACGGCGAACTCGAGCGAGCGACGTACAAGGACAACCGAGCCGTCGTCTGTGACAGTTGCGGCACGCCGCAGGCACAGGTCTGGACCTCCTCGTGACCGGTTCCTGCGGGTCGCTATCCGATCCGTCGGCTGCCGAATCGAGGCTCGCCGGAGCGATCGTCAACCCAACTGCGCGTCGGTGATCCGCAATCGGCCTCGAGACCCGTCCCACTGGCGCTCGTACTCGAGGTCGATCCGTCGGTCCATGTGCGGGCCGTCGACCACCAGGGTCTCAGAACCACCTTTTTTCCGCTCGGGTCGACTTCGTCGACCGCTCGCGCAAAAAATCTGGACCAAAAAAGCCGCTCGTTCGCTTCGCTCACTCACGGTCGAACCAATCACTCCAGTTGCGCGTCAGTGATCCGCAACCGACCCCGGGACCCGTCCCACTCACGCTCGTACTCGAGGTCGATCCGCCGGTCCATGTGCGGCCCGTCGACCACCAATGTCTCGAACTCGCCGCCCTCTCCCAGAATGTGAACGCCGTACTCGTCGTGTAGTTCCTCGAGTTCGGCGAGCGTCTCGCAGTCGAGTGTTCGTCCGAGCCAGGAATCGTCTAACCCGTAGGCGGCGACCTGGACGATCAGGATCTCGAAGCCAGCCTCGAGCATCGAGTCGGCGAGTTCTCGTGGATCTTCCTGCCACAGCGGCGCGAACAGCTCACACCCCAGACGCTCGCACATGGCTTCGATCCGGTTGGTCTGGTACTCGCTCTCGACGGCACCGGCCGTCACGCCCGCGATCCCACCCTCGAGGTCTCGGTCGAGCGTCTCGAGGGCGGCTTCGAGCGGCTCGAGTTCGTCGTCGCCCTGCTCGCTCGAGTCGTCGGCCAGCCCCGCCTCGAGGTCGCCCGGATCGACGTCGACGAGTTCGATACCGACGCTCTCGGCGGCGAGTTCGGCGAGTTCCGTCGCGGGAACGTGGTACATGTACGAGTCGTCGCTCGGGTGGACGGTGACCAATCGCCGAACGTCGAGGCCGTCCTCGAGAGCGCGGTACAACGCCCACGAGGAGTCCTTCCCGCCCGAAAAGAGGCTCACCCAGGCCCCGTCTGCGTCGCTCATGGTTGTGCGTGCATCTACGGGGGTAAATGGGTGACGAGTTACGCGTCCGACTGAAACGTTCGCCCGACTCGCTGGTGAACGCGAACCCGTCCGGTACGTACCGACGGATCGGTACCCGACCGTCTCGTACGGGTTTCTGTCCCGATCTCCGGGTACACCCGCCCCACGGTCGCAGTGCGTCGGCACTGACGGACAGGAAACCGTATCACTCGCCCTCGTCGGACTCCGGTTCGGCGCTCGAGTCGCCACCGACGCCGGTGGCAGCCGTCGAACCCGATCGTGAGTTCGTCCGGTCGTCGACGATTTCGACGCCCGTCTCGTCGTTTCCGGCGCCCGTCGACCCCGTCGGTGGCGGTCCGCCGTCCGTCAGGCCGGACGTGGCGCTGGCTCCGTCGTCGAGTTCCGTTTCGTCTCGGCCACCGAGCGACGCTGCCAGTCGAGCACCGACGAGACTGACCGCGATCGCGGCGACGACGTACACCGCCAGCCGCTCGCTCGCGGTGACGAAGACGGTTTCGACCGGAAGGATTCCGTGGCTGGCGATCTCGACCGGATCGATGAGCCCCTGTTGCTCGAGGAAGTACGCCGAGAAGCCACGGATCACGAGCCCGACCGAGAGCACGACGAACGGCAGGTTGAGATAGGAACGCCGGATCGGTTCCTCGCCGATCAGCTCGTCGAGGACTCGACCGGCACTCGCGGTGAGCGCGGCGACCGCAAGCCACGGGATGCTATCGTACGTAAACTGCATCGTCGGAATCACGATACCTGACTGATCCTCGAGATTCGAGACACCGAGCCCTCCTGCGAAGAGGCCAACGAGAGTCAGTCCGGCGGCGGCGACGTAGGTGACGACCGACACCTGGCCGGAGTACAGCGACTCCCGGACCTGGTGGGCGGCGCCGGTGATGATCTCGTCGATGCTAAAGCCCTTGTAGAGCAAGAAGAGGCCGATGACGCTGGTGATTGCGGCGGCACCTTCCGCGGGTCCGACGACGGTCGCGAGCATCGGGAACACGAGAAGCGTCAGGCCGATCGGGACGAGTACGGTCTGGCGAAGTTCTTCGTCCGCGAGAAACTGCTTGAGCAGGTAGTACGTCGACTCGATGTCCCGGGCCTGCCGAACGACGACCCGGTCGACCGAGTCGACCTGGACCCGACTCTCGACGACCGGGACGAGCCGCTCGTCCTCTGCGCTGTCGATGACGACGACCGCGGACTCCGGCTCGTACTCGGCGATGAGTTCGTCGAGTTGGCGAGCGACTGCTCTGTCTGCCGAGACCATCGACTCTCGGTCCCCCGAGACGACCGCCACGACCGCCTCCTCGTTCTCGTCGCGGAGATTCTGGGCGACGCGAAGCGTCTCGAGCAGGGAGTTGACCCCCGAATCCTCCGGATCCGCGAGGCCGATGTCGGTCACGAGCGCGCGGACTGCCTCCCAGCCGACGATCGGCGAGCGGAGACCGGCTTTCCGGCCGACGTCGTCGGTCCGGTCGAGACAGACGACCAGCGTTGTCACGGTACCTGTTCCTTTCTGTGTGACGATAAAACCACGTACTCGTTCGCCAAGCTCGTCGAGCGACCACCCCAAACCGCCCCGGCAACGGCGGTTTCGTTCACGTACCGGTTCTCTCGATTTCCAGAACTGACGACAGCAAACCGTCTCAGGATCGCAGCCGAAACTCCCTCGGCTCGGCCAGTCCGGCGATGCCGGCCCCGAAGGCGTAGGCGACCGATCGAGCGCCGGCACCCATACGAGCGACCAGCGGCCGCTCGGGTTCGAACTCTTCGACGGTCACCTCGTCCGTCTCGAGGCGCTCTGCGAGCACCGCCTCGACGTCCCGTCGGGTGCCGAGTTCGTCAACCAGGTCCAGTTCGTGAGCCGACTCGCCGAGGTAGATTCGGGCCTCGGTGTCGCGGACGAACTCCGGCTCGAGATCCCGGCCGTCGCTGACGCGCTCGACGAACGTCTCGTAGTAGTCGTCGATCACCCCCTGCAGGTACTCGCGTTCGTCGTCGTCCATCTCCTTCAGCGGCGTTCCGGCGTCTTTGTACTCGCCGGCCGCCAGCCGTTCATACGAGAGACCGACCTTCTCGGCGAGTTCGCTCGCGTTCACCCGCGAGCCGATGACGCCGATCGAGCCGACGATCGACCCTTCGCGGGCCCAGAGTTCGTCACAGCCGCTTGCGATCCAGTAGCCCCCGCTCGCACAGACGTCCGTCGCGTAGGCGATCGTCGGCCCCTCGAAACGCTCGGCCGCGAGCCTGATGTCGTCGCTCGGGACGACCTCCCCACCAGGCGTGTTCAGCTTCACCAGCAGAGCCTGTACGTTGTCGTCGTCGTTCGCCCGATCGATCTGTTCGACGATGTCGTCCGCCGGCGTCGCTCGTGGGCTCGAGGGAAGCGCTCCACCCCCACCGTCACGCGTAATCGGCCCCTCGACTGCGACCTCGGCGACGTCGTAGCCGGGAAACAGCGAGCCCGCGACGCTTCCGGCGATCTTGACGCCAACGAGTAACACGCCGAGTGTGAGGACGACGCCGAGTAGCTCCGCCACCGTCTCCGGATAGACGACGAACAGTCCGACGCCGAGGGCGGCAAACAGCACCGTTCCTGACAGCACGATCGCGAGCCGACCGACTCCAGCCTTACTGACCATCGATCACACCTCGAGTCATATCACCGTCTGCGTGTGCTGACCTGTTAAAAGAGTCGTCTGCCGCATCCACCGACGGCATCGCTCGGTGTCGAACCGTCGAAAATCGAACGGAAGACGAATCGAAGCGACGACCGCGGTTACAGGAGCCCGGTCTTCTGGAGCTTCATCAGGTCCTCGGTATCGAGGGTCTCGCCTTCCTTGAACTTCTGATAGATCTCCTCGGCTTCCTCTTTGGCCTCCTCTTTTTTCTTGTCGCGTTCGGACTTGCGCTCCTTTTCTTCTTTCTTGTCCAGTTCGCGCAGACGCTTCTGGACGCGCACGAAGTCCTCGTGGTGCTGGTCGGCGGCCTCCTGGGCCTCGACGAACGAGTCGTGCATGTCGTCGGCGTCGTCACGGATATCGTCGGCCTCGCGGTAGGCCTCGATCATCTGGTTGTGGTGTTCCTGGGCCTTGTCCGCGAGTTCAGTGACCTTCTGGTGGTGTTTGGAGGCCTCGGAGCGAACCTCCTCGGCTTCCTCGACGAGCCCTTCGAGGTCCTCGTTCTGGTCGAGTTTCTGCTTTCGCTCCTCGTACTCCTCGCGTTTGGACTCGATCTTCTCGATGAGCTCCTTTTCTTCCTCACTCGAGAGGACCTCCGTCTGCTGTTTGAACTCGAGTTGCTCGATCTCGTCCTCGAGCTGTTCGAGATCCTTGCCCTCGTCGAGTTCCATGTCGGATTTGAGCTTCTCGACCTTGTCGAACAGCTCGTTGGCCTCCGCGTTGAGTTCGTTACGTTTGTCCTTGTGTTCTTGGACCTGCTCGTTTAACTCGTCACGCTGTTCGCGGTGTTCCTGGGCCTCGTCGACCTTCTCGCGTGTCTTCGCGTTGAGGTCGTCGCGTTTCGAGGCTCGCTCGGAGGCCATCTGGTTGAGATCGTTTCGCCGATCTCGCAGTTGGCCCGCCATCTTGATGAGCTGTCCTTTCGATTTGTTTTCAAGGTCGTCTTCCGTCAGTTCGATGTTTTTCGATTCGTCTACCATGTGTTATTCAAACCTCTGTGCCATACCCGCACCGGAGTGGTCGGACCGACCACCGACGCATTTGTCGCTGGTGACGTACGTCGGTATCGGCCGAAGAGAGCGACCGCTCGGAATCTGCGAAATCTCGGTGAGTAAGATTTCCTGTCATCGATCGTCGAGCGATACGCGCCCCGGTGGCGTTCTGGTACCCATGGATACTGTCGCCTGTAATTTAAAAGTACCGATCGAAAAAACCGTGAAAACCGTTAGCAGACGCCCCGTCGTCCGTGTTGGACAGTAACATGCCGACCCACACGACATATAAACGGGTGGGCGAATTCGACTCAGAGGGATTATCGTCGCCAACCGATCGTTTCGCCGTTTGTCTGTCGAGTCGCCAACCGACCGTTTCGCCGCTTGTCTGTCGACACCGTGTCTCGACCGACGGGCGGGTAATCGATGGACGTCTACGATAATCCCTATCAGTTTCTCCACTCGAGGCGACGACCGACCGACGCCGTCGCCGCGTCGCACCTCGTGTGATTGGGAGTGGCGTGGCTATTTCCCGGCGTGACGCAGACGGATCGCCGCCCCGTACTGCGGGGTCGCGATCTGTCTTATACGGATTGCTGTACCGATGTACCGGCGAACTCGCGACCTGTCTGCGGGTTCGGCGGTAGCGATTGACAGTATACCGTATCAGAATAGGTTCTCGAGGCGGTCGTCGGTGAGCTGGTCGACGTTCTCGTCGGGATCACGCGCCTCAGTCTCGTTTGCCGTCTTCGCACGCTCCATGAACTCGTCGAGTCGGGCCGAGCGTTCGGCCCCGCCGAGCAGGACCAACGCGCCCAGTCGTTCGCTCTCGATGGGAAAGTCACCGCCACGGACCTGCATGCTGTCGGTTTCGTCTTCGACCCACCGGCGGGCCCGCTCGACGCCCTTGCGGGGGATGCGCTCGGGCTCGCCCGCGATGACGACGAGCGCCGAGTCGGCCGCCGTCGCGGCGGGCATGCTCGTTCCGGTCAACAGTGCTTGTCTCGTGACCGTCATCGTCACCTGGATGTTCTCGGCGCTGTCCTCGCTTGCAACCTCGCTTGCGTACCCCAGCACGGAGACGCCGCCGGAGCGAAGCGTGTTGATGACCTCACTCGAGTCGACGACGCTCTCGCCGACGCCCTCGGTCGCCTCACCCGAGGCGAACAGCAGGCCGACACGTCGGGCGATCTTCTCGTTGATCGTCTCGAAGGCACCCTCGACGCTCTCTCCCTGTTCGTGCCAGGAGTCGTTGTCGATCAGGAGCGTCGAGTCGGCCTCCCTGAGCAGCGTCTTCAGCGAGCGGCCGGCGTTGGCCTGGTACAGCGCACCCTCGTTTCGGCCCGGGAGGACGCCGAGTGCGTAGACGGGGACGTCGTACACCCGCTTCAAGTGGTGAACGAGAACGGGTGCGCCGCCGCTTCCCGTCCCGCCACCGAGGCCGGCGATCACGAAGATTGCCTCGGCGCGGGAAGTGACGCGGCCGTCCAGGTTGCCGAGGACCTGCTGAATGTCCGATTGCATGATCTCGGTACCGAGTTCGTTGTCGCCGCCGACGCCGTGACCGTTGACGCGGTCGGCGCCGATCAGCTGCGTGTCGACGAATTCGAGGGAGTGGAGGTCGGGTTCTGCGGAGTTGACGGCCAGGGCACCTTGAACGGCGTCGAAGCCCATGTTCGCGTCGAACCGGGCGAGCCGTTCGGTGACTTTCCCACCAGCCTGACCGATCCCGATCAGGGCGACTTTCATACAATTCGTCATACGCATGAGGGAAGTTGAACGTTCCGATGGAATACACGTGCTATCACTGGACGTGGACTGTCCCGATCGATCGATCACCAGCCCAACCATCGATCGATCGCGATTGTTGAATGGTAACCCACTTGTGGCCGAGCGCTGTCGGTTTTGGTATGTTCTACGAACAGCGGATGGCCGTTCCCGGTTCGCCCGCCGAACTGCGAGCGGAGTACGAGGGCGACCTCGAGGTGGTCGTCGAGACCCACGGTCCGGATACCGTCGCCACGGAAACCGGGCTCGATCGGGACGTCGTCGACGCACTCGTCGCGGGCGACGCTCCCGACCTCTCACTCGAGGACGCAGCCGAAATCCAGTCGCTCGCGGAGGGCGCGCCCGATCCGGAGACCATCGTGACGATGGCCTGTGAACACCTGCTGCTGGGCATGTCCACGGCTGTCCTCGACGTCGACGCCGTCGAGAGTGACCTCGAGATCGACCTGGCCGCAAAGGAGATCCAACAGAAGATCGAACGCCGCGCGCCGATGTCCCTCGAGGAGTTCGTCCACGTCCAGTACGTGATCGTCGACAACGCGCCGTGACCGGTGACGTCGTCGAGCCGTCGACCGTCGTCGAGCGTCTCTTCGATCACCTCGCTGAAACTTCGATCCCCTTCTCACGCTTTAGTTCCCGGTAGACGTCGTCCGAAATCGCGATGTTCTTGCTCATGGATTGTGTATGGATACTTATACGTAAAAGACGTTGTCGCTCGCGGTCGAAACGATCTCGAGCGACGGCCCTATTGTCGTCGGCTCCCGAGTCGGCGTATGAACGTCGCGATACTTGGCTGTGGATACGTCGGCCTCGAGCTGGGCCGACAGCTTGAGTCGCACGGTCACGACGCGGTCGGCGTCCGACGCTCCGCGGAGGGCGTTCGCCGGATCGAGGACGCCGGTCTCGAGGCCGTCCGGGCCGATATCACCGACCCCGACGCGCTGGCGGACGTTCCGGACGCAGACGCGATCGTCTTTATCGCGAGCAGCGGCGGCCGCGGGGCCGAGACAGCCCGCGAGATCTACGTCGACGGTCTCCGGACGGTGGTCGAAGCCTTCGGCGAACGCGAAAACCCACCTGATCGGCTGGTCTACACCTCCTCGACGGGCGTCCACGGCGACCACGACGGCGACTGGGTCGACGAACAGACGCCGCTCGAGCCGACGACGGAGAAAACCGCGGTGCTCGCCGAGGCCGAACGGATCGCCCTCGAGTATCCGATCGAGTACGGGTACGACGGCACAGTCGCACGCTATGCGGGGCTGTACGGACCGGGGCGGTACCGTCTCGAGCGCTACCTCGAGGGGCCGGTCACCGAAGGCTACCTGAACATGGTCCACCGCGACGACGCCGCGGGGACGGTCCGCTACCTGCTCGAGGAAGAGCGCGCGCGCGGTGACGTCGTTCAAGTCGTCGACGACGAGCCCGCCGAGAAGTGGGCGTTCGCCGACTGGCTGGCCGACGAGTGCGGCGTCGACCGACCGCCGAAGCGGACGAAAGCCGAACGCCTCGAGGACGGCGATCTCTCCGATGCCGCCCGTCGCAGAACCCTGACCAGCAAGCGGTGTTCGAACGAGAGGCTCCGTGCACTCGGCTACGAGTTCGCCTACCCGACGTTTCGCGAGGGGTATCGCGATGCGGTCGACGCGTACACGGGATGAGAGTAGACGGGTGGGCTTTCGCTCGCTACGTGCCATCTGGGGGTCCGGTGAGGGTCGTTGAGGTGTTCTCTCCGGGCCGGTCGGCGCTATCGATCGGCCAAAACAGGGGAAAATTCTTGGTAATTCAATATAAGTGTCCGGTATGTACGATCCCGGGCCCTCGAGGACCGTCGTGTTCGCCGACGTGGACGTTTCGTCCTTCGAGGGTGTCGTGGAGGGAGTTACCTCGCTCGAGCCGCTGGTTCTGTCGCTTCTGATCCTCGGCGTCGCCGCCTTGGTGCTCGGCGCCTGGTGGCTGGTTCGCTGGTTCCGTCGCCCGCCGGGCGCTCGCCTTCGACGAGTGCTCGCCGGCTACGACGATGTCTCCGTGTTGATGCATCCAAACCCCGACCCCGATGCGATGGCGTGTGCGATGGGCGTCGCCACCATCGCCGACTCGGTCGACACTAACGCGACGCTGCAGTACCCTGGTGAGATCCGCCACCAGGAGAATCGGGCGTTTCGCACGGTCCTCGGCCTCGACCTCGAGAGCGTCGAGTCGAGTTCCAATCTCGCCGCCGACGCGGTCGTGCTCGTCGATCACAACACCCCACGGGGGTTCACCGGCGCACAGACCGTCGAGCCGATCGCCGTGGTCGATCACCATCCCGGAAACGGGACCGGGACGAAGTTCACCGACGTCCGGACGGAGTACGGTGCGGCGTCGACGATCGTCACCGAGTACGTCCGAGAACTCGGTGCAACCACGGAGGACGAGGAGAACGATGACGGCGGAACACTCACTCTCACGCCGGAGCTCGCAACCGGTCTCCTGTACGGCATCCAGGCCGACACGAACCACCTCACCAACGGCTGCTCGAGTGCGGAGTTCGACGCCGCTTCCTATCTGTTCGACGCGATCGACGAGGACTTGCTCGAGCGAATCGCCAACCCGCAGGTCAGCGACGACGTGTTACAGATCAAAGCGACCGCGATCACCGAGAAACGCGTCGAGGGTCCGTTTGCGGTCTGTGACGTCGGCACTATTTCGAACGTCGATGCGATCCCGCAGGCAGCGGACGAACTCATGCATCTGGAAGGGGTGACGGCGGTCGTCGTCTACGGCGAAAGCGACGGGACGATCCACCTCTCGGGCCGGTCGCGTGACGACCGCGTCCACATGGGCGAGACACTCCGACACGCAGTCAGCGACATTCCGATGGCGAACGCGGGCGGGCACGCGCGGATGGGCGGCGGACAGCTCTCGGTCGATCACATGCGAGGGATCGGCCCGTCGGACGGCATCGACAAAGCCGAGTTCGAAGAACGGCTCTTCTCGGCGCTGTCCGGCGAGCGGTGAGAGGGGTTCTCGAGAGAGCCACTTTGCGATGAAAAACGTGATCCCGACGCGCTGTCGCAGCCGCGGGTAGTCCGCGGGCCGTGTCGATGTGGTCGCTGTCGATTCCGAGTTCGACAACCTCGGCGGATCGACTCGTTATCTGATCTCCTTCCACTCCTCGTTGCAGTCCGGACAGATCCGGACGGTCTTGATCTCGTCCGGATCGTTTTCGGTCTTCAGGGGCTTTTCACACTCGCTACAGACGAGACGATCGTACGTATCCTTCTCGAGGTCGCCTTTGCGTAGCGCCTTTCGGACTGATTTCATGTTCACTCTGTAGGAAGGTAGGGGAGAAAAAGACCGGGGCTTTCTGCCATTTCGTATAGAGTACCCGATAGCTTCGGTCCTCCCGTCTCGTTCGCCGGAGTCGTGGCCGTTTTATCGGTGGGGCCGAACACACCACCGATGGAGTACGTCCAGGAGCGAATCGCGACGCTCCACGACCTGAATGAGGGCCGACGCTCCCCCGACGCGTCCGGCGACCTCGAGCGGGCGGTCGACGAGACGGTCGTCGTCGTTCCGATGACCGGCCGGGAGTGTGAGAGTCCTGCGGCCGATCGCGTGCTCTCGGAACTCGAGTCGCTCGACCCGGCTGCCGTTTTCGTTCCCGTGCGCGCGCCATCGGAGCGCATCGGGACGTTTCGCCAGTGGCTCGAGTCGTTCTCGGTGCCAATACAGTTACTCTGGTGTAACTCGCCCGCCGTCGAAACGCTCCTCGCGGAGGCCGGGCTGTCGGGCGCGTTCGGCAAGGGACTCGACGTCTGGCTCGCACTGGGGCCGGCGGCCGACCGCGGCGAGTTCGTCGTCGTTCACGACGCCGACGCGCGGAGCTACGAGGCAGATCACGTGCGACGGCTCCTCGCGCCGCTGTCGTTCGGATTCGAGTTCTCGAAGGGGTACTACGCCCGCGTCGAGGACGGTCAGCTGTACGGGCGTCTCTTTCGGCTGTTCTACGAACCGCTGATCGCCGCCGTTGGAGCCGAACACGACGACCCGATCGTCGACTATCTCGGCGCGTTCCGGTACGCGTTGGCCGGAGAGTTCGCCGCCAGCGCGTCGCTGGCTCGCCACCTCCGCGCGCCACGAGCCTGGGGGCTCGAGGTCGGCACGCTCGGCGATGCGTTCGATCACGCTGGCTTTTCGGGGACCGCGCAGGTCGACCTCGGCCGGCACGTTCACGACCACCGCGCGGTCGACGGCGAGACGGGACTCGAGGGAATGAGCCGCGAGGTCGCCGCCGAACTGCTGCGAGTCCTCGAGGAACGCGGTGTCGGCCTGGAGTACGAGACCCTGGCCGAGCGATGTCGCCTCGCGGGCGAGCGGCTGATCGACGGATATCGGGCGGATGCGGCGTTCAACGGCCTCGAGTACGACGTTGCGGACGAACGCGATCAACTCGCTCGCTACACCGAGTCGATCGACGAACCGGGCCCCGATCGGCGGCTCCCCCGGTGGGTGGACGCGCCACTGGAACCGGAGGCGGTGCTCGCGGCTTCGCGGCCGTGGCTCGAGGGGCGGGTCGGATCGTCGGCCGGGGATTCATCGCGACGACCGACACAGAAGAGCGACTCGCGGTAACGGGTGTGCCCGACGCTATCAATCTTTATCAGCGCACCACTCGTTGGGAGCGGTATGAACGCGACCGCCGACGAACTGGCCGGCGTGGTCGATCTCTTCGGCGGACTCACTCGAGCGGAACTCGAGCGTGCGCTCTCGGAAGCGGCCTACCGTGCGGACGGCCGATCGGTCGACGACGCCGCGCTCTCGGCGGCGATCACCGATGCACTCGACTCGTTCGCGCTCGTTCGCTACGAGCGCTCGGACGATCCGTCGCCGCTTCTCGTCGCCGGCCCGACCGCGTTCCCGTCGGTTCCCGACCACGCCGAGGACGTTCCACACATCCTCGGGATCGATCGGCGCGACCTCGACCGAAAGGCACTCGGCGAATCGACGTCCGAGCGGTTCGTCGAGGCAGTCGACGACGCGATCGAACGCGGCGACCAGGATCGACTCGAGGAGCTGATCGACGTCAGTTACGACCTCGAGGCGTGGGCGCCCGTGGACCTGGCGACGGAGCGAAACCGACTGACGGAGGCACTCGACTGAGATGAGCCGTTTCGATCTCGACCCTGTCGCGGCGCACACCCCCGTCGAGATAGACGATCAGCCGTACGACGCGGCCGTTCTCGCGCCGGTCGTCGATCGAAACGACGAGGACCACCTCCTATTTACGCGCCGGGCCGATCATCTCGGCGAACATCCGGGACAGATGAGCTTTCCGGGTGGCGGCGCGGAGCCGATCGACGACTCCCTCCTCGAGACGGCGCTCAGGGAGTCCGCCGAAGAGATCGGCCTCGGGTCCGAGGAGGCCGACATGATCGGCCAGCTCGACGACATTCGGACGATCACGGAGTACGCCGTCACGCCGTTCGTCGGACGGATCCCCGACCGGGAGTATCAACGCGACGGCAACGAAGTCGCCGAGATCGTCGTTCTTCCCCTTGCGGGGTTTCTCGACTCAGCGAACTACGAGTACGAACGGCGCGACCATCCCTACTACGGCGAAATGGTCGTTCACTACTTCCACGTCGACGGCTACACCGTCTGGGGTGCGACCGGCCGCATCCTCGTCCAGTTGCTCGAGCTCGCAACGGGGTTCGAAGCGCCCGAGCGCGTGGATCGTTCGCAGGTCTGATGGGGTGGTTCGGCAAGTCTGAGCCGGCACGTCCGGCCGGTGGCTGCTGGAACGGACCACCCAGAAGTAAGTATGATCCGAACGCAGATGGCACTATGATATCGACACGAAGTCGCGTAACGAACTCCCGAAGTATCCGAACGCGACGGCTATCTGGCGTCTCGTCGCCTGGTCTACGATGACCGAAAGCGAGGACCTCGAGGCGGAACTCGCGGTCGGCACCGACGCGTTCACCGACCGCGGTGCGGGCTCGAGCGTTGCGGTCGTGGGTGCAGGCGCAGTCGGCGCGACAGCCGCGTACGAACTGGCACGCGAGGGAGCGGATGTGACCCTGTACGATCGAGGAACGGTCGCGAGCGGAGCGAGCGGCCGGGCCGCGGGAATCTGCTACGACGCGTTCGCCGACCCACTCGACGCCGATCTCGCCGGTGAATCGATCGAGCGATTCAGAGCCCTCTCGGGCGAGGACACGTTCCCGTTCGTCGAGTGTCCGTACGTCTGGCTCGCACGCGAGGGCGACGACGAGCGCGTCGATGCCGTTCGAGCGGGCGTCGAGCGGATGCAAGAACACGGTATCGTCGCGCTCCAGGCGGATGGCGACGCGCTCGCCGACCGATTTCCGTCGCTTCGGACCGACGACATCGCGGTCGCAGGAATCGCCGGCGCAGCCGGCTACACCGATCCGGCCAGATACACAGCGTGTCTCGCGGCGGCTGCCAGCGGCGCAGGGGCAACCATCGAGACGGAGACGCCGGTCGCGATTCGATCGGACCCCGCACGGATCGTCGTCGACGGCGAGGAACGCGAGTTCGACGCCGTACTCGTTGCAGCGGGTGGCCACACGAAACGCGTGCTCGCGGACGCGGGGATTTCGATCGCGATGAAGCCGTACCGAGTGCAGGCACTCGTCGCCGACGCCGACCTCGCGGAGCCGATGTGTTACGACGCCACCGGCGACTTCTACGTTCGCCCCCACGCGGAGGGGATCCTCGCCGGCAACGGGACCGAGGAACGCGAGGCCGATCCGGACGGCTACGACCGCGACGCGGACTCGACGTTTTCGACCGACCTGATAGAGCGGGTCTCCCACCGGTTTCCCGCCGGCTCGTTCGACCTCGAGCGAGCCTGGGCCGGACTCTGTACGGCGACGCCGGACCGGGATCCGCTGGTCGGTAAACTCGAGTCGAACCTGTACGTCGCGACCGGGTTCCAGGGGGAGGGAATCATGCGCGCACCGGCGATCGGCGCGCGGATCGCCGAAGAGCTACTCGGCGGGGACGGGATCGACGCCTACGACCCGACCCGGTTCGACGGCGACGAGGCGTTCGACGTCACGGAGGGGATGACGTTTACGTTCGAGGAGTGACGAGCGTCCACACGGTTGGAGCGCTGTCCCGATTTTCCGGGAGGTCAGAATGGAGCGCGGTCGTCCAGGATGGGGCGCGGTTTACCGGAACTGACTGACAGTAAACCGTCTCAGTCGTCGACGGCGACGCCGTCGCCGGCGGAACCGGACGACTCCGCAGCTTCGGGGGCGTTCGGTCCGTCGACGCTACCGGATTCGTCAGTTTCGCCGGACTCGACACGGGGGGCACCTTTCGGAATTTCGATGCGGATCGTGCCGTTCTCCGAGAGGGTCGCGGTTCCGGCGTCCGGCTCGACGACCGCATCCGACGGCAGTTCGGCTTCTCCGTCTAACGTCATCCCGCGACCGGGAAACCGCATACGATACCCCTCGCGGAACTCGCGAAATCGGTCGATACGAACTCTGACGTTTCCGTCGTGGTATCGCACCTGTACGTCGTCGGGTTCGGTATCGGGGGCATCGAAGACGACGAGATACGACGAGTCGGCCTCGAGAACGTCGACGGGGAGCGAGCGATAGTTCTGGACGTGGCCGTTCGCACGTCCGATCTGTCGATACAGACTGTCGCCGACCGCAGAACCGAACTCCTCGAGGGTCATACACGCTCACCTCGAGAGCGGGCGGCGGTCGTCGCTGTGGCGTCGGGAGCGAGGATGTGGGCGGAGCCGGGGGACATACTCGAGAATCCCTCTACGGTCTGTAGCTTCATATTGGTTTTGATGTGGGGAAATTAACGTCTGACGAACCGGCGGGTCGGCTGGCTCCAACCCGCAACATCGTGTTACAGTTTGACCGGTTCTAGAGAATCGGTTTCACCACAGACCGGACACGAAAGCGCCGCAACCTCGAAGTCGTCGGGAACGTCGTAGGTGTAGTGGTTTTCGAACAGGTCCAAAAAACAGTCGTCGTCCGTACAGCGGATCTCCTCGGTCGGTGGCATACCCGCTTCGAGGGCCTCCGGCTATATCAACGCTGGGAGAGCAGCGACGCATCCCCCGTCCGTTCCCCGATGTAGTCACCGTTTTACCGCTCGAGGCGCTACCTCGAGCCATGACTGACCCCGAAACGCTGTCGGTGACGATCGTCGACGGCTACGTCGACGAGCCCGCCCACTTCGGGGTGCCGCCGTACGTTTCGACGTACCCACGATACGCGGCGGGAGCGCTCGTGGACGCGGGCGTCCCACGTGAACAGATCACCTATCATACGATCGACGGCCTGCGGGACGAACAGCACCGGTGGCGCGACGTCGACGAGGCCGACCTGCTGGTCTATCTCGGCGGCATGACCGTTCCCGGCAACTACGTCGGGGGAACGCCGGCCGAACCGGACGAGGTTCGAAAACTCGCCTGGACGGCAAGCGGAACGAGCCTGATGGGTGGTCCAATCAAGTTCGGCGTCGGCGACGCCAACGAGGGGGCGACCGAGACCGAACGCCAGGATCTCGATTTCGACTTCGTCGCGAAAGGCGACGTCGAGGCCGCCGTCTACGATCTCGTCGAGAGCGGTCTCGAGGGGTTCAACAACCGAATGCGCGATATCGACGAGGTCTCGCGGTGGGCCCGGGAGGGCGCGTTCGTCGTCGAACAACACCCGAATCACCCCGACTACCTCATCGCCGAACTCGAGACCTCGCGGGGCTGTGCCTACCGGTGTTCGTTCTGTACCGAGCCGCTGTACGGCAACCCCGAGTTTCGGCCACCGCCGACGGTCGTCGGCGAGGTCGACGCGCTCTCGGATTTCGGCGTTCGACACTTCCGGATCGGCCGCCAGGCCGACATTCTGGCCTACGGCGGCGACGGCGAAGCGCCGAACCCCGACGCGCTCAGACAACTCTACAGCGGCATCCGCGAGGTCGCGCCGGATCTCGAGACGTTACACCTCGACAACGTGAACCCGATCACGGTCGTCGAGTGGCCCGAGAAGAGCCGCGAAGGGCTCCGGATCATCGCCGAACACAACACGCCCGGCGATACGGCCGCGTTCGGTCTCGAGTCGGCCGATCCGGTGGTCCAGGAGGAGAACAACCTGAACGTCAGCGCCGAGGAGTGTTTCGAGGCCGTTCGGATCGTCAACGAAGAGGCGGGGTGGCGCCCGGGGGGGCCGAGGGACTCGAGGCCCGCCGACGGCGCGAGCGCGGCCCCCGAGGACGCGCCCGCCTTTGGCGACGAAGCGCCCCGCCGGCTCCCCAAGTTGCTTCCCGGAATCAACCTCCTGCACGGCCTCAAAGGCGAACGCGAGGAAACCTACGAGCGCAACCTCGCGTTTCTGCGGCGAGTCTACGACGAGGGGTACATGCTCAGACGCGTCAACATCCGGCAGGTGATGTCGTTCGACGGGACCGAAATGTCCGAGACGGGTGCCGAGATCGCAAACGAACACAAGAAGCTGTTCAAACGCTACAAGCGCCAGGTTCGTGAGGAGATCGACAACCCCATGCTCGAGCGCGTCGCCCCGGCAGGGACCGTCCTCCCGGACGTTCACCTCGAGTACCATCAAGACGGGACGACGTTCGGCCGTCAACTGGGAACGTACCCGTTGCTCGTCGGCATTCCGGGCGAGTACGATCTCGGGCGAACGATCGACGTCGCTGTCGTCGATCACGGCTACCGATCCGTCACCGGCGTCCCCCATCCGCTCGATCTCAACGACGCCTCGATCGACGAACTCACGGCGATCCCCGGTATCGGCGACCGGACGGCCGGCGACGTCGTCATCAACCGCCCCTACGAGTCGGTCACGGACGCCGATCTCGACCTCGAAGTCGATCTCTCGCGGTTCGCGACGGCTCGCGGGTCCGGGCGTGCCGACTGAACCGAACTGCTGTAATTTCGCTGTCAGTGGCCGATCACAGCCCGAACGACATCCCCATGGAACACCGGGTTCTCGGTTGCCGGCGCTCGAGCGGTCGGTAGTTCTATTATGGAGGGGGAACTGAGAAGCTACTGAGGGTCTACCTGTGGAAATATCTGAAAAACTCCTGTGTCTGTTCAGTACGGAGGTCACGGCCGAGGAGGATCGGTACGTTATCGAGGTACCACGTCAGGAAGTCGAAACTGGCGACATCGATCCGGGAGATGTCTACCGCGTTGCGCTCATCTCTCGAGCGGCGGACGGTGCCGACGAGGACTCGACGGCAACGAGCCCACCGAGTGCGCCGTCGGAGCCACAACCGCCGGTCGACATCGGGGAGACACGGTACGTCGAGATCGAAGACATCGGCAAGCAGGGGGACGGAATCGCCCGCGTCGAACGGGGATACGTCATCATCGTCCCCGGTGCCGAAGTCGGTGAGCGTGTCAAGATCGAAGTCACCGAAGTCAAATCGAACTTCGCCGTGGGCGAGATCATCGAAGAGACGTTTTAACACGATTTCGCGACGTTGTCACCAACGCCGACCGCGTGGCGACAACGTCGCCATTGTAGACGGGTGCGGGCTAGGGCCCCTCCCCACTCGTGTAACAACCCCGACCGATCCTACCGGCTCGGAATCGTCTCGCGGAACGTCTCGGGATCGTCGTGGAAACAGTCGCCGACGACGATCGCGTCCGCGCCGGCCTCGAGGATCTCGGTCGCCTTCTTGGCGCTGTCGATCCCACCGCCGTACAGAAGCGTCGTCTCCTCGAGGTATCGTGAGGCCGCCTCGACGTCCGCCGGTCCGCCGTAGGTTCCGGAGTACTCCACGTAGAAGATCGGAAAGCGGTAGAACGTCTCCGTCGCGAGTGCCGTGCCCGCAACCTGATCGGGGGTCCACGTCGACTCGACGCCGGCGCGATCGGCCGCCGCGGACTCGAGGTTCTGGACGACGTACCCCTCGCCGAACAGCTTCGCGGCGAGTTCGGAGACCACGTCGACGCCTTTCGACGCGATGAGGTCGCCCACGACTGGCACACTCGAGCCGACGGTTTTCTCCGGTTTCCGGCCGATCTCCGTGAACAGATCGACGTGTTTGCCGACGAAGTGATCTCGATCGCCGTTGTAGACGGCGGGAACCGCGAGCGCGTCGACGGCGTCGATCGTCTCTCGGGAGACGTGTGAAGAACCGTTGGGCTCCTGGCAGACCGGTACCGACGGCAGGTGTTCGTCGATCGCCCGGATCGCCTCGAGCGTGTTCGTCTCGGTGACCCCGTCGGAACCGCCGACGAGTATTAGGTCGGTTCCCTCGAGCACTTCGAGGTCGGACGGAAGCTCCTTGGCGGGATCGACCTTCGTGACGTGTGTGATCGGATCCCAGTCGATAGTCATGGTCGACGTTCGAAGAGCCGACTCAATTTCCTATCGGTCCGACGCCGGTGGTCGGTTCTGTTCGCGGATCCAGTCGGGGTCGACGACTCATACGGTTTACTGTAAGTCATTTCCGGCGCAACCGCGACCCGTCCGGCGGTTGCGCCGGTAAATCGTTACAGTAATCCGTATCACCGCTCAAGGGGCGTTCCGTCGAGCCGTTTCGCCCCCTCGGAGTCGTGGACGACGATCTCGCCCGGGCTGGGATCGGCGGGTTCGTAGGCGTCCCGGACGGCGATCGCCTCCTCGCGTTCGCGGACCGCCCGCTCTTTCAATGCGCGAGCGAGGTCCTCGGCGTCCGCGCGCGGAATCTCGGTCCCCAACCCTTCACACTCGTGGGCGCGGACCACTCCCTCCCCGTCGACGGTCTCGCCCATCGGCTGGCTCGTGCCGGTGGCCCCTCCGTCGGGCGAGTCCGAGGGCTCCTCAGTCGCAGCGTTCGTGAGGTCGACGCTGAACGGATACGTTCGACAGATCAGCGGCCGATCGTCGTGGACGGTACAGCTCCCGACGCCGGCGTCGTCCTCCTCGTAGAACGTGCAGTCTCCACAGCCGTCGGTCCGAAGCGCCCACTCGAACGTCTCGCCATCGAGGCCGTCATCGCCCTTCGAGAGCCCGTACGGCATCGGTCGGGCGACCTCTCGCCACTCGCGGGCGCCACTCGAGTCGGCGTCGTCATTGGCGGCGGTCGCGTTCGTCTCTTCGCCGCCGCGGTCTGCAAGCGTCGACTTCGCGACGCCGCCGTCGGCCGGGGACTGGCCGTGGTCGACGAGAACGCGAACCTCGTCGGGGAACACCGTTGCAGTGTGTTCGTCCTCGCCGTGGCCCGTACAGCAGGCACCACAGCGGGTACACTCGAACCCGATGGACTCGATTGCGTCCGCGAGCTCGGCAACCGAGAGCGAGCGGGCATCTGCCAGTTCGGCCTCGAGCGATCGCACGCGAGGCGGTAGGGCGCGGATGCGCAAAAGGTGGTCGGTCGCGTTCGCGGGCTCGACTGCTGTCCACCGTCGGCCTGGAACCACCGTCCGCGAATCAGGCGCACGAGCGTCCGACGCGTGGAAGTGGGGGTGGAGTACACTGATGTGTCTGTCGGGAGACGTTCGAGTATGGATACCTCCTCGCTACGCGTGCGGTACCACCTCGTCGGGACGGTGATCGTCGTCCTCGTCGTCGGAGCGTACCAATACTGGCAGAGCGGAATCGACCCGGGATTTCTCGCCGCCGTCGCGGTCGTCTACTTCGTTCTCTCGCTCGCGATCGATTTCGCGCAGAACCGATAAGATAACGAGGGTTTGCACCCGCCGTTCTCAGTTCACAGGACGGCCACGCTGATCTCCCCGACTACGGCCGCCGCTGAGACGGACCGCTGTAGGTCTGTTCCGGCCCGCCACGACAGCCGGTGACCGGATCGAACGGATCGCGGGACTGAGATGGACCGCCGTAGGTCAGTTTCGACCAACCCCAGGAGGGACGCGGTCGTGGCGATACACTGTTACGGCAGACCTACGAGTCGGTGCCATCGACCGCTTCTCGTCTCAGGGCTCTTCGCCCGGGCTCTCGTCCTCGTTGCTCGAGTCGTCGGGGAACTCGTAGGTTGCGATCTCCGTCGAGTCACAGACCGGACACTGCGATACTGGTTCGTCGAACTTCGAGCCGCAGTGGCGACACTCGTGGAGGACCGCGTCTTCGTTCGGCGCGTCGTCGTCCCGCTGGAGGAACGCGGGAATGAGTCTGTCGACGGGCATCTCACTCGGCTCGCGGACTCGGCTCCCCGGACGGAACCTGGAACCCCTCGAGTGCGGGGCCGTCGGTTCCGTCGGGCGAGAACACCGTCACGACGTCGTGGGGTCGGATCTCCGTGTCCCCGTGTGGCGTGATGACGGCGTCGTCGCGTTCGATCGCGACGACCAACGTTTCGTCCGCGAGCGTTCCGTCTGTGGCGGCCTCCTCGAGCGTTCGACCGGCGATCGGGGCGTCCTCGTAGACGGTCACCTCGACGATGTCCGCACCGCCGGTGAGGCTGATGTAGTCGGCAAGCGGCTCGAGTCGGCGGCCGTCGGCCGGCCCGTACGGCGTGTACGGAAAGTCGTGTTCGTTCTGGAGGAGGAACTCGTCTTCGATCTCGACCTCCAGATTCTCGAGTTCGCGGCCGATCCGTCGGAGGTCGCTCGTGTCGGTGCCGACGGCCAGGACGTGGAGGTTCATCCGGCCGCCCATCAGCTCCCGGACGTTGATGACGCCCGGAATCGTCCCGATCTTGCGGGCGACGCCCTCGACGTCGCCGAACGCCGCGTGACACAGAAAGAGGTTCATCAGCGAACCGTCGGCGTGCTCGAAGTCGACGGTCGCGTGATAGCCCTCGATGATGCCGTGTTCCTCGAGCTGTGCGATTCTGTTGCGAATCGTCGCCCCGGAGACGCTCACCTCCTCGGCGATCGCCGGAGCCGACGTGTTCCGGGCGTCGGCCATCAACGCGTAGACGATCCGCCGATCGATCTCGTCGAGTCGATAGCTTCCGCCGGTCCCATCGCCCATACACCGTTCTGCGTGATGGCGGAATATATATCTACTGTACTTTCCATCCCTCAATTCGACGTCGGCTTATTTTCGAATCAAAAGTAGCTACGTTCGACCCGGTCGCTGAGAGACGAGGTGGGGGCTCATTCGTAGAGGCCGCCACGCCGGAAGATTGATCCCAATAACACCGCAACCGGGATGATCTCGAGTCGGCCGATCCACATGTTGAACAGCAGCATGACCTTTGCGGCGTCGGGCATGTCCGGTCCCGTGATTCCGGCATCGAGACCGACGTTGCTCTGTGCGCTCATTACGTCGAAGATCACGTACTCGAGGGGATGATGGGGCGAGAGCGTCCACAGGAGTACGGCGATCCCGACGATCAGAAACGCGATCCAGAGGACGAACACCACGGCGGCCTCGGTGTACTCGCGTTGGGCCTGCGTTTCGTCGAGGGTTCGCTTCCCGAGACGAAGCCGTCGAACCGCGCTGGCCGGCGTGAAGACGCTTCTGACCTGCCAGACCGTACCCTTGAGGAGCGTGATGACGCGAATCAGTTTGAGTCCGCCGACTGTCGAACCGGCCGCCGCACCGGTCAGCATTCCGAGGCAGACGAACAACGTCGCGCCCGCGGTCCAGGCCCGCTCGGTTCCACCGCCGATCGTCGCCGTTCCGAACCCCGTGTTCGACGTGGCGGAGACGAACTGGAACAGACCGATCCGGAACGCCTCTTCGAGCGAGTCGTATTCGCCGTTGAGGGCGAGGATTCCGGTTAACGCGATCGTTCCGAGGGCGAACCAGACGAACACCCATCGCGTCTGAATGTCGGTGTAGACGTTCCGCAACTCCCCGTTGAGGATCAGGTAGTGGATCGGGAACGCGATACTGCCGGCGACCATCACCGGAACGACGGCGTACTCGATCAACGGACTGCCGTAGTGGCCGATCGAATCGGCGTGGATCGAGAACCCACCCGTCGCTATCGCGGTCATCGCGTGGTTGATCGCGCCCCAGAGGGGCATTCCGGCGGCGAGAAAGAGCGCGATTGCCGCGAGCGTGAATCCGAGGTAGATCTTCCATATCTCGCGCACCGTCGAGACGATGCTGGGGTGGATCTTCTCCGAGCGGGCTTCGCTCTGGTAAAGGGTGAGCGAACCGCTACCGGGCCGGGCGAGGATGGCGACCGTGAGCACGATCACGCCGACACCGCCGATCCACTCGGTGAACGAGCGCCACCAGTGCAGCGACCGCGGGAGATCGTCCTCGATCGCTGCCATCGTGAGCCCGGTGCTCGTAAAGCCGCTCATGCTCTCGAAGATCCCGTTGAGCGGATGCCGGAAGACGGCGGTCGTCCCGTTCATCGACGGTGTGTTCGCCCACGCGGGGAACGGATCGAGCGTGATCGTCCACGCGACGAGCAGGAACGGAAGGCCGCCGAGAACGCCGACGACGCCCCACGCTGTCGCCGCAATGAGCATGGCGTGGAGTTTGCCGGGGTCCGGTGCGTCGACGAACCCCCGAGAGAGCGTGACGCCAATCGCGAACATGACCAGCCCCGAAATCGCGAACGCCGGTACCGCGTAGTGCTCCCCGCTGGCCACCGCGACTGGAACGGAGACGAACGTCGTGAGCGAAACGACCTGGAGAATCCGTCCGATGTCCCGCCCGACTGTTCCCAACGACATCGGTCTCACCGATCGCCCGCAAACGCCGCGACTGCGTCAGCGAGCGTCACGTCGTCCGTGAATACCGTCACCTGATCGCCGGCGCGGATCGTCGTCTCCCCTCTCGGTGCTCGAATCTCGTCGTCACGCTTGAGGGCGACGACGAGACACCCCTCGGGTAGCGTGCCGGACGCGTTCGCCGTCTCGAGGGGCTGACCGGTCATCGGGGCGTCGTCGGTGACGGTCAGTTCGACCAGTTCGGTCTCGTCGTCGAGTTCGATGAAGTCGCTGACGCCGGGGTAGCGGACCGAGTGGTAGAGGTAGTCGGCGATCAACCGCTGGGGGTTCTCGATGAGCGTGACGCCGATCTTCTCGAAGACGGGCAGGTTTTCGGGATCGTGAACGACGCTGACGAGGTTCGGAACGTCGTGTTCCTGGGAGAGCAACATCACCATGATGTTGACGGCGTCGATGTTCGTCGTCGAGATGACGGCGTCCGCGCGGTCGACGTTTGCATCTTTGAGCGTCCCGTTTTTCGTCGCGTCGGCGTTGAGGACGAGACAGTCGTACTGTGAGGCGATTTCGTCCGCCCGCTCATCGTTGCTCTCGACGACGACGACGTCGTTGCCGTCGCGTACTGCGAGGTCGATCAGATTCGAGCCGATGCTCCCTGCACCGATGATAACGATATACATGGTTGTCTCTGTCAGCGATCGTCAGGGTTTCGTCGTGAGAAGACGACGACCGGTTGTTCGCTCTCGGTAATCAGCCTGTACGAATTGTTCCCCGACAAGAGGCGATGGAGGCGACCACTCGGCCGCGGACTAAAGCCAATCGCCGTCGCACCCACGTCGTCGGCCGCGGCGAGAATTTCGTCGACGACGTCGGTTCCGTACCGAAGCTCGCGTCGGACGAGCGGGCCGTCGGCGAACCGATCTTCGACGATCGAAAAGACCCGTTCGGCCTGCTCCTGTCGCGCCTCGAGGGGCGCTTTGTCCATGTAGCCCTCGGTTTTCTCGATGACGTGGACGACCGTAATCACTTCGACCGGTCGTTCGACTGTAGACTCGAGCGCCTCACACGTCACTCGAGCGTCCTGCTCGTTTGCGACCGGAACGAGCACGTGTGTCGTGATATCGTCGGTCATCGCTTCCTCCTCGTGAGAGCTTTCGACCAACCGTGTTGTCGTTCGATTCCCATTTCTACCACGACTCCGTTTTCGATCCGATAATATAAATCCACTAGATTTACGATACCGAAATACTCGATCACGTTTGGGGCCACAATGAAACTCTATGAAATTCTCTTATATGATGTGGGAATTGATGTTTTGTGGCGACTTTGGCGATAGCGACCTCCTTCGGCCGCAGAACCTCGTTTGAATTGGGTGACAATCGTAGCCGTGTGCGGAAGAGTAAACACATTTATCTCACAGGGCCGAATCACAACCAGATATATGAGTGGGTTTACGGAATCCGAAACTACTGTAGATAGGTCGAACCTTTCGCACCTCGTTCAAGTGGGGGGGAGGTCGCGCTGAATATGGCTGATTCGGATCAGGAACTCGCCCGGGATCTGGGATTCCTCGAGGCGTACACCCTCGGACTGGGGACGATGATCGGTGCGGGGATATTCGTCCTGCCGGGAATCGTCGCCGAGGCGGCGGGTCCGGCGAGCATGGTTGCGTTCGCAATCGGCGGCGTCGTCGCCTTGCTGGCGGCGCTGTCGCTGTCGGAACTGGCGACCGGAATGCCGAAAGCCGGCGGGAGTTACTACTACGTCAACCACGCGCTCGGCAGTTTCTTCGGGACGATCATCGGCTTCGGGATGTGGGCCGGGCTGATGTTCGCGACGGCGTTCTACATGCTTGGCTTCGGCCAGTACCTTCTCAATCTCCCCTCCGACGCCGCCGGTGTGATCCTCGCGGGGCTGGTCATGTCGGCGATCCTCGTGGGGGTCAACTACCGCGGCGTCAAGGAGACCGGCTCGCTCCAGAACGTCATCGTCATCTTCCTGGTCGGACTGATCCTCGTCTTCATCGCGGTCGGGCTGTTCGCGATCGATCCCGACCTCCTCACGCCGTTCACCGCGGCGGGCGGGTGGCCTGCCGTCGGCGCGACCGCCGGCACCGTCTTCGTCACGTTCATCGGCTTCGAGGTGATCGCGACAAGCGCCGAAGAGATCGAAGATCCCGGCCGGAACCTCCCGCTGTCGATGATCGCAGCGGTCGTCACGCCGACGATCCTCTACGTGCTCGTCATGCTCGTAAGCACCGGAACCCTCGAGATTCCGACGCTCGCCGAATCGGACGTTCCGGTCGCGGATGTCGCGGCCGCGGCCGCCGGGAACCTCGGTGCGGCGACCGCCGGCGGCTACACCCTCGAGTTCGCGGCGGTCGGCTCGACGATCATGATCGTCGGCGCGATCATGGCGACGATCTCCTCGGCCAACGCATCGATCCTCTCGGCCGCACGCGTCAACTTCGCGATGGGCCGCGACGAGATCCTCACCAACTGGCTCAACGAGATTCACGAACGGTACCGGACGCCGTACCGCGCGATCATCGCGACTGGGATCGTCATCCTCGCACTCGTCGCCAGCCCGCTCCCGATCGACACGCTCGCGGACGTCGCGAGTTTCATGTTCCTCATCACGTACGCGCTCGTCCACGTGGCCGTCGTGGTCCTGCGACGGGCCGAGCCCGAGGGGTACGACCCCGACTTCAGAATACCGTCGGTACTCTACCCGATCGTCCCGATCCTCGGCTTCGTCGCCTGTCTCGTGGTCATGGTTCAGATGGGCGAGAGTGTGGTCACCTTCTCGGTCGGTGCCGTCACGCTCTCGCTCGCACCGATCACGTGGGTCCAGTTGATCGGACTTTTCATCGTCCTCCTCAGCATCCTCTGGTACGCCGGCTACGCGAAAGACCGTGCCATCTCGACGACGCTCATCGGCGAAGCCGTCGCTCCACAGGAGACAGACGTCGACGCGGACGTCTACCGCGTCGTCGTTCCCGTGTCGAACCCGGCAACTCAGCGTCCGCTAATTAAATATGCGGCTGCGAGCGCCGCGAGCCGACCGGGTGAGGCCGAACTGGTCGCCGTCAACGTGATCGAAGTACCGCCCCAGACCTCGCCATCCCAGATCGAATTCGAGGAGGAACGCGTCGAACGCCAGGGGGAACTCCTCGAGAACGCCAGAGGGGTCGCCGAGGAACTCGACGTCCCGCTTCGGACGCGGGCGATCGTCGGACGAAGCGCGGGCGAGTCGTTGCTGTCAGTACTCGAGCAGGAACACGCGGATCACGTTCTCCTCGGCTGGGATGGCGAACGGCGTCGACGGGACGTCCTCTTCGGCTCGACGATCGACCCGCTCCTCGAGCGGGCACGGTGTGACGTGACGCTCGTCAGGAACCCGGTCGAGACGCCCGGAAACATCGTCATGCTCGCTGGGAGCGGACCACACGCGTCGGCATCGGCGCGCCGAGCGGCCGAACTCGCACGGGCGTTCCCGGAGAGTTCGTTGACGCTGTTGAACGTCCAGTCGGAGCCCGACGACGCGGACGTCGATCCCGAGGCGATCGGTACTGAGGTAATTTCCGACGTCGCGGCCGATGCAGAACTCGCGACCGACGAGTACGAATCACGGGTGATCGTCACGGACGACGACGTCAGAGACGTGCTCGTCGCGGAGGCGACGGCGTACGAAACGGTCTGCGTCGGCGCGACCGGAACGAGTACCGTCGCGCAGGCACTGTACGGATCTATCCCACAGCGTATCGTCAACGAAAGCGACGGGACGGTTCTGATGGCCCGCGGGGACCAACGTGCTCCACGGACGTTCCGTCAGGCAGTCATCCAACGGCTCGAGCGATAGCTCTATGTTTCCAAACCCAGTAACGTCGGCTCGAACGAATGGGGTACGATCCATGCACGTAATTGTCGTCGGCGCAGGAGCCGTCGGCCAAGCGATTGCGGCCAACCTCGAGGATTCACACGACGTCGTCGTGATCGACCCGGACAGCGATATCGTCGAGAAACTGAACTACTCACACGACGTTCTCGCCGTCCGCGGCGACGGAACCGAACTCGGGACGTTGCGCGAGGCCGGAATCGAACGAGCCGATCTCGTAATCGCCTCGACCGACAGCGACGAGACCAACGTGGTCATCTGTGGCGCGGCGAAAGCCGCAGGCGACGCGTTCACGATCGCCCGCGTCAGGCGACGGACTCTGCTCGAGACGTGGGAGGGCTCTCGCGGTGCGTTCGGCGTCGACTTCATGGTCTGTACCGACTTGCTGACCGCACGCGCGATCTTCCGTATCGCGGGGCTCCCGGCGGCACACGACGTCGACATGTTCGTCGGCGGGCTCGTGCGGATGGCCGAATTCGAGATCGGACCCGAAAGCCCCGTCGCGGGCACGACCGTCGCCGACGCCGACCGGTGGGACTCGCTGACGTTCGCGGGAATCTTCCGTGACGACGAGATGATCGTCGCCAGCGGCGACACCGAACTCCGTGCCGGCGATCGGATCGTCGTGATCGGCAGCCCACACTCGGTCACGGACTTCAGCACCGACATCGCCGCTCCCGACACGGCGAGTCCGGACGAAGTGGTCGTCGTCGGCGGCAGCGAGATCGGATTCCAGACCGCTCGCGAGTTCGAAGAGCACGGCTACAGTCCGCGACTGATCGAACGGGATCCGGATCGTGCCCGCGAGTGCGCCGAGGCGCTTCCAGACACGATGGTGCTCCAGAGCGACGGTACCGACGCCGAGTTCCTCGCTCGAGAACACGTCGACGAGGCGGACGTCGTCGTCGCCGCCCTCGACGGCGACGAGAAGAACCTGCTCGTCTCCCTCCTGGCGCGTCGACTCGGCGTCGACCGGACCGTCGCGGTCATCGAGAACCTCGAGTACGCCGACCTCTTCGAGACGGTCGGGATCGACGTCGCGATCAACCCGCGCGAGGAGACCGCCGAAGAGATCGTCCGCTTTACGCGGGCCGAACACACCGAGAAGATCGCGATGCTCGAACACGACCGGGCGGAAGTGATCGAGATCGAAGTCGGCCCGGACAGCGCGCTCGTGGACGGCCCGATCGCCGACGTGACGAACGACCTCCCGTCCGGCGTCGTGGTCGGTGCGATCTCGCGGGGCGGCGAGTTGATCACGCCCCGCGGCGAGACGACGATCGAACCCGGTGACCACGTCGTCTGTTTCGTCGACGGCGACGTCCTCGAGGAGGTCCTCGAGGCGATCTGAATGCACCGGCAGATCCACGTCGACTGGCGTGCCGGACTGGCTCTGGTCGGGACTATCCTCGCCGCCTTCTCGCTGGCGTTCGTGGTTCCGATCGTCGTCTCGCTCGCCTACGGCGGCGAGGATCTCTGGGTATTCGTCGTAAGTATGGTCGCGACCGCCGGGTTCGGGCTCTCGATTCGGCAACTCGAGTCGGAGCCGGACCCCGGTGCCCGGGAGGCGTTTCTCGTCGTCGCGCTCACCTGGCTGCTCGCGACCGTCTTCGGCGCGTTGCCGTACGTGCTCGCCGGAAACGGAGCGGTCGCGTACCCCGTCAACGCGCTCTTCGAGAGCATGAGCGGCTTTACGACGACCGGAGCGACTGTCATGAACGACATCTCCTTCGAGACCCACTCGCGGGCGATGATGATGTGGCGACAGCTCACCCAGTGGCTCGGGGGGATGGGTATCATCGTCCTCGCTGTCGCGATCCTCTCGCAGATGGCCGTCGGCGGTGCTCAACTCATGGAGGCCGAGACGCCGGGTCCCGGCGTCTCGAAACTCACGCCACACATCGCGGAGACGGCTCGCGTGCTCTGGCTTGCCTACCTCTTCTTTACGGTCGTCTACATCGCGTTGCTCTACGGGCTCCACCTCGCGGGGTACGCACCGAACATGGACTTCTACAACGCGATCGCTCACGGATTCACGACGCTCCCGACCGGCGGATTCTCGCCGGAAGCCCGAAGCATCGAGGCGTTCTCGCCGGCCGTCCAGTGGCTCGTCGTTCCGTTCATGTTCGTCGCGGGCGTGAACTTCGTGCTGTGGTGGCACGTGATCTCGGGCGATCCGTGGGCCCTGTTCCGGGACAACGAGTTCCGGCTCTATCTCGGCGCGGTGACGACGCTATCGCTCGTCGGCACGGCGATGTTGTTCTTTTCAGCCCTCGAGACGCCCGAAACCGGCGTTATCGGCGGGAACCTCGAACGCTCGGCCCGCTACGCTACCTTTCAAATCGCCTCGCTGACGAATTCGACCGGCTACGCGAACATGGACTTCGACGCGTGGAGTGGACCCACGAAGGGGCTGTTGCTGTTCGCGATGTTCATCGGCGGCTCCACCGGTTCGACCGGCGGCGGGATCAAGGTGCTTCGCTGGCTGGTGATCCTCAAGTCGTTGCGACGCGAGGTCTTCACGGCCATCCACCCGGAGGCGGTTCGCCCGGTCCGGATGAACGGGCAGGTGCTCGACGAGGACGCGGTCCGTGGCATCTACGCGTTCACGCTGCTGTATTTCGTCATCTTCTTCGTCGGCGTCGGGTTGCTCGCCGCCGACGCGGCTCGCGTCGGTCTCGAACTCGAGTTGATCGACGTCGTGAGCGCCTCGATCGCGACCCTCGGAAACATCGGCCCAGGACTGGGTGAGGTCACCGGTCCGATGGGCGGCTACGAGTCGTTCCCGAGGAGTTCCAAGCTTCTGATGATCCTCTACATGTGGATCGGACGCCTCGAGATTTTCCCGGTGCTCGTCTTGCTCACGAGAGCGTACTGGCAGTCGTGACGGGATCTCCGTTACCGTTTGGAGTTTCTGATCGGTCTCGCTCGTTTCCCGTCCCACGCGAGTCGGCCCTCGGCGTCGAGTGTCTCGAGGTGGCAGACGACCGTCGCCTCGGCGAGATCGTAGACGCCGCTTAGGTCTTTCTCGTAGGCCGTCCCGAGGATCTCCTCGAGCGTCTGCGCGCCGGAGTCGACGGCCGCGAGGACCCGACGCTCCCGCCGGGCGCGGTGCTCGAGCAGTCGCTCGAGAGTCTCCCGCGGCGCGTCGACGACGGGACCGTGGCCGGGAAACAGCGTTGGCGGGTCGATCGTCCACAGTCGTCGAAGCGTTCGGACGTACGCGCGAATGTCTCCTTCGGGTGTGCCGACCACGACGCTCCCGTCGCGGACGGCGCAGTCACCACAGAGGATGGGTCCGTTCTGCCCAGCCACGAGTGCGACGTGGTCCGGCGCGTGTCCGGCGGCCTCGAGGACGCGGACGGCGTCGTCGCCGAGTGTGATCGACGTTTCGGGCGAGACCGTCCGGTCGGGCGAGCGCCCGGTCGCGTCCCGAAATCGGTCGACGTGGCCGCGTCTGGCCCAGACGGTCGCACCCGTCTCGGCGGCGTAGGCGTCGACGGCACCGACGTGGTCGGAGTGTGTGTGCGTGAGGAGGACGTGTTCGACCCCACGTTCGGCAACGGCTCGGTCGAGTTCGTCCGTTCGCCCCGCGGGATCGACGAGCATCGCCGGATCTGTCCCAACGAGATACGCGTTGGTCGATCCCGTCGGCGCGCGGGTCGTGGTCTCGACGGGGTGGCGAGTAACCCTCATACGTCCTCACGGGCCTGGGGAAAAAAGTGCGTATCGAGATCGAACGCGATGACGACGCGTCTACCGCCTGAGGAAGTAGACCTGTTTGCGTGCGTCGCGGAAGCTGTAGCGCGAGCCCACGAGTTCGACGTCCTCGAGTCTGTTGAGCGCGTACCGGACGGTCCGGTCCGGAAGCAGCGATTCCTCGGCGAGTTGCCCCTGCGAGAGCGGGGAGTCGGCCTCGAGAACCTTCGCGACGAGTTTCGCACTCGGTGGAAGGTCGCGGAGTCGCTCGAGGTACTCCTCTTCGGGCAGTGGCTCTTCTGCGGCACCGATCCTGTCTTCGGCTGTGCTCGTGCTCATATCTACCCGAGTGGAATAATCGATGGTAAAGCTTCCCTATATGCAGATACGAACAATCCAGTTTGTAATAGGTGTATGAATGATGTATTAACTCTAGATCGACACCACGTCCACGATGGTCGTCGCCAGTGGCTCCAGGGCAATCGGCTCCCATCGCCGGAGACTGGGGCGTCGCCAGCGACCGGCGTCGTCGACCGACTCCAGTATCGTTTTATCCCCGCGCTCCTGTAGTTGTGCCCAGTGTGAAAGGACAGGAGTGGTACCAGGCCGACGACGTCGCCGAGGAGTACGACGATAAACGCTTCTCGCGCGGTGGGCAGCTCATCGACCGCCGCGAGAAGGAGGCCGTCCTCGAGGCGATCACGCCGGTCGAGGACCGCCGCATCCTCGAGATCGCCTGTGGTACCGGGCGATTTACCGTGATGCTCGCGGAGGCCGGCGCGGACGTCGTGGGACTGGACATTTCGGCGGCGATGTTACAGCAGGGACGATCGAAATCGCAGAACGCGGAGCTATCGGGAACCCTCGAGTTCCTTCGGGGCGACGCGGGGCGACTGCCGTTTCCCGACGATCACTTCGACACCGTCATCGCGATGCGATTTTTCCACCTCGCGGACGATCCGGAGGCGTTTTTGCGGGAGATGCGCCGCGTCTCGCGAGAACAGATCGTCTTCGACACGTTCAACCGATTCAGCGCCCGAAGCGTCTACAACTGGGCGTTGCCGATGGGATCGCGACTCTACTCGAAAAGCGAGGTTTCGACGCTGCTGGCGAAGACGGACCTGACGCTGGTCGACGTCGAGGACGACTTTCTCGTCCCCTACGGAGCGTACCGGTCGATCCCGAACTCGCTTGCCTCGCCCATTCGAACGCTCGATACGGTCGTCGGTGGCACCCCGATTACGGACCACTTTGCGTCCGTCTCCTACTGGAACACTCGGCTTCGGTGACTGACGGACGCTTCTGGAGTCCGCGGGTCGCCGTCCCGATCCACCCGCTGGTCGCATTCGCCGCGGAACCCACCTGCTTTTTACCGTTCGGGGGGCCTATGATGCTGTATGGAGCTCTCGGTAGTGGTTTCGACGCTGAACGACCGGGAGCAGTTACTCACCTGTCTCGACGCTCTCGCCGATCGAACGCCGTCCTCGACTGAAGTGATCGTCGTCAACGGCCCGTCTTCGGACGGGACGACCGGTGCCGTTCGCGAGCGAGCCGACGTCGACGTCCTCGTCGAGATTTCCGAGCGAAACCCCAACGTCTCTCGAAACGCAGGCCTCGGCGTTGCCGACGGTGACACCGTCGCCTTTCTCGACGGCGAGTACACCGTCGAGCCAGGATGGTACGACGCGATCGAACGCTCACTCGAGACCGGATCGGACGTCGTCGCCGGACCGATCACCGGTGAAACCCCGTACGACCGCGACCCGAATTCGCCTCGCACCGTCGCCGGCCGGCGCGTCTTCGCCTTCGACGCGGACAACGTCGCGTTCGATCGGACCGTCCTCTCGGCGCTGGACGGCTTCGACGAGTACCTCGAGATCGACGGCGAGCGCGATTGTGCACACCGCATCGCCGGGCTCGGATTCGACGTCGCCTGGAGCGCCGAGATGGCCGTTCGAAGTGAGTTCGGTGCCGATGGCGGGACGCCGGAGCCGGAGTGGGGAACGAGGTATCGTTCGATCACCTACCGACTCGCGAAGAACTACGGACCACGACCGACCGTCCTCGGGCGGACGGCGTTTCGAGCGGTTCGCGACGGTCTCTCCGGGATTCGTCGGGTCGTTTCCGGCGACGTGACGCCGACCGACTGGTTCTCCGACGGCGTCGACGTCGTCGCCAACGCCGCCGCGGGCAACCGTGACGGGCTTCGTGCCCGGTACTCGGATCGCTCCGCGAGACGGAATCCGAACGGCCTCTCGTCCAGACACGATCGGGCCGTCAGAGTGTACGATCGACGTGAGGAGTCGGAAACGTAGTGTGGGTCACTCGGGATCGAATCCGCCGGCGAGCGTGTCGAGGCCGAAGAGGACGACTGCGCCGAGAAGCGCCCACATTGCGGTCGATACGACGACGCTCGTCGTCCAGGCGTGTGTCTCCGCGATATTGTACAGCGGCGCGGGAATCGAGCCGGCGACGAGACCGACGAGAAAGAGCAGCGTCAGATCCCGACGGTACTCGAGCGCCCGGCGGACGACCCTGGCGATCGTCAGGAGGCCGACGAACCCCCCAGCGACGAACAACACGACGGTCGTCCCCGGCTCGAGGGCCGCCTCGATCGTCCCACCCCCCGAGACGAGATTTCCGAGGGCCTCGAGAAACGCGGTCAGTTCCGTCGAGAGAAACTCGTACTGGCCGATCAGGATCAGGATCAACGCGCCGGAGACGCCGGGGAGGATCATTGCACTGATCGCGAACGCGCCGGCGACCAGGATCAACAGCGGGCCGCTTCCGGGAAGTTGGATCACGTTGCTCGCGACGAGTACGGCGAGGCCGGTGCCAGCCGCGGCAGCGAGGACGTGTTCGGCCGACGCGAACTCGAGGCTCCGGAAGAGAACGACCGCCGAGGCGGCGATCAGCCCGGTGAAAAAGCCATAGAGGACGACGGGGTGGGAGTTGGCCAGCGCGGAGACCGCACCCGCGATCAGCGCGACGGCGGTCACCATGCCGACGCCGAGCGGGAGCAAGAACACGAGGTCTATCTCGACGAGCGCTTCCCGCGCTTGACCCCGGCGATCGGGGTCGTATCCACGGACGACGGCACTCACGCGACCGGGCGTGAGTGCGGTGATGGCGGCGATCAGCCGCCCGTAGAAGCCAAGCAGGAGCGCAACGGTTCCGCCGGAGACGCCCGGGAGGGCGTCGGCCGTTCCCATACAGAGGCCGTAGCCGTAGATGCGAACGAGTTCGAGTCGATCGACGGTCCACTGTGGCAAGGGATAGCCCACCGTGGTCACCCCTCGATCGGTCGCCGGTGGCGCGCCGAGAGACGATCGATCCAACTCGCGTGCATACGACGGCAATCTCCATGGACTCGTATAAACTACCTCGTTTGCTGCACGAGCCGAAGACCCGACGCGACGACCCGCGAGCGACGGCGGGTGGCGCTTCAGGTCAGTGCTGGGGACTCTCCGTCGGCCGGCGTCGTCGTGTCGCCGGTCGGCAGTGTACCCTCGTCGCTCACTGTCGAAGTTCGGATTCAGGCGCGAGCGCGTCGACGACCCGACAGGCGTTTTTCGAGAACGCCCGCCAGAGTTTGTCCTCGGAGACGTCGAGAGTCAGAATCTCCATCAGCGCGACGTCCGGGTGACAGAACGGTGCGCCGCTCCCGAAGAGGACGCGGTCCGGGTGTTCGAGCAGCGCTCGCTCGAGCAAGTCGCGGTAACGGACGAAACTCGTCTCTACGTAGCAGTCGTCGTACTCCCCGAGCAGGTCGATCATCTCGTGCATCAGCGAGCGCTCGAGGGGGTGGCCACCGAAGTGAGCGACGATGACGGGAAAGGAGTGGCCGAGGACGGTCTCGGCGAGCACGTCGGGCGGAGCCTCGACGCCGCCGCGGACGATCAGGGGGAGTCCGACGTCGTCGAGCACCGCGAGCAGATCCTCGTCGGGGTAGTCGTCGACCGTCGGATCCAGGACGAAGCCGTGAAACCGATCGTCGTAGGCGTAGCGTTCGACGTCACTCGGGGTCGTATGAAACTCCTTCCGACGGCTGACCGCGTTGTGGAGCCGACCGGCGGTGTTTCGCTCGGATCGTTTCGTCCCGTTGATCCGGGCGAACGCCACGAACGGCCGGTCGACGCTGTGGCGTGCGACGCTGTTGTTCGGCCCGACGTAGCTCGTCTCCGCCGTTGCCGGCGCGAAGACGACCGATCTGGTGATTCCGGCCTGATGCATCTCTCGCTCGAGCCGATCCGGTGAGATCGTCGGCCCGCGAGTATCCCCATCCCTCGGTCCCGGGGAGAGTCGAGCGTAGACATCGACGACCCGAAACCCGTGTTCCAGCTCCAGCATCCCACGGGAACGTACCGCGTCAATCCATATTTTGCTACCGACTTCGCGATCGGAGCTTCGTGCCGGGCGTTCACACGGTAATCGCCAGAGGGAGTGGCATCGGTAGGGAAACACTTATATAGAAGTGCTGACGACAATATTAGTGAGGATTCAACGATGGCACAACAGCGACGCATGGGCGGACAGCCTATGTTCATCATGAGCGAGGATAGCCAGCGAACGCAGGGCCGCGACGCCCAGTCGTCTAACATTATGGCCGGCAAGGCCGTCGCCGAGTCCGTCCGGACCACACTCGGTCCCCGCGGGATGGACAAGATGCTCGTCGATTCGGGTGGCGAGGTCGTCATCACGAACGACGGCGCGACCATTCTGAACGAGATGGATATCGAACACCCGGCGGCCCAGATGATCGTCGAAGTCGCCGAGTCCCAGGAAGAGGAAGTCGGCGACGGGACGACGACTGCGGGCGTCGTCGCCGGCAACTTACTCGGCGAGGCCGAGGACTTGATCGAACAGGACGTCCACGCGACGACGATCGTCGAGGGCTACCACGAGGCGGCCCAGATCGCCCTCGAGGCGATCGACGAGCAGGTCCAGGAAGCCGAGGTCGACGACGAGATACTAAAGCAGGTCGCCGAATCGAGTATGACCGGGAAGGGTACCGGTGGACTCACCGCGGAATCGCTGGCCGAGACGGTCGTCGAGGCCGTCCGCCACGTCGACAGTGAGGACGGCGTCGCCCGCGACAACGTCGCCGTCCACACCCAGATCGGTGCCTCCTCGAACGCGACCGAACTCGTCCCAGGTATCGTCCTCGACGAGGAACCCGCCCACGACGAGATGCCGAGCGAGGTCGAGAACGCCTCCATCGCCGTCCTCGACGTCGAACTCGAGGTCCAGACCGGCGAGATCGACGCCGAGTACGCGATCGACTCCATCGATCAGCTCAACGCCGCGATCGACGCCGAGGAGGGCGAACTCCAGGGCTACGCAGAAACGATCGCCGAAAGCGGTGCGGACGTCGTCTTCACCACCGACGGCGTCGACGACCGCGTGAGTTCGGCACTCGCAAGCGAGGGCGTCCTGTTGTTCGACGACCTCACGAGTTCGGACGCCAAAGACGTCGTCTCCGCGACGGGTGCACGCCGCGTCGGCGCACTCGACGATCTGGAGGAGAGCGACTTCGGCGAGGCCGACCTGATCCGTACCGAGAACTTCGGCGACGACGACCTCGCGTTCATCGAGGGCGGCGCGGCTGCCGAGGCCGTCACTGTCTTCGTCCGCGGCGGCACCGAACACGTCGTCGACGAACTCGAGCGAGCGATCGGCGACGCCTTGGATGTAGTCGCGACCGCACTCGAATCCGGCGAGGTCGTCCCCGGTGCGGGTGCGACCGAGATCGCGATCGCGGACAAGGTCCGCCAGGAGGCCGCCGGCATCGAGGGCCGCAAACAGCTCGCCGTGACGGCCTTTGCCGACGCACTCGACATCGTCCCACGGACGCTCGCCGCCAACACCGGCCAGGACCCCATCGACGCGCTCGTGGACCTTCGTGCCGCCCACGAGTCCGAGGGCCGGGCTGGTCTGATCACCGATGGCGAGGACGTCACCATCGACGATCCGTTCGAGTACGGCGTCGTCGATCCCGCCGACGTCAAACGTGAGGCCGTCGAAAGCGCGACCGAGGCCGCAACGATGATCGTCCGCATCGACGACGTCATCGCCGCGGAATAACCGCGTTCGTCCCCGATTTCTTTCGTTCGTCGTTCCGCTGTTTGTCGATTTTTCCGTCAGGCTGGCCGACACTGTTATCTGTTAACACGTCTAAAATCCAGACGTGATGTCCGGGAAATCACTGCCAGACCGACTGACCGCGGTCGACGACGCCGGACGGGCGATCTACTACGACCAGGGTCGACGGACGTATCACACCTGGTGTGACGAGGACGAGTACGAACCCGTTAGTTCGGCGGTGCTCGAGGCGATGGCGTCGCTTCGGGACGTCGAGCCGATCGAGCTCGAGACGCTCTCCCGACGGGTCGATCCCGACGCCCTAAACGCCATGGTTGCCCACTGGCGGACCGATCGCGCCGAACCCGTCGGCGCGTCGATCAGGTTTGCGTTCGCCGACTGTCGCGTTACGGTCTGGGCTGACGGCGAGATCGTGATCGATCCCGGATCGAGCGGACTCGCCTCGCGTTGATCCCCGTTACCGGCCGGACGACGACTCCGGGGACTCCAGGACGACGCCGTCGCCCACCGCGAGTCCGAACGCGTCGTCTCCCCGACCCCGATTGACGTCGAGTTCGACGTAGCCGTGGCTCCCGACGGTCGCGAGGCGGTCTCCGGCTGGAACGGCCGCGAACGTCTCGCCGACCGGAACCGGTTCGCCGTTCGCGAGCAGTCGCGATCTGTTCTCGAGGAACTCCCCCGGAACGTTCGTGATGACGTTCCCGAAGTCGTCGACGACGAGGACCTCGCCGCTCGCACGGTCGGCGTCGACGGTCGCCGCCGGCAGTCGGAGATCGACGTACTCGTCGGTCGCCTCGAGAAACGAAAGCGACGCAAGCGAGTCGACGCCGACCTCGTGGACGTCGGCCGCCGCCGGTGCGAACACGTCTCGGCCGTGAAACGTGTTGCTCGAGTGCGCGTGAGCGGGTACGACCGGTTCGAGAGCCGACTCGTCGATCACGTACGTCTCGATCCCGCCGTCGGCGAGTCGCCAGGATGCGGGAACGAGGACGCCGTTGTCCGGGCCGACGAGCGCGTGGTCGCCGGCGCGAACGACGATCGCGTCGCGGTCGGTTCCGACGCCTGGGTCGACGACGACGAGGTGCGTCGCCGGCGGGAAGTACGGGAGCACCTCCCGAAGCCAGAACGCGGCGGTTCGGACGTCCTGTCTCGGGAAGTCGTGGGCGACGTCGATCAGTTGCGCCTCGGTTCGCTCGAGGATCACCCCTTTCATCGCCGCGGGGTACGGCGTCCCGAAGTCGGAAGCGAGCGTGATCATACCCCTCGTAGTCGGCCGACCCAAAAAATCGATGCGCCTCGAGTCGGGAGTCACGTTCTTTCGACCGTCCGTCGACGGTTCCCCGTTTTCGACGACTCGTACGGTTTGCTGTCCGTCAGTTCCGGCACAGCCGTGACCGTGCGGCGGGTGGGCCGGGACATCGGGACAGCAATCCGTCTCACTCGCTGTTCGAATCGGAGTCACTGACCATCTGGATGCGTTCGACGCCGCCGATTTCTCCGACGACCTCGGCGACTGCTTCGGGGACCAGCGACTCCCAGTCGCCGCCGTGGATCATCCGCTGGCGCACCTCGGATCCCTCGAGGACCTCGCGGTTGAACATCGGCGACTGGCGGATCTCGATGTTCGCCTCGCGAAAGAGCTGGATGACCAGCGGGTTGTTCGAGTAGGCAACGTCGAAATCCGGACTCATGCTCTGGACGTGGCTCACCCAGACGGAGTTGCGCTCTAAATCTTCGATCGGAACGGCGTAGGTTACGAGGTCAGTGTCGACGAGTGACTTGGTGATCATCATGATCCGTTCACCGGCGGTAAACGGATTGCGAACCGTATGCGAGTTGTCGGCGCTCCCGATGCCGAGGACGAGTTCGTCGACGTCGTCGGCGATCTGTTCGACCATGTTCTGATGGCCGTTGTGAAACGGCTGAAATCGGCCGATGTAAAACCCCCGCGTCATGCTGAAGAGTGTTCTGCGACAGCGCTTAAGCGTGGCGAGTTCGTCGCCGCCCGGCCGGGATCGCTAGAATTCTAGATCGGTCCGTCGGGGCCGCTATGGCGTGTTTTCAACCACTGACACCATGCTCCGCATGGAGAAAGTATATCAGTGGCAATCCCTTCGAGACAGGTACCGAACAGAGTTCTATGAGTAACGATACGAACGTTGACGATCCTCCCGAAGACGCCCCAAACTCCGCTTCCAGCGAGAAGCGAGTCACGGAGCAAGAGCGCTCCGAGGAGCGTCGGGGAGATCGGTCGTCGCCCGAGGAGGAACTGGACGACGACCGTCGTGAGGATGTCGACGACCTCGAGGAGTCGACCGACGGACTCCGGCCTGGCTCCGATCCCGACGACGATCCCGTGACGTCGGACGACGAGATCGAGACCGTCGAGGATCTTGGAAGCACGGTCGACGTCGACCCGGGCGTCGAAATCGACGAGGAGAACGCCGAAGACGACTTGCTCGGCGGCCTCCAGATCGACTCGACGGCGGACATCGAGGTCCCCGACCGACTCGTCGATCAGGTCATCGGTCAGGACGAGGCTCGAGACATCATCATCAAGGCGGCCAAACAGCGTCGTCACGTGATGATGATCGGCTCGCCCGGAACGGGGAAATCGATGCTGGCCAAGGCGATGAGTCAGCTGTTGCCCCAGGAGGACCTCCAGGACGTCCTGGTCTATCACAACCCCGACGACGGTAACGAACCGAAGGTTCGGACCGTTCCCGCCGGCAAGGGCGAACAGATCATCGACGCCCACAAGGAGGAAGCAAGAAAGCGCAACCAGATGCGCTCGATCCTGATGTGGATCATCATCGCGATCATTATCGGCTACGCGATCCTCGCGATGAACATCCTCCTTGGGATCCTCGCGGCGGGTATCGTCTGGCTGATCTTCCGCTACACCTCCCGTGGCACCGACGCGATGGTGCCGAACATGATCGTCGACAACGGCGATCAGCGAACCGCCCCCTTCGAGGACGCCACCGGCGCTCACGCCGGTGCACTGCTGGGCGACGTCCGCCACGACCCGTTCCAGTCCGGCGGCATGGAGACGCCCAGCCACGACCGCGTCGAGCCGGGATCGATCCACAAGTCGAACAAGGGCGTGCTGTTCGTCGACGAGATCAACACCCTCGACGTCCGGACCCAACAGAAGCTGATGACGGCGATCCAGGAAGGCGAGTTCTCCATCACCGGCCAGTCCGAACGCTCCTCGGGCGCGATGGTCCAGACCGAACCCGTCCCCTGTGACTTCGTCATGATCGCGGCGGGGAACCTCGATGCGATGGAGAACATGCATCCTGCGCTGCGCTCGCGGATCAAAGGCTACGGCTACGAGGTCTACATGGACGACACCATCGAGGATACCCCCGAGATGCGCCGGAAGTACGCCCGCTTTATCGCCCAGGAGGTCGAACGCGACGGCCGCCTTCCCCACTTCGAGCGCGAGGCCGTCGAGGAGCTCATCCTCGAGGCAAAGCGCCGGGCGGGCCGAAAAGACCATCTCACGCTGCTGTTTCGGAATCTCGGAGGTCTCGTTCGGGTTGCCGGCGACATCGCCCGTGCCGAGGACCGCGACCACACCACCCGGGACGACGTCCTGCAAGCCAAAGAGCGCTCGCGCTCGATCGAACAACAGCTCGCCGACGACTACATCGAGCGGCGCAAAGACTACGA
>NZ_VTAW01000093.1 GCF_008245225.1 Natrialba swarupiae
TGAGTGGTCAGCGTAACTTTTGAATATTCGGGAGGAACGTTTTGATCCAGTCGTCGGCGAAGCTAACGCGTTTGGATAGGTCTAGAAACGTGTTAGTAACGAACTGCTCGAAATGATCTTCTCCCTCGAAGATTTCTGGCGAAATCTTCCGTTTGAGCGTCTTCCAGAGCGGTTCGATGGCATTGAACATCGGCGAGTACGGAGGGAGGAAGACGAACTCGATGCCGAGTTCGTCGGCCCGTCGTTGAGTGAGTTTGGCATGATGTCCACCATCGTTATCGGCAACGAGCAGAATCCGTCCGACCGGATTCTGCTCGCGAATAGCCTCTAACGCTGCGCAGATACTCTCTTTCGTTGTTCGCTTCCGAAAGATGAGCGTACTCTTGCCGAGCAATGCATAGAAGCCAAGCGTTTTCCAGGGAACTGTGACCAGCGGTTTGTGGATTTCCACGGTTCGATCGTACGACCACATTCGCTGGGAGTTCTCGAACGGTTGTGGCCACGAAGCGTCGAAGAAGCCGAGAATAAGTGGCTCATCACCACGGTCTTTCGTGAGCGCCTCTCCCAGGCGCTCACGAAAATCCTCCTCAGCATCTGGCGATTGTCGCGGATCCATCGGTCGTGGTTTTGCATACT
>NZ_VTAW01000099.1 GCF_008245225.1 Natrialba swarupiae
ATCGACAGTGTACTTCTTTCGGCTCATTCCTAGAGATACGTGCCCAGAGGATATAACCTAGCTGTCCACGGTTGGGACGGTAATAGTACTTCGACAAGCGTCGACTGAAGGGTCGAATCGAACTACACCACCGAATTCAACCCTGCAGTGCAGGCTTGCCAACGCACTAGCAGTACTTCCGGGGTTTAGTTCCAGCAGCTGTTTTTCGGCGTAGAACACGTCTATTGACAGAATGAAAGAGACGAAACGTGCTCAGGCGGAAGGGCTACAGTTTCTCAGCAATTACTGTTCAGCATTCACGACTCGGTT
>NZ_VTAW01000019.1 GCF_008245225.1 Natrialba swarupiae
TGGGGAGAGTCTTCCGGACGCAGCAGTTCAGTTTCCTCGGAAACGAAAGAAAACGATGACGGAGAGACGTCCATGATGTACGGCTCGTCAAGTCCTCGGAGTTTCTGTCGGAAACTCCGAGACTTGCCGTAGTTCTGATCAGCAACGACACAACCGTGCTCGATATCGGCCGAGACGACGTGTTCAACGAGCCCAGCTGCAATCTCGAGTTTTGTCCGATGTTCGATATCGTCGGGAATGTTCGCGTCTTCTCGGCGCTGAGCGAAGAGTTCTCGGTGCTGTTGATCGTCGTATTCTGCGTCATCTGCTCCAGCCCACTTTTTCGGGAGGTACAGACGCATTCCCAGTGGCCACGTGAGTTGATCAGCGTTCTGCCGCTCGCCAGGTCTGGCGAGCGTGCAGTTAACAGTAACTTGGCAGTTGTCGACTTTTCCAGTCGCCCCACACCACTGTCGAGCAACACCAACGCTGTCTTCACCGGATTTCGGAATACCCATACCGTCAATGACCACTGCGGCTTGGCGGCCCTGGGTCGCTTCGGGAACGCGTTCCCGAAGCTTCTTTTCGACGTTCTCGTGCTCCCAAGGGCTTTCACGGACAAATCGTTCGAGACGTTCTTGATCTACCTGCATTTTGTCAGCGATATCGGTGGCTATCGGACTTCCGGGGCCTGTTGCGCCCCGGAAGTACCGAGCTGCGTTCTGCCACGTTCGGTCGTATTTTGGCCATGATGATCCGTCTAACCGAGTCGTGAATGCTGAACAGTAATTGCTGAGAAACTGTAGCCCTTCCGCCTGAGCACGTTTCGTCTCTTTCATTCTGTCAATAGACGTGTTCTACGCCGAAAAACAGCTGCTGGAACTAAACCCCGGAAGTACTGCTAGGGGTTCAACAGGGCGGTCACCGGTGGGCCGGCACTGACGTACCCCAGTCCCGGCGAACTGGCGCAGGCGACGCGGGTGTGAACTATTTGGACGCGGTCCGTGTGGATACTGTCGGAACGATGTACGAGACGATACTTGTCCCGACCGACGGAAGCGATTCGGCGAACAGGGCTGTCGAACACGCGTTCGAACTCGCAAACCGATACGACGCGTCCGTCCACGCGATGTACTGCGTCGAAACCCACCGCTACGGGGAACCCGCCCTGAGCAGCACTGAACTCGTTTTGGATCGACTCGAGGATTCGGGCGCCGAAATGCTTCAGGAGATACACGAGCGCGCCGACGAGCGCGGGATCCAGTGTACGTGGGACGTGTGTCACGGCCGTCCCTGGGAGCAAGCTCGTGAGAAGGCGGCCGAGTACAACGCCGACCTGATCGTGATCGGCTTCCAAGGTCAAAGTCACTCCCGCCCGGGCAAAATCGGAAGTGTGGCCGAGCGGATCCTTCGAACGGCGGCCCAACCGGTTCTGACCGTCTGATACGGATCGTTGTCTCGGTTTTCGGTGTGACTGCGTTCTCCCCGCAGTACGGTCACGCCGGACTGACGGCCGGCCACGCCGGTGGTGACGGACAGCGACTTCAACGACGTGAACTTTCGAATGTTCTCCAGAAGGACGCGACGATAGTCCCTAGAGTCGATCTACGGTGACCTGTCCGAAGATCACCGCCCATGACGAGCTACGGGGCCTCGCCCGAGTAGAAGTCGGCGTGTGGTTCGATTGCGTCGATCGCGACCGGATGAGGCTGGCGAACGACGTAGACGTCGTACGATCTATCGCCTGCGACGTGGACGCCGACGCTGGTCAGCGGCGTTACGACACGACCCACGTTTTCGCTCCCGAGAAAGACGACGCTCGGATCGTGGTCTCGCACCAGCCGCTCGATTCGTTCGGCGATCTGGGCTTCCGGGGGAAATTCGCGGATTCGCTCGCAATCGAACGTGGCCGTCGGGGCGAGGCTGTTTACCCGGGTCCGAAGCGTCTCGATAACCTCCTCGACGTCGTACGGTTCTCCCTCCTCGATCCACCCCTTCTCACGCGCGTAGCGCTTTCGCTCCGGGACGACCGTGACGGCCGTCACGTCTTCCTCGAGCGCAGTAGCGAACTCAACAGCTCTCACGAGGGATGTGTCGGCGAGTTTCGACCCGTCGAACGGAACGACGAACGTCATGCGTATTCGTTCCATCCGCCGGTCAATAACGTCGAGGGGTGAACTGCCGATAGGGAGTATCGTCGCCAGCCGAGGGATCGGCTCCGGCTATCGTGGCCGTCTCTCGTTCGGCGCAGGGACGCGATGACCGCCGCCGGCACACCTCTGGTTCGGTTTCCTGCCCATCAGTGCTGGTGTACCCGCGATCCGTCTGCGGTTTCAACGGTACAACGGTACGGCAATCCGTCTCACTCCTCGTCGCGAACGGGGGTATCGCCCGTTGGCTCTCGGTCCGGACTACTCGAGGAACACGGACAGCGCGATGACGAACACCACGGCGTGCCAGACGATCACCGTCGCCGCGACCCTCGGGTCCGATGTCGGAAGCGGCGGGTTTTCGAACATCGCGTGATAGACGAACCCGCTCGCGGCGAGCGCTCCGAGCAAGATTCCCGTGTTGAGCGTCACCGCGGTGAACGTACCGAGGAGTATCCCGCCGACGAGGCTCACCGCGATTCCGGCGAGGATCTTGTCGTAGTAGCTGACCATACCACTCACCTCTAGAGGAGGGTTTCGATCACCGGAACTCTTTCGACAGTTCCTGGTGATCAGGAACGTCGAGGCGGGATGACGGCGACCTCGTCCAGAGCCACCCGTCTCGCTCGTCACACCGCTGATACCCTTATGTCGTTCGTCGACGTACGCCCGGTCATGAGCGATCGACTCCTCGTTCCCTACGACGGATCGGAGCCATCGAAACAGGCCCTCGAGTACGCACTCGAGACGTTTCCGGATTCCGACGTGACCGCACAGTACGTCATCCCGGCACCCGAAGGCTACTGGGCGGTGTTCGAGGCGTCGGAGGATCGGGTCCCCGGAGGGGACGAAGCGAAAGAGCGGGGACGATCACTGCTCGACGACGCGGCGGTGCTGGCGGCCGACCACGGCCACGAGATCCGGACCGAACTCACGTCCGGGACCGCGGATCGCGAAATCGTCCGAGTCGCCGAGACCGAGGATTTCGACGCGATCGTCATCGGCAGCCACGGACGGGACGGGGTCTCGCGTGCCCTCCTCGGAAGCGTCGCGGAGAAGGTCGTCCGCCGATCCGGAGTTCCTGTCCTCGTCGTTCGGTGAGATTCGCCGCCGGACTCGAGGATGTCGATTCGAGGGTGTTCTCGAGGGGAGCGACCATCTCCTCGAGAGGTCCGAACTGTTAACCGCCATCCATTCGTACGGTGACGTACGAGTATCAGATGGTTCCGACCGAGCATGCAGGCGAACCCGTGCGTTCGATCCTCGTCGCGACGGACGGAAGCGACGCCGCCGACGCCGCCCTCGAGCGAGCGCTCGGCCTCGGGGCCGACATCGATGCGACCGTTTACGTCCTCGCAGTCGTCGACACGACGGACGATCCCCTGCGATTCGACTCCGGCCTCGTCGCCGACCTGGAAGATGCGAAGAACGAACTCGTCGAAGACGTCCTCGAGGCGGTCGACCGAAGGCAGGCGGACGTCGTCGGTGCCGTTCGCCGCGGGCGCCCCGCGTCGACGATCGTCGACTACGCGTCTGAGATCGGCGCCGATCTGATCGTCGTCGGGCGAACCGGGCAGTCGAGGACCGCGACGGCGTTGCTCGGGAGCACGGCGGACCGCGTCGTCCGAACTGCGTCGATACCTGTCATCGTCGTCCCCGACCCGTCGACAGACACAAACTGATACGGATCGTTGTCGGTCGGTACCGCCGAACTCGCGATCCGTCTGCGGGTTCGCCGGTATATCGGTACAGCAGACCGTATGAGTGACTGACTTTCAAATGCACTGTGCGTTCTGTGCAACGTATATGTGGTAACTCCGCATATCACTCATTCATACGACTGTCGTCGACGTGGCCCTCGCCCGCCGGTGGACTCGAGACGGCGTTCGGTTGGCTCGCTCTCGAGACTCCCTCCAAATTCGGAGGAGGGTACCGTGTGTGATGAATGTTAACGCAGACAGAATAGTTAAGTGGTGCAACGTCTTATTCGGGAACATGGCCGCTCACGGCCGGTCCGCACTGCGGGACCTGTTCGACGAGTCGCCCACACCCCACATCGCCCATCCGCCGCGGACCCATCATCGAGACTTCTACGTCGCGACCGACGGGTCGTTCCGGAAATCCGGTGGTGGACTGGGTGCCGTAATCGAGACTCGGGACGGAACCCGCGTCGCACGGATCGCAACGGCGGATACTCCCCCCGACAACAACGTCGCCGAGTACCGGGCGTTACACCTTGGTCTCGACGTTCTCGCCGCACGAGCGCCTCGAGACGCGACCGTCGGTGTCCTCGTCGACCACGACACCCTCGCCAGCAACGTCAACAGCACCATGTTGGCGGCGAACCATCCAGACGGGAAGCCACCGCGCCCGCTCTCGGTCCCGTCCGCGACCGGCTATCACTGGCGGGGCATTCAGGCACGACTCAACGGGTTCGGCGCAGTTCGTGCTGCACAAATCGACAGCGATCAAAACCCCGCTCACCCGCTCGCGAACGCTCCACACCAGTACGAACACGTCAACAACGAACCCGATCGCTGCATCCTCCCGGAACCGCCGAAATCCACCGTACACGAGTTTCCGCCGCCGTCCCGTGCCGACCGAAACGGCACCGGCGGACGCGCGTCGGATTGACGCGGAACCGTCACCGTTTTCTCGCCCGTAGAGAGAGTCGTCTTCGATGAGCCTTCGCGTCGCGGTCGCTACACCGTTTCGCCAGAACGGCACGTCACGCCTCAAGGAGAGTGAGTTCGTCGTCTCGCTCTCGCTCGATCGGGGCTGGTTCTCGCCCGATCAGGCCAAGCGACTGATCGACGTCGCGACCCGTGAGGGGCTACTCGAGCACGCGGACGACGAACTCGTCGCCACGTTCGATCCGTCCGAGGTCACCGTCCCGGAGGAGTTCGTCCCCGACGAGGATCTGCTCCGCGAGCGCTCGGCGTTCGAACGCGTCCTCGACGCGCTGGTCGCGGAAGGGATGGAAAAACACGAGGCCGTCGGTGCGATCAACTCCTTACAGGGCGAACTGGGCGTGACGATCGAAGCGGCGGCCGTGATCTACGCGCGTCGAGAGGGGATCGACGTCGCCGAACTAGTCCCGATCGCGAAGTCCGCGCTGACGGCAGACGAAGCTGGTTAGTCCCTGGCCGACCGAGACGACCGACATGGTCGAGGAACGGATCACCGACGGCAAACGAATCGCCCAGCTCCTCGCGTCGGAACTCGAGGGCCGCGAGGACGGCGGACTCGAGCGCATCGCCGTCACTGACGCCGACAGAGACGTCGAGCCGACGGCCGACGGGGCACGCGCCTACGACGTCTCGGTGCTGTCCCGCGACGAGGCAACGACGCCCGAGGATGACGTCGACGTGGGTGACGACGCCAGTGGTGACGATGGCGACGGCGAAAGCGACGAAACCGTGCGGATCGCACGCGTCTTCGTTCACGAAAACCGGGCGCGCCTCGAGTTCGCGGTCGGCCAGGACATCGCCGCGCAGACGGCCGAAGAAGGCGACCTACGAGTGCGGCCGAAGGCGACCGAGCCGCCGCGGACGCTCGTCTTCGTCGAAAGCGGTGCCGCGGTCAAACGCGCGACGAACGTGGTACAGTCGGTCGTCGCGCGGGTCCAGTCGACTGAGTAGCGGGCCGCGGTACGACGACCGAATCGGTGTGTTAGGTCCACTCGAGGTCCTCGAGTACGTTCGGGAGGGAGTTGGCGATGACGGACTGCTCGACGTGGGCGACAGCCCGCGGATCGGGATCGGGACCGTCCGCGAGGAGGACCTGAATCGCCCGCATTCCGGCACCCGTCGCACCGGCGACGTCGGCGTCGACCTCGTCGCCGACGTACACCGCCTCGGCCGGCTCGACGCCGAGTTCGTCGGTGATCGCCTCGAACGCACGCCGGTCGGGTTTGCCGGCCTCGAGTTCCCCCGTGACGAGTGCGGCGTCGAACACCCGCTCCCAGCCGAGCGTCGCGAGTTTGTCCCGCTGGGCCCGGACGGGGCCGTTGGTGAGCAGCCCGACCCGGTAGTTCGTGCGCAACTCCTCGAGCATCCGTTCGACGCCCGGAAGCGGTTCGATCGCTTCCGCGATCGTCTGTCGGTAGGCGGCGGCGAGTTCGGCCGGATCTGCCTCACTCTCGTGGCGCTCGAGCAGGTCCGCGAAGATCGGCTCGCGACTCTCCTGGGTGAGGTTGTTCCGGTGTGCGTCGAGATACTCGCTTCTGGTCAACGCCGGCGCGTTCGCCGCCTCGACGGCCTCCTCGAGAATCGTCTCTCTGTCCCGACGGGGCACCGCGAGCGTGTAGTCGAGGTCGAAGACGACCGCCCGTGTCATGAGAGAGGAAGAGGACTCGAGGGGGTTGAAGCTATCCCTTTTTCGCAGCGCTCGCGGCCGTCCGTTGTCCCCAGCGTCGCAGAATGCACTCGAGCGTTCCGCAGCGTTCGGCCGAAACGACCGTTCGAACCCGGCCGTCTTTCGGTAGGACACTCGAGACGACGACTCGCTCGAGAAGGCCGATTCCGCTGGGAGCGTGCGCAGAGGGCATCGTGAATTGTCAGTTAATCTGACATGAGAGCGACGTGGGGTTTCGACACCGTTAATTCGCGGCGCTCGTTTCGTTCGAACGGAATGGTCACCGAGGTAGCACTCACTGCCGATTTCGCTATTATTATTCTGAGTGCGACGCTCGCCGGATTCGTCGCCAAACGGACGGGTCAGCCGACGATCATCGCGTATATCCTCGCCGGTGTCGTGATCGGTCCGGCGGTCCTCGGTATCGTCGAAGTCAGCGAACTGACCGAACTGCTCTCGGAACTCGGGCTCGCGCTCTTGTTGTTCCTGCTCGGTATCAAGATGCGACTCGACGAGATCAAACACATCCTCTCGCCGATCGTCAAGATCTCGATCCCACAGATGGCGGCGGTCTTCGCTGCCGGGATGGGAGTTGCGTTGGCGTTACCGCCGTTTGGCCTCCTCGAGTCGTTTATCATCGGTCTGGCGGTGATGTACAGTTCTACGGCCGTCGTCATCAAGATGTTAAACGACAAGGACGAAGCCACGTCCTTGCACGGCAAGATCGACGTTGGCGTCCTGCTCGTCCAGGACGTCGTCGTCGTCATCATCCTGGCCGTGCTCGCGGCCGGTCGACCGGACGATCTCGCTGAAGTCGCGACGACGCTCGGAGTCGTCCTCGTCCTCGTCGCGCTCATCACCGTCGCGGCCGTCGCCGCGTCCCAGTCGGTGCTGCCGGTCGTCTTCCGACGCATCGCGGACAACAAGGAGGTGTTCTTCCTCGTCGCCCTCTCGTGGGCGTTCCTCTTCGTCTTCGTCTCGGACAATATCAACCTCTTTCTCGCACCGCTCGGCATCGAGGCCTACCTCTCGATCGAGATGGGCGCGTTCATGGCCGGCCTGGCGATCGCACAACTTCCCTACAGCAAGGAGTTACAGGATCGGGTCAACCCGCTGACCGACCTGTTCGTGATGGTCTTTTTCGTCTCGGTCGCGCTCGACCTCCAGGCCGCGCAGTTGCTCGCCCACTGGCAGGAGGCGATCGTCGCCGCGCTCGTGTTGATGCCGGTGAAGTTCCTCGTATTCTTCTACCTGCTCGACTGGCAGGGGTTCGACCACGAGACGACGTTCCTCGGCTCGATCAACATGATTCAGGTCAGCGAGTTCGGGATCATCGTCGCCGCAGTCGCCTTCGAGGGCGGGTTCATCCCGGCCGAGGTGCTCGGCTTCATGACCCTCCTTGCGATCTTCACGATGGCCGTCTCGGTCTACTTCGTCGAGTTCAATCACGCGCTGTTCGAACGGTTCGAGCCGACGATCAACCGGTGGACCGGCGCCGGCGCGTTCGAGGGCGGCAAACGGGAGTACCGGGACCACGTCGTCGTCGTCGGCTACGACGAGGTGACGAAAAACGCGCTCCCGCTGCTCGCCGACCGATACGAGGACGTCGTCGTCATCGACCGGACGGTCAGTCACGTCGACACGCTCGAGGAAGGGGGGTACGACGTGATCTTCGGCGACGCCAGAAACGCCACGATCCGGAAGGATGCAGCCGTCAAAAGGGCCGATTTCGTCCTCTCGTCGTCGGTCGATCCGGCGGTGAACGAGGCGTTGCTCAGGGACGTCGACGACGCGACGGTCTTCGTCGAGGCGAAGCGGATCGAACACGCGCGCACGCTCTACGACAGCGGTGCACACTGCGTCATCATGACCCCGTATCTCGCAGCCGACAGACTCGCGGAGTATCTCCGGGCGTACCTCGAGGACGAGGACGCTCTGGTGGAAGCGATCGACACCGACGTGGAACTGCTGGAGACGTCGAATCCGTCCCCGGTACCCCGCGATCGGCTCGGAGGTGGTCTCGATGAGTGAACTGCTCACGGCGGTTTCGGTACTGTTCATCGTGACCGGCCCCTTCCTGCTCGTCGCCAACCGACTCGATCTCCCGACGGTACCGGCGCTAGTCCTCGCGGGGCTCGTCGCCGGATGGGTTCTCGAACCTGATCCGCTGCTCGAGCTCGCGTACTACGGAATCGCCTTGCTCGTGTTCACGTTCGGAGCACGGATCGACTTCGCGGCGATCCGGTCCGTGATCGTCGACGGCGAACTGGCGGCGCTCGGCCAGATTATCGTCGTCGGCTCGCTCGGCGTCGGGTTCGGCCTCGCTCTCGGCGTATCGCTAACCGATGCGGTCTACCTCGGTATCGCGGTTGCGTTCTCGTCGACGATCGTCGGCACAGCGCTGTTACACCGGGAGATTATGCTGGATCTCGTCCGCGGTCGACTATCCCAGTCGCTGCACTTCGTCCAAGACCTGATCGCCATCGTCGTCATACTCCTCTTGGGTGCCGGCACGCTCGAGGCGGGGTACGTCGGCCCGGCGCTGGCTGGCGGGGCGGCGTTGTTTCTTGGGGCCCTCCTCGTCAACAGGTACCTGTTCGACGTCATCGGCCGATTCGCCGGGGATTCGGACGAACTCATGATTCTGGGCGTCGTCGCGTTGCTCGCGCTGTTCGTCGGCGCGGCCGAGTTCGCCGGTATCTCGATCGTCGTCGGGGCGTTCGCGGCCGGACTCGCCGTTCGTCACGATCCAGTCGAGTACCTCGGGTTGTTCAACGGTATCCAGTCGATCAGGGACTTCTTCGTCGCCATCTTCTTCGTCACGATCGGTGCGCTCGTCGTCGTCCCGTTCGTCGAACTTGGGTGGACCGAGTCCGTCGAGACGCTAGCGCTCGTCGCCGGACTGGTCGTCCTGACCGCGGTCGTAAAGCCAGCCGTCACGACGGCGATCCTGATCGCTCGCGGCTACGAGGCCCGGTCGGCGACGCTCGCCAGCCTCAACACCGATCAGGTCAGCGAGTTCGCACTGATCATCGTGATCCAGGCGCTCACACTCGAGGCGTTGAGTCCGGCGATTTTCGATGCGATCATCCTCGCCGCCGCGGTGACCATGGTCACCTCGAGCCTGACTCACCGGTACAACGAGGAGATCTATCGCACGCTCTCCGACAGTGGTGTGATCGATGGGAAACACGATCGGATCGACGAGTGGAGCGACGTCCCCGAGGAGATCGCCGACCACGTCGTTATCGTCGGCTACGGGAGACAGGGAACGAAACTCGTCGAAACCTGCGAAGAACTCGATCAGCCGTACGTCGTCATCGAGAACGATCCCGCCCGCAGGGACGCCGTCACGAGCGAGTGCGAGGCCGCCGTCGTCGGTGACGCGATGGAGACCTACACCTGGGAGAAGGCGAACGTCGCGGACGCGACACTCGTCCTCTCGACGGTCGACTCCCGGGCTGTCTCGCGTCGTATTCTCTCGCTCGATTTCTCGGCCGACGTGACGCTGCGAGCGGGGGATCAGGAAACCGCCCTCGAACTGCTCGACGAGGGCGCGCTGTACGTCAGTCATCCCGACCTGCTCGCGGGACAGCAACTGGTTCAGCAGATCGAAGAGCTGCTCGACGGTGATCTGAGCCGCGACGAGCTGCGGGAGCTTCAGCAGGCCGAGATCGAGCGACGGGCCGATTACGCACCGCTTCACTTCGGCTGAGACGAGCCGGTGTACCAATTTGCCAGTGCAATCGACCGCCTCCTCGAGCCGGACCGGCACCTCTTTGCCGTCGCCGCGGGTATCGGTCGACGTGTTCGAAGCCAGGCGGGTGCTTCAGGTCGGGCGGAATCTGCTTATTTACGCTGTCGGAGTCGGGCTGCTCGTGATCGGTGCACTGGGACTGGCCGACGCGATCGCGGTCTCGACAGCGGTCAGTATTCCGCTTTTCGTCGTCGGGTTGGTGCTCGTGTTGATCGTCCACGAGTACTTCGGCGGTCCAGTGTAGCTGTTCGACTCGACGAGAAGAGTCGTCGACAGGGTGGCTATACCGCGGTAGACGTCGACGGCCCAACGGCTGTCGGCGTCGGTGCGTAGCTCAGATCCGCTCGTCGCGGCTCGCGAACCCGTAGCGCTCGAGCGCGTCGAAGTAGTCGAACTGTTCTCGTTCGAGCGTCTTCGCGTCCGTCTCGCCAGCGGCGAGTTCTTCGACGGTCGAGACGAGCTGTTCACCCGCGAGAACGTTCGGGACGGCGACGTGGGTCGCACCTGCCTCGAGCAACTCGCCGGCTTCGTCGGCCGATTCGGCCCGGAGCAAGACGTCGGCGTCGGTCTCGAGGTCGAGAACCGTCTCGGAGAGCGGACGGTGGTCGACGGTCGAGCAGACGAGCGTCGCGTCCGCGAGCTGGGCTTTCTCCCACGGGTAGACGGCAAGCGCGTCGCCGAGGACGTAGTTTCGACACTCGGCGTTGAGCTCGTCCCACAGCACGGGATCGTTCTCGATGACGACATAGGGCTGGCCGAGTTCCTCGAGCGTCTCGACGATTCGGCGACCGATCCGGCCGTAACCGACGACCACGACGTGGTCGGCGAGATCGGAGACGTTACTCCGGTCGTCGACCTTTCGCGTTCGCCGCCGACGGAATATCCTGGCGACGACGTATTCGTACACCGTATCCTCGACCCGGCGGCCGAGAAAGGTCAACACCATCGTCGCGGCCGCCGCGAGGATAATCGCATCGAACACCGCGTCGGCGATCGTTCCCATCAGCAACGCCTGGATGGCGATGATGAGCGCGAACTCGCTGACCTGATTCAAACTCGAGCCGGCGAGAAACGCCGTCCGAGCGTCGTACCCTTCGTAGACGAACGAGAGGACGTGAACGATCGGATTCATCACGAGGACGAGGACCGCGAGCGTACTCGCCATCACGAGAACCTCGATCGAGGGGATCGCGACTAGCGCCCCGACGGTCACGAAGAAGATAGCGACGAAGAAGTCCGTGATCGCGTCGATACCGTTTCGAACCTCGAGCGACTGTGTGCCGTCGCTTCGGATGGCGACGCCGGCCGCGAACGCCCCCACGACGATCGAGAGGCCGACGAACTCCGCGCCAGCGATGAACGCGATGAGAATCGAGATGCTTCCGACCAGCACGAGTTCACCGTCGCCCTCCGAGAGTCGGACGAGTATCGGGAACCCGTGGCGGTAGATCAGCAGGCCCGCGACCACGAACAGGACACCGTAGCCGATCTGTGCAGCGATTGCGTCGGCCGTGACGACTTCGGTGCTGAGGATCAACAGGAGGCCGATCGCAACCAGGTCGTCGAAGAAATGAATCGACGAGGCCAGTCGCCCGTGAACGAGGTTGTCCCGAATTTCCGAGCCGAGGACGACGCCGCCGACCAGCGACGAACTCAAGACGACGGCCGTGGTGAAGTAGACCGCATTTCGGAGGGGATCGGACACGCCGAGGGAGACGGCAAACAGATAGCCGATCCCGAGCGCGATCGGAGCGACGACGATCAGCTGTGTCACCGCCGCGATCTCTGCGTCGCGCAACACCGACTCGAGGTCCCCGAAGTCGATCCGGATCGCGAAGACGAAGACGAGAAACGCGATCCCCCACTGGGCGAGGACGATGATCTCCGCCTGGGTCACCGATTCGAACGTGCCGGCGATCAACCCGGCGATGATGTAAAACGGAATCGGAGAGAGTCCGAAGTGATTCGCAACCAGCGACAGGAGTCCGGCGGTGACGAAGACGACCGCGAGCGTGATTACGAGCTGTTCAGTCATGAGTCTCCCCTCCAGGTGTCTCGTCGCTACCGACGTCGGTGGCGACGTCCGATCCGTCCCCCGCCTCCGCGTCGTCGGCTCCGCCGTGGTCATCGGACCCGAGCGTCGCACGACGTCGACGTGCTTCGATCCCGTTTGCGTCGCGATCGACCGCCTCGTCGAACGCCTCCCGATCGGTGACGTACAGTTCGACGTACTCGCTTATCTTCTCGGCTGCGAGATGGGTGCTCATGATGACGTACGTCGCACCGCGGTCGTAGAGGGCACGCGCGTCGGTTATCCGCTCCGCCTCGACGAACACCGTCGCGTCCTCGGCGACCTCCTCGAGCAACGCCTCGTTGACCTCCCGCTCGACGCTCGAGCTCAACACGAACGCGGCCCCTTTCAGGTTCGCTTCCTTGCGGACTTCTGTGTGGCGGAAGTCGCCGAAGACGTACTCGTATCGCCCCTCTCGCTCGAGTTTCTCGACGTGATCGGTCTGTCGATCGATGACGACCACCTCGCCGTACTTTCGCTCGAGCATCGGGAGCGCCGACTCGGTGATCTCGTCGTAGCCGATGGCGATCGCGTGGTCCTCGTACGTGCCGATCTCGGCGTCCGTCGTGTCGTCGGACTCGAACCGACGGAACCACGGCTCGAGGCGTTCGTAGATCGCGTGGTTGTAGGCGATGATATAGGTCGAGACGCCCATCGTCAACAGCGCCATCAGGCTCAGGTAGCCGAGCACGTCGGGCCCGATCAGCTCCTGGTCGATCGCGAGCGCGCCGACGATCAGCGAGAACTCGCTGACCTGGACCATGTTGATCGAGCCGAGAAACGAGGTTTCGACGTCGAACCCTTCCCGGTCGATGAGATAGAACATGATCCAGAAGTTGCCGACCATCAGGACGATCGAGGCGACGATCGCCTGCCACCAGTAGGCCAGCAGGCTCGAGAGGCCGTCGATCTGGAGGCCGATGGTGGCGAAGAAGACGAGGATGAAGAAGTCGGTGATCGGCGTGATCCGGTCCTCGAGTTCCTTGCTGTAGGGGAGCTGGGCGAGGCTGATGCCGGCGAGGAACGCGCCGACTTTCGGATCGAGGTTTGCGCCTTCCGCGACCGCGACGAACAGGAACGCCCAGGCGATGGCGACGATGAGGAACACGTCCTTGTTGTCCGCGATGCGCCGGAACAGTCCGGGCAAGATGTATCGCGAGGAGAACAGCGAGAAGATGCCGATAAAGGACATCATGACGAGGATGACGCCGAGCGTCGACGCGATGTCGGCTGCGCCGCCGAGTTCGTCGGCGGTAAACAGCGCGAGGACGATCACGAGGTAGATGTCCTGGACGATGAGGACGCCGACGTCGATCTTGCCAGGGAGGCTGGTGATCTCGTCTTTGTCGGTGAGGATCTTGACGATGATCGGCGTCGCGCCGAAGACGGTCGCGAGTGCGATGACGAGGATCTCCTGGGTTTCGAATCCGAGCGCTACCGCAACCAGAAACGCGAGCGCCGTCTGCAGGACCGTCTGGCCGAACGCGACGTTCGTGACGGATGGGAGGATCTCGCGGATGTCCTCGAAACGCATCTTCAGGCCGAGCAGGAACAACAGGAACGCGAAGCCGAGATCGGCCATCAGCTCGACTAACCCCTCGTCGGTGACGACGTCGAAGGCGACCGGGCCGAGGATGATTCCCGTCAGAATGTACGCGATGATCGTCGGCTGGCCCGTCTGACGGGCGATCAGCCCGATGATCGTCGCGACGACGACGATAATCGCGAAATCGGCGGCGAGAGCGATCTCACTCATCGAGAATCGAGGTACGCCGTTCTTTGGATATCTCGCCTTTATGCATTGTCTTCTCCTCCCACGGCTCCGAGTCCTGGCCCGAGCGTTGTACCCGCTTGTACGAACTGCTGTAAGTCAGTTCCGCGACGACCAGTGACGTCCTCGTAATCGACCCCGAAAATCGGTTACGGTAATCCGGCTCGTACGGATTGCTGTCCCTGTGTCCCGCCGCTCCCGGAGAACGGGTCCCGCACGCGGCGGTACTGACGGACAGTAAACCGTATCAGTCGGCGAGCCCCTCGATGAGAAACTCCGCAGACGCCAGGTTCGTCGCCAGCGCGGTGTCGTGGACGTCACAGATGCGCAACAGCGCCGAAATATCGGGCTCGTGTGGCTGGGCGCGAAGCGGATCGCGGAGGAAGACGATCCCGTCCAGCCGATTCTCGGCGACTTCCGCACCGATCATCAGGTCGCCCCCGAGCGGCCCCGACTCCTTGCGCTCGACCTCGAGGTCGGTCTCTTCCATCAGTCGCTTCCCGGTCGTCCCTGTCGCGATCAGTTCGTACTCGAGGAGTTGGTCCTCGTTCTCTCGGGCGAACTCGATGAGATCCGGCTTCTTCTCGTCGTGGGCGATGAGCGCGACGCGGGTCATACCGTCGGGTTGGCACGCTGGTGAAATAATGGTGGCCATCGTGGCACGAATCGCTCCGATCGCAGATCCCCGCGACGTCGACGGATCCTCGCCTTTTACCTGTCCGCTCTCCCGAGTCGGGAGTATGTCCGATCCGAACTGCAGCACACACCACGTCGGCATCACCGTCAACGACCTCGAGGAGACGCTCTCGTTCTACCGGGACGTCCTCGGCCTCTCGGTCGCCGACAGGTTCGCCGTCTCTGGCGAGGCGTTCTCGAGTGCGGTCGGCGTCGAGGACGCAAGCGCCGAGTTCGTCCACCTCGATGGTGAGGGCGTTCGGATCGAACTCGTCGAGTACGACCCACAGGCGCGAGCGTCGGCGTCCGCGGGGCTCAACCAGCCCGGTGCGAGCCACGTTGGACTCGAAGTCGACGACGTCGACGCGTTCTACGAGGGGCTTCCGGATGACGTGGCGACGATCAGCGAACCACAGACCACCGAGACCGGGAGCACCATCTTGTTCGTCCGCGATCCGGAGGGAAACCTCGTCGAGTTCCTCGAGTTCTGATAGGGATTCGGGTTCAGACAGTCGGATTTTCACCCGGACCGGACACAGTCGCTCGGGAAGCGGACGCTCGCATCGACTCATACGGTCTGCGATGACTGATTTCCGGTCGATCGCACGCCGGTCTGCGATCACCGGTAAACCGCGACACCAATCCGTATCAAGGACGCCCGGCAGCATATCGTCTGGATCGGAGGAAGTGTTCTGGACCCAGTGTGATTGTTGGTGGACATATCACTCAGATTTAAGAACGTCTCGTATCGGCAAGCTTCGGTAACGAAAGTCGATCTTTGGTTCGTCTATCGAACGCATTCGACGGAAGTACCAAATAGCGTTTACAACCCTGGCTCGTTCGTAGCGATATGGAAGACGACTCAACTTCCAGGTATGGCCGGCGTCGCGTACTCGGTGTAATCGGCACGGGAACGGTAGTCGGCGTTGCGGGCTGTCTGGGCGACCAGACGGGTGAAGACGACGCACCTGGTGACGGAGGCGAGTCGGACGACGGACCCGCGTCGGAATCCGACGGAGGCGAGACGGAAGGTACTGACGAGGACGCTGGAGACGAGAAAGACATCGAAGTGGCAGCCGCGTTCCCCGACGACAGGGAGTGCGCTGTCTGCAGCATGGTCGCTCGAGAACATCCGGACTGGAACGCCCAGCTAGTTCACGAGGACGGCCATCGAGAATTCTTCTGTTCTGCGGGGTGTATGGCCGCGTACTACGCCGCTCCGGAGGAGTTCGGCGGGCCGAACGAGGACGTGGCGAACGTCTGGGTTACCGGATATGAGACGGGGGAACTCCTCGACGCCTCCGAAGCGGTTTTCGTCCGTGTGACCGATCCGGACCACGTCGACGACATCATGATGCGGAACCCGACGCCGTTCGCCGACCGCAGCGACGCCGAGTCGTTCGTCGACGAGTACGACGAGTACGACGAGGACGACATCCTCGAGTTCGAGTCGTTCGACAGAGAACTCGCCGAGTACTACCGCGGGCGATTCTTCGAGGAATCGGACGACGAGGGTCACGATCACTGAGACGGGTCGGTCGAATATCTCCCATCTTTTCCCCTCGGTCGGATAGTAACTTTTTCGACCTCTGGGGCGACAGTCGCGAGTATGAACTTCTTCGACCGGCTTCACGACCGGATTCGGACGGTCGACAGCGTCGTCAGCGTCGGCCTCGATCCCGATCAGTCGCGGATTCCCGACCACCTGGCGGAGCACGATCTCCCGCGGTGGGCCTTCAACCGCCGGATCATCGACGCGACTCACGAACACGCCGCCGTCTTCAAACCCAACGCGGCCTTCTACGAGGACCCCGACGGCTGGCGAGCCTTAGAGGAGACGGTCGCCTACGCCCACGGCAAGGGCGTCCCCGTCTTGCTCGACGCCAAGCGGGCGGACATCGGCAACACGACCAGACAGTACGCGAAGATCCTCGAGACCGTCGACGCGATCACGGTCAATCCCTACATGGGCCGGGACTCCCTCCAGCCGTTCCTGTCGAACGAGGAGGCCGGTATCTTCGTCCTCTGTCGAACCTCCAACCCCGGCGGCGAGGACCTCCAGGACCTCGAACTCGAGAGCGGCGAACCCGTCTACGAACGTATTGCCGCGCTCGCGGACCTGTGGAACGAGAACGACAACGTCGGTCTCGTCGTCGGCGCGACCACGCCCGACGAACTCGAGGAGGTCCGCGAGATCGTTCCCGACATTCCCTTCCTCGTTCCCGGTATCGGGGCCCAGGGCGGCGACGCCGAGGCCGCCATCGAGTACGGGCTGGCCGACGGCGTCGGGCTGGTCAACTCCTCGCGGGGGATCATCTTCGCCGGCGAGAATCAGGGTGAACAGTTCGCCCAGGCCAGCGGTCAGGCGGCACGACGGCTCAAAGAGCGGTTGAACCAGTACCGCGAGTAGAGCGACCGCCGTCCGCTGGTTCCGGTGTACGACTCGTCGCCCCCGGCGTACTCACGGCTTGCCCCTGTTCGCACCGGTACCAACGATAGCAGTCTGCCTCAAAACCGGTGGATGTCCACGTCTTCCTGCCGACCGGGATCGGCCTGGGCGGCACAGTCGGCGCACAACCCCAGCCCTCGCTCGTAGTGTTGTTCACACGCCAACGTCCCGCAGTTGTCACACCGCTCCTGGGCCGGGCGAGACTCACAGATCTGACAGAGACCGCTGACGCTCATACGCCCGGTAGGCGCTCGAGCGCCTTGAAACCGGGCCCGGAACTCGTCTCGACCCGGCCAGCGGGCCCGAGCCCCCAGGTCGGAAGACGACACTGTTGGAGGGGTTCGAGGCTGTTAACCGTGACGTTTGTCAGCACGTGACGAGAAGGCTTTTGCCGTGTGGCTCTCTACCGGTGGGTATGAGCCGTGACCGGGCTCTCCTCGAGCGAGCCCTGGACCGTGGCGAACAGGACGGTGGCAGCGTCGAATTCAAAGAACGGTTGTCACGAGACGTCCACCTCGAGGGTGGGCGTCGGGAGAGTCTGGCCGCCCAGCTCAGACACCGCATTCTCTCGGGAGACGGCGAGGCCACCTACGTCGTGGGCGTCACCGACGACGGCGGGCTCGCCGGCGTCGATCCCGACACCTTCTCCGAGACGATGGACGTCCTCTCGTTGCTCGCCGAGGAGGCCGACGCACACATCGAGAACGTCCAGACGTGGGGCGTTGGCGACGGCCGAAACGAGGGGCTCGTCGGCGTCGCCACGATCCGCGAAGGCGGCGTTCTCGAGACGGACGACGAGCACGTCGTCGTCGGGACGGCTGGTCACGTCGACCACGGCAAGAGCACGCTCGTCGGCTCGCTCGTGACCGGCACGCCCGACGACGGCGACGGTGCGACCCGTTCGTACCTCGACGTCCAGCCCCACGAGGTCGAACGGGGGCTGTCGGCGGACCTCTCCTACGCCGTCTACGGATTCGACGAGGACGGCCCCGTCCGCGTTCGAAATCCGAACCGCAAAGCCGACCGCGCGGAGGTCGTCGAGAACGCCGATCGGCTGGTCTCGTTCGTCGACACGGTCGGTCACGAGCCGTGGCTTCGGACCACGATCCGCGGACTGGTCGGGCAGAAACTCGACTACGGGCTCCTCGTGGTCGCCGCCGACGACGGCCCGACCCGGACGACCCGGGAACACCTCGGCGTGTTGCTCGCGACCGATCTCCCGACGATCGTCGCGATCACGAAAACCGACGCGGTTAGCGAGGAACGCGTCGAGGAGGTCGAACGCGAGGTCGAGCGGCTCCTTCGCGAGGTCGAGAAGTCGCCGCTGCGGGTCGCCCGCCACGGCGTCGACGCCGCGATCGAGGAGGTCGGCGAGCGCGTCGTCCCGATCGTCGAGACGAGTGCGATCACGATGGACGGCCTCGAGACGCTGGACGAACTGTTCGATCGGCTCCCGAAGACGGGCCAGGACGCCGGCGAGTTCCGGATGTACGTCGACCGAAGCTACTCGGTGACCGGCGTCGGGGCGGTCGCCTCGGGGACGGTGATGTCCGGCGAGGTCGAGGCCGGCGACGAACTCCTGATCGGGCCGATGCCCGACGGGCGGTTCCAGGAAGTCGAGGTCCGCTCGATCGAGATGCACTACCACCGGGTCGACGAGGCCCAGGCGGGACGGATCGTCGGTATCGCGCTCAAGGGGATCAAAGAGAGCGCGATCGAACGCGGGATGGCGTTGCTCCCCCGCGATGCGGATCCCAAGCCAGTACGGGAGTTCGAGGCCGAGGTGATGGTGCTCAACCATCCCACCCGGATCGGCGACGGCTACGAACCCGTCGTCCACCTCGAGACGATCGGCGAGGCCGCCGCCTTCTATCCGGAGGACGGCCGTCTGCTGCCCGGTGACTCGGGCGAGGCCACCGTCCGCTTCAAGTTCCGACCGTATCTCGTCGAGGAGGGCCAGAAGTTCGTCTTCCGCGAGGGTCGAAGCAAGGGCGTCGGGACGGTCACGGACATCCACCCGATGGAGTGACGACGACTCGTCGACGTCGCCGAGAGTTCGTCTCCTCTACCCGTGGTCCGACTGCTGCCGTACGTTCACTTTCGATGATTGTGGCTGAGTCGACATCCCTTGGGACTGTGCTCCCCGACAGCTTCTACGGCCGACTCGAGTGGGCGGTCACGGAATCGCTGATCGTCTCCGGAATTCTCCCCTTCTGGGTGTCGTCGCCGCCGGCGTCTCGCTCAGCGTCGGTCTCCTCCTGTTCCCGCTGGATCTGCTGGGGATCTACACCCCCGGTTCGTCCCACCAGCAGATGGTCACGTGAGTCAGAACTGGGTGACGACGGGTATTCCGACGGTTCGATACTCGTCCATCGCTGACAGCGTCTCGGGAACGTCCTCGAGCGAGAGGCGTTCCCCGACGATCTCCTGTGCGACGTCGTGGACCGCCGTTGCGTCGATCGTCTCGGCTGCCTCGAGTTCCCGCGCCCGCTCGAGTGGCTCCGGGCGGACGTCGACGGCGATCGGTCGGGCACCGAGTGCCGCCGCGACGTGGACCGCCGACAGACCGACGCCGGCCTGGCTCCGGAGTCGCTACGTCTTCGGTCACGAGCGGTTCGCCGTGTTCCTCGATGACGGCAGCGCGCGTCGCTCGAGTTTTCCGGCGACGAGAACAAAAAGATACCCGGCCGAACGAAGAATCGTGTGTCGATCCGCCGAGACAGCCCGTCGAATCGGTGTCGGGCCGCTCGAGCGACGGGGCGAGGAGTCACCGCCACTGTCGCGGCTGTGCCTACCCCGAAAAGAGGTCTTTGATCCGGCCGATCACGCCGCCGGTGGAGTCGCTGGCCCCTTCGTCGTCTGCGGACCCCGCCGAAGTGTCGGCTCCGGCCTCACTGTCCTCGAGTTGGGCCGTATCTCCCTCGATCCGTGCCGCGTCGCCGTCGGTTGGGGCGGTATCGCCGGTCGACCGGGCGTACGATTTCGTCGATGGACTCGCCGTCTCGAGGTCGTCCAGCGAGAGGTCGACCTCGTCGATTTCGGGCGAGGGGTCGCGGCCTTCGCCGGCTTCCGCGGCCCGGACGTCCGCACCCGTGACGTCCCCGCGTGCGATCCGGGCCTCGAGTGCGTTGTGGTCCACGGTCCGATCCTCGCCGGCAGTTTCGCCGTCGCGGTCGGTACCGGATTCACCGCCAGCGTCGTTCGCGGGAACTGTTTCACCACGGCCGTCGCTCGAGGCGCGACGCTCGGGTTCGTCGATCGTCTCTGGAACGCGTTCCTCGTCGAACGCCACCACACCGGACCCTTCCGGCCCGGTACTCTCGTCGTCGTCCGTCTCGCTCGTCGTTTCGACCCGCGGGGAGTCGTCTTCGGGCTCGTTCGAACGCGAACCGTCCTCCGACTCGTTGTCCGGAGCGGACTCGTCCAGCGAGTCCAGGATGTCGTCGACGCTTCGCTCCGAGACGACTCGCTGTGGCCCGCCACCGGGCTCGAGCCCGCCACTCGAGGTTCCGGCTGACCCTTCGACGTCGTCCTCGTCGGAACGGTGCGATCTGTCGTCGGTCATGGTGGATGTCTGCCCACCGGGCCAGCATAATTGTTTCGACGAACACAACCTGTAAGAAATGGAACTAGTCCGGGACTGGTCGGCGACTCTTCGTACGGTCTACTGTCCGTCAGGTCCGGCCCAACCGCGATCTGTGGGGCGGACGTGACCGGACAGTGGGACAGCAACCCGTCTCACTCGACGAGTGCCGGCCGTGACAGGACGACGTTGAGTACGGCCCCGAACAGGATGACGATGCCGGCGAAGTAGAGCCAGGTGACGAACAACAACACTCCACCGACAGCGCCGTACGCCTGATACCGGCCAGCGTTCGCGGCGTAGAGCTGGAATCCTGCCTGCAGGATCGCCCAGCCGACGGCGGCGAACAGTGCGCCGGGAACTGCTTCCGCGAGGTCGATCGAAATCGGCGGCAGGACGTAGTAGATCGGAAGGAACACGAGAACGAGTCCGACTAGCAAGACGACCCAGCTCAGCACTCCCGCGTACGGAACGGCTCCGGAGACGATACCGAGCACCGTCCCCACGACGATCATCAGCGCCAGGGCACCTGTGCCGGCGACGATGACGACCAGCCCCTCTCGGATCTCGGTGAGAAGCGAGTCCTCGGCGACCTCGTCGTAGATTCTGTCGAAAGCCAGGCTGAGCCCGCGAAACACCTTGAGCGCACCCCAGATGGCGACGCCGAGCGCCACAACCGTCGCCTCTGTGCGTCCAGCTTCGGTCGTCAGCGCGTCGGTAACGAGGTCCTCGCCGGCTTCGGGGAGAAAGTCGCCGGCGACGAGGATCAACTGCTGTGCGATCCGCTCCCCGCCGAGAAGCGAGCCGACGACGAGCGCGAGCAACACGAGCGGGATCACGGAGACGAACGCGTAGTAGGCGAAGCCGGCCGCGAGGTAGGTAACGTCGCGGTCGCTCGCGGTTCGATAGAGCGCGAGGGTCGTCGCTTTCGGATCCATACTGGATCTACGACCGCCGACCTATTGACGTTGTGATCGGTTTGCACCAGCTGTGCCGGCTCCGTCGCGACTCTCGAGTTCGTCATTTCTGGTTTGTGGCAGTGTCACAGTCCGTCCGAGAGTCTCACGGAGTTCCTACACACCACCTCCAGCGGTCGTCTCATACCGTCTACCGTGCGTTATTTCTGGCACATCTGGATCCGGACAGCAGTTGCGTCGGGATATCGGGACAGCAAGCCTATCAGTACTCGTGACAGAAGTTGTGCGACGCGTAGACTTCGCCGTCGTCGGTGATGTAGACGCCGACACCGCCGCGGTCCCAGCCCGGCCCGCCGTGGTCTTCGAGGATCGCCTCGCGATGGGACGTGGAGTTCATCCACTGGTCGACTAGCCCCTCCGCGACCCCTTCGGCGGTGTGGTACTCGACGATATCGCCGTTTCCGGGCCGCTCGACCGGTCTGTCGACCCACGTGAGCGCGATGTTTTCACCGTAGCCTCGACAGTAGCCGTCGACCGCGCTGAACCGATCGAACGGACCTTCGTCGTCGGGGTTGACGTGTGCGAAGTACTCGCGCTCGGCCATGTCCTGGCTGTGTGCACGCGAGACCGAGGCTACGGTGCCGTCCCACTCGAGGGGCTCGAGGCCGTGGTCGGCCCGTCGGTCGTTCACTTCGGCGTGGACGAATCGCTCGACGTCGGCCGACGAGATGGGCTCGACATCGGTTTCGTACGTCGACGCTCCGGGGTCGTCGGGGTCGGTAACGTCGGGATAGTGCTCGTCGACCGGCGGCGGGTCGGCGCTCGGATTCGGCAGATCTCGAACGTCGACGAACTCGACGTCGTTGACCGTCTCGAGCGTCGACGGCGCGAACGTGACGATCCCAAAGACGAGCGCCGAGAGGACGGCGACGGCGAGAACCAGTCGAACGATCGCACGGAGGATGACACGATCGCTCGAGTCGTCGGCGTCCCCCACCCGTTCGCTCGCAGGTCGGCGGTCCATCGTTCGCCGGGACACCACCAGTACCCAAGATGATCCGGGTGCGTTGCAGTCGCTGAAACTCGGGTAGGTCGGAGCCGGTCCGGGCTCTATCCGCCCGCGGCGTCAGCGGCGTCATTACCGAATATCGTCTCGTGGATGCCGATGACTAGCCCCGGGACGACAGCCATAAACAGGTGTTCCTCGAGTGGAATGCCGGCGACGTCGATGCCGGTTCGGAGCGTGATGTCGAAGACGCCGACGGCGAGGGTGTACCGATCCCAGACGTACGCGATCGGATAGAGGACGAGGATCGTGACGGCGGCTTTCCGCAGCGCGCCCGCTCGCCTGAGCAGGACGAACGCGACGGTTCCCCAGAACAGTTCGGTGGCGAGATAGGTGTACCGACCGAGAACGCTGATGTCGGGTCTCATACGTCGTACGTTTCGGTTCGAAGACAAGAAACTTCCTCCGGGCGACGGGAACAGGCAGTATCTTCAAAAGCCCTGCAGCAGTATATCCTCTCGTAACGATGAATATCGCTGATATCGCCACGCAGGAGTACATCGAAGTCGACGTTGGAACGCGCATGGGGAAGGTCCGTTCGACCTTCGAGAACGGCAACCCGAAGGGAATTATCGTCGCTGACGACGGGGAGTACGAGGGCGTCATCAGCGAGCGGGAGGTGCTGCAGTCTCACGTCGAAGACGACGCGAAGGTGGCTGCCCTGATCAAGCCGAGTCGAAGCGCACCGGCCCCGCGTGTCAGCCGCGACGAAGATGTCCGAGAAACCGCTCGAGTGTTGATCGAGAGCAACGCGAAGATGGCACCCGTCTTCGAGGACGGCGAACTCTGGGGCGTGATCAGCAGCGATGCCGTCCTCGAGGCGGTTCTCGAGAACCTCAACGCACTCACGGTCGAAGACGTCTACTCGGCGGAGCCGGTCACGATCGCAGAGGACGACGGAATCGGGAAGGCGATCAACAGGCTTCGTGAACACGGCATCTCTCGCATCCCGGTCCAGAACGAGAACGGATATCTCACCGGCGTCGTGACGACCCACGACATCGCCGATTTCGTCATCCGCGAGAACGACCGGATGACCACCGGGGACCGAGTTGGCGACAACGAACGGATGCTCGACGTCCCGGTCTACGACATCATGAACAGCCCCGTCGAGACGACGTCGCTCGACGCCACCGCAGAGGAAGCCGTCGAAACGATGCTCGAACTCGATTACGGCGGGTTGATGGTCACTCCCGACGACGACGACCGGATCGTCACTGGCGTCGTCACCAAGACCGACGTCCTGCGCGCGCTGACGTTTACGGAAGAAGAACACATGGACGTTCAGATTACGAACATCTCCCTTCTCGATACGATATCCCGAGAGTCGATCGTCGAGAGCATCACGGAGGTCGCCGACAAGTACGCCGAGATGCAGGTGATGCACGCACACGTCCGCTTCAAAGAGCACAAAGAGAAACTGCGCGGGACGCCGTTGATCCACTGCCAGATCCGCCTCCGCACGAACAAGGGCCAGGTCGCCGGCACCGGCGAAGGCTACGGCGCGGAGAACGCCTTTCGTGTCGCCCTCGACAAACTCGAGCGAAACGTCTTGGAGGTCAAGGGCGTGACGAGCGACCAGGAGTACCGCGGCCAGTTACTCCGAAAACTGAACGAACTGTAGCGCCCTCGCCCCCGTCGTTTGTTCGGAATATCGGTCTGCTAACGAGCGGGAACGATTGCTCGGTCGTTCTCATCCGTATCCAACCCAGGTGGCTGCCGACGCCGCTGGCGGTTCATTTCGTGACGGGAGCCGATGTCAGAAGTGACTCATCTGGCACACACGAATTCAGGTGGCGAACGCCACCGGAGGGTGTGATCGAAGAGTCGATGAACTGCGACGTGGACGGTTTCGCTCCGGCCATTCGAGGAGAATGAAACGATCGTCCAATTGATCTCGGATTCTGGAGGTCATATTATTTGTTTGGAAATACTGAACTGCTGATCGAATATCCATTCAGTTTTCCAGATGAAAAGAAGTACACAGTAACCGATCCTGACATCAGCAACATTTATGAAAAACCTGCTTGTTTCTCCATCTGGTATGAAGGGTGCTAATAGACGAAGTATCGACCGACGAACGCTGCTGAAACTTACCGGTGCCGCAGGGGCGGCGACCGGGATCGGAACGCTCGCCGGTTGTTTGGACGACGGAAACGGTACCGGTAACGGTGACGACGATGGAAACGGTGACGTAAACGGAGACGTCGACGAACTCACGATCACGCTGTCGCAGTTTCCGGACACGATCGATCCGCTCGATCACATCACCGGAGACTACTTCGACGTGTACGACCACATCTACGAACCGCTTTTCGACTTCGAACCCGGTGAGGGAATCTTCGGGCGCGTCGTCGAGGACTGGGAGATCCAGGAAGGCGAAGGGACGACTGAGCTTTCCCTCCGGGACGGCGTCGTCTTCCACAACGGCGACGACCTGACCGCGGAGGACGTCGCCTGGACAATCAATCGGACGGTTGATCCGGAGATGGGCGTCCCAAGCCCGATCGGGACCTTCGGTCTCGGTTCGATCGAGGGCGCGGAGGCGGTCGACGACACGACTCTCGAGGTCCACTACGGAGCCGCGCCTGGTCTGGCCGAGTTCGAGTTCGGTAACTACGCTCGCGCGCTGAACATGGAGTGGGCAATCGACAACCACGACGCCGAAAACGAGGCGATCTCCGGGGCCGACCCGGAGGATTTCAACGGGACCGGCCCGTACGAGGTCGTCGACTTCACCTCGGGCGAAGAGATCGTCCTCGAGCGGTTCGACGATTACTGGGGCGACGAGCCACCGTTCGAGACGGTCAGGTTCAACGCCGATGGCGAATCCAGTGGTCGGGTGGCCTCACTCGAGACGGAAGAGACGGATCTCACGATCAACATCCTGCCGGAGGACGTGACGACCGTCCAGAACGCCGACGGAGTCGAGGTACGGCAGGTGACGAGCTTCCGGAATATCTTCTGCCCGATGAAAAACACGGTCGAACCGTTCGACAGCCAGGAGTTCCGGCAGGCGATGAACTACGCCGTCGACAACGAGGAGATCGTCAATACGATCCTCAGCGGGTTCGGCGAGCCCCGAGGGCAGCCAGTTGCACCCGGAATCAACGGTTTCAACGACAGTATCGAACCCTACGAACAGGACATCGGGACGGCCGAGAGCCTCGTCGAGGAGAGCGGCTACGGTGGTGTGGAGATCGAACTCGTCGCACCGTCCGGTCGATATCTCAACGACGCCGACGTCGGTGAGACGGTCGCAGACCAGATCAACCAACTCGACAACGTCGACTGCGAGGCAAACATCGTCGACTTCGGCGTCGTCTCGGACGCGAACCAGGCTGGCGTCGAGCCCGACGAGTATGGCGATACCTGGGAGATACCGTTCTACCTGATCGGTTGGGGGACTATCACCGGCGACACTGACTACGGTGTCCAGGGCTTCTTTACGATCCCTGACAACCCGAACCGGACGTTCCACGACGAAGAACTCAGCGACGCAATTCTCGAGAGCCAGCAGATCGAGGATCCCGACGAGCGACGAGTGCAACTCGAGGAGGTCAACCAGCTCGCCCACGAGAAGGCCCCGTTCGTCTTCCTCCACACCCAGGAGAGCATCTACGGTGTCAGAGATGACATCCAGTGGGACCCACGCGAAGACGAGACCGTCTACATCTGGGAAATGGAGCGGTAACGACAGGTCTCGCGGCCTGTCTTCCGGTGAAACGAAAGCGTGATTATCAGGCCCTCGATTCACTCGATACGGTCTATGGGTACTACATTCAAATGACGCTGGGGAAGTTCCTCGTACGGCGGATACTTCAGGGTGTGTTCGTCATCTGGGGTGTCATCACGATCATGTTCGGGCTCAGGGCGGTGTCGCCCGGCGACCCGGCGAACCTGATGCTTGCCGAGGGAGCGACGCAGGCACTCGTCGAGCAAGTCAGAGAAGAGGAGGGATTGAACGAACCGATCTACGTACAGTACTTCGATTACCTTCAGGGGATGGTCGTCGGTGATTTCGGCTACTCCTGGCAATCGAACAGGGAGGTCGAGGCGATGGTCATCGAACGCATTCCGGCGACGATCGAACTCGCGGTGGCCGCAACGATTGTCGCGATCGTCATCGCGATCCCGCTCGGCGTTATTTCGGCGACGCGACGGAACCAGCCCTCCGACTACGGAGCGACGCTGTTTTCGTTGCTGGGGATCTCCACGCCGAACTTCTGGCTCGGACTGATGTTGATTCTCATTCTGGGCGTGTGGGCCGGTCTCTTTCCAACGGGTCGACGACCGGTCGGGTTCGGTCCGGCAGTCCTTACACTCGCCCAGACCGGCTCCCCGAGCGATATCTTCACGTGGCTGAAATACATCGCGCTTCCCGCCATCACGCTCGGAACGTACTTTACGGCGCTGATCACCCGCCTCACCCGGAGTGGAATGGTCGACGAGCTCGGAAAACCCTACGTAACGGCGAGTCAGGCGAAGGGACTGCCCGCGGTCCTCGTCCGGTACAAACACGTGCTTCGAAATACGATGATTCCGATCCTCACTGTCCTCGGTCTCCAGATCGGGACGCTGATGGGTGGTGCGGTCATCACCGAAACGGTGTTCAACTGGCCCGGTCTCGGACTCCGACTCATCGACGCACTGGATGCGCGAGACTGGCCGCTCATGCAGGGGATCGTCGTCTTCATCGCCATCGCGTTCGTCTCGATCAACATCGTCGTCGACGCACTGTACGCCTATCTCAACCCACAGGTGAGCGACGAATGATTTCCAAGAGAGTCAAATCGAACCTGAAACAGACGTTCTCCGAGAGTTTACTCCCGAAAATCGGACTCGTGTTGTTGCTTTCGATTCTCTTTATGGCGATGTTTGCCCCGGTTCTGGCTACTCACGATCCAACTCGGACGGGCCACTACACGGAGGAGGGTGCGGAGTATCCTCCGCTTGGTCACGAATATACGACGCAGGTCGCGGCGGACGGTGAAATCGGTGAAGTAACGGTACAGGGCTCGAGCGAACACGTCCTCGGAACGAACAACGTCGGACAAGACGTCTACTCGCGGTTCCTCTACGGGGCGCGAGTCTCGTTGCTCGTTGGACTCCTCGGAACGAGTATGGCAGTCGCGATCGGGGTTCCGGTCGGGCTCGTTGCGGGATACTACGGCGGCCGGATCGACGACGGTCTGATGCGTATCGCAGACGTCATGCTGGCGTTCCCGGCGCTCGTACTCGCACTTGCGCTTATCGGCGTGTTCGGGGAGTCGCCATTTTACGTCCCCGATCCGATCGTCCGGGCCGGACTGGCAGAGGGGATGCCCGAATCGATACCGATCCCCGGAACTGTGACGATCGTCGTCGGCCTCGTCACCTGGGTATGGTTCGCGCGGGTCGCCCGAGGCGAGGCACTGTCGATCCGGAACGAAGAGTACGTCAAGGCGGCACGCAGCTTCGGGGCGAGCAACCGGACGATCCTGTTGAAACACGTCCTCCCGAACAGCCTGACGCCGATCATCGTGCTCGCAACGATTCAGGTCGCGGTGATCATCCTCCTGGAGGCATCGCTTGCGTATCTTGGCTTTTCCGGAACGACGCTCTCCTGGGGGTACGAGATCGAACGAGGCCAGGACGTCCTCAGAACCAGACCTTGGGTCTCGATGCTTCCGGGGATCGGGATCGTCCTGGCAGTGATCAGCGTCAACTTGCTGGGCGACTGGCTCCGGGACGCACTCGACCCAAACATCGAGGGAGAAGGACGATGACAGAAGATGTACTTCGAGTAAACGATCTTTCGACCCGGTTTTTCACGACGGAGGGACAGGTAAACGCGGTCTCGAACCTCGATCTTCGGATCGAACGCGGCGAGATATTCGGGATCGTCGGCGAGAGCGGCAGCGGTAAAAGCGTCACCGCTCGTTCGGTCATGAATCTGATCGAATCGCCGGGAGAGATCACGAGCGGCGAGATCTGGTATCGAAACCGAGACCTCGTCGAGGACGTCGAAGGGGACTATCCGGACGCGGTCGACGGCGAGTTCGTCGACTTGCTCGCGCTTTCCGACGACGTCAGGCGATCGCTTCGCGGGACATCGTTCAGCATGATCTTTCAGGACCCGGAAAGTAGCTTCAACCCGACGCTGACCGTCGGCGAGCAACTCGCGGAAGCCGTCGAAGTCCAGCGCCGGGCCAGCGCGAACCCGCGATCGACGCGGGCGCGAACGCGGGAGTATTCGCTCGGAAACTACCTCCTATCGACGGTTCTTCCGTCCCAGCGGTACGTCTCCGAGGCGAGTCACGAGCGGGCGATCGAACTGCTCGAGCTGGTCGGCATTCCCGACCCGGTCGAACGAGCCGACGAGTACCCACACGAGTACTCCGGCGGGATGCTCCAGCGGGCGATGATCGCGCAGGCGCTGGCCGGCGAGCCGGATCTGCTGATCGCCGACGAGCCGACGACCGCACTGGACGTCACCATCCAGGCCCAGATCCTGGACCTCCTCGACGAGCTCCAGGCGGAGACGGGCATGACGATCCTGTTGATCACACACAACCTCGGCGTTATCGCACGCATGTGCGACCAGGTTGGCGTCATGTACGCCGGCGAGATCGTCGAGCGCGGGACGCTCGAGGACGTCTTCGACGGCCACGTCCACCCCTACACCGAAGGGCTGCTCGGTTCGGTTCCCGACCTCGAGCGCGCGGGTGGGCGTCTCCAGCCGATCCCTGGGAACGTCCCAAGTCTGCTCGACCACGAGATGGACGACCGGTGTCAGTTCGCCGATCGCTGTCCGAAGGCCATGGAGGACTGTCTCGAGCATCCGCCGGAGTTCGACGCGCCGGGAAGCGATCATCACGAGGTTCGCTGCGTCCTCACGGAGACTGAGTACGACGAGTCCCGCGCGCTGCCGGCGGACTACTTCGGAGGGAAAGAGCGTCCGACCGCGGACGCATACGCCGACCCTGGAACGGATATCGACGAGTCCACCGGCCCCGGCAACCCACCGCGGCAACCGGTCGACGAGCCTGGAGGTGACCGCCCGTGAGTACGGACGACGCGAGTACGGCAGACGGAACGGGTGCGAACGGGGGGAAGACGACCGACGAGAGGAGTGTCGACGAGCCGCTCGTGCGGGTCGACGACCTCCACAAGTACTTCTGGGAGAACGACTCCGTCTTCGACCGTCTGCTGGGGGGCGAGCCGGTCGCCGTCCGCGCCGTCGACGGCGTCAGCTTCGATGTCCACCGCGGCGAAACGCTCGGCCTGGTCGGTGAGTCCGGCTGCGGAAAGTCCACGACGGGCGAGACGCTCCTCCGACTCCAGGAGGCGACCGATGGTCGCGTCGAGTTCGAGGGACGTGACGTCTACGACCTCGGCGGGGACGAACTGAACGAGTTCCGTCGGGAGGCACAGGTCGTCTTCCAGGACCCGTTCTCGAGTCTCGATCCTCGGATGACGGTCGGTGAGATCGTCCGACAGCCCCTCGACGTTCACGACGTCGACACTGACGCCGAACGGCGCAAACGCGTCCGCGACCTGCTCGAACGCGTCGGTCTCTCGGCCGACCAGCTCGACCGGTACCCCCACGAGTTCTCCGGCGGTCAACGCCAGCGGATCGGCATCGCTCGCGCGCTCGCGCTCGAGCCGGAGTTCCTCGTTCTCGACGAGCCGACGTCGGCACTCGACGTCTCCGTGCAGGCCCAGGTGCTGAACCTGCTCGAAGACCTCCAGACGGAGTTCGACCTGACCTACCTGCTGATCAGCCACGATCTCTCGGTCATCCGTCACATCTGCGACCGGGTCGCCGTCATGTACCTCGGCGAGATCGTCGAGATCGGCCCCGTCGAAACCATCTTCGAGGAACCGAAACACCCCTACACGGAGGCGTTGCTCGAGAGCGTACCGCGGGCGACGACGGCAGAGCGAGACCGGGATCGCGAGACGATCTCGGGCGACGTGCCCTCTCCCCGCGATCCACCGAGCGGCTGCCGGTTTCGAACCCGGTGTCCGATGGTGATCCCGCCCGACGACCTCGCTATCGATCAGGACGAGTACCGTGCGATCGTGAACCTCCGCGAGCGAATCGAACGTCGGGACGTCTCCCTCGAGTCGCTCGGTGAGGACGACTTCGACGCCGGCGAGACGCGAGCGTTCGTCACCGAGTTGAAGGGGCGATTGCTCGAGTCCGACCTATCCGGTCGACACGAGGCAGTCGTCGACGAGGCGCTCGCACACCTGGCGTCAGCCGACTGGGATGCAGCCGCCGAGCGGCTGGCTTCGACGTACGAGAGCGTCTGCGAACGACGAAATCCGGAACTCGGCGACGGACATCACCCGGTCGCGTGTCACCTGTACGACGACCCCGAGTCGACGTCCGGGACAGACGAGCGGGGCGACCAGGCGGGACCGAACTGATACGGATATACCCTTAGGCCAGACGACAGCCGTCGGATCAGATCGAAACTTGTCGCGGTCGTTCCGGGTGTCTCTCCACCCGCCCACTGAACGGGAAGTTGCCGCGGAGACTCGTCCGTGAGCCGGTACGTCCCGGAGACACCGATCAGCGTCGACGAAAATCTCCGAATTCCGACCTATCCATGTTGGCAGCAGGTGTAATACCCCGACGCGTCTCGTGTCTGTATGGACCGGACGAGTGCAAGCCGAATGGAGGCTGCCTGTTCCCTGTTAGCCGAGTCCGAGCGCCGGTATCTGCTGTATCTCCTCGCCGAGGACCGCGGGGCGAACATCGAGGAGTTCATCTCACAGGTGGCCGCCTGGGAGCTGGACGAACCGGCGGGGACCATCGAGAAAGAGACCAGACAGCGAATCTACGTATCCTTGGTCCACAATCACCTCCCGCGTCTCGCGGACTACGACATCATCGAGTACGACCTTCGCAGCGGTGACATCGTACTCGACGACGGGTTCGATGACATCAAACCGCTGCTCGAGCAGTTCCGTCAGACGGAGGAGGTTCCCGAGATCCGTCAGCGACCGGCACTCTGATACGGACCGCTGTCCGTCTGTCCCGACCGGTCACACGACGACCAGCAGTCAGTCGGAGCAGACCGTATGACTGCCGCGTGCCCGTTCTCGAGCGATGTCCTTCGGTCGTGAACACGTCTCGTCACCGGGAAACGTTGCACGTTTCGAATCGAAATATATAGGATTAGTCCGGAGTGAGCATCGGTGTGAACCGGTTTCGCAACGTCGGGTTGTTCGTGATACTCGCGGCTCTCTGGGGGTCCGCATTCGTCGCGATCAGTGCGGGACTCCGACACTTTCCCCCGGTTCTTTTCGCCGCATTTCGATACGACGTTGCCGGGCTACTCATGTTCGCGTACGCCGTTTACGCGGCTGATCGATGGCGACCACGCCGACGAGACGAGTGGGGTGTCGTGGCTGTCGGTGCAATCTTGCTGATCGCCGCCTACCACGTGTTCTTGTTCGTCGGACAACAGAACACGACTGCGGCTGCCGCGGCGATCATCATCAGTCTGTCGCCAGTCCTCACGACCGGGTTCGCCCGGGCGTTGATGCCCACTGACGCGCTGTCGGCGGTCGGGGTCGTCGGAGTCCTCTTGGGACTCGTCGGCGTCGCCGTCATCACTCAGCCCGATCCGTCGAATCTGTTTTCGACCGACGTGGTCGCCAAACTACTGATCTTCGGTGCCGCCGCGTCGTTCGCTCTCGGTGGCGTCCTGACCAGGCGCTTCGACTCGGATCTCCCTATCGAGACGATGGAGGCCTGGTCGATGATCGGCGGCGCACTCCTCTTGCACGCCGTCAGCATCGCGATGGGAGAGCCGATCGATCCCTCGTCCTGGACACATCCGGAAGCGATCGGCGCGCTCGCGTATCTGGCGGTCGTCGCGAGCGCGATCGGCTTCCTGATTTACTTCGACCTGCTCGAGCGTCTCGGCGCGGTCGAGATCAACATGGTTTCCTACGTCGCCCCAGTGTTCACGGCAGTCGTCGGCTGGCTCTACCTCGGTGAAGTCGTCGATACGACGACGCTCGTCGGATTCGGGTTCATCGTACTCGGGTTCGTCATCGTCAAGCGACGCGCGCTCCGGGCGGAACTCGTACACGCCGGGCAGTGGAGACGGTAGGGGAGACACTCCAGAGCCGGCGGCTACGCCAACGCCGGTCAGTGGAGACGGTAGGGGAGACACTCCAGAGCCGGCGGCTACGCCAACGCCGGTCAGTGACAGCAGTCGGCCACGCCAACGCCGATTAGCGACGGTAGGTGTGGCCGACGTACAGTGCCAGGACGTTCACCGAGAGCAAACCGAGAAAGAAGAGCAACTCGAGCCACGTCCCTAACCCGTTGAACAACACGGGAAAGTACAGAAACGGAGCTACGATTGCGGTCCAGAACCCCGCTCGACGGATCGGTTCGGCGAGAGTCGGAACGACCCGCTCGAGCATCTTTCGTCGATCGTCGTTCTCACTCTCGACCGGTGGACCGCTCACCGAAGACGACCCTCGATCGCCTGGCGCCGGGGAATCCGACATCGATACACGCGTTCTCGCCCACACGTCGGTATATACGGATACGACCGTTTATGATCGCTTGACTACAATTTACTCGAATACGGTCGTTCTCCCGTCGTGTGGGCTCGCCGGTTCGTCTGTCGTTGGAAACCGTCCGGAACTGGAACGCAGGTACGAAGAGCGTACGGGAGAGAAACGAGTCGTTACTGGAAACCGATGCGACTGTCCCGACGGCCCGTCGGGTCCGGTCCCCTCGAGCCGCCTTTGAACTCCTCTTCGATCCGTTCGTAGTAATCCAAGATGTCGTCGGTGATCGTCGGTCGGACGTTCTCCATCGCCTGACGGAAGTGACGCATCTCGACGATGTCGGCTTCGTGGTCCTCGCGAAGTGCTTCGATCGCGGCCTCGCGGGCGATCGATTCGAGATCGGAGCCGACGTAGCCGTCGGTGATCTCCGCGACTTCACGGAGGGTGACGTCCGCCGCGAGCGGCGTGTTCTCCGTGTGGATATCGAGGATCCGTTCGCGGCCGTCGACGTCGGGTTCGCCGATCATGACGAGACGGTCGAACCGGCCCGAACGAAGGAGTGCCGGGTCGATCATGTCGGGACGGTTGGTTGCGCCGATGACCATCACGTTCCCCATCTCCTCTAATCCGTCGAGTTCGGTCAGGAGCTGGTTGACGACGCGCTCGGAGACGTTCGAGCCGACCTCGCCGCCCCGCCCGGGTGCGAGGGCGTCGAGTTCGTCGAAGAAGATCACCGTCGGCGAGACCTGTCGGGCTTTACGGAACGTCTGACGGATCGCCTTCTCGGACTCGCCGACCCACTTGCTGAGTAGTTGCGGGCCGCGCACGGAGATGAAGTTCGCGTTCGTCTCGTTGGCGACGGCTTTCGCCATGAGCGTCTTCCCGGTGCCAGGCGGGCCGTACAGCAAGACGCCGGCCGGCGGGTCGATACCCAACCGGTCGAACCGTTCGGGGTTGTTCAGCGGCCACTCGACGGACTCTTTGACCTGATCTTTGGCGTCGTGGAGGCCGCCGACGTCGTCCCAGGAGATCTTCGGCAGTTCGACGAGTACCTCCCGCATCGCCGAGGGTTCGACTTCGTTCAAGGCACCGCGGAAGTCCTCTCGCTTGACGATCATCCGGTCGATCAGACTCGGCGGGATGTCCTCCTCGTCGAGATCGATCTCCGGGAGGTATCGTCGGAGCGCCTTCATCGCCGCCTCCTTGGTGAGACTCTCGATGTCGGCACCGACGAAACCGTGGGTCTCGTCGGCGAGGTGGGGGAGATTGACGTCGTCCGAAAGCGGCATCCCGCGGGTGTGAATCTGGAGGATCTCCTCGCGGCCAGTCTCGTCGGGAACGCCGATCTCGATCTCGCGGTCGAACCGACCCGGCCGGCGAAGCGCAGGGTCGACGCTGTCGACGCGGTTGGTCGCCGCGATGACGATGACCTGTCCCCGCGCCTCTAAGCCGTCCATCATCGTCAGCAACTGGGCGACGACGCGGCGTTCGACCTCGCCGGTGACGTCCTCACGTTTGGGCGCGATGGAGTCGAGTTCGTCGATGAAGATGATCGCGGGCGACTCCTCGCTTGCGTCCTCGAAGATCTCTCTGAGCTGTTGTTCGGACTCCCCGTAGTACTTCGAGATGATCTCGGGGCCGGCGATCGAGAAGAACGAAGCGGAGGTCTCGTTGGCGACGGCCTTCGCGAGCAGGGTCTTCCCGGTCCCCGGCGGGCCGTGGAGCAAGACGCCCTGTGGCGGTTCGATACCCAGCTTCTTGAAGATCTGGGGGTGTTTCATCGGGAGTTCGACCATCTCCCGAACCCGCTGGATCTCGCTTTGCAGGCCGCCGATGTCTTCGTAGGTAATTCCGCCACCGGTCTTCTCGAAACCGCTGATCGGTTCCTCTCGGAGTTCGACGTCTGTATCTTCCGTGATGAGTACCACTCCCTCGGGGTCGGTTTCGACCGCGATAAGCGGGATCGCCTGGCCGGGCGATCGCATGAACGGGTGGTTCGTCGAGGACATCACCGGGACGATGTCGCGGCCGACGACCGGCCGTTTGAGGATCTGGCGTTTCACCATGCCGGCGGCGTCGGAACCGAACTGGACCGACGCCTCCTCGGGGGGTGCGAGGGTGAGTGAATCCGCCTTCGTCGCTTCGGCCTTCCGGATCGTTACGCGCTCCCCGATGCCGACGTCCGCGTTCTGGCGCGTGAAGCCGTCGATTCGAACGGTGTCCGTGTTCCAGTCCTGCCGGTCGGCCCGCCACACTTTCGCCGCGGTCGTATCCGCACCTTCGATCTCGATGATGTCGCCCGGACTCAGCTTTAGATGCAACAGCGTGTCCGGGTCGAGTCGGGCGATACCACGACCCGAGTCGTTCGGGTACGCCTTCGCAACCTCCAGTTGAACTTCGTTCATGATTCGGATTAAACGGGGATGTCAGTGACTCCGATACGTGATCGGATAGGTTTTTTGCTCGCTCAACCTGTGATAGATGCTACCATATCAGAGTTCGACTGGACGATACATAGGAGTGTCGGCTTCGGTGGGTTTCGCAGCCTTTTCACGTCTCGGAGGAACTGAACAGAGCGATCCGCTACGATCGTATTCTCTGGACACAGTTGCGGTGTCGACCGTGGTAGTCTCCGATTATCCAGCGGAGGCCGACACCGATTCGGCCGAACGCCCGAGGACGATCCACCCGGCAGACGGTACGTACCGAGTGTCGTCGGGGTCGAAACAGACGGTCTCGACCGCTTCGGTCGCGTGCTCTTTCCCGCTGGTCGTGTCCTATCGGTACACCTCGCCATAGGTTGGGAGATGCGGGACACAGCAAACGGAGATCGGCTACCGGTCGGCCCTCTCGCGTCGATACCGGACCGTCGAACCGTTCCCGTCGCCCGTCCGCTCGACCAGCCCGAACAGGGTCGCCCACTCGAGCAGGCGTTCGACGCGTACGGCCCACTCCGCGCAGTCGTCGGGTTCGCGGTGCGAGCGCCCCACCGTTCGCTCGGTCGAGCGGTCGCGAACCCGCCTGGTCACTGTCGCCACCTCCAGCCCAGTCGTACTGTCCTCGAGTACCTCGAGGACGGTCGGAACGTCGCGAACGCGGCTCCGGAACGCGGTCCGGAGCGATTCCGGATCGACGTCGTTGGCCGTCCGCCGATACGTGTCGCGTTCCGTCTCGACCAACTCGAGCGCTCGGAGGAACGTCAGCCAGGTTGCGGCCGCCTCGCGGCCCTCGACGTCGGTTCGTTCGACGAGCCGGGAACAGCAGTCGGCGTCGCTCGCCGTAGCGTTCGATTCGGCCGGAACCGCGGCCGCGACGCCAGCGACGGCCTCGAGACCGTCGGGCGGCTCCGGAACGGGTTTGAATCGCACGCTCAGAGATCGAACGAGTCGGCGAGCAGGCTCTCGTCCGTCTCGCCGTGGACGTACGTCGGGCCGCCGACGACGTCGATGGTCACCTTCGCCGGGGCGAACAGATCGGAGGGAACCTCCTCGAACTGCCACTCGAGGTCGTCGAAGATCTCGCCGAACGGTCGTCCGTGTGCGTCGGCTGCCGTCGAGGACACCGACTCGAACTGGTCGGCGTCCTCCCGAACGGTGAGGTGGGCCGTTCCGCCGTAGGCGATCGCGTCGTTCGTCCGGGCGATCGCCGTCCGTTCGTCGCCCGCGACCGGTGGGACGGGCGCACGTCCCGTCACCGAGACGATATCGAGGGGATCGTACCCGAGTTCCGTCAATCTGAACGTCGCAAGTTCGGCCGCTCGAGCCGCGTTGGTGATACTCCCGGCGATACTCGCGGTGGAGTAGGGGAGTAAGAAGACGCTGCTCGTCTCGACCTCCGCGAGGTCGGCGACCTGTTCGGCGGCGGCCTCGGTCGGTACGTCCTCTGTCTCGACGGCCAGTGCCGTCAGGTCGAACGCGTCCGTGTATCCGATGCGTCTGAACTCCGTCTCCTCGGCGACGAGCGCCCGGGCCGGCCCGCTTCCGAGCCCCTCGAAGTCCTCGGTCGTCAGCTCCCAGCCGGCCTTTTGCGAGCACAAAAGCGAGAGCGCCGGCTGATCGGTCGAGAGCGAGACGTAGGGGATCGGCGCGTCGCTGATCTCGCCGAGGTCGTAACTCGGCGTCGCCATCCCGGCGGTCTGGATCTCGGTCAGAAGCATTCCGGCTTCGATACCGCCGTCGAACTCGAGGCCGAAATCGAGCACCGTCGCGTCGTTTTCGAGGTCGTATCCGCCGACGTTTAGCTCCTCGGCATACTCGAGGGCCTCGTCGACCAGTTCGATCGCCATTCGGTTGAGACTCTCCATGGTGTCGCTTCAGCCTCCGACCTAAAACCGTTTGTCAGTCTCTGTCTGACCACCGTCCGACTATGGTCCTACGCCCCGATAGTATGGGCAGTGTTCACACGGAGTATCCGACGTTCTCGATCGCATCGGCGATCGACGACTCGTCGACGAGCGTCTCCTCGTGTACGACGCGAACCTCGCTCGCCTCGTGGTTCGCCGTCACCGAGGAGACGCCTTCGAGGGACTCGAGGGCGTCGGTGACGGTGTTCTCACAGCCCTCACACGCCATTCCGTCTACTTCGATGGTCGTCTCCGTCATGACGTCCCTACTTGGCCCCGACGAGTGATACGGATTATGATCGATCACGTATCCGCGCGCGTCTGCGGGTCGGATCTGACTGACAGGTGTCCGGTCGACCGTTCGGATCGGGACCCATCATACAGTGTCGTGTCAGTCACTTCGGGCGCAGCCGCGACCCCTGGGGCGGGTGCACCGTTCCATCGGGGCAGGAATCCGTGTCAGTCCTCGTTTCGGCGGAGTTCGACGATTCGGTCGGATTACGCGGAATCGCTCGTCGCCGCTCGGCCGAGGTGTTCTTCGACCGCCTCGACCTTCTCCGCAGCGGACGTTTGCTTCGTCCGCTTGTCGTCGATCTTCAACACCGTACTCACGCGGTCGCCGTCGACCGCCTCGTGGGCCGCCTGTGCGGCGGCGAACAGCTCACTGATCTCGTCGGTCTCGATCACCGTCCCCATCGGGTTCGTCTCGTACTCGACGTCGTAGGCCTCGAGGGCGTCGACGGCCTTCGCGACCTCGTCCGACATACTGTCTTCGATCACCGGTGCGACGCTCAGTAGTGCGACTACCGTCATGGTTGCCACTGAGAACGCGCGGGAGCCTAAAATGTACCATGATCGGGGACTGTGTGTCGGTCCCGACTAGTCGCGAGTCGGCCGGTCCACCGACGCCGAGGGCGGGTAGATGATCACGTCCCCGTTCGCGTAGACGTACACCTCGTGTTCCAAGGCGGTGAACGCGACGTGCCCGCCGGTTCGTTCGGTGCCGTCGGCCTTTTTGCCGAAGAGCCGATCGAGCGCGTCGGGGTCGACGCTGTCGTAGAGCGAAAACTCGCCCTGGGAGACGTCGATGTCCGCGATCGACGCGATGGCGTGGACGATCGTCGTCGTGATCGTCGCGGTACCGTCGCCATCGTGGTGGAAGACGTACCGATCGTTAGGCTGGTCGTACTGTAGATCGCTGATGTCGTGGGTGGGAGAACGTTCTGTTTGCATTTCGATCCTCTGTCGTCGATCGTCTACCGTTGGTACTGTATCGGAGTATAAAAACGAACCGCAACGTCAAACGGTAGACAAACGTGAACTAAAATTCGGACTAGTAGTTGTATTTTAACACTACCGGAGGCTCGGATGAGTCCTTTCACGTTAGCGTCGGAACCGGCCCCTCGGGAGTCGACTCGTCATGGTTCGTCCCGTCGTTCGTGGCGTTCTTCGAGGTCTCGAGACTCGCGGAGTACGCGCTGGGCCTCCGGCGATCGGCGATTTTTCGGCGACATGATCGGCTCACCCGATCCCTCGATGCGATCCTCGGGATCGTCGACTGCGATCCACTCGCGGGCGCGGGAGACCAGTGCTCGAAGCATATTCGAACGGTGTGCGTGAGGCTCAAAAAGGTTGGTGGGGAGATACGAACACACTCAGGTGCGGATGTCGATGCTGCCCCACGGTGGCGGTCAGGCGAGTGACGCGGCACAGAGTTCGGCGATTGCCCGACGGAGTCGCTGGGAGATGGCGGACTTCGAGACGCCGAGACGGTCGGCGAGCTCGTCCTGTGAGATCCCACGCGGCACGTCGAAATAGCCCTCCTCGTAGGCGACCGCGAGCAGTTCCTGTTGTTTCTCGGTCAGCGCTACGACGCCGTCGTCGCCGTCGTCGGAGACTCGCAGGTGTTCGACCGACACCGACACGCCGTCGTCCCGACAGGCGTCGTTGAACGCCACGAGTGCGTCCCGGCTCGGAAACCGAAGCTGGACGAGCCAGCCGTCTCGAGAACTCGAGACCTCGAGCAGCCGGCCGCCGACTTCGGCCGTACTCGCGGTGAACGTCAGCGCCCGTTCGGTCAGCGTGACCCGGTACACCCGCCGGTCGGGATACCGGTCGACGAGTATCGGCTCTCGGATCGTCGGATCGGTCTCGAGGGCGGCCTCGAACCCGCCGAACTCCGCCCCCCGTGCGGTGACGAACAGGAGGGTGTGGCCCGTCTCGTCGGTCGTCCAGTACTCGGGCTCGAGGGTGACGTCAGGAGCCCGCTCGAGGGACGATCGCAAGACGAGGTCGGGGTGATCGAGTCGAACCTGCGCGACGATTCCGCCGTCGGACCGATCCAGAACCGTCGATCGTTCGCGTTCGGTCTCGGCGAGTTCGATGCTCACAGATCCACCTCGCTCCGTCCGGTCGCCTCTCCGTAAGCGTCCGTTACCGGTGACACGCTCATCGATCGAGTGATTAGGCCGTGGCTATCTGGACGTGGGCGCTAGATAGCAAAATCACAGCCACGATGGCTCAATACGTATTCATCCGTCCGATATTCTGAACGTCGGCTGGCGAACGAAACAAGCAATTACCCCACGAGTTGGCCCCGAACGAGACCTGGTAATGGACGGTAAACTCCGAAACAGTCGCTTATTCCCCGTCGCCTCGCTCGTCGAACAGGAGTTCGAACAGTTTTCGCTGGGCTATCCGTGAGTGCCGGCTGAACGTCGGCTGAGAGACACCGAGCACCCCCGCAACCTCTTCGCCGGTACTCTCCCGGGGCCACTCGAAGAAGCCGCTGTAGTACGCCGTCTCGAGCGTGCGAAGCTGTCGATCCGAGAGTCGGTCCCGCAACTCGGCGTCGAACGACCGACGCCGAGCGTCGGACCCAGTGCGTTCGCGTCTGGCGACCAGTTTCACCCCCCGATAGCTGCGTTCGAGCATTCGGACGAATCCACGCACTGCGATCGTGTTCGGCAGTTCGACGACGAGACGCGTCCGATCGCCGGCCGGTTCGATCGAACGCAACGCGCCGCCGTGCTCGGCGATTCGGTCCGCGATCGTTTCCTCGCGGACGACGAGTTCGACGCCGGAATCCGTCCCGATCCGGCAGATCGAGTCGACGCCCGCGAGTGAGTCGGCACCGTCGTCTCCGTCGGCGTCGTCCAGCGCCGTCGTGCAGTAGACGGTCGACCCGCCGGACGATCCGGGAACGACCGTCCCGACGGTGATCTCCGTCTCCAGATGGTGGGCGGTCGCGAGAAGCGGGTCGTCCTCGTCGCGGACCACGAGTTCGAGTTCGACACCCGACTCCGAGAGCAGCGCTCGCTTCCGCTCGAGCGCCACCGTCGCGTGGCCGGCGACCGTCGCGAGGTGGCGACAACGACTCCGAACTCGATCGTCGAACAGCCCCGACCGATCACCGTACGCGGTGAGCGTTCCGTACCGGAACTCACCGTACTCGATCGGCGTGAGCAGAGCGCTCCGATAGCCGTACTCGAGCGGTTCCTCCCGCCAGGGCTCCCCGTCGCCGGTCCGGCGATTCGATTCCCTCTCGAGGTCGATCGCCACCGTCGCGTCCGACGGTTCTGCCGCCGTCGTGTCAGGCGACTTCTCCCCTGTCACGCCCGACGGTTTCTTCCCCGTTACGTCCGACCGACCCCCTCGGCCGACGAACCCCAGGTCGGGATCGACCGGCACCGACAGCGAGTCGAGGAACTCGCCGCCGTCGCCGACCCAGGTCGACGGCGTCACCGTCTCTGCGCCGACGTCGTGGCGGCCGATCCAGACGAGGCCGATCGATCCGCTCGTCCCCACGGGAGTGACTTCGCGTACCGCCTCGCAGACGCGCTGCTCGAGGTCGTCTCTGGTTTCGGCCGCGAGTATCGCGCGCACCTCGGCACGGAGCCGTTCCGAGTCCCCCTCGAGTGCCTCGTACACGTCGCGTTCACGACCGATCGTCCGGAGCCGACGGCGACGCTCGAGCGCCTCGAGTGCGACCGACGCCGCGTCGGCGAGCGGTTCCACCGCGTCGACCTCGAGCGACGCGAAGCCGAGCGGTCTCGCGGTCGTGGCGAGAAGGAGGTTCTCGTTGTCGACCGGCAGGACGAAGACGCGTTCGGCCCGGACGCCGGAGCGCTCGAGAAGCGGTTCCAGCGTGGAGCCGTCGGAGACGATTGCCTCGCCCGCGTCGAGAAGGGGTTCGATCTCGGTTCGGTCGACGGCGACCGCCGGGAGGTCGAGTCGGTCGTCTGAGCCGGTCGTCGCGACGGCTGCCGGCTCGAGGACGCCGTCGTCGACCCGGTACCAGGCTGCGAACTCGGCGTCGGCACCACCGAGAACTGCATCCGCGACAGCCCGTCGAATCTCGACGGCAGTGTCGGCCCGACGGAGGTCGCAAACGGCGTCGAGGACGCTCGAGCGAAGCGTCGCCCCCGATCGCCGCCGGTCACGGACGGTGCAGACTGCCCGAGCGTCGTCGTCCAGCGGCGTGATGAAGACGTCGACCGCGCGCCCGTCACCGACCGCGAGGTCGCCGGAGACCGGCTCCATCCACCTGAACAGGGGCGACTCCAGTCGCTTCCGGATCCGGGCCGCGAGGTCGGCGTCGAACAGGTCGTCGACGCTCCGACCGATCAGCACGTCGTCGTCGGCCAGTTCCCGAAAGGAAGCGTTGGCGAGTTCGACGGTCGTTCCGTCGAGTACGGCCACGCCGTCGACGACTCCGTCGATCGCGTCCTCGAGGAGTGCGAGTCGGTTCGCTTCCGTCCGGAGGGACGTCTCGGCGTCGGCCCGCGAGCGGTCCCCGCCCGAGCTCTCGCGTGCGACCACCGACATCCCCCCGTCGTCCGGGTAGGCCGTCACCTCGAGCGGCGCGTCGAACACCGGGTGGCTCGTCTCGAACGCGACCGGGTCGCCGGTCGCGGCCGACTCCCTGAGTCGATCGGCGAACAGCTCACGAACGTCGTCCGGGAGAACCGACCAGAGGACGGTTCCGGGCTCCGGCTCTCCCTCGAGCAATCGGCCCGCGGCGTCGGTCCAGTGGACGAGTTCCCACCGCTCGCCCAGAACCAACAACGGGTCGCCGACGTGTTCGAGGGCCGTCTCGACTGTCTCGTCTCCGACCTCCGGCGCCACCGTGATCGTCGTGATCACTCCCTCGACGTCCGGGTCCTCGAGGCGATCGACCGCCGTCAACTCGACGACCGTCCACGCTCCGTCGTCCGTGTGCAGCCGACAGGTGACCGTCTCGGTCGAGCCGACGGGCCGGTCGCGGACGCCCGAAACCACCTCGCGTACCCGGTCGCGATCGTCGGGATGGACGAGACCCGGGAGAGCCGATCGAACGAGATCGTCGGGCGTCCAGCCGAGGCGGTCGACGGCCGGGGTTGCGTACGTGATCGTGCCGTCGGTCGTCACGACCACGAGCGGAACGTCCGCGTACTCGAGGAGTCGTCGGTAGTTGCGATCCGGTTCGCGCTCGTCGAGTCGAGCCCCCCTCACCGCGTTCCCGACGCGAGTGACGGCGACTGGCGACGGCGTCGCCGGATCGACGACGTCGGTCGCACCCGCCTCGATCGCCGCCGTCTGAGCGTCCGTATCCGCGACGGCGACGATCGGGACCGCTTTCGCGCCGTCGCGGATCTCGTCGAAGACCGATCCGTCGGCAGACGAGTCGAACTCGCAGACGACACACCGCACGTCGTCCGACTCGAGTCGGTCCCGTGCGCCGTCGGTCGACGGCTCGAGCCACACCGAATCGGCCCCCAGCGCCGATTCGAGGGCCGCGGCGGCGGCGGCGACCGCCGGCGAGTCGCCGACGACGAGAACCCCCGGGGTGCCGGCGGCGACGGCGGTGGCGTCGTCGCTCACGGTCCGAACACCTCCTGAGAGAGCGACCACCCGCGCCTCGAGTCGAACCGGGTGTCCACGGTGGGGTTCGATTTCCTGCCCGCAGAGAAAATTATCGTCACGGTACGATTCAGTAATCCTGGATTACGATCGGGGCCGAGATCGTTTCTCCGCCAATTAGCCCGCCTCTCCGCTCATCTGCTGTCAGTGGGAGGTTCGCCTCTTCGCTCATCGGCTGTCAGTGGGGTGTTCGCCTCTCCGCTCATCAGCTGTCAGTGGGAGGTTCGCCTCTCCCCCACCGACTCTCAGTCGGTGATCGTCTCCACCGGCAGACCGTCAGTTCGGGGCCGTCTTCGGTCGGTCGGCCATCAGCCTGGGCTCCTCCCCCGCCGGTCCGCACGCTATTCGGTCAGCGGGCAAACGGTCGTCTGCAGCCGGTGGACGCACCTCGGGTGGCGGTCTACGTCCCCTCCCTGACGGTTACCACGGGAACCGGCGCGTTTCGGACGACCTCCTCGGCGACGCTGCCGACGATCAGTTGGTCGAGCCCGCTCCGTCCGACCGTCCCGACGACGATCAGATCGGCACCGGAGGCCGTCGCGGCCTCGAGAATCTGCTCCTGTGGCACGCCGTGGCGAACCGTCGTCCGCACGTCGACCCCCTCGGCCGTCGCCGTCCGTTCGACCGTCTCGACGACGTCGATTGCTTCGCCTTCCGGGTCGGACCGCATCTTGTCCCGTTTTTCCGAACTGTGTGGTCCCTCCTCGGCGACCGAGAGCACGTGGAGCGTCGCATCGAGGCGATCCGCGAGCGCAAGCGCGTGGTCGGTCGCGCGTCGAGCACCGTCGCTCCCATCGGTGGCGAGCAGGAGATCTTGGTACATCACTGTTCGGACGTTCGGTCGACGGCCGAATACGTCCCCGACTTGCCGGTGCTGGGGATACACGACACCCCCTCGACGAATCAGAAGAAAACGGACCACCGGTGGCCGCAGTCGTCACGCTCGAACGTCCGCTCGAGCCCCGAATCAGTGACGTTTCGATCGACTTCCTCATCCGTCAACTCGAGACAGCTCGGACAGCGCGTTTGCTCACGTAAGACGGGATACGAGCTCTCGCGGCATAAAGAATTGTCAACGAACGTTGGATTAAGTGATGGTGTAATAGAATACTCGACGGACCGCCGTCTCGGACGGTCACCTGTCCGTCGATCCCTGTGGCAAGTCCCGTGGTCGCACTGGATAGCGTTCCGGTCAGATCACGTCGAGGACGACGACCGCGAGGTAAAGCTGTCCGATGCCGGCGAGGATCATGACGACACCGGCGAGGCGTTCCAAGTGATCGCTGTAGGCCATGATCTTGCCCGTGCTCGCGACCAGACCCATCCCGGTCGCGACGGTCAGCGAGACCATCAAAAGCGTGACGCTCCCGACGTAGGTTCCGACGACGAGCGCGGCCGTCGCCGGCGGATACGTGAGCGCGCTGGCGACGACCGCGCCGAACAGCGGGGCGACACAGCCCGCCGCGGCCAGCGCGTACCCCACGCCGAAGATCCCGAATCCGAAGACGCTCGAGCGCCGTTTCGGAAGCGCGACCGACAGCGACGGTGCTCGACCGAGTACGACCAGTACGCCGAAGATCAACAGGAGCGCACCGGCGATCGGTTCGAAGAGGACGACGTTCGAGATGGTCGAGTGGCCGACCCAGAACGCTAACCCGAATAGGGCGGCGAGGGTTACCAGGACGCCGCCGCCGGCGATCAGCCCGCGGGTGAGCGAGCCGCCGAGTGAGGCGTCCTCTCCTTCGGTTTGACTGACGTAGAAGCCGACGTAGCCGGGCAACAGCGGGTACGCACACGGGGAGAAGAACGTCAGAAAACCGGCCTGGAGGGCGAACGCGAGCGTCAGAAGGAACGTCGTGTCCGCCCCGATCATGGGTCCCGAGCCGCGAGTGCGTCCTCTATTCGGTCGACGAGTTCGTCGGCGGTCTTGACGCCGTCGTCGGACCAGCGGACCCGACCGGAGGGATCGATCACGGCAGCGGTCGGATAGCCGCCGGCGAGGTAGCGCTCGGTCAGCTCCGCCGTCGGGTCGAGTCCGACCGTCCAGCTCCCGCCGTTGTCGTCCCACCACTCGACAAGTTCGTCCTCGGTGATCGAACCGGTCTCGCCCACCGTCTCGTTGGTGACCGACATGAAGAGGACGTCGTCACCGACTCGCTCGTACGCCTCGGCGAGAGCGGGCATCTGCTCGATACAGGGCGGACACCAGGTGCCGAAGATGTCGACGAACGTCGGGCGATCGGCGGCGGGGACGAGCACGTGACCGGCCTCGCTCCCCGGCGCGTCGACCGTCTCGATCTCGAGCGGGTCGCGTTCGACGTCCTCGCCGGTGAGTTCGTCGACCGACGGGACGCCGAACACCGCGAGGGCACCGGCACCGGCGACTACGCCTGCGCTCGCAACTCCGGCGATAGCTTCCCGTCGACGCATGGTTATCGTTGTGCGACCGTTCTGGCGTCCTCGACGATCGCCTCGACGCTCACTTCCTCGCGTTGCTGGACGGCGTTTGGATACGATCGCTCGACGATTCCGTCGTCGTTGACCAGCATGATCAGGTTGTAGTGGATAAACGTGTACTCGCCGTGGTCGTGGTCCTCGTGATCGGTACCGTGGTCCTCCTGACCGTGGTCGTCGAGCTCGTCGTCGTCTTCGACCCGTTCGATGTGCATGCCGAACGTGTCGTCGAGTAGCTGCTCGCCGTCCTCGTAGCTTTCGGGTCGCAGGAAGTGCCAGTTGTCGGCCTCGTGGTCGATCCCGCGCTCGCCGGCGTACTCCGCTAAGACTTCCGGCGTGTCCCGCTCGGGATCGAACGTCATCGCGAGCAGCGCGATGTCGTCCTCGTAATCGCGTTCGATCGCGTCCTCCTGGGTCCGGCGGAGACGCAAGAGCAACGCGGGACAGGCGCCGTCGGGACACGCCGTAAAGAAGTACGTCATCAGAAAGGCTCGCTCGCCCACCATGTCCTCGAGCGATACGGTCTCTCCCGAGAGCGGATCCGGCAGGGAAAACGAGGGGAACTCGTCGCCGTGGGTTGGGTGGGAGGGGTCCCCGCGTGGTTCCTCGGGGGAGCCGAGTGCGGTTCGGCCGTCGCCGCCGACGAACCCGACGTTGTCGAGACAGCCGGCGATCCCCGCGACTCCTGTGGCCCCCGCCGCTCGGAGGTACGTTCGGCGTTCCATATCGGACGGTAGGGTGGAGCGATCAAAGGCTCGTTGGTTCGTGTTTCGAACTGAACGCGACCCTGAACGGCTCGGACGTCCGGAATACTGACCGTGTGACGACCGGTCGGCCGCGAAACGGTGTCCGTTCGATCGTAAACCACGCCGTACGCTCGGCGAACGATTCGAAACGGATCCCCCACTCCCAGTACGGCTGGTATAACTATCGGCCAACCTCGAGTAGCACGAGGACATGTCGAAGTCGAACCGTGGCGCGATGGACATCGGCTGTCCCGCGTGTGACGCGACCGTCAACACGTCCGTGCCGCCCGGCCCCGGTATCGTCGAGGAAAGCGACTCGAACCGACTGCGGGGAAGCGAAACCGTCTGTCGAAGCTGTGGCCACGAACTCGAGTTGTACTACTATTAATCGGGCTGGGATCGACCCCTGCTCCGGCCGACACCCGGCGGTCGACCCCGCCCGAAACGAGAGCCGATCGACCTATCGTCTCGTCGAACCCTCCACTGGTCCAGAACAGTACGGGGTACCTATTAGACCTCCATGCGGTTGCAGGCCACGAATCAACCCGTAGCGGCGCTGTGTTCTACCAGCGAATGCGAGTTACCGACGAGCGATTGTCGTCGACGAACACGGATAACAGATCGATACGAACCGACGGAGGCGACCGGAGCCTGCGAACCGACCGCTCTCGGGAACCGAACTGTCCTGGGTCGTTGATCGTCGTCTCGAACCGCCAGCCCTACCGCCACGAGTACGACGAATCGGACGACGAGCGATCGGTATCCGTCGACGAACCGACCGGCGGGCTGACCGCTGGTCTCGACCCCGTCTGCCAGCGAACGAACGGCACCTGGATCGCGTGGGGCGACGGCGACGCGGATTTCGACGTCGCCGACGACCGACACTGCGTCAGCGTTCCACCATCGTCCGGGGCGTACACGCTGCGCCGACTCGACCTCTCGGAAGACGCAGTCGATTCGTACTACCGCGGGTTCAGCAACCGCGTCCTCTGGCCGCTCTGTCACGGGTTTACGGATCTCCTCGAGGAGCGGCCGAACGACTTCGAGTGGTATCGGTCGGTCAACGATCAGTTCGCGACCGCAGTCGCCGACCACGCCGACGACGACTCTGTCGTCTGGATTCAGGACTACCACTTTGCGCTCGCTCCGCGAACGATCCGCGACTCGATCCCCAGTTCGGCGGCGGTCGCGCAGTTCTGGCACATTCCGTGGCCGACGCCGGAGACGTTCCGCGACTGCCCGGCGGCCGTCGGCATCCTCGAGGGGCTTCTCGGGAACGACCTGCTCGGATTTCACGTCGATCGATACGCGAAAAACTTCCTCGAGTGTGTCGAGCGAGCGCTGCCGTCGGCGACGGTCGACCGGGACCGCCACACCGTTCGGTACGACGGCGAGGCCACGACGGTCGTCGCGACGCCGATGGGTGTCGACGCCAAGCGGTACGACCGGAACGCCCGGTCGGCCGATCCGTCACGACTGTCGTCGGTTTTCTCGACGAACGGCGTCTCGAGCGAGACCGTCCTCGGACTGGGCGTCGACCGGCTCGATTACACGAAGGGGATCCCCGAGCGACTCGCTGCACTCGAGCGGTTCTTCGAGCGGAATCCGCGCTGGCGCGGGTCGTTTACCTTCGTCCAGAAGGCGACCCCCTCACGAACCGAGATACCGGCCTACCAGCGGTACGGCGAGTTCGTCCGAGACGAGGTCGAGCGGATCAACCGCCGGTTCGCCACCGAGGACTGGCGACCGATCGTCTACACCGACTCGTACCTCGAGACGGAGACGCTCGCCGCGTTGTACCGGCGAGCGGAGGTGATGATCGTCAGCCCGCTCGTCGACGGCATGAACCTGGTCGCACAGGAGTACGTTGCCTCGAGCAGCGACGCCGACGGAACGTTGCTGTTGAGCGATCGAACCGGGGCACACGAACGTCTCGGCTCCCACGCGTTTACGATCGATCCGACCGACGTCGACGGGTTCGCACGTCGGATCGACGACGCGCTCTCGACGCCCCGTCACGAGCGTCGTCGCCGGATGTCCGCCCTTCGTAACCGCGTTTTCGACCGGGACATCGGGTGGTGGATGGCCACCCAGTTCGACTGGATACGGCGCGTCCACGACGACCGACAGCACGAGGGCCACTCCGATCTCGATCCGGATTCTCCGGAGTACACGTCACCGATATAATCCATGACCGCCGAAACCCCGCCACGACGACTCGAGGTGGGACTGGTACAGATCCGGTCGGCACTGTCTGCAGCCTCGCGACTGCTAGTCTGTCTGGATTTCGACGGAACGCTCGCACCGATCGTCGACGACCCGGCGGATGCGACCCCGCTCGACCGAAACGAGGAGGCACTCGAGACGCTCGTCGCCGAACGGGCGGTCTCGACGGCTATCGTCAGCGGGCGTGCACTCGCCGACGTTCGAGGCCGCGTCGGCGAGTCGGACGCCTACGCCGGCAATCACGGGCTCGAACTCCTTCGTAACGGCTCGCTCGCGGTCCACCCCGTCGCCAGCAAACGGGCCACGCTGGTCGGGGAGTCCTGCTCGGCGCTCGAGGCCGCCCTCGATTCGGTTCCCGGCGTCCGAATCGAGAACAAGCGACTGACCGCGACGGTTCACACGCGGGCCGTCCCCGATCCGCTCCGTCCGCTCGTTCGCCGACGGACGGCCGCAGTCGTCGACCGGCTCGGCGGCACTGACCTCGAGGTGTCACGGGGAAAACGGGTCCTCGAGATCGGTCCCGCGATCCCGTGGGGAAAAGGTAACGCCGTCGAGTTGACCGCGGCGGATCTCCCGCCCGAGACGGTCGTCGTCTACGTCGGTGACGACACAACCGACGAATCGGCGTTCCGGGCCGTCGGTCCCGACGGTATCGGGATCCGGGTCGGCGGTGAGGAGCCGTCGGCGGCCGACTGGCGGGTCCGCTCGCCGACGGAGGTCGCTTCGTTTCTGACGTGGCTGGGTTCGGCCGGCATCGGGTTGCTCAACGGGTCACTCGAGGACGAAGAAACCGGAACCATCCGTCCGCCGTCCGTGCAGACGGAACTGCCGAAATCGTCCGGAACGGCCGACGATTGAGCGGCCTAGGGGGAGAATGCCGACGGAAACATCCGGTAGTAATTTTCCGCAAAGAGCCGAAAGTATTAGTTACCACTGGAAATATAGAGTGCGTATGAGAGTGAACGAGTGTGAAATTACGACAGCCAACTGACTTCCTGATCCTCGACGCCCTGGAAGACAAGGGACGAAACGTCGCAACGAACCTCTCCGCCCACACGGGCAAGAGCCGAAAGAATATCAACACCCGACTACCGGTCCTCGAGGACTACGGACTCGTCGAGAAGATCGGACCCGCCGAACGGTCCGGCCTCTACGAGATCACGTCGCTCGGGAAGGCCGCACTCGTCTACCGGGACCAGTACGACGAGGTCGACGACTTCGAGTCGCTCATCGAAGGGCCGAACGCGGCCGACGCGGAGGAAGCCGGTGGCGAGCAGGCGAGTTTCGCCCGCGGCGACGAAGACGAGGCGGAAGAAGACGACTAACTAACCTCGACTGACCGACGTTCGGATTCGGCGTTGGTCCTATGGATGGAGACGGTAGCGTCCACTACCGCCCACTCGAGTTCCGAAGTCGGACGCCGCCGCTGTAACTCGTCAGTTCGCGCCGTGCACACGTCGAAAACGCCAGACTGAGCTGTCGGCTCAGATCGCCCGGGTCGGGATAGCTCGTGCCACATCGCGAGCGGTCGTACGGGCTGTTCGAACTGAACGCGTACGTACTGAGCATCGGCGTCGACACGATCGCATCGCCGTACCGAAACGCGACGCCGTGGTCGTGGTGTAACCCCAGCGCGTGGCCGACCTCGTGGAGCAGAATCTGAATCGTCCGAGTGCGCGTCTGGAGCGGAACGATCCGGCGTTGGACGTCCCCCTCGGGTCCCGACCCGACCAGTTTGTCGAACGGCTCGAGATCGGCGATGTGTCGCGCGCCGCCGACGGAGGCGACGTGTGGCAGGCCGTAGCCGGTCGGGGCTCGCTTCATCTGGCCGTCGGTCACGATCAGATTGACGTCGCCCGCGGGTTCGACGTCGCTCGAGCCAACGGTTCCCGATGCGAGCGCCAGCGGCCACTCTCCGCCGGTCGTGACGCGCGCACCGTCCTCGGTCGAGACCGACAGGACGCCGCCGAAGGAGGCTTCGAGCGACCAGAACTCGAACGTCATGAGTTCCTCGACGTACTCGAGGACGCGCTCGGCGACCCCGTCGTACGCGGCGGCCTCCTCCGAGAGCCAGAGTCGAAACTCGAGGGTCCGAACCGGATCACGCGTCGCGTACGCGAGCGTCCCGAGCGACCCGACCGACCCGATCGCTCCCAGGACGTGTCGGCGGTTCACGACTGACCGTTCGGTGTGACTCGTTCTCTAGCTCGCGGTTAGTATATTCACGAGTTATATACGCGGCCGTTCAGGAACGCCGTCCCACCGGTTGCGATAGCGACGATCGCGTATCGACGACGTGTGTGGCAGTCCGTTCGATGCGGAGTTCCGTCCAGTCGGGAAGCGCTCGCGGGTCGGTCGCCACGAGAAACAGCAGTTGGGCGCATTCCGTCTCCACCAGCCGTCGATCCGGATCCCGCTGGCGGAGACAGCAACGCCACCTCCCACTCTCGAGTCGACGACGGACCTGCCAGGCCGTGTAGTACTGACCGTCCGATGCCTCGAATACAGTCTCGACTGGATCGATCGATGCCACTGTGTGCACCTATACACCCGACCCCACGGTTGTCGTTCGGTATAAACCGGTTCGGTTGGGGCGGTGCACCCACGGGATCTCTGCCATCTGGAGTCGAATTGCCCGGCTCCGGTCGCTCATCACTCGAGTGAAATCTGCACTGGTCTATCGGCCACCGGGTTCATATGCGTGACTTTTATAGTATCCTGACGGTCTGGTGTCGGTGAACGTCACGTTCATCGGAAGAGTCGCCGAACGACCATCCATCGACGCACCGCTTGCGAGGACCTACTCGCTCGTACCGCCGCCTTCGAAGAACTCGCCGAGGACGGTCTTCAGGCCTTTCCGAAGGTGCTGGTGCATCGTCGGCGCCGAGACATCCATCGCCTCCGCGATCTCCTCACCGGTGCTCTCACGGGGCCAATCGAAGAAGCCACCGTAGTAGGCAAGCCGGAGGGTGGTGAGCTGTCGGTCGGTGAGTTGGTCGAGGATTAGATTGCGACGTTCGGCGGCGGTTCGGACTTGCCGGTCGACCTCCCGTCTGGCGACGAGTTCGGTGTTCTCGTAAATCGAAGAGAGTGCGTCCGCGATCTCCCTGACGTTTGCCTCCTGTGACACCTCGACCAGACAGCTTCCGACGGCGTCCTCGACCGTTACGTCACGAATCGTGGTGCCGTGGTTCGTCAGCGTTCGAACGCCGGAGTCGCTCAGCCGCATCTCGATCGTACAGCCGCTGACTCCGTCGTGGACGAGCCGACACTCCTCGATCGAGCCGTGGTCGTTTGCCTCCTCGAGTACCGTCTCCCCGTCGACACCGTCGATCGTGACGAACTGGAACGTCCGCCCGTCCGCAGTCGTCCCCGCCCACTCGAGCGAACAGGTGCAGTCGTACTCCCGTGAGAGGTCGAACGAAAACGTCTCGCCGCCATCGATGCGAAACTCGAGTTCGACGACGGTATCGGCAAACAGCAGCTGGCGGTTTTTGACGGCCATGATCGTAAAGCCGATCGTCTCGCCGAGTAACTCGAATCCCGCCCGCTCGCTCTCGCTAAACGCGTCGTCGCGACTCGCCAGAACGGTTAACGCTCCGTAGGTCGCGTCCTCGTGGGTGATCGGGACGGCGACGACGGCCTCGACGTCGTCGTCGGCAGCGGCCGTCTGCAGCGGGTCGGGCAACGGCTCGCGCTCGAGGACGTGATCTTCCGTCTGAATCTCCGCCGACCGGACGGCGCGTCGGAACGGGCGATCAGGACCGCTCGTCCCCTCCTGTACGCACTCGAGATAGGTCGTCGCGTCACCCGCGCCGGTTCGGTACGCGAGGGAGCCGTCACCGGTCCACTCGGCGATCCAGGAGCCACAGTACAGCTCCGAATCGACGAGCTGTCGACAGACCTCCCGTTCGATCGCGTTTCGGCTCGGTGCCTCGACCAGCGTCTCGATCACCCGCCGGACGACTGCGTTGATCCGGTTCAGCGTCTCGAGTTCCGCCTGGCGTGCCCGGAGTTCCCGTTCGCGTTTCGCCCGTTCGGTGATATCGCGTGCGAGCCACACGGCAACTCGCCGTCCGTCGATTCTGCGATCTGTCGGGACGACCCGGGCTTCGTACCGGAGATGTTCGTCAGCCGTCTCGACGTCGTACTCGATCGACTGTATCTCGTCGGACCGGATCGCTCGCTCGACACAGTCCAGAAGCCGTTCCGCGGTCGGTTCCGGGAACGCCTCGCCGATCGTCGTTCCGACGAGTTCCGCCGCGGTCGTCTCGTACAGCTCCGCCGATTCGGGACGGACCTTCGCCTCGAGGTACGTTCCGTCTTCGCCGATCACGAACGCCTCATCAGGCAGTTCCTCCGCGAGGATTCGACGGAACTCGACGTTTCGGTCCCGTTCCCCGGTCGTCTGCACCGAATCCACGATCCGGTCGATCAGACGGGGGCCGTCTTCCGGAACGTAATCGGTCGCACCTGCCCTGATCGCTACCGTCGCTAGCTTCTCGCTTCCGTCGCGGGGAGCGACGACGACGGGCGCGTCGGGGACGTCCTCCTGAATTCGCGTGACGGTCGTCCGGACGATCTCAGGGTCGTCCGCAGACAGCACGATCGCGTCCGGAACGGCGTCCTCGAGTCGATCGTCGAGGTCAGCGACCGAAACAGACCGCACGCTCATCCCCGTCCGGTTCCGTATCTCGTCCGTGACGTCACTGCTGGCGCTTCGAGCGTCCGTCACGAGGACGATCAGTTCTCCACTGGTGTTCGATTCCATACCATCAACAGGTCCCATACATCTCGGGAGGCCGCGGACGCGATCGACCGACGAGCGCTCCGTCCTTTCTGTCCACAATCATGTTATGGAATAAAAAACCCAGTGGTCGGCGATGAAACCGGTAGAATCTCCGCCACAGTTGTAAGACGTATCAGCGTCGGTTTCCGGTGTGTCTCAGCACGAGCGCCACAGCGATACCGAGGACAGCGGTTGTGCCGACGAATCCGGGGATCGAGTCCTCAGTCGCCGCGTCGTCCGCGGATTCGTCGCTCGAGCCCTCACCGGGGTCGGCGACCGTTCCGGAGCCGGCGTCGTCGGCAGACGAATCGCTCGCCGCGTCCGATGTCTCCTCGTCCGCAAACGTGACGCCGTCCGGGTCGTCGGTCCCGGCGCTCTCGTCGTCGGCTGGTCCGGCCCCGCCGTCGACGGAGACCGTAGCGTCCCGCTCGATCACAGCCTGTGGATAGTCTGTTACGAGCGTTGCGAATGCGTCGGAGATCTCGATCGTCTCCGTCGTCGGCTCCGCGTCCTCGGCGACCTCGAGGGTGATCGTCACCGCCGTCTCGGTTGCTCTCGCGCCGTCGCCGGAGGGATCGCGCTCCTGTTCGACGATGATCGTCCCCGTGTCGTCGTCGATCTCGCTCGTTCCGACGACCTCGACGTCCGAATCGCCTCCGGTGAGCATCGAGCCGTGTTCGAGGTCGGTCACGGTGAACACGTCGGGGTCGTAAGAGAGTTCGAACCCGAGTTCGTCGATGCCGTTGGCGTTGTAGTCGCCGTGGTCGCTCACGACGAGTTCGAGTTCGATCGTCTCACCGGGATCGGCGTCGATCTCGGTCTCCTCGAAGAAGAACAACGTCGTGTTGTCGCCCGCGAACACCGGTGCGGGGACGAGCAACCCAATCCCGAGAAGACAGACGACTCCGATCGTGACGCCGGCTCGAGCCCGAGACGATCGCCCCTCGAGGACACCGGCCCGACCCATCACGATTCCTCCGGGATGGTCAGTTCGACCGGCGGCATCTCGAGGAACGCCGTCTCGTACCCACGGTGGCGGGCGACCTGCGGGGGCGATTCGACCGTGATCGTCACCGAATCGCCCGGCTGGACGTCCGCCACGGACGTTCCGTAGTGGAGATCGAGCTCGCTATCGAGCGTCTGCTCGAGCGACGGTTCGGCGACGGTCTCGCCGTCGCGCTCGACCGTCACGGACAGGGACATATCCGCGAGCGGAACGCGGTTGTACGGCGTTCGCGGCGAGACGAGCAGGTAGCGCTCGTCCCCGTCGGCCAGTCGGAATCCCGGTTCCGTGAGGGTCGCGAGAAATGCCCCATCACCGCTCCGGGGGAGGTCCATCGTCTCCGCTGGCCGTTCGTCGGCGTCCGGATCCACGAGCACCGTCCCAGGATACTCGTCTACGTCCGGCAGTTCGGAGTACGGAACGTGGTGGTGGTCGTGGTCGTCGTGGCCGCCGTCATCGCGATGCTCGTCACCGTGCTGATGGCCGTCGTCGTGGTGGCCGTCACCGTCACCGTGCTGATGGCCGTCGTCGTGGTGGCCGTCACCGTGTTCTTCGCCGTGAGCGTGTCCACCCTCTCCGTGGCCGTGATCCATGGGCCCGAGCGCGCCGCGTCGTCCCCAGTCGTCTTCGTCCAGGTACTCGACGCCGCCGACGACCTCGTGACGGAACTCGTCGTCGTAGACGAACTCGAACGTGGCCGTCTGTCTCTCCTCGAGTCGGCCCTCGAGGTCGCCGGTTTTCGTCGTCGAGACCGGAGTGATGGTGACCTCGACGGTGTACGTTCCGTCTTCCGGGAGCGAAACGTTGTCGCCGAAGTGAAAGCCCATCTCCTGAGAGATCATCGCCCACGGGGATCGGGGGGAGCCGACCTGTTCGTCGTCCCGATAGATCGTGATCTGTGTCCCCTCGTCGACCGGGAGCACGATACCCGTCTCGGCGTCCCAGAGGGTAAACATCATGTGGACGCCGCGGCCGTCGTCGGGGTCGATTCGTTCGACCTCCTCTTCGGCGCTCCCGCCGCCCGCGATCACCCAGAACGGGTGGGGGTACGAGAGCATCGGGGCGAGCCGGAACTCGCCGGCGTCGATCGGCTCGAGCATCCGCATCGCCTCCCGGTGGGTCGGGACGTAGACTGCGTCCGGCGGGTCCTCGATCTCGGGCAGTTCCGGAACGGCGGCGACGTCGTCGTCCCCGTTCCCGTCTCCGTCGCCGGTCTCGTCGCCGTCACCGGGTTCTTCTCCACCGACGCAGCCGGCGAGCGCGATCGCTCCCGTTACGGCGGCTGTTCGTCGTGTGAACGTTCGTCGGTCGATGGTGTCGCGGTCCTGCATGTGTCGTGTTCGTATCGTCGTTGTCGGTCGGTTCACGCCCCCGAACCCGGATCTGCGGGCGGTAACGCACGGTGCTCCCGGGGCGGGAGGAGGTAGTTCCCGCGGCGGTTCACGAAGATGTAGTGGAGGAGACCGTTGTTCGCCGACGGGACGTCGAGATCCGCGCCGGTCATCGCCTCGCGTACGCGAACGAATTCGTCTATCCCCCGCTGGAGCGAGAGGAAGTGCAATCCCGGCCGGTCGCCGTCGACGGTGTTGAAATCCCGGCGCAGGAGAAGCGGGTCGCCGTTCTCCCTGGCTCGAGCGGCCTTCTGGGCGTGGCCGACGACGCCGCGTTCGCGGGCGTCGGCCGCGGTCGCTTCGATGCGGTCGTCGGTCAGCCCGCTCGCCGTCTCGAGGCGTTCGCCGAACGCTCCGACCAACTCCTCCTCGGCGTGTTCTGGGCTGAACAGCTTCGAGACTCGCTGGTAGTGATTGTCCTGTTCGAACCAGACCTCGAGCTGGAGGTCCATCGAGGAGAGCTGCTGGGTCGTTCCGCCGGAGAAGGGACCCTCGGAGATCGTCACGCGGTCTTCAGTTGCCTGACTCTCCCGGAACCCGGATCGAAAGCCCATGAAAAACGGCGCTTCCTCGTGGATCGATTCGGGGACGTCGGGGAGGTCCGTGTGTCTCGCGGGCAGGCCATCGCCGACGAATCCCGTGCGTCGGTGATCCTCGCGTCGGTCGAAGACGCCGGAGAGATCCGCCTCGAGGTCGACGCCGTTTACCGTCTCTCGGTCGCCGAACAGCGCCTCCTCGGCCTCGAGGACCACCTCCGGACGGTCGCTCGCGAGGTGGAGCAGGGCGTCGTACTCGTCGAACGCGGGGTCTTCCCGATCGGTCAGCGCGACCGGTTCCGGCAGGTCGACCGAGTCGGGCAGAGAGCCGTCGTAGCGCGCGAAGTACGCCGGGGTGTAACCGACGGTAAAGACCAGGCCCTCGTTGCTCCACTCGTAGGCTCGCTCTATGGTACGGAACGCGGCCTCGACCGTGTCCCGGTCTTCCTCGTTGGGTTCGGCGCGAAGCGAGAGCGCGACGAGCGCGTGGTGTTCCGGAAGGAGCACGTTCCCGTCGTCGTCGCTCGAGAGTGTGTCGTTCCAGGCGTGCTGTCGGTCGGGCAGCGAGTCCGGATCGTCCGTACCTGACGGGGCCGCTGTGGCCTCGCCGTCGTCGACCGCGTCCAGACAGGCCGAGAGGGCGCCCGCGCCACCCGTAGCTACCAGCGCTCGGACGTACTCTCGGCGCGACAGCGAGGACCGATCGGGAACCATCGTCACCTACCGGTAGTCGGGGCCCGAACGTTCAAAACGTTGCGCTTCGGCCCGAACGTACCGTCGTCTTCGACGTCACTCACGTCACGAACGCTGCCCGTCGAACGGAGTGTTAGCGGGCTCTCGCGGCGAACCTGGCGCTCACAGCCCAACGAAGGTAGTGAGAGGTAACGGCCGATGTTGCTGGTTCCGGCGAACACCATCGGCCCCGCCGCCCCCTGGTCAGTAGTGCCAGGCGAACTCGTCGAAGTCGGGATCGCGCCCCTCGACGAACGCGTCGCGTCCCTCCGCGGCCTCGTCGGTCATATAGCCGAGACGCGTCGCCTCGCCGGCGAACACCTGCTGGCCGACCATCCCGTCGTCGGTCATGTTGAACGCGTACTTGAGCATCCGCATCGCCGTCGGACTCTTCGCGTTGATCCGTTCGCCCCACTCGAGTGCCGTCTCCTCTACTTCTTCGTGGGGGACGACCTCGTTGACCATGCCCATCTCGGCGGCCTCCTCGGCGGAGTAGGTCTTCCCCAGGAAGAAGACTTCCCGTGCTTTCTTCTGTCCGATCTGTTTCGCCAGATAGGCCGACCCGAAGCCGGCGTCGTAACTCGCCACGTCGGGGTCGGTCTGGAGGAACTTCGCGTGGTCTTCGCTCGCGAGCGTGAGGTCACAGACCACGTGCAGCGAGTGGCCGCCGCCGACCGCCCAGCCGGGAACGACGCAGACGACGATCTTCGGGACGTGTCGGATGAGTCGCTGGACCTCGAGGATGTGTAATCGTCCCTGCTCCGATGCCCGTTCCTCGTCGCCGTCGTACTGATAGCCGTCTTCGCCACGGCTCGTCTGGTCACCACCGGAACAGAACGCCCAGCCGCCGTCTTTGGGCGACGGACCGTTACCGGTCAGCAGAATGCAGCCGACGTCCGTCTGCCGTTTCGCGTGATCGAGAGCGTCGTACAGTTCGTCGATCGTTCTCGGTCGAAACGCGTTCCGAACGTCAGGTCTGTCGAACGCGATCCGCACCGTTCCGGAGTCCGCCGCGCGGTGGTAGGTGATATCGCGGAACTCGTCGTTCAGGGCCGTCGGCTCCCAGCACTCGGGATCGAACAGTTCCGAAACCATTGCTCGTGGTCGTCTCGAGTGCGACGCCAAATATAGGTTCTCGTCGCAGGGCCACCCACGTCACGGCGGCGAACTGATACGGACTGCCGGTTCGGTCGCACGAATCTCGGCCACAGGAGTTTTATTCGACCCACCACCTCGGCTAGTAACGTTTAAACCAAAGTGCGCACAAAGCCACCCTAATGGCGAGCAACAAGATTCTCGGTATCGACCTTGGGACGACGAACAGCGCGTTCGCGGTGATGGAAGGTGGCGATCCGGAGATCATCGTCAACGCCGAAGGCGACCGGACGACGCCGTCGGTCGTCGCGTTCACCGACGACGACGAACGGCTCGTCGGCAAACCGGCGAAGAACCAGGCGATCCAGAACCCGGAGAAGACGATCGCCTCGATCAAACGTCACATCGGTGAGGAAGAGTACACCGTCGACGTAGAGGGCGAAGAGTACACGCCACAGGAGATCTCGGCGATGATCCTCCAGAAGATCAAACGCGACGCCGAGGAGTACCTCGGTGACGACGTCGAGCGGGCCGTCATCACGGTCCCGGCGTACTTCTCGGACAAACAGCGTCAGGCGACGAAAGACGCCGGCGAGATCGCCGGCTTCGAGGTCGAACGGATCATCAACGAGCCGACGGCGGCGTCGATGGCCTACGGCCTCGACGACGACTCCGACCAGACCGTGCTCGTGTACGACCTCGGCGGCGGCACGTTCGACGTCTCTATCCTCGATCTCGGGGGTGGCGTCTACGAGGTCGTCGCGACCAACGGCGACAACGACCTCGGCGGCGACGACTGGGACCACGCGATCATCGACTATCTCGCCGACGAGTTCGAGGACGACCACGGCATCGATCTCCGCGACGACCGTCAGGCCCTCCAGCGGCTCAAAGACGCCGCCGAGGAGGCCAAGATCGAACTCTCGAGTCGCAAGGAAACCGAGATCAACCTGCCCTTTATTACGGCGACCGACGACGGCCCGATCCACTTAGAGGAGAGTCTCACTCGCGCGAAGTTCGAATCGCTCACCCAGGATCTCATCGATCGCACCGTCGAGCCGACCGAGCAGGCCCTCGAGGACGCCGGCTACTCCAGAGACGACATCGACGAGGTGTTGCTCGTCGGTGGGTCGACTCGGATGCCCCAGGTCGCACAGAAAGTCCAGGAACTGACCGGGAAAGAACCCCAGAAGAACGTCAACCCCGACGAGGCCGTCGCACTCGGCGCGGCGATCCAGGGTGGCGTTCTCGGCGGCGAAGTCGACGACATCGTCCTGCTCGACGTCACGCCGCTCTCGCTCGGTATCGAGGTCAAAGGCGGCCTCTTCGAGCGCCTCATCGAGAAGAACACGACGATTCCAACGGAAGAAAGCAAGATCTTCACCACCGCGGCGGACAACCAGACCTCCGTCCAGGTGCGGGTCTTCCAGGGCGAGCGCGAACTCGCCGAGAAGAACGAACAGCTCGGTGAGTTCCACCTGACTGGCATCCCGCCAGCGCCTGCGGGAACGCCCCAGATCGAAGTCACCTTCTCGATCGACGAGAACGGCATCGTCAACGTCTCCGCGGAGGACAAGGGGACCGGCGAGAGCGAGGAGATCACCATCGAGGGCGGCGCAGGTCTCTCCGACGAGGAGATCGAGCGCATGCAGGAAGAAGCCGAGGAACACGCCGAGGAAGACGAACAGAAACGCGCGCGTATCGAGGCACGTAACACCGCCGAAGCGACGATCCAGCGCGCCGAGACCCTCCTCGAGGAGAACGAAGAGCAGGTCGACGACGACCTCCGCGAGTCGATCGAGGCGGGTATCGAGGACCTCGAGGCGACGATCGACGACGACGAGGCCGAGGCCGAGGACATCGAGGAAGCGGTCGAAGAACTGAGCAACGAACTCCAGGAGATCGGCAAGCAGGTCTACCAGCAACAGGCCGGTGCCGCAGGCGGGGCCGGCGGTGCGGGTGCAGCTGGTGCCGGCGCAGGACCCGGCGGCATGGGCGGCATGGGCGATATGGGCGGACCGAACCCCGGGGCCGACGACGCAGGCGACGGCGAGGAGTTCGTCGACGCCGACTTCGAGGACGTGAGTTTCGACGAGGACGACGAGGACGACGAGTCGTAGCGATCGTCTGCGACGAACTACCGTCTCGAGTACCGGCGGGCCACGAGAACGCACCGCGACCCCACCGGAACTGACGGACACCGGACCGCCCGGACAGGTGTACCCACAACTCGACTTCGGGTGTGGCGATACTGATTTTCGACTGTTCACAACAGGGTCGTATTCGATACCACGCCTCGAGCGGCGGTCGCTTTCTCCCGCAGTGCGTTCGGACACTCCTCGAGGGTTCACATGCCGACGTCGTCGGTCCCGACGACCGACGAACCCCTCGAGCCGACGGTGTGGGAAACCGAACGCGAAACGGCTCGAGAACCTGGAGATGAGAAGTTATATGCTAGAGGAGTCTCGATTGGAATTACAATGGGGTATGCGATATCATCGCTTGGAGAGTCAATCGGGACCGTTCTCGACGAGCCGATACTGATCGCCGGAATCGGGATCACGTGGCTCATCAGCACGATCGCTTACATGGCGCTCACGTCGATCCCGTTCGTCGGAATGTTTCTCGCGTTAGTCGTCTGGATCGTCCCTGCCTTTGCGCTCGCTGGGACGCTGGCGATGGCCGCCGAAGGCATTCGAGGCTCACCCTCGTTCGATCACCTGATCGAGGGATTAGAGGAGTACTGGCAGCGGATGGTCGGCGCGTTTGCCGTCCTCTTCGTGGGCTACATGGTTCTCATGTTTGCGATCACAATCGCGATCGTTCTCCTGGTTCTGTTCGGTATCGTCGGTGCGGATCTGTCTGCGGGTGCCGATCCGGCGGTCGGCAGCGCGCTCGGGATCGGGTTCGTCCTCGTTATGGCGGCCATCGTGCTGGTCGTCGCCGCGATCGGCATTGCCATCCAGTTTTTCGACGCCGCGATCGTCGTCGGAGACGTCGGCGTGATCGACTCCTTTAAGACGTCGCTGTCGGTCGCTCGTTCGAACCCGATCAGTGTCGTCGGCTACACGATCCTGCGAGGGATCCTCGCGTACGTTCCGGTCGTCCTCGCTGTACTCGCTGCGGTCGCTGGTGGCGTAGTGGGCGGGATGATGATGTCAGAAGATATCGCGTTCCTGGCTGCATTCGCGTTCGCGTTTCTCGTCTTCGTCGTCGCCGCACCGGTCGTCTGGACCGTGCTGTCGGTCTACCACGTCTCGTATTTCACTCGTGCGAGTGGCCTTCGCGAGCACAGTCGGCTGTGACGGGACTCGAACGCTCGCTCGGGGAACCTACAGGGACGACCAGGACTGTCGGGCTTCGTTCCAGGAGGTGATGTCGGCAATCCAGCGGGCCGCGATCATCTTCTTCAGGTTCTTCGCCGGGAAGCCGCCGAACGTATCGACGGGGAGAGAGACGCCGAACGCCGGTTTGACTTCGTGTGCAACGGCCTTCTCGCCGACCGAGACGACGGTACCCTTGTCGTCGTACTCCCAGGTCTTCAGCGGGCGGTTCTCGATCGCTCGAGCGATGTTCTCTCCGGCCACGTCGGCGGCCTGCCAAGCGGCCTGGGCCGTCGGCGGTGCGGGCTGGTCGCCCTGATCGATGATCGCCGAGTCGCCGGTAGCGAAGACGCGCTCGTCGGAGGTCTGGAAGTTCGCCTCCGTCGTGAGGCGGTTGTGTTCGTTCTCGAGGTCGACGTCGTCTATCGCGTCGCGGCCGGTGATCCCGCCGGTCCAGATCAACACGTCGTGCTCGAGGGGGTCGCCCTCGTCGAAGTGGATGACCTCGTCCGTCGCCTCGGTGATCGGATCGTCCGTGTGGATCCGAACCGCGGCTTCCTCGAGGAGGTCGCGAAGCGCCTGCTGAATCTCGGGGTCGTTTCCGGGGAAGATCTCGTCGAGCGCCTCGACGAGGTGGATCTCGATCGGTGCACGGTGTGCATCGCGGAACTCGGCGATCTCGCCGGCGGTCTGGATACCGGAGAGACCTGCACCACCAACGACGACCTGTGCAGGCTCGCCACGGGTGGCGTTCGTGCTCGCTTCCTTGACGGCCTCGTGGATCTCGAGGGCGTCGTCGAGGCTCTTGAGGGTCAGCGAGTGTTCGTCGAGACCGGGGATGCCGTAGTAGGCGGTCTGGCTGCCGAGTCCGACGAGGACGTAGTCGTAGTCGACGTCGTCGTTTTCGGCGAGTTCGACGACCTGTTCCTCGGGGTCCAACCCGACGACTTCGTCCTGGATGAATCTGGTCGATGGGTCGGCGATTTCGTCGACGGAGAAGGTGATGTCCGATCTGACGTCCGGATCTCGTATCACGCGATGGGATTCGTGTAGGACCAGGTGATAGTCGACATCGGCGATCCAGGTAAGCCGTACAGTGCCCCCGAGTTCCGATTGGAGCGTCTTGATCGCACCGGCACCGGCGTACCCGGCACCGAGAACGACGACGTTTTCAGTCATACGTCACACTCTGAAACCCTCCGATACAAAGGTGTTGGAACGCACATGGCCGTGTCCCCTGTTCTCACGGACCAGGCGCTCCGATCGTTCCCCAGAACTCGAGACAGACGTCGACGGCGTGCCAGTCGAACAGCGTCCTCGGCTTCGGGCGTCCGTGTGGGTGTCACGTGTGTCCACCGAAAACGCCGACTCGGCGTGCAATCTGTGTGTTCGAGCGAACCAGCGCCGTCGTTTTCCCGACCCGGGTCGTCTCGCTCGGGCCTGACCCGGGTCGTCTCACTCGAGGACGACGAGCGTCTCTCCCATGTCGACGCTATCCCCTTCCGCGACGGCGATCTGGCTGACGGTGCCGCCCGTGGAGGCGACGATATCGTTTTCCATCTTCATCGCCTCAAGCACGACGAGGACGTCGCCGGCGGCGACCTCGTTGCCCTCCTCGACCTCGATATCGAGGATCGTTCCCTGCATCTCGGCGTCGACCGTCTCCCCGCTGCCGGCGACGTCCGTCGTCGACTCATCCTGACTCCCGCCGGCGGGCTGGGGTGGACCGGCCGCGTTTCCGGTGTCGACGTCGCCGGTCGGGATCGCGGGTGCGCCGCGTTCCTCGAGTTCGACCTCGAACCGTTTGCCGTTGACCTCGACGGTGAACTCCCGTTCGACCGTCTCCTCGTCGTCACCGTCGGCGGATTCGGCGTCGGTGCCCCACTGCTCCTGGGCGTCGGCGATCCGACTCTCGTCGAGTTCCTCGTCCAGGTACTTCGTGGTGTGCGTGCTCTCGACGAACCGTTCGTCCGAAAGCATCAGGCGGTGGAACGGGATGATCGTCGGAATCCCTTCGATCTCGTACTCCCGGAGCGCACGAAGCGATCGCTCGAGACACTCCTCGCGGTCCTCGCCCCAGACGATCAGTTTGGCGATCATCGAATCGTAGTCGGTGACGAGGTCGTCTCCCTGACGAAGCGCATCGTCGAGACGAACGCCGATTCCACCCGGCGAGTCGTACGTCTCGAGGGAGCCGCCAGTCGCCGGGGCGAAGTCATTGGCTGCGTTCTCGGCGTTGATCCGAAACTCGATGGCGTGGCCGTCGAACGTGACGTCGCTTTGCTCGAAGTCGATCTCCTCGCCGGCGGCGATTCGGATCTGTCGCTTGACGATGTCGAGTCCGGTAATCTCCTCCGTGACGGTGTGTTCGACCTGGATCCGGGTGTTGACTTCGAGGAAGTAAAAGTTCGTATCGGGACCGAGCAGCTCGTCGGGGCCTCGACTGGGGTCTTCCTCGACGAGGAATTCGACGGTTCCGGCGTTCGTGTAGTCGGCCGCCGCGACTCCCCGGCGGGCGGCTTCGCCGATCTGCTCGCGCAGGTCATCCGTCAACGCCGCCGACGGCCCTTCCTCGATCACCTTCTGGTGGCGACGCTGGAGCGAACAGTCACGTTCGCCGAGGTGGCGGACGTTACCGTGTTCGTCGGCGAGAATCTGGACCTCGATGTGACGTGGGTTCTCGAGGTAGCGCTCGAGGTAGACCGAATCGTTGTCGAAGTAGGCTTCGCCCTCGCGTTTCGCGCTCTCGAGTTGATCCTCGACGTCGTCCGCCGACCGGACGACTTTCATTCCGCGGCCGCCGCCGCCGCCTTCGGCTTTGATCGCGATCGGGTAGCCGTACTCCTCGCCGAAGGCTTCGACCTCCGATGGGTCGGTGACTGGCTCTGTCGTACCGGGAACGATCGGGACGTCCGCCTCCGCCATGATCGACCGGGCCTTAGTTTTCTCGCCCAGCGACTCCATCGCGTCGCTCGAGGGACCGATCCAGGTAATCCCGTCGGTCTCCTCGACTTTCCCCGCGAACTCGGCGTTCTCCGCGAGAAAGCCGTAGCCGGGGTGGATGGCGTCGGCGTCGGCCTTGCAGGCGGCCTCGATGACGGCCTCGTGGTCGAGATAGGAGTCGGCCGCGCGAGCCGGCCCGACGTTGTAGGCTTCGTCCGCGTAGCGGACGTGCCCGCCATCTTTGTCCGCCTCGGAGTAGATGGCGACCGTTCCGACGTTGAGTTCTTCACACGCTCGCATCACTCTGATCGCGATTTCTCCGCGATTCGCGACGAGAACCTTCCTGAACATCCTTTTCGAAACCGTCACGGGGCGACTACCTTACTTTTTCGCAACCCAACGAGTCACTGGATCTCGCCTGTCGGAGAGCATCGAACCCGACTCAGGTCGGACGTCCAACTCATACGGCCCGCGATGGGCCTGTATCGGCCGATCACGGAACGGTGAGCGATCGGCCGGCAATCGTACGGTTTCCTGTCAGTCGGGACCGCCGAACCCGCGACCGGTCTGCGGGTTCAGCGGTACAACGGTACACCAATCCGTCTCAGTCATCGCAAACCGTCTCAGAACCGGTCGGTTCGCCCGGCAGCGCTCCACGGATCCGTCGGTGCCTCCCGAGGGATACGGACCGTCCGCTGTTGCTGGGCGCGGATTCGACCGGCGAACGACCACCGCTTTTCGTCCCACGTCTCCTCGCTCGAGGCGGCAGCCGCCGCGGCCGCACGGGCGTGATCGTGGAGGTGAGCGCCGACGGCGGCGGCGATCGCTGCCGCCTCGTCGTCGTCCACGTCGGCCGAAATCTCGAGGGAGAGCCGTGTGTCGTCGTCCGCACGCGGTGAGTCGAACGCGGCTGGATCCGGCGTTTCCTCCTCGTTGCGACTCGACGCGCCCTCGCGGTCGGTTTCGGACTGTTGGTGTGTCGTCATCAGAGGGGGATGTTGCCGTGTTTCTTGTCCGGGTTCTGCTCGCGTTTCGTCTCGAGCATCTCGAGGTCGTCGATCAGCCGCGGCCGGGTCTCGGTGGGAACGATGACGTCGTCGAGAAAGCCCTTATCGGTCGCCGTATAGGGGTTGGCGAACTCCTCGCGGTACTCCTCGATGAGTTCGTCCCGGAGTTCGTCGGGGTTCTCGGCCTCGGCGAGTTCGTCGCGGTAGAGGAGGTTCACGGCACCTTGTGGGCCCATAACGGCGATTTCGGCGGTCGGCCAGGCGTAGTTGACGTCCGCGCCAAGGTTCTTCGAGGCCATTACGCAGTAGGCCCCGCCGTAGGCTTTCCGAGTGATGACCGTCAGCAGCGGGACGGTCGCTTCGGCGTAAGCGTAGAGCAGTTTCGCACCGTGGCGGATGATGCCGCGGTGTTCCTGGTCCGTACCCGGCATGTAGCCGGGAACGTCGACGAAGGTGACGATCGGGATGTTAAACGAGTCACAGAAGCGGACGAACCGCGATCCCTTCATCGAGGAGTCGACGGTGAGCGTGCCGGCGTTCACCCGCGGCTGGTTGGCGACGATCCCGACCGACCGGCCATCGAGGCGGGCGAAGCCGACGACGATCTCCTGTGCGAAGTTGTCGGCGACCTCGAAGAACGATCCCTCGTCGACGACGCTATCGACGACATCGACGATGTCGTAGGGTTTCTGCGGACTCGGCGGAACGATCTCGTTGAGTTCCTCGTCGCGCCGGTCGGGGTCGTCCCACGGGTCGACGCGAGGTGGATCCTCGACGTTGTTCTGTGGGAGATACGAGAGGAGACGTTTGATGTCGTCGAGTGCCTGTTCTTCGCTTTCGCAGGCGAACTGTGCCACACCGGTTTTGCCGGCGTGTGTCATCGCCCCGCCGAGTTCCTCGTGGGTGACCTCCTCGCCGGTGACGGTCTTGGTGACGCCGGGGCCCGTGATGTACATGTGGCTGGTCTCTTTGACCATGAAGATGAAGTCGGTGATCGAGGGGGAGTAGACGGCACCGCCCGCACACGGACCCATTATCGCCGAAATCTGGGGAACGACACCGCTTGCCTCCTGGTTCCGGCGGAAGATCTCGGTGAATCCGGCGAGACTCTTGACGCCTTCCTGAATCCGGGCCCCCGCCGAATCGTTGAGTCCGACGATCGGTGCGCCGACTTCCATCGCGCTGTCCATCACCTTACAGATCTTCTCGGCGAAAACCTCGCCGAGCGAGCCGCCGAAGACCGTAAAGTCGTGGGCGAAGACGAACACCGTTCGTCCGTCAACCTCGCCGTAGCCGGTCACGACGCCGTCGCCCGGTATCTTCTTTTCTTCCATTCCGAACTGGCTCGTCTGGTGGGTGCGAAGCTGATCGAACTCCGTGAACGTTCCCTCGTCGAGGAAGTACTCGATGCGCTCGCGGGCCGTCATCTTTCCTTTCTCGTGTTGTTTCTCGATCCGCTCTTCGCCACCGCCCAGACGAGCCTCCTCGCGGAGTTCCTCGAGTTCGTCGATGCGATCTTCCATCGTCATGGGTGCCCTCTCCCTGCGTCGTTCATCGCGGGAAGAAACGGCGAGGCAAATGAAAAGCGTTCTGCAATTCGGAACCGACACCGCGACTGTCGAGTTCCGGTTTCGCCTGCTCACACAAACACTTTATATTCATACTCACCATTGGCTTGCATATGGCACGGAATGTCAGCAGACGAAGGGTGCTTGGTGGAATCGGTGCTGGAACCGGAATCGCGCTTGCGGGCTGTCTCGACGGAAACGGTAACGGAAACGGCGGTAACGGTAACGGTGGAAATGGGAACGGTGGGAACGGTAACGGTGGCAGCGACGACCCCGACGTGATGGTCGGAACGTTGCTCCCCGTGACGGGTGACCTCGGCAGTCTCGGCGCGCCGATCCGTGACGCGGCGATCCTTCCTGGCAGTCAACTCGAGGACGAGGGCGTTGCCTACGAGATCGACATCCGAGAGGAGGACACGGAGACCGACCCGCAGGCGGGGATCAGTGGTGCACAAGCACTCGCCGACGCGGGCTACCCATCGGTCACCGGTGCCGCGTCATCGGCCGTGACGATCGCCGTCGCGGAAGACATCTTCTTCCCGAACGAAGTCGTCGGCATCTCTCCCGCGAGTACGTCGCCGGACATCACCGACATGGATGGCGATTACCTGCTTCGCACGGCGCCGAGTGACGCCTGGCAGGGAGAGGCGATGGCCGAGATCGCCTACGAGGAAGAGGGTGCGGAGACGCTGTCGACGTTCTTCCTGAACAACGACTACGGCCAGGGCCTACAGGACACAGTCGTCGAGAACTTCGAGGACCTCGGCGGGGAGGTGCTCGAGGAGGTTGCGTTCGAGCCCGAACAGCCGTCCTACGACTCCGAACTCCAGAGTGCGCTCGCGGACGATCCCGATCTGATGGTCATCGTCGGCTACCCCGACAGCGGCGAGCAGATCTTCCGCGATTACTACATCAACTTCGATAACGATCACACGATCATGGTGCCCGACGGGCTCCAGGACAACGCCCTGCCCGGCAACGTCGACAACCCGATGTCGAACGTGATCGGGACGGCCCCCTCCGCCCGCGGCCCCGAGGCCGAGACGTTCAACGAGATGTACGAAGACACGTACGGCGACGGCCCGGGCGTGTTCACCGGCCAGGCCTACGACGCGACCGCCATCCACATGCTCGCACAGCTTCGAGCCGACGACCTCTCCGGTCCCGCAGTGAGCGCGGAGATCCGCGAGGTCGCAAATCCCGGCGGCGAGGAGATCGGCCCGAGCAACCTCGCTGACGGTCTCGACATGGCCGCTGACGGCGAAGAGATCCAGTACCAGGGTGCCTCGAGCGTCACCAACTTCGACGAGAACGGTGACATGGAGGCAGTCACGTACGACCTCTTCGAGTTCGACGAGGACGGCTACCACATCACCGAAACGATCGAGTTCGAGTCCTAACTCGACTAATCCGAGTCTGACAGTTTTTTCGACGGTCCGAACCTCCGCGAGCGGACGCTTTCGAACGGAGCGTCCGGTTCCGTTCGTCGGATGTTCGTTTCACAACCGACATGGTGGTAACGTGTCGTTTCTCACGTGCGAATGTCCGCTGGATTGCCTGCGCTTGCCCGCGAACTGTCGCTCCCGTGTTACGACGACGCGCTCCCGGCACACGACGAGTTCCACGCGAATCGGGTTCGAACCGTCGCTCTTCGATTGGCAGACGATTGCGAGGAGAACGTCGACCGGAACACCCTCTCCGCTGTGGCGTGGCTCCACGACGTCGGCCGTCCCCAGGAGCGGTCGGGAGCGATCGACGATCACGACCGGTGGGATGCAGACGAATCGGGAAATCTCCTCGAGGCCGAGGCCGTTCCGACCGACGACATCGAGACCGTCGAACACTGTATCCGAACGCACAGCATTCGATCCAGTTCGCCGGAGCCGGAGATGCTCGAGGCGAAGTTGCTCTTCGATGGGGACAAGTTAGACGCGACGGGCGCGGTCGGTATCGTCCGTCTGGCCTGTATCGTTGGCGAGCGAGCGGGCAGGGCGGGTGAGCGCTACGCGGTGATCGACGACTCGTCGGTTCTCGGACCGGAGACATCCGGCGTTCCGGACATCTCCCTCCTTCGAGAGTGGGCGACGGCGCGACTGGACGCCCTGTACACGGAACCCGGCCGTCGTCTCGGTGCGTCCCGGTGGGAGTTCATGCACCGGTTTTTTCTCGGTTCGAGAACGAACTCGGAGCCAAAGGGGAGCGCTGACGCGGCAATCGGGATGGCTTTCGAAAATCGGCGACGGCCTCGAGCGGAATCCGCTATCCGCCGAGGAAGTCCTGTCGAACCTGGTCGTCGGCGAGCAACGCGTCGCCGCTGTCCTCGTACCGGTTTTTCCCCTGGACGAGGACGTAGCCCCGATCACAGCGCCGGAGCGCCTCCTTTGCGTTCTGTTCGACGAGCAGGACAGCGGTGCCGTCGTCGTTGATCTCGTCGATCCGATCGAACATGTCCTCGACCAGATCCGGTGCGAGGCCAGCACTCGGCTCGTCGAGCATCAACAGATCCGGCTCGAGCATGAGCGCTCGCCCCATCGCGAGCATCTGCTGTTGGCCGCCGCTCATCGTTCCAGCCTTCTGATCGCGTCGTTCCGCCAGGATCGGGAACCGATCGAAGATGGTCGCAAGGCGATCCTCGGGAACCTCGTCCAAGATGTAGGCGCCCATCTCGAGGTTCTCGATGACCGACAGCGACGGGAAGACGTTGTCGTTCTGGGGGACGTAGCCGACGCCGGTCTGGATGATGTCCTCGGGGCGGTAGCCGTGAATCTCGCTGTCGTCGAAGACGATCGAGCCGCCCATATACTCGGTCAGCCCGAAGATCGACTTCATCACCGTCGATTTGCCGGCTCCGTTCGGGCCGACGATGGTGACGTACTCGCCGTCGGCGACGTCGAGGTCGACGCCCTCTAGGATCTGGAGATCGCCGTAGCCGGCGTCCAGATCCGACACCTCGAGCAACGCCATCAGACCTCACCTCCGAGGTAGGCCTCGATCACTTCCTCGTTGGCTTTGATCTCCGCGGCCTCACCCTCGGCGAGGACGGTTCCCTGGTGCATGACGATGACGTGTTCGCAGTGGTTCATAATGACGTCCATATCGTGCTCGACGAGCAGGAACGTGTAGCCCTGATCCTGGAGTTCGTGGATGTGAGAGAGGAGTTTCTTCTCGAGTGAGGGGTTAACGCCTGCCATCGGCTCGTCCAGCAGCAGCATCTCCGGATCGGTCAACAGCGCCCGTGCCATCTCGAGCAGTTTTCGCTGTCCGCCCGAGAGGTTGCCGGCGTACTCGCCGGCGAGATGGTCGATCTCGAAGAACTCGAGCATCTCCCACGCGCGCTCGCGCAGTTCCTCTTCCTGTTCGACGACGTCGCGCCGAGCGATCGGTGCGACCGATCGCCAGAGCGACTCCCCGAGCTGGTTTTTCGGCGCAAGCATCATGTTCTCTAAGACGGTCATCTCGGGGAGTTCGCGGGCGATCTGGAACGTTCGAACGAGTCCCTGATTTGCGACCTGGTAGGGGTCTCGACCCGTGATGTCCGTTCCTTCGAAGACGACGGACCCCTCGTTCGGGGTGTAGACGCCCGTGATACAGTTGAACGTCGTCGACTTGCCGGCTCCGTTCGGGCCGATCAGCCCGGTGATGGTTCCGCGTTCGACCTGAAAGCTCGCGCCGTCGACGGCAGTGATGCCGCCGAACCGTTTGACGAGGTCGTCGACCTGAAGGATCGGCTCGTCGACCGTCCGTCGGCCGGTAGTCTCCGTGACCTCCTCGGCCGACTCCGTCCTCGCCGAGCTATCGGCTACGGTGTCGGACCCGACGTTCGTCTCGGCGTCACTCATCGGTCTCACCTCCGTCGGTCGCCGTTGGACGACGCGAAATGTCGGTCGCGGCGGCGAGTTCCTTTCTGTGGCCGAGCAGTCCGTCCGGCTTCCAGATCATGAGCACGATCAGGACGACGCCGACGAGGACGAACCGGAGTTCGTCGAGCGTTCCGATGACGTAGCCGAGCATCGGGAGCGGATCGCCCGAGGCCAACTCGAGGAACGCGTCGTAGACCGTCTGTGGGCTTCGAACGTCGACGTTAGCCCGAACGATGCTCCTGATGAATCGGGGTCCTTGCCAGAGGAATGCGGCGAATGCGAACGCGCCGACGATGCTTCCGGTGTTCGATCCCGACCCGCCGACGATGAGCGCGACGAAGATGTAAAACGTCACGATCGGCATGAAGCTGTCCGGATTGACGCGGCTCTGGCTTCCCATCCAGAGAATGCCCGCCAGCCCCATCAGCATACAGCCGACGACGAAGACGGTGATCTTCATCCGGTCGGTGTTCTTCCCGAGCGAGCGAGCGGCGAGTTCGTCCTCGCGGATCGCCTTCAGCACGCGGCCGAACGGCGAGTACGCGATTCGGGTGAGAAAGAGGTAAAACAGAACGACGAACGCGATCAGTACGCCGGTGTAGAGCCCGCTCTGGATGATCGACGACTGGATGCCGGCCATCTCTCCGATCGCGAAGAACTGATCACCCACGAATCCGATGCCAGGCACGTCCAAAAGCCACGGGATCACGCTGTCGACCGGCGTGTAGCTGATCCCGCTGCCGCCGCCGGTTCCGTACTCCGTGCCCCCGACCTCGACGGAACGAAGCGATCCCGAGAGTAATGCGAGGCGGATAATCTCCGAGAAACCGAGCGTAACGATCGCGAAGTAGTCCGCACGGACCCTAAGTGCCGGAAGCGAGACGACGAGTCCCACGAGACCCGACGCGAGCATTCCGCCGATGACGCCGATCGGAATCGGTAATCCGAGCCCTGCAGGCGATCCGTCTGGCGAGGCAGTCAAGATCGCCATCGTGTAGACGCCGACGGCCATGAAGCCGGCGACGCCGATGTTGAACAGTCCCGTATACCCCCAGTGGAGGTTCAGCGCGAGGACGACCAGGGCGTAGACCGCCGCGAAGAACGTGACCAGACGCATGAAGCCGACCGTCTCGTTCAGCCCGACGCCGGTAAGCAAGCCGACGATGGCGAAGCCGGCGAACGTCGCGGCGACGAACGCGGCGATCAACAGGAGGTCCGTCGCCCACTGTGGGAGGTCGTTGTCCGTGACCTTCGCCCGGAGTTCGTCGATCGTCTCGGATGCGTCACTCATGCTGTTTCCACCCCGCTGAACAGCCCGTCAGGCTTGAATATCAGTACCAGGATCATCAGTGTAAACGCCGCTATTTCGTTCAGATCCGCGGGGATCCAGACCAACGAGAGGTTGATCGTGAGTCCGATGACGAGCGAGCCGGCGAGCGCGCCGTAGATAGAGCCGATCCCACCCAGGATGACCGCAGCGAAGATCAACAACAGCAGGAACCAACCGAGGTTGATCGTGATCTGGCCGCGGTCGAGAACGATCAGGTAGCCCGCGACGCCGGCGAGTCCCGAACCGATAACCCAGGTCGCGAAGATGACCCGTTCGGTCGGAATGCCGGTGATCAACGCGAGATCCTTGTTGTCCGACATCGCACGCATCGATTTCCCGAGTTTCGTGTACTGCAACAGGAGGTGAACGCCGATGATCAACGCGAGTGCGGAGATGACGAGTGTCGCCTCGTGGAGATTGATCGTTTCCATCGGAACGACCGACTGGATCGCGGCCGGCAACTCCGGCTGTGGTGGCGAGGCCACCACGATCCGCGTGTCGGTCGTGTAGACGAACGCGATGAGATATCGAAGCGCCAGTGCGACTCCGACGCTTGCGATCAACAGCGGAATGCCGCCTGCATCCCGCAGTCGTCTGTAGACGAGCCGATCGATCGCGAGTGCGACGAGAATCGTTACGATGGCCGAAATGACGAGGCCGACGAGAATCGCGATCGGTGCCGACAAGACGTCCATCCCGACGCTTCCGGGCTGTGCACCGCCGTCAGCCCGAAGCAACAGCCGACTGCTCAGATCCGCAACGCCGAGTCCCCCGATAAGGTAGGCGACGGTCCATCCGGAGAACGCCCCGGTCGTCACGAGATCACCGTGTGAGAAGTTAGCAAACCTGAGGATGCTGTATGTCATCGAAAGCCCGATCGCGGCGAGACCGATATACAGCGAGTCGACGATTCCGTTCCACGTATACGACCACAGTCTACCGAGGGGGAGTTCACCTGTGACGACCAATCGAACGAGATCGAGAACGAGTATCCCGATACCGGCCAACAAGAGCCCACCCACGACCTCCTGTGGCGTTAGGTTCGAAAGCCGCCCCCTTCCGTGCCCTGTACTCATACGTGCGAGTGTTACACCGCGAGTTGAAATAGTTCACGACAGATCTGCCGTCGACGCTGCATGTTTCGAAAACGACGACGCTCAAACCCGTCTCCCCTCGATCTTCGCCGTCGGGTGGCGAAGATTAGACAGCCCCGTACGCGCCGAGACGAGTGCCATCGAGCAGGTACGCTTCGCCGTCCACGAGCCCCTCTGGAAGGAACGGCGAGAGAAACGACTGATCCGGGACGTTCACCCAGGTTCCGCCGACGAGGTCGTTAAACGCCGGCACCACGACGAGTTTCGGTCCACGTCCCCTCGGGAGCCAGGAGACGTCGTCGTACTCGGGGCGGTCACGAAACGGACCCGGATCGACCCGCCCACGAAGCCACGCCCGTTCCACCCGGCTCCCCCCGATCTCGTCCTCGAGTCGGACACAGGGGTGTTCGTGTCCGAGACAGAGCACGTCGCTCTCGAGAACGGCCGGCGCTGGCCAGGTGTGGCCGTGACAGACACCGAGACCCCCGAGTCGAACACCGTCGCCGGGAACGATGGTTACGCGCCCGCTACCGGCCGGCGTATCGCCATCGTGGGCCGGAGATCCGGAATCGGCGCCGCTCGCCGAATCGTCGCCGTCGATCTCGGTCGGCTCACCGTCACCGAGCCAGGTTTCGATCAGCCCGTCGTGATTCCCTTTCACGATCGTCACGTCGAGGCTCGTGGGAAGGGATTCGAACAACACCTCGAGTTCGCCGCGTTCAGCGCCGCCGGGGTCGCCGATCGAGTGCATCAGATCGCCGAGAACGACGAATCGATCCGGATCGACGCGGTCCACGAGCGAAAGTACCCGTTCCCGACGGTCAGGGGCTCGTCCGGGAACGTCGACTCCGCGTTCGTACCGGAGCGCGTCTTCGTAGCCAGCGTGATAGTCGGCGACGAGGAGTGCCCGCTCGCACCCAACGGTCGCGATCGCAGCCGGTTCGCCCGGGACGGGATCGACACGCGCCTTCGGGGTGGGTCGGTCGGCGTCCATTCGATACCCTAGATCGGCTTCAACGTTCCGTCGTCCGGTTCGTAACACCGACCGCTCATCAGCGCGTCCTGTATGGCGTCCTCGACATCGTCCGCGGCCACACCGATCTCGTCTGAGACGGCCTCGACCACCGCGGCCCGATCCGCTCCGTCGCCGTCGTCGAGGTCGCCCATCGTTTCGACGACCCGTTCCTGAAGGTCGACGTCCTCGAGGGAAGCGTCGCCTCCGGATTCGTCGTCTTCGTCCTCGTCGTCCGCCGTCGATTCGACACCTGTCTCGTCGCCACTCACGCCTTCGTCAGCCGCCCCGTCGTCGCTCGAGTCGGCCGGTTCGGCGACGGAATCAGCCGGTGCGGCGTTCTCGTCAGCTTCGAGATCGGTGGCGGCGTCGGAGTCGTCCTCGAGTCGCGACTGTGGCGGCGCACCGAGTTTGTCCGATCCATCGCTCCCGTCGGCTCCGGACGTGGCCGCCTCCGGTTTCGCACTCTCGGTATCGGCGCCCGCCTCGGAATCGTCGTCCTCCGGAACGTCGATATCCGCTTTGCCGGGGTCGTCGACCTCGCTTCCAGTCGTGAACTCGGTGCCGAACTCGGCCTCGAGTCGTTTACGCTCCTCGTCGTCCATCTCGTACATCTCGTCGGCGGCGTCGAACTGCTCGGCGACGCCCTCGTCAGTCCCACCGTCGTCACCGGTGGATTCGTCGGTGTCGTCCGCGTCGTCGTCGGACGTCGACTGCGTCGGTTTCGTATGCTGTTCGGCACCGGTCGCTGCCGAATCGGGTTCGGCCTCGGTGGCTTCCGAGTCGAGTTCGGCTTCCGAATCAGCCTCGAGCGTCGATCCGGAGTCGGCTTCCGACTCGAGTGCGTCGCTCGAGACCGCTTCGACGGACTCTGTGCCGGATTCCACGGCGACCGACGGCGCCTCGTCGGCCGTGTCAGTGGTCGAACCGCCGCTCGCCGACGCCGTGCCGACGACGGACGAACTGGCCTCGGTTCCGGACGCTCGATTCGTCGCCGACTCGGGGTCCGTTCCGGATGTGCCCTCGTCGCCGGCTCCCGCGACCGACTCGGCCGGTTCGGATGCGGTGTCGATCGTGGCGTCGACGTCGAGGTCCGTAGCGTCCGCGCTCGTGAGGTCCGCGAGCGAGTCGAACGTCGTTCCGTCGTCTCGAGAGTCCTCGGGACCGACCGCGAGTCCCGACACCTGATCGCGCTCGCCCGCGACGACCTCGACCGCCTCTATCGCACAGTCTCGGAGCGCACCGAGATACGACGGCGTCGTCCCGTAGTGGCGCTGTGCGAGCGGGATTCCGGCCGCGAGTCCGTTCTCGACGCCCGCTTCGAGCAACGCGTCGGTGAGGTCGTCCCCGCTTGCCTCGAGTGCTGTTATGCCAGCGTAGGTCCCGATCCGTTCGACCGTCTGCTCGGCGGCGCCGACGACCCAGCGGTCGCGGGTGTCGGCGTCGACCGTCGCGATACTCTCGGGGCGGATCGACGTGTAAACCTGATCGGAATCCTCGGGCTGGAACGTCCGGGCTTTCCCGGTAACGGCGACGAACGCCGGCGGATCGAGGGACTCGAGCGTCGCGAGTTCGTCGGGCTGGTACTGGCCGGCGTAGACGACGAACGCGCCGGTCGGATCGACGACGCGTGCACGAAGCATCTCGTCGTTGACCGACGTGACTTCGGTGAGCGTCCCGACGACGAACAGCCGGTTCAGCCGGGCACCGGTCGGCGAGACGACGTAGTTGGGCGCTCGTTCCTCGTCGCTTTCGGTATGTGACAGCGTCGCATCGTCGTACTCCGCCGCGAACAGCCGGTAAGCGATCTCGCGGCCCGGAATCTCCTCGTCTTCGTTCGCGCTCATGCGTCCACCACCTCACGGTCGTCGACGCCGTCGATTTCCTCGAGGAATACACGTGCGCGGGCCTCCGGATCGTCGTCGCTCTCTTCGAACGACTCCGCGTCGAGGTTCGCGCCGTACTCGTCGACCGAGAGGTGACCGCGCACGCGGTACTCGCGGCCGACGATCCGCTCGCGAATCGTGTCGGCGACGACCTCCTGATCCATCGCCTCGCGGGCCTGTTCTAAGGCGTCCTCTAAGCTACCGCCGTAGACCTGCTCGGTGAGTTCGTCGTCGAGAACGGCGGTGACGGTTCCGGTGCCGTCGTCGAGGATCGCCTTCACGCGCAGGTCGTCGATTCCGTCGACCTCGCCGTGGGTTCGACACTGCCCCTTCTGGATGACCCGGTAGCACTCGGGACAGCGCTGGATGAGCCCGGAGCCGTCTCGAACCGCGATGAGGTTGCCGACGACGCAGACGTCGTAGACGCCGCCGGTGCGAACCGCGTCACCGATATCCATCGTGGTCGAATCGGTGCCGACGTCGATCTCGCGCTCGAGTTCCGAAACCGCCGAGAACTCGGAGACGTTGACCTCCGGAACCCCGCGGAACTCCTGGACGTAGGCGTTCTCGATGCGAACCGGTCCGCCCTCCTCGATCGCGGGGGCGGGTTCCCAGTTCGTAAACGGGAGTCGGCCGCTCTCGTCGCCGAAGACACCGCTTAAGATCTCCGTCTCGCCGTCGCGGCCGTCAATCGTTCGCCGTTCACACTCGAGGACTGCAACCTCGACGTTGACTGCTCGATCGCCCGTCTGTACGTCGGCGAGTTGCGCGTCGCCGCCGATCTCGTGGGGAACGTCGAGTGGCTCCTCCGAGAACGACAGCGAGGTACTCTCGCCGAGGTTGAGTTCGGGTTCGCCGTCCCACTCGCGGACGCCGGCATTCCCGGCGGTGATCGTGTCGCCAGGCGAGAGGCCGAAGTCCTCCCAGGCGGTGTAGTCGATGACGCCCGTCTCGCCGGCGAGTTTCCCCTCGACGATGACGTGATCGGAGCCCTGGTAGCGGATCGACCGCTCGCCGGCCGTCAGGACGACCCCCGTCACGGTGACGTTGCCGTCCTCGGGCGTGATCTCACCGATCTCCTTCGAAGACGGGGCGGAGCCGCCGCCGCTCGAGCCGTCGCCGTACTTCCGGCGCAGGCTGCCTTTCGCTTCGTCGATCGGGACGCTGTACTCGATCAGATTCTGCAGGTCGGATTTGACCTCCTCTTTGTCGACACCGAGGTCGGAGGCGAGATCCTCGGCATGATCGTCGAGTTCCATCACCGGGATTTCGAGCGGGGCCGTAAAAAGCGTTCCCGCACCGCGGTGGAAGTGTACAGTTGTGGATACCCCTCCGACAGCCCCGCGGACCGACTGGGCGTCGCGTCTCGAGCCCGTGCCAGACGTTCGAGTGGTAACCTGCCACTCCAGACACTCTCGAGTGTCAAACGGCCCTATGTGTCGCTCGGCCCGCTGGAACCGACTCCGTCGTTCGAGGTCAGACGACAGCGGTGGATTCATTCCGGTGGCCGATCCGGTGTCCCTATGGAACGAATCGGCGCGGCACTCGGCGGACTCGCGTTCGTCGCGGCAATCTTCGGCGGCATCGTCGTCATCAGGATCCTCACGAGGGCGCTGTACGCCGTCATCTGGTTCGCAGAGACGGTCGCGACGCTCGCGTTCGCCCTCCTGATCGGCTACGTCGTCTATCGCATTCTGCTCGGCTCGAGCGACGATCCCCGTCGATTCGATTGACACTGCCGGAGGGAACTATCTGAAGATCGGTCGCTCTGCTGCGGCCGTCACCGTCGGGGACGGCCGCGAGTTCACGATCGACGTCTCATACGGGTTACTGTAAATCGGTACCGCCGAAACCGCGACCAGTTTGGGGTTTCAGCGGTACAACGGTACAGCGATCCGTATCACCGACTGCTCTCCGACAGTAGAGTTCCCTCGTCGGCTCGGGTTCCAACGGCTCGCGATCCGGACCTTACGAAATTACGTGGGAAAACGCCGACAGTGCGGACCAGAATATCGAGATCTGGAACGAGGACGGTGAGGTCGTCGACGACTACTATCAGGCCGTAAGCACCGGTCTGTCGACGTCTCTGACGACGCGTTCGGCGACGCTTCCGATGTGATCTCCCGAGGTACGTCCGCGATGTCCGAGCACGAGGAGATCGGCGTCGATCGATTCGGCGTAGTCACCGATCGCTTTCGGTGGATGACCGCGACGCAGTTCGGTCGTGACGTCGACGTCCCCCCGTGAGTGGACGTCGGTCAGTAACTCGGTTGCGTACTCACGCAGGTCGTCGACGACGTCGGCGGAATCAGCGAGCATCGAGTCGCCGTATCGCCGCGTATCGACGACGGCAATCGCGTGAAGTTCGGCGTCGAACGTCGAGGCCAGATCGAGCGCCTGCTCGAGCGCTCGATTTGCGGCTTCACTGCCATCGGTGGCGACGAGGATCCGTTCGTACATGTACGGGGAGTGGTCCACGGACGGACACTAATACCTTTCATACGGACTGTGATGTGTCTGTCTCGGTCGACCGCGAAACGGTCGACGATCGCCCGGCAATCAGTCACGACAACCCGCATCCTACGAACCACCGGACGACAGTTTCACCACCGATTCTACGAGCGAGAGCGAACGGACCGCATCTGGCCCCTATCAGCGGACGACGACGACCGGGATCGGGGATCTTCGAACGACGTTCTCGGCGACGCTTCCGAGCAACAGCCGCGAAACCCCCTGCCTGCCGTGGCTCCCGACGACGATCGTGTCTGAGGCGTGGTCGTCGGCGTACTCGACGAGACGCTGGTCCGGTTTTCCCGAAACGACGTCCGTGTCGACCGAACGATCGTATTCGGCCGCGACGGCCGTCGCGCCGTCGAGGACGTCCTCTGCGTGCTCGAGCGCCCGATCACTGACGGGGAGGTCGACCGACGGACCGTCGAACACCCCTAACTGTCCCTCCGGAACCTGGATAACGTATACTGCCGTGACGTCCGCATCCGGAAAGTTCTCGAAGGCGAATCCGAGGGCGGCGTCAGCGAGTGGTGTGCCGTCGTATCCGACGAGTATTCGGTCACTCATGGCTGTGGCCGTCGTCTCGGAACCGACCGTTGCACCGCGAACGACTCGAGGCGATGTCCATAGGCGGTTTTCACCGGCGAAATACGTATACTTCACCCCCGACATCGACGAGGGTCGTTCAGTTGTGACAGTCGTCTCGGACGGTCTTCTGGCAGTCCCACCGGTGGTCGTCACGTCCCGAGATTGCGTCGGCGTTACCCGATCGTCAACACTGGCCGATTCGACTGGTCGAGAACGCGGGCGGCCGTTCCGCCGAGAACGCGCCGACGGACGTCGTCTCGATCGTCGGCGCGTCCGCCGCGTCTCCCCATCGCAATCAGGTCCGCATCGACGTCCTCCGCATACGAGACGAGCTCGGCGGCCGGAACGCCGCGGCGGACGTCGGTTCTCACGTCGAGACCCCGGTCCTGGGCGTCGAATCGGACCGGTTCGATCACGTCGTGGGCGCCCTCGCGGAGGAGTTCCGAGAGTCGCTGGGAAACGGAGTCGAGTGCGAGCCTCGTCTCGTCGATCACGTGAACGACGTGGACGGTCGCTTCGACGGTCGCGGCGAACTCGAGTGCGTGGGTTGCAGACTCTCGAGCGAGGGCGCTTCCGTCGACGGGGACGACGATCCGCTCGGGCGTCCCGGACCCGGCGTCTGACCACGTCGGCCCGTCGGACGGAACGGCGAGGACTGGAATCGCAGCCTCGAGGAGGACCCGCTCTACGGTACTCCCGATTCGCGTCCGGTCTCTCCTCCCGGCTCTCCCGGTCGCGGCCGCCGTGGCTCCTCGCGTTCCCATCACGATCAGATCGATTCCGCGTTCGTCGACGACGTCGCCGATCCCGTGGTCGGGAACGCCGGTGCGTTGCTCCGAGACGACGTTCACCCCGTCGGCCTCTGCGCGATCGACGACCGCCGTGAGCGCCTCTCGCGATCGACGGTCGGCCTCCGCCTCGATCGTCTCTGCGTCGTCGGGCGGGAGGTCGTACTCGAGTGGCTCGCGGACGGACAGCGCGTGGACGGTCCCGTCGACTGCCCGTGCGATTCCGACTGCCGGCTCGATCGCCGCTCGCGACTCGTCGCTCCCGTCGACTGGGACCAGAATCGTTGCGTACACGTCGCCCGGACGTACTGCGGTGACCGACAAAAAGCCATCTGTGGTCTGATTGGTGCTGAGGACCCCTGTTATCGAGTGAGGTTCGGGAGGGGACTCGAGACGTGCGGGGTCGGACCGGACTCGAGACGTGCGGGGTCGGACCGGACTCGAGACGCGCGAGCCGTGTACTGACGTCTGGGAGCTACCCTGATCCGGCCGGGGTCGCGCTGGCACTGGCGTACAACAAGACCCTGTCGGATCCCGAACCCACCAGGGAACGGCCAATTGTGGGCGGGGTGACCACGACCGAAGTACTGAAGTCGTCACTCACGTGTTCCTAGCTGTCGGACATGATCGCGAAAACGAACGTGGGCGGGGACGATCAGTTTCGCGAGCGATGAACGACTACCGCCGGTACGTTCAGGTCGTCGTCAGTTTTCTGCCCGTCGCGTTCGCCCTCCTCAGGGACCGTCGACGCTATCTCCTGTTCGGCCCGTCGAGACGGACGAGCGAGGCCGTCGATCGCAGACGTGCCGAACGACTCCGGAAGACGATGCTCGAGCTGGGGCCGGCGTTTATCAAGGTCGGACAGGTTCTCTCGACGCGCCCCGACATCGTCCCGCCGACGTACGCCGACGTCTTCTCGAAACTGCAAGACGAGGTTCCGGAAGAGGCCGGCGGCGAACCGTTCGCCGTTCTCGAGGAAGAACTCGGCGAGACGCTCGATCTCGAGACGGTAGAGCCGGTTGCGGGTGGCTCGCTCGCGTTCGTCTACACCGCCGCGTACGACGGCGACCGCATCGCACTGAAGGTCCGTCGCCCGGGGCTCCGTGCGCTCGTCGAACGCGACCTACGTGTCATTCGTCGGCTCCTGCCGATACTGCTGTTGTTCGTCGACGAGCGTCAGCGCTACTCCCTCGAGAACGCCGCGAACGATTTCGAGGAGATCATCGTGGACGAACTGGATCTCGAACGGGAAGCGACCATGATGGTCGAGATCGGGGAGAACTTCGCCGACGACGACCGGGTAGTCATCCCCGACGTTTACCCGGAACTCTGCTCGAAGCGCGTCGTCGCGATGGAGTACGTCGAAGGCGAGAAGATCACGGACGAGGAGGCGCTCAGCGACGTCGGAACGACGCCATCGGAGATGGCGACGTTGATCACGCGGATCTACCTGAAGATGGGGCTGGTCGACGGCGTCTTCCACGCGGACCCCCACCCCGGAAACCTCGCGGTGACATCGGAGGGCCGTCTCGTCATCTACGACTACGGGATGAGTCAACGGCTCACCGAGCAAGAACAGGCCGACATCGCCTCCCTGTATCGGACGCTCGTCCGGCGTGACGTCGACGGGCTGGTGAACGCACTCGTCGCACTCGAGGTGCTCGAGCCGACGGTCGACCGCGTCGCGGTTCGACAGGTCCTCGAGATGGTGATCGAAACGCTCCAAGGCCAGTCGGCGCTCACCTGGCGGACGATCATCACCGAACTGTTCGCGATGCTCCACGACTTCCCGTTTCGGATTCCGCCGAACGTCATGTTGCTCGTCAGGGTCGGCACCGTCGGCGAGGGCGTCTGCCGAAGCCTCGATCCGGAGTTCGACTTCCTCGAGACGACCCAGTCGTTTCTCGTCGACCACGGCTTCGTCGAGAGCGAACTCGAGACGTTGTTCGAAGACGTCAGAGCCGATCTTCGTCGATCGGCACCGGTCGTCGCGGGGATGCCAGCACGTCTCGACGCCGTGCTCGGACAGCTCGAACGCGGCGAACTGGTCGTCAGAACGGAGTCGACGGACCCCGTCCGTGCCGACGATTCGGGTCTCGGCTACGCCGTCCTCTCGAGTGCGTTCGTGATCTCGTCGGCGGTGGTGGTAACGTACGAGCCGCTTTACGCGGCGATCGGTGCGGCGTTCGCCCTCTGGTTTCTGGCCCTCTACGTTCGAAACCGACTGGACAGGACGAAGACGAGTTGACATCCTCCCCGCCCTGAACAGTAGACGCCGAACCTAATTTGCGACGTCGCTGGTAGGGTGGCTATGGTCGAG